>JANOEQ010000047.1:0-111132 GCA_031441485.1 Chitinophagaceae bacterium
TATATCTGCTACATCTTTGGTTACTATTGGTTGGTTGGTTCTCATGGCCTGCGAGCCATTTTGTCCCTGCATCAGTTGCCATACTTTTAGTCTGTATGTAACTGGCTCCTGTGGTTTTGGTACAATGGGTGTCCAACGGAACAATAGCGGGCTGGCCATGTCTTTGGGTGCATATTTCTTTTGGTCTTCCGGAAATACATTATCAGGTCCTTTACTTTTTTCATCTGCTGCACCAAATGTATAGGGTTCGCTGTATCCGTTATTGTTGCCCATTGGTTTGCCACTGCGGTTCAATGCCTGCACACTCCAGATAAAATCACACAAATAAGGAGGTTTGCAGGGGCCTGTATATATATTGCTGACTGTTGCCTGGGTCAGGTTATCTGCATCTTTTGTAACGATTGGCTGGTTCGTTCTCATAGCCTGCGCACCATTCTGTCCCTGCATCAGTTGCCATACTCTTAAGCGGTAGGTAACTGGTTCTTTGGGTTTGGGTACCAGTGGTGTCCACCGAAACATCACAACATTTTGTAATTCCTTTACTGTAAATTTTTTGCCATTATCAGGTGTTATCAATGTGGGCGGCGAATATTCCACATTGGTATCTTCTACCCTGAAGTCTTTACACACTTCACGGCTGATGGCCACTTTATCTATATTGAAAAATTGTACACAGATGGAATAGGTACCGGCTTTCAGTTCATTACAGTTGCCCAGCAGTCCAAGCAGGTCGGCGGTAGTAAACACCCGCACATCAAAGGGGTCTATCCGTTTGGCAGAAGACATTGCATTGCCGCATATAATAGCGCCATTGCTGCGGATCTGAAGTACCATCATTGGTTCACGCACCTGCGTGCCGGGTACTTTTTGTGCTGTAAGTACCAGTGCGCCGGGGGTGGAGAGCCAACTGTCTAATGTGGCGGGCAGTGTATTTTTTACGGTAAAATTTACGATATTGATCTGGTTGATCTGTCCGGCCTGGGGGCTGGCTATTATACTTACCAGCATAGCGGACAGCAGAAGTTTGAGTTTCCTCATAATGGAATGTTTTAAGTGGTGGCAACCAAAACCTTTATTGCCAGTGTAAATATGGAACCTTGTTTTGGGCTTTTCGGCCGGATTGTACAGGTGCGGGGCTGGGTTGTATAGGTGTGGGGTTGGGTATGAACTGGCAGGCAAGCCTAACTAAAAGCCGGGTGCGCTTTAACCACACGGTAAGCCCGCCTGCAGGGAGAAAGAAAAGAACCTGTTTTTGGTATTGCTGACACCGACAATACAAAAAAGCGAATACTAATATCTTCCTACTCAAGAGCAATTTTTTTTTTACCTTGGGATGAGGGTTGTATATTTAATTGTGTGTCATTATAAACCAGACAATTTAAAATGAAAGCTGCGGTTTGTTCAAAATATGGTTCATCAGACGTTTTAAGTATAAAAGAGATTGATAAACCAACTCCAAAAGACAATGAAGTATTGATAAAAGTGTATGCAGCTTCTGTAAACAGAACCGATAATCATGTACTTACAGGCAGGCCATTTTTCATGCGATTGTTTACAGGCCTATTCAAACCGAAGTTAGCTGTAACAGGGTCAGATTTTGCCGGGCAAATTGAAGCAACAGGCTCAGCTATAAAATCTTTTAAGGTTGGTGATAGGATAATGGGTTTCGGAGGTGTTTTTGGAATTGCATCTCATGCACAATACATAGCATTTCCTGAAACCAAAGGAATTGTATTAATGCCCTGCAACATAACTTATGAACAGGCAGCCGCTTGTTTGGAGGGAACCTATTATGCTGCTGCCGGTATTACCGCCCTGAAACCAACGGCCGGACAAAAAGCATTGGTGTATGGTGCAACGGGTGCGATCGGTTCAGCCTATATTCAGTTTTTGAATTATTATGGTGTGTATGTTACTGCGGTATGTGGAGGTGAGAACAGTGAACTGGTAAGATCATTAGGAGCTGATAAAATAATTGATTACAAAACGCAGGATTTTACAAAAGATGAAGAACGATATGATCTTATTTTTGATGCAGTTGACAAAACCGGTTTTCTAAAATGCAAACGACTATTAAAGAAGAATGGAATTTATACTTCATCGGGCGGATTTGAGTATCTGTTGTGGGCACTCCTAACACGGCTATTAGGTGGAAAAAAAGTTTTATTCATTCCCCCTAAAGACATCAAGGGTACTCTCGGTTTTATCAAAGAGTTGATTGAAAAAGGAAGCTACAGGCCGGTAATAGATAGAACGTATCCGCTTGATAAGATAGCTGAAGCATTTGTATATGTGGCATCGGGTCAAAAAATAGGTTCTGTTATAATTACAATGGATGCTTAACCATTTTGCAGAAATTTTTATTGCTGCAGCATATTAAAAGGGCATTACTCGTATGAAAGTTGAAGAACCAAACTTGGATTTCCTGTACATGGATGGGACCGGCTTGGACAAACAGAAAATTTTCCACGGCTCAGGTATTGGGACCAGTTGCTAACGGTGGAGCTAAAACTAAAAAGTACCGCCGCCGGAGATACCATAAAGCTGATTGATGATGTGTTGTATTTATTTACCATTGCCGCTAACCAACCTTTCTATACCTCAGATAACGTGCAGCCTGGTGCGGCAGGCGATCTCCGGAAAAAATGGAAAATGACCGGGCCGTTTACCGCCGCCGTAAGCGCCAACAGCAGTGTGATGGGAGAGCTGTATTTGTGTATACAAAATCACCTGCAAAAAATTTATCGGCAAACGAATGATATAGAGGCGGTGACTCTTACATTCAGCAATAGCATGCTTGAGGTGGTGCCGATGCTGTCGGGCATTCGTTTAATAAAAAGGTGCATTAATTAAAAAAGAATTTCGACATGAGTGATACAGGAATAATTGCCTTACTGCTGATAATCGCCAATATTGCCTTTTCCTGGAAAGGCTTTACCAATGAATCATTCTTTAATGGTTACAAATTTGTGGTTGACAAAATCTTTACTAATAAGGATTATAAACGGCTGGTTACTTCCGGTTTTTTACACATTGGCTGGACACACCTGCTGTTTAATATGTTCAGTCTTTATGCTTTTAGCTGGCCTGTGTTATACACTCTCGGCGGAATAAATTTCCTGCTGATTTATTTTGTCAGTCTTATTGGCGGCAACTTGCTCTCCCTTTTTATTCACCGTCATCATGGTGATTATTCAGCCGTTGGTGCATCGGGTGCCGTTTGCGGGATTATTTTTTCCTCAATTGTTTTGTATCCCGGTATTGGCATCTGGTTCTTTGGCGTTTTTATTCCGGGCTGGTTTTATGGGCTTTTGTATGTACTCTATTCCATTTACGGCATTAAGTCGGCTAAAGATAATATTGGCCATGATGCACATTTGGGTGGTGGCGTAATTGGTTTGCTGGTGGCTATTATGATGCATCCATCCGCCCTCTCAGAAAATTATACAACCATCCTTATCATTTTTGTTCCGGCCATTGTATTTATCTGGTTTATTATTACCCGGCCGCATATTTTATTGGTTGATAATTTTTACTTTAAAACACACCAAAAATATTATTCACCAGATCACCTGTACAATGTTGAGAAAGCCAATCGGCAAAAGGAGCTGGACCGGATACTGGATAAAATAAGCAGGAGTGGAATGAACAGCCTGAGCAAAAAAGAAAAAGGGAAATTGAAAGAATATTCAAAGACAGTGCGGTAGGTTATTACATTATGTGATAGCTATCCCTTCCTCTTTATCCACTTTTCAAACCTTGCTAAAAATTCCTCCTTACGTCTTGTAGCCACGGGTATCTCTTTGCCATTTTCCAGCACCACGTCACCGCCACTGCCTTTTATGTATTCTTTAATATAGTTGAGGTTGATAATATACTTATCATGAATGCGGGTAAAATTATTTTCGGGCAATAATTTTTCATATTCTCCCAGTTGGCGGCTCACTATGATCTTTGTATCATTACTCAAATAAAAATGGGTATAGTTACCGCTGCTTTCACAATACAGGATGTCGGCAATTTTTACAAACAACAGTCCATTGGTAGTTGATAACGGGATCTTCTCCGGTGCAGCCTCTTTGGTATTTTGTTCCAGCAGGGTGAACAGGTTTTTATTGATCGTCTTTTCTTCAATGCGTTTTATAGCCGTATTTACAGCACTTACAAGCTTCTCCGTATTGATTGGTTTAGTAATATATCCCGAGGCATGGTGTTCAAACGCTTCTACTGCATAGTGACTGTAGGCTGTTACAAATATTACTTCAAAAGAAACCGGTTCCAGTTTTTGCAGTAGATCAAATCCGTTTAGATGGGGCATTTCCACATCCAGAAAAATAAGCTGTGGCTGAAGCTCTTCTATTAATAACAGTCCTTCTTTTGCAAAACTGCTGGTACCAGCAATGTTTACCTGGCGGCAATGCATGGCCAGCATCTGCTGCAGCAGTTTTATATTTTTTTCCTCATCGTCAATAATAATACAGTTGATGTCGGCCATGGTTTTATTTTAACGTAGCGGCAGGGCATGCCTTGTCTCTACGTGAGGTATTTTTAAAATAATAGCCGTTCCCAGGCTGTTTCCGTTTTCGTCTTTCTTATCCACTATTTCCTGCTGTATGTAATACAATTCGGCCCTTCGCCTGGAAATGCTCATACCCCTGCTCTGGTATTCTATATGGTTACTGGTTTTCAACGCTGCTGCTTTTTCCCGGCCAATACCGTTATCTTCTATGGTACAGACAAGCAATCCTTTCTCAATCGCTGCTGTGATAGTTACCTTCCCTTTTTTATGCTCCAGGAAACGGATACCATGCCGGATGGCATTCTCCACATAGGGCTGTAGTAACATGGCGGGAACAAATATATTCTTCTTATCTGTGACCTCATCTGCATTGATTGTGTATTCAAATTTTTCGCTAAAACGCAGTTTCTCCAATTGCAGGTAATTATCCAGGTATTTTATTTCATCTTCAAGTGATATTACAGCTGCATCAGAATTATCAATCGTGCTGCGCATGAGTTCCGAAAATTTATCCAGGTATTTATCGGCCTGCTCATAATCCTTATCATAGATAAATCCTTTGATAGAATTTAAACAATTGAATACAAAATGCGGATTGATCTGTGCTTTTAATGCCTGCATTTCCAGTTCGGTCAGTTTTTTTTCGGTGGTAATTTTTTCAATTGCTTTTTTCTGCCGTTGGCGGTTTCTTTTCTGCAATAAAAATAAGGTAAGTACAAAACCTGCAATGGCAAGGCCACCCCAAAACCAACTGCTTTTCCAAAATGGCGTTTTTATATTAATGCTAATGGTTGAAATTTTTGAGGAGGGTGTACCATCCCTTTTTATACTGCGGATGCGGATAGTATATTTATCAGGTGCCTGGTTTTGAAGAGATAATGTATTGTTTTGCGCCCTTATCCAGTCGTTGTTATTGATGCTGTATTCAAAAATAGGATTGAAGCCGGTAAGGTCCACGGCTGAAAATTCAATGAACAGATTGTTTTGTGAAAAAGGTAATGTATAAGAAGGTAATACAGCCGTGTCTTTGTTATTGATAGACACCCGGGTAATAAAAGTGGTAATATCTGCCAGCGGCAGGCTAAGGCTGGCCGGCAGATAACTGATTCCGCCGGTGGTTGCCGCAAACACTGTATCATTCTTTATTACTATATCATTTACCTGATCGCCTATCAGTCCATCGGCAGCACTGAAATATAAATTCGTGTATGTTAACTTATTGTCGGTAAAGGAATAGCGCAGGCGGTTCAGCCCTTTGTCTGTTCCAATCCACACTTCACCTGGTCGTTGGCTGTACAGTACTTTGCATACCGTACCGGGTATGGTGGTACCCAGAGGTATACTGGCCACCGGTTTATCCTCTTTTAATACAAGTATTGAATCCGAACTGCGGCCGATCCATAATAAATTGTCTTTGGTGTTTAATATTGATACGATGCGGTATGTAAGGGCTTTATACCGGTTTCCAAAATAATACAACGAATCTTTGTCCATGCGGTAAAGCCCATCTATGGAGCCGATATAAATTTGCTGTTTATCATTGGCGCCAATGGCAGAAACCCTTTTTGTTACACTGTCTGTAAAAATTCCTGTTTTGATATTATAGATAAATAGCTGGGCATGTCCCCCAAGCAGCAGTATGGAGTCGTTTAGTTTATATGCAGCCTTGGTCGATTTATTCATAGTGCCGGTAAACGATTTCTTTATACCGTGTGTTTTTTTATCAATTAAAAAAGAGCCGGTTTGTGTGGCTACATAAAAATCATTTTCCAGGTCCAGCATGTCCCTTACCCAGGTATCTAAACTATTCCCAGGTGTATTTAGTATTATTTTTTTCAACCCGTACAGTCCGTCATAGATATACAATTCCCCCTTATTGTTACCGGTTATTATTTTATCGGTCTTTAATACGGCATTAAAATTTTTTACCAGCTCTTTATTTTCGGTATAGGAGGAAATGCGTTTCTGCTGAATTTTTACCAGGCCCTCATCCTTGGTGGCAAGCCAGTAATTGCCATTGTAGTCTTCCATTACATTGCGGATGATAAACTGGCTGAAGATATTCTCTTTCAGGGCAAGGGTTACCGCATCCACAGTATAGGTGTTTCCGCTGTAGGAGGTAACGGCCAGTTCATCACCGGCCCTGCACAGTACTTTCAGGGAAAAAGGATACCGCTGTTCTTGTTGGGAAACAATCTCCCCTTCTTTATTCAGTGTGAACTTGATGACCCCATCCTGCTGCAGGATGTACAGGCAGTTGTTGAAATATTCACACCATTCGAATGAATATCCAAAAGGGGTGGCTTTTGTTATTTTGCCATCCTGCATATACCGTAATGAATCACTGCTGATAATAACATATTTATCAGGCTGGTAATCAATTATCATATCAGGTCTGGGCTTTATTGTAGAGCCATAAATTTTTTTCCAGGCTGTTACCTTTTTGTTTTTATATATAAAAATACTTCTTTCATTACTACAAAAAATTATGCCTCCGTATTGCAGCGGGTTAGACACACTGGTGTTCCCCATTTCAATTTTGTTCAACTCCGGATCAGTATCACTGTTTTCAAACCGGTCTTTCTTTTCATTGTAGTATGCCGGTTTTTTTTGAAAAGCCAATGCCCATAAAGTACCGCTGCTGTCGATCATTAATTCCGTTACTTCAATATCCGGCAGGCCCTGAGTGGTGTAATAGTTTTTAAAGGTTCTTCCATCATATCGGCTGAGTCCGCTTTCACCGGCCACCCATAAAAATCCTTTTTTGTCAATGATCGTCCTGTAAATAGAATTGGAAGGCAACCCTTCTTTGGTGGTATAGCGGATAATTTGTGTGGTTTGTGCGGGCAGCCATTGTGCTGTACAGCAACATGCCAGCATAATAATATGCCTCATTAAAAGGTTCATGCTTATCAAAAGTATAAAAACTGAGGCTGCTTACGCAGTTTTGTTTTAGCCGCAAATTGCACGAATGACACGAAAAAATACAATTAAATACAAATAGGATTTTTCGGAAATTAATTTCCTGCTTTTTACATTCTATTTTGCCTTTCAATTTTTTCGCTTGCCGAAGGCATATTTGTGACATGCGTGCAATTCGTGGCTATCACTCTTCCAGCCTGTCGGTGCAGCCGTATTCATGCTTCAGGTAGTCATCATAATAATCTGCTTTTTGAAACAGGTTGCGGAAAGAATCCATCCCATTTTCTTTGGTAAGATCCAAATCATACATAATGCTGCTGAGTACAATATTCTGTTTTACGCAACTCAGTACCAGGCCATGAGTTCTAAAATTTTCTTCGAGCAGGTAAGTATACAGCGGTTTTATTTTGATGGCATCCGTTGGCATCTGGCACAGGTATGCATCTCCGGCTATAAAAAAATTCTCCGGGTTGTATGTGATTTTTATTTTGGCAGATCCTTCTTTTACACTCCATACGTTTACCCCTTCACGGGCCAGCCGTACATCTTTGCCAAGTTCTTTCAAAATTTCTTCTACTGTTTTGGCTGCACCCACAGGCTCCACTTCTTTCTCGGGTATTATTGGCAGCTTTACTTCGGTACCACAACTGGGGCAGTATTTGGCCGTATCAATATTAGCCTTGGTTACCAGATAGCCGCAACTAAAACAACGGGTGGATGCCTGTCCCCTGTTGGGCAGGTACATCAGCAGGGCTTCCCGCAGGTAATTGACGGGCAATGCAAAGCCCAGGTTATCTCCACCCCGTATGATAAATGAATTGACTCCAATTATTTCCCCGCTCATATTCACCAGTGGGCCACCACTATTGCCCGGATTGATGGCTGCATCAATCTGTATATATTTTATCCCTTCTCTTATCCTGTCCACTTTTGAAATAACACCCTGGGTGGCAGTATAATTCAAGCCATAAGGATGACCAATGGCTACCACAGAATCCCCGTCTTTCATCAGGTCATATTGTCCCATTCGTATATCAGGCAATTCAATACCGGCTGGTGCCTGCAGAAAAGCCAGGTCATGTTTTCTGTCGGTATACCACACTCTCGACAATGCTTTGTCAAAGGCTTTGCC
Organism: Chitinophagaceae bacterium; assembly: GCA_031441485.1. Taxonomy (GTDB): domain Bacteria; phylum Bacteroidota; class Bacteroidia; order Chitinophagales; family Chitinophagaceae; genus JJ008. The sequence continues at coordinate 8,574 of JANOEQ010000047.1, forward strand.
GGCGATGGTTACTTCCGCATCATCTGCCACCACATGTGCATTGGTAACGATAAGGTCAAATTCTTTTACATAAAATCCCGTGCCTGTACCCCCGGCAGTGGCAATCTGGATGATGGCTTTCTGGTATTGTTCTATAATTTGTTGCGGGTCCATATAATTTATTTTTTGCCACGAATGGCACGAATAACACAAATGAGAAAAATTAAAAGGCAAAATTTGTATTTATTCGTATCGTTCGTGCAATTCGTGGCTTACTTAGCTTCCATGTTTAAAAATTCCATCTCATTCGTAAAGGTGAGGTTAAAATTCACCAGGTTATCATACCGCAGGTTCTGTGTTTTAAAATCCATATTGGGATATTTTTCTTTCCACGTTGCCTGTATTTCTTTTATACGGTCGGCTATATCACTCTGTTCAAACTGGTTTTTCTGCGAATCGTAATACACCGTTTTATACCCCAGTGCTGCAAAAAAATCAGAACAATTGACCATCATGTATAAATGATATAAGTCTGTGATGGCCTTTGGCAGACTGTAAGAGTATTGGCAAAAGCCAATTCCATATTCCATAATTTGCGAAGCAATAAGCGGATAATTATTATCCCGGTACCAGATCATATTCTGGTTGGCACCATGAATAGAATCTGCCACCGTTTTATATTGTTGCGGCGCTACAATGGAGAAAGTGTATTTGGACCGCATCAGGTACTTAAATATTTCTTCCTTCGGCATCGCTTTGATGGCTTTAAAGGCTTCGACCATGTCGCGGTTTTTTTCAATTAGCGGCCGTTCATCTTTTTTAAAATAAATACCGCTGATCTTTTCCAGGTCGTTCAGCATTTTCCCTTCGGGAATTACCAGGTAGTCTACCCGGTGGATAAGCGTAAGGAGCATATAAGCAATACCGCCTGAAAATTTATCGGCATCCAGCCCGCTGACCGTATCCACGGTTTGACCGATCCATTTTTGCAGGTATTCGTATTTCACTTCTTTTTCCTTATCTGGTATGGCCGTCAGGTGGTCACTGTCGGCAGATTGCAGCATGGCAAAATCCTGCACCAGTAAATCATCTTGTTTGTCTGCTTTGGTAGCCAGTTCTTTCAGGCCATAATACAATTTACTGGGGCTGGCCGTTTGGGCATCACTGTCAAAACGCATACTGAGCCGGTCATTTTCCAGCGCAAAGCGACTGTAGTATAAATTAAAATTCATTTCCAGCAGTCTTCGCATTACCGGTACAGAAGGCTGCGGCATACGGGCCAGCGTTACTTCTGCCTTCAGTTCATCTTTGTTAAAAGAGCCCCGTACCATTTTAGAACCCTGGTAAAATTCAAACCGGCCCTCTGCCCCGTTTCGCTCATACACCACATTCTGAATGGTATCATCCCGCATATAGTCAAAAAAAGCATCGAGGCTTTCGGGGTATTTTTTCTCTTTAAATAAATTATCGGCATCTGTCCAGCGGTTTACTTTCGCCAGTGGTTTGTTATTATCTGAATAGCGGCCAAAGGGGATTGCAGGATCTGCAGGTACCTCCTCTTTTTTCTTTCCCCAGCCAAAAAGTTTATCAAACATTTGTCCTTTTTTGTAGAAAGGCAAGATACTAAGAAGTTGAATGTAAAGCATACTACTAACTGGTAACTTTTAATCCCTGTTTTCCTGGTAAATGTGAATATTGGGATAAAAAACAGGGGTTTGGTATATGCCGAAAATCATAGTAGTTTCGCCACAAACTAATTGACGATGAAGTTTATTGCATCCTCCTCCTCTTTACTGAAACAACTGCAGCATATTTCCGGTGTGATAAATGCCAATACAGTGCTGCCTATTTTGGAAGATTTTTTGTTTGAAGTGGAAAAAAACAAGCTGACGGTAGTGGCTACCGATCTGGAAACTGTAATGCGGGTACAATTAGACATTGAAGCCAAAGACAGCGGTAAGGTATGTATCCCTGCCAAAATCCTGCTGGACTCGCTGAAGAACCTCCCTGATCAGCCACTCACGTTTACGATAGATAAAAATTTTGGTATTGAAATCACCAGCGATAATGGCAAGTATAAAGTAATGGGCGAAAACCCCGACAACTTTCCAAAAGAACCAACTGCGGATGATACTACGTCATTCACTATGTCTGCCTCAGCACTGGTAACAGCTATCAACAAAACACTGTTTGCCACCAGCAATGATGATTTGCGTCCGGCTATGACAGGTGTTTTCTTTGAGCTGGATAAAAAAGGATTACAGTGTGTGGCCACCGATGCACACCGCCTGGTACGTTATAAAAGAAAGGATGTAAAATGTCCTAAATCAGATTCTTTCATTGCGCCCCGTAAACCATTGAACCTGCTGAAAGCTGCTATCCCCTCCACAGATGAAGAAATAACCGTAAGCTATAACAGCAATCACCTGTTTGTAAAACATGGCACTACACAAATGAGCTGCCGCCTGATTGATGCCCGTTTCCCTGATTATAAAGTGGTAATACCAACCGATAACCCTTACCGCCTGACGGTGAACAAAGCTGATTTTCAAAGCGCCCTGCGCCGGGTAAGTGTGTTCAGTAATAAAAGCACCAACCAGGTGGCCCTTAGTATAAGCGGCAGCGAATTACAATTAGCCGCACAAGACGTGGATTTCAGTTTCGAAGGAAATGAAAGAATGAAATGCCAGTATAACGGCGAAGACCTGATGATCGCATTTAATGCCAAGTTCTTAATAGAAATGCTGAACGCTGCCGATGGCGATGAAATATCCATCGAGCTTTCCACTCCCACCAAAGCGGGTATCATTAAACCATCTGATCAGGATGAAAATGAAGAACTGCTGATGCTGGTGATGCCGCTGATGCTGAACCAATAACCTGATTATTGAATATTGATTATTTTTTATTGTGTATTCTCTTGTGTAATAAATATTCAACAGACAATATTCAATAATCAATGTTCATTCCGTCTGATAAACAAGAGGCCTCTATGCTAGATGGCTGCTTTTCTTATTATTTTTTTGTATCGGAATCGCCAAATCAGCCATTCGGCTATAATTAAATTAATTACCCATCCCGCCCATGCCACCACCCGGTATACATCCATCGGTGGTAAAGTCATGGTATTCGTAATAGCGTATTTCCAGGCTCTTAGTGTTAATGCAGACAGTGTAAGTGCATAGCTGCGTATCATATAACTGCGGTGCGCTTTGAAGTTTTTTTGCTTTGCTTTTACAAGGGCCATAGCAGTAAAATAAATCCACAATACCGCCAGCGTTACAAATGCAATTCTTGAAAGCGGGCCTCCGTTGGCATAAAATCCCATTATCAGTCCGGCCGGGCCGGTAATTAGCAGCACATCCGCCACGTAGATATATCCCATAGTACGGTGAAGGGTGGGGTTTTTCTTCAATAATCGTTTTGAAAATTGGGTAAACCCGGCCAGTAACACCCAGAGACTGGCATACACATGAATGAAAAAAGCCACCCGCCAATGGTCAATATCAATGTATTGCTGCTTGATGCGCAGAAAGCCGACATCCGTATTGTACGGGATATAGTTTATGGTAATACCGGCCAGCAGCCAGGTAAAAAAAGCCAGCATTAACAAAAGGCATGCATTCCAAATATTTGTCCGGGTAAAAATTTATACTAATTTTAAATGGCAGATTAATCTATTACCACCCAAATTTAAACCTTTCACCATGAGAAAATTATTGTCTCTTGTTCTGGCAGGCTCTTTATTGCTTGCCTGTAATAACAATAAAAAAGCAGATACACCCAAAGACAGCCCGGATGACAATGCTTCGGCATCCACCAATACCAATACTTCCCCCCTGGCAATAAACCTGGTGGAAAAACTATTAGGCTCTTTTGTTGGCGCATTCGGCGATAATAAAATAACCCTGCTGATTACTAAAGCACAGGGGGATTCTGTAGAAGGCCGTTCTATTGTAGGAGGTAACGACCGACCGTTTTCCGGCATCCTGGTCCAAAAAGAGGGGATGATGAACATTCTGGCAAAAGAGCCCGGCGACCATCCCGATGATGGCGTATTTGAGTTTTCCCTCCTTGCCGCCAATCCTGATTCATTACATGGCTCCTGGAAACCAAACAACACAAAAAAACCGGCGAAGGAGTACTCATTAAGCCGCAAAAAATTTGAATACAGAATGGATGTTGGTACCTGGCCCGAAACTTCTCAGCGGCTGTTAAAAGCCAAAGACGTGGAAAACTATGACAAATCTGATCTGGAGTTTATGCGAAACGAGATATTTGCCCGTCATGGATATTGCTTTAAGAAAAAATCATTGCGCCAGTCATTCGAAAATGAAGAGTGGTATGTACCCAACACCGTTGATATCAAAGGCTTTTTAACTGATATTGAAAAGAAAAATATTGAACTCATCAAACGCTATGAAAAATATGCGGCAGAGTATGGGGATGAGTACGGGCGCTGACAATTACACAAACATTTGCTCAAGAGTAATTTTTTTTGAACCACAATAGAAACATAGGTACATAGAAAATACACACATAGGATCAACCTCTATGTGTGTATTTCTTATATTTTCTATTGTTCTAAAGAGTAAATATTTTTTGAACCACAATAGAAGCATAGGTACATAGAAAATACACACATAGGGGCAATCTCTATGTGTGTATTTCTTATGTTTTTCTATTGTCCTTATGTGGTTCAAAAAACCTGCCCGATATGACTATCTGTCTTTTTTCAGCTATCTAAAAAGTTGTAAATGCGTTTTTTTTTATTAAAAACATTCGGCAATTATATTGAAGCAAGTATTGCCGTATCGATCCTGGAAGAAGAAGGCATTAATTGTCACCTTGAAGATGAGAATTCAGTTACGCTGATGACTTCCTCCTCCGGCATCCGACTGATGGTATATGAATCACAAGCGCAAAGAGCCGCTGAAATTATTCAGGAAGCGGAAACCCACTATCTCAAAACTATTTCTTGTCCCTTTTGCCATCAATCCGGCTTCGAAAAAAAATATGTAACGGAAAGTCATAATTCAGCAGTTAAAAAAATGCCGTTCGGACGGATGATTGCCCTTTTATCTAAAGCATTGACAAAAGAAGGAACTTCAATGCAGATTAAACATTATGTATGTTCCAATTGTAATAAAGAGTTTGCTGATTTACCCTCCTGATTTGCCTGTTTTATTCGTAACTTTTCCCTGTAAATAATCCTTTATGTGGCAACGCCTTTTAGAACATTTTCAAACCCTGGAACAGCGGCCTCTGGAGCGGATGGCCATTCTTGTTGGCGGGCTATTATTATTCTGGGTCATTGAAGGCGCTATACCGCTTATCTCACTTCGTTACAAAAAAAATAAACTGCACCATGCCGGTGTCAATTTTATTTTTACCGTCATCCATCTTATCATTCATACAGGACTGGCGGTATTGATAGTGCTGCTCGCCGACTGGTGCCTGCAGCAAGGGTTTGGTTTAGTGTATTGGTTTAACAGCGGTGTGATCGTTACAATACTGATTGGTGTGCTTGCCCTTGATTTCAGCAGCTGGCTGGTACACCTGGTAATGCATAAAGTGCCGAAGCTCTGGCGTTTTCATCTTATTCATCACAGTGATACCAATGTGGATGTAACTACCGGCCTCCGGCACCATCCCGGCGACAGCCTCTTAAGAGGCGTCTTCTTTATTGTTTTCATTTTCATTTCCGGGGCACCTATGTATGCCGTCATGATCTATCAAACCCTGGTGGTGTTGTCAACCGCATTCACACATGCCAATATCAACCTGCCAAAAAAGTTAGATGCGGCTCTTAGCTATATCCTCATTTCACCCAATATGCATAAAGTGCATCATCACTGGAAACAACCGTATACCGATTCCAACTATGGCGCCGTATTTTCGCTATGGGACAGGCTGCTGGGCACATTCAGCAAACTGGATATAAAAGAAATCCATTACGGACTGGACCGCTATTATCCGGCAGAAAAAGATGAAGATGTTCTGCGCCTGCTGAAACATCCCTTTCAAAAAAAAGAGGGTTAATATTATTCACCACCAAAATTTATAACCATGAAAAAGGGATTTTTATTTTTCCTGTCGTTCGTTTCATTATTGGTCCACTCACAGCAATCGGGAAGCCTGTATGTGGCTGCCAAAACCGGCCTCAGTATTCGTGAAAAACCTGAACCCGGCGCCAAAGTGCTGGATAAAATTCCTTATGGCTCTAAAATTACACTGCTACAGGCCGGTGAAGAATTGAAAAGTATTGCTACAGAAGGAATGACGGGCTTCTGGCAAAAAGTAAAATACAACAATAAGACCGGCTTCATCATCGATTCATACCTGCTGCCCTGGGCGCCACCCAAACTGGCCATCGTAAAAGAAATGAAAAACTACCTGGCACAGGTTACTGTTCCGTTTGGAGCCAAACTGGTGGTAAAATCAGGAGTGATGAATAATATTGAGGAGGGGGGCTGGCAATTAAACAAACAACTGTATAAAAACGGGGCCGAATGGCATGAACACATGGGTTATGAATACGGGTCTGATGTATACTATCTGCCGGGTTTTAGTTTGCAACAGGGATTTTTGTTACTGCGCTTAATTCCTGAATTCAATAAAGTGTTTGCAGAAAAAGATGAATTTCCCACCGAAGATAAAACGATAAAAAGGGGAGATGATGATTTTACAATAAAAGTGGAAAAAGAAATGCTGGGCGAAACACCCTGGTACCAGAGAATCCGCATTGAATATGCTGATGGGGCCTATTATATGTTTGAAATGCACCTGATAGATAATCAATTGGTGGTTTTTTATGGTGCTGGGGTATAAGATTTAAGCAAATTATAAAAACAACCCTAAATTGCGACATTGAATATCTAATACTTTTTTTATGGCCGGAAAAAAATCCAATAGTTTTCTTAATTCCATTTTTTTAATCGTTATTTCTATACTACTCGCCTCTATTTCTTTTTTAATACTGGCAAATTCCGGGATTGTAAATAAAGATCCAAAAGCTAACTTATCGGATTGGGTTTCTGCTGTTATCTCTTCACTCGCATTTGTAAGTGGTGCCATTGCGGTACGCCTGGCTTACAAAAGTTTACAATTGACTCAAAATGCTGAAGAGGGAAATCTGTATCTGGCTATGATGGGAAGGTATGCAGATACTGAGATGGTCAGGAGTTTGCGGCTCCTTAGTACATTTTATGAGATAAATCAATCAAATTTAAGTGACGGAATTAGAAACTGGAATAAAAAGCGGTTGACAGGGGATGAAGACGCTTTGAAAATTGATTCGGCGAGACACAGAGTTAAGTATTTTTATCGTGATTTGATGCAATTGGTCAAGGCCGGCTATTTCAGTGAATCATTAGCCAAACAAATTTGCAACACAGGTGGCAGGCATATATTCAAAAATATTATCCTCCCGATGGATAAGATATTAAACCGGTTCTTCTTTAAAGGAGAGTTTGATCCTTTTGAAAAAATTTATGCGGAACTTAACGTGGAGCAAGAAGTCATTCGTCCTAAACTAAAAAAGATTTGTCTTATTCCAGCCCGTATAAACGCATCCAGGTTTGATGGAAAACTTTTGAAAAAACTAATTGACCCGCATAAAAAAATTGAGAAAACAGTAATCAGGGAAACGTATGAAAGGATGAAATCCCATAATCTTTTTGACGATGTTGTAGTAGTAACTAATAGCCGGGAGATTGAAACCGAAATTAAAGAATGCGGTGGAAAAGTATTTTTCAGTAATAAGAATCATGAAAGCGGAACAGACAGGATTGCTGAGGCTGCAGAGACAATGGATTTTGATGTCGTTTTTAATGTACAGGGAGATGAACCCTTTATTGAAAAAGAGCCATTGGAGTCTTTATGTAAATTAATGGAAAACGAAAGCAGTAATCTCATTGTAGCCAGTTTAATGAAACCACTTACTGAAGAAAAGAATATTAAAAGCCCTGATTTTGTAAAAGTGATATGCAGCCTGTCTGGCAGGGCGATTAGTTTCAGCCGAAATGTTATTCCGTTTATAAAAAATCAGGAAAATACACTTCGCTATTTTGAACATGTTGGTGTGTATGCGTTTACCAAAAATGCATTACAAACGTTTTCTCAGCTCCCTCACTCTCCACTTGAAAAAGCTGAAAGCGTTGAATGTCTCCGGTTTTTAGAACACGACATTCCTATAAAAATGGTTGAAACAAACACTTTTTTGTTGGAAATTGATACAGAAGAAGATTTAAATAATGTAAACAATCTTCTCAGAGATGGCAGCATCTCTCTTGTTTAATCTGTTACCGCATTCTTTTCATTAATTTTGAAGCATGAAATTCAGAAACTTTAAAATGGTTGGCTATGTAGTATATGGCCGTGGCAGTTTCAATCAGCTTGATGAAATTCTTGCACCGCATCGTAAAGGCGAAGCACCGATGATTTTTTTAGTGGATCATTTTTTTATAGATAAGCCGCTTATAAACCGAATCCCGCTTCGCGGAAAAGATAAAGTGATTATGGTGGATGTTACCTACGAGCCAAAGACCACTTATGCAGATAGCCTGGCACAGCAATTGAAAGAAGGATTTGGCACCGTAAGCGGCGTAATAGGTATCGGCGGCGGTTCCACCATGGACCTTGCCAAAGCCGTTGGCTTAATGATGAACAATCCCGGCTCCTCGGCTGATTACCAAGGCTGGGACCTGGTAAAATATCCTGGTGTTTATAAGGCCGGCATCCCTACCCTGAGCGGTACGGGCGCAGAAGTGTCAAGAACAACGGTATTGACCGGGCCCACCAAAAAGCTGGGTATGAATTCAGATTTTACTCCCTTTGACCAGATAGTGCTTGATCCGGAGCTTACTAAAGATGCTCCGGCCAATCAGCGTTTTTATACCGGTATGGATTGCTATATCCACTGCATCGAAAGCCTGGAAGGCACTTTCCTGAATGAATTCAGCAAAAGCTATGGTGAAAAAGCATTGCAGCTTTGCCGCGATGTATTTGTAAATAAAGAAAGTTGGGATGATGACTGTGATGATAAGCTGATGATGGCTTCTTATGCAGGAGGTATGAGTATTGCGTACTCACAGGTGGGAGTGGCGCATGCAGTAAGTTATGGGCTCAGTTATTTATTGGGAACAAAACATGGCATTGGCAATTGCATAGTAATGAATCACCTGGAAGAATATTACCCGGCAGGAGTAAAAGAATTTAAATACATGGTGGAGAAAAATAAGATTGATATACCCACCGGCATTTGTAAAGGATTGAGCGAAGATGATTTTGACAAGATGATGAATGTGTCAATGGGTATGAAGCCGCTTTGGGAAAATGCGCTGGGTCCTGATTGGGAAAGGATAATGACGAGGGAGAAGCTGAGGGGATTGTATGATCGGTTGTAAGAATTATTGGTATGCCAGGTGAAACTGACCTCATGCAAGAGCTTCATAAAGAAGCAGCGGATCTTTTACAGCAAAAGAAAACGGATGAATACATCGTGGGCCATCTCATTACAAAGGGCCATGAACGGCATTATGCAGAAACGGTCTTAGAAAATGTAAAAGAAGATGTAGCCGATAAAATTGGGTTTCGGAATACTTTCCTGTATGGGCTGGGCTTTATTATTGCCGGGGTACTGCTTACCTATACTTCTCGTCATTTTGCCATTAATAGCGGGGCCTTTTTTTATTTCTTTTTTTGGGGGCTGATGGTAGCAGGAATTAGCTTTATCGCCAGAGCTTTTATTATTTTTCGGAAATAGGATATTTGTAATTATTGATTCGTTGAAAACTCCTGCTAAGGCTAATATAATATTTGCGCTTTCAAGATTGGACTCAACTCAAAATAAAGCAATGGAAAAACTGCTCCGTGAAATAAGATATTGCACCGTCTGCAAAAAAATGCTCCCCAACAAACCCCGTCCCATTATACAGGCAGGCATTCATTCCAAAGTGGTGATCATCGGTCAGGCACCCGGGCAAAAAGTACAGGATAGTGGTATTCCCTGGGATGATCTGAGCGGAAACGAGTTGAGGCGCTGGCTCGGCGTAAGTAAAGAACAATTTTACGATAGTAAATTATTTGCACTGGTACCGATGGGCTTTTGTTATCCGGGCAAAGGCTCTTCCGGAGATCTGCCACCAAGACCTGAATGTGCCCCTTTGTGGCATCAGCCCTTATTAACGAAAATGAAAAATGTAAAGCTGATCATCCTTATCGGGCAATACTCGCAGCAATATTATTTAGGCGAAAAAAGTAAACCAACGCTTACAGAGACTGTAAAAAACTTTCATTCATTTCTTCCCCGCTATTTACCGCTTGTTCATCCTTCCCCAAGGAATAAGATCTGGCAAAAGAAAAACCCCTGGTTTGAAGCTGATGTTATCCCCGCTCTGCAGAAAATCATTGCCCGCATTAAATAATTAAACCCCCTCCTTCGTCTTCTAAATAAATTTCATTTCCTGTTTACAAAAATTGTAAATTGAATACTGTTGCAGCACCTTACCAGGTCCTTTTATTCTGGTAAAAACCTGCCCCCACCTGTTTAATTGAATTTCTTAAGTGCTTGCCTTGCCGCGAAGGGTAAGCCTGTACATTCACGGCATTAAAACAACATTAACCAATAAACCAATCATCATGACCACCCTTTTTTCTGTTACACCTGCCGCCACAGGGGTTACACTTCAGCCGGTTTTGCCCGCGGGCAGTTCTTTGCCAGATGGGTATACCAGTATGACCACCCTGCAATCAGGAGAAACCACAGTTCTGTATGCATTTAATAAAAACAATAAAAAAACTGATGTATTCAGGCTCAGCGATTCAGCTCCTTTCTTCAGCCCCGTTACTTCGGGTTCGAATGAGCTGAAATTATTTGAGTGGGAAATCCTCAAATCTTTCGTCCTGGGCAACAAACCTTACCTGCTCGCTTATGAAAGCAAGAAGGGGAATTTTGGCATATATGAAGTAAACAGTGATTTCTCTTTATCCAAACCTTTTACGTTTGTGAAACCAAGAAATTGGCCCACCCAGGGTTTTTCTGAAGTAACTCCATTTGTATCACTTGGTTTATTATATGTATTGTGTTATAGTATCACTAACGGCACTGTGGCTATTTTCAGTATCAGCATAATCTCCTCATCCGAAGAGGAAACGCCTCCTTTAAAAATGTTGAATGAATGGTATCACATCTGGGCAAAAGGATGGCAGGATTTTGCGTTTTTTCGGCTGGGGCCCTGCAACTTATTTTTTAAAATAAACAAACTAAAATTAAATGTCAATATAGATTCTATATTGGACAGGCCTGCTGATGGAACCATAGAAGTGGGCAGTTGGCTGCAGGACCTTCTTCCCAATGCCATGGAAGTAACACTTGCCGGTATGATTCCGTGGCCAAATGGAGAACCGTTCCTGTGTACTTATGATGGTACGGCAAATGAAATAAATGTATATCGCATTCATCCGGATTGTAAGGGCTGGACCCTTCTGAATACCACTGCGGCAGGGGAAGCAACCCAGCAACTATCATACAGGACAGGAGACATATCTTTCTTATTGCTTTATTAAAACAAGGTGAGGGGGGTTGAATATAGAACAGATGAATATGGAACAGGAAATGAAGAAGTCAGGAACTCCCTGCTGTCAGAATCTTACTTCCTTGTTCATCTGTTCGACATCCTTCTTGTAAATGAGCCTTACAGGAAAAAAGAGAAAGAGGAATACACAATTCTCACGCTGGGCTGTTCACTTCTTCATTCATCTGTTCCTTGTTCATCTGTTCTATCTTCTTCCCTTATCTCCATTGGCCCGGTATCCAGCGGTACCCGCGGCGGGTGTATTTCCAATGGCCTGGTATCCAAACGGCTCCATAGCGGCCGGGTCTTGCCCAATAGCCGGGCACACTTACATATTGTCCCCTTTGCCAACGCCATTCGGGGCCTATCCATACAGAATTACGGTAAGGTGCAGAACCATAAGAGCCGCTTCGAATTCCCGTCGGAAAATTCAATCGAACCCTCACATGTTGTGCCTGTATTGCTGATACTGATACCAGCAGCAAGGCCATTATTATTCTTTTCATAATTATACTTTTTATGGTTTTATGACCTGCAATAGGGGTTCGGGGTTATTGGTGCATTTCAAATTGTCGCTTTTGGCCCCAACCCGAGGGGGGCAAAGTCTTTTTATATGACTATTCAGTATTTTGTCTGCGAGTCCTGAAAGATTTAAGTTGCGACAATTTGAAATGCGCCCGGTTTATCCGAATGCATTAGATTTCATAACTTCCACTTATTATGAATGTAAAACTTCGACCCGAAAAATATCTGCGGTACCTGTATCCGCCCAATCTATTTGCCAATAAACAGCGCACCAGGGAAATCTTGTCGGCCAACCCTACTGTTATTCCTCACCGCGAAGAAGCAAAACAGGTGATCGTTTCAGTGTATGACTATAATGCTGAACGCTTAGAAGAAAAAAAGCTTGCCGCTGTGGGTGATTGCTTTATGTATAAAACAAGCGGTCATACCACCTGGATTAATATCGACGGGCTTCGCAAAGCCGATGTGGAAGCTGTTTGTACTCATTTTGATATTCACCCGCTGGTTATTGAAGATATTCTCAGCATCAACCAGCGGCCCAAAATGGATGAGGCAGACAATAGTATTTTCTGCCTGCTCAATATGCTTTATTTTAATGAGCAAAAAAATTCGGTAGAGCAGGAGCAGATAAGTATCATTCTTGCAAAAGATGTGGTGATCAGTTTCCAGGAGGATGCACACCGTGATGTGTTTACCCCTTTGCGTGAAAAACTAAAAACAGCCAATTCAAAAATAAGGCAGCGGCCGGCCGACTATCTCTGCTATACATTACTGGACCTGATAGTGGATCATTACTTTTCTGTAATGGATAAACTGAGCGACCGGATTGAAGAACTGGAAGAAGAAGTTACCCGTGGCAACAATCCCAGGGCCCTTACACATATTACACAGTTGCGCAAAGAGTTGATCGTATTAAAAAGAAACATTTCCCCGGTCAGGGAATTATTAAATGGTTTTTTGCGTACAGAAAGCGAATTGATTGAAGACCGCCACACAAAATATTTTAAAGATGTGTACGATCATATTGTTCAGGCCATTGACCTGTCAGACAACTATCGTGATGTAATGGTGAGTTTACACGACCTGCATATCAACAATGTAAATATGAAGATGAATGAGGTGATGAAGGTAATGGCCATCGTTACCTGCCTGCTGGCACCGGCCACTGTTATCGGAGGCGTTTTCGGGATGAACTTCGACAGTATCCCTTTCCTGCATAATGAATATAGTTTCTGGGCTGCCGCATTTGTTATGCTAATCATTCCCATCATTATGATATGGCTGTTCAGAAAAAGAGGATGGTTCTAGTGTCGTGTCAAGTCTGATATGACGCAAACAATTTTCCCCCCAAAGACACAAAGAAAAGGCTTTGTGTGCTTCGTGGTCTTTGTGGGATAGCTTTTATATTCGTTGAGCGGTATCCGGCAAAAAATGATTGACTTATCACCAGGGAATATCGAACCCTCCTTCGCTATGGTTACGGAGGGCAGGCAGAGGAGCAAGGGATTTTGGATGATGAAGTAAATAAAAAATGAATTTATCTTTTTTTATAGACGGGTACGGTGCTGCATGGTTCGCCGTACATGATGCTTTTTACAACGGGTCTTAATAGCCTGGTTATTTCCATGTACACGTATTCTGCAATAGGTGTTTCGCCACAGCCTTTTATCACTACTCTTTTATCGGTGTATTCATTTACATCTATTGCGGCAATGTTTTTCAGGAAAAGTGTTTTATGCAATTCTTTTTCATCTCCCATTACAAAATCTCTGGCCACCGGCTGCAGGTAAGAAGCCACCAGCATATAAGCCCATACCGGTATAATAGCGTCTGCGGTACAGGTAATAGCCACATTCTTATTTTGATAAATGGTCCAGTCCTGGTTTTTCAGCGCTTCCCGAAACTCTTTTTCTTTTATGATCATGCCCATAAATAAATAATCCTTCAGATCGAAAGTAGCTGTTTCGCCTTTCGGGTACCAGCTTTCCAGATCCAGGGTTATCAGTCCGCTTTCAGCTACTTTATTGATAAAGGGTTCACTCATTGTTTTTACCCATCCCACTCATATACTTTTTTATTTAGGATTCTTTGACCCCTCCGGGGAGGGGATGAAGATCCTGATTGTTGCAGGACGGCAATGTAAAAGTAACAAATCGTTTCTTGGTCTTGTTTGCGGAATCCGCAAAAACAAACCCCGAAGCATATAAATTGCTTCGGGGTTGCAGTTGGTTTTGGTTGTATATTCTCTTTTACATTCTTCTTGAGCGTTTGTCTTTTATTGTAGCGGCACTTCTTAGTGTATTTAACGGGTATCCCTGGCCTTGCGGATTCTGAACACTTTGTCTCATCTGCTGCTCCTGGGCTTTGCGCTGGCTGGCTACATCGCCGTTGGTAACCGGGGTAGATGATACATTATCCACCCTTACCACGTAAACACCGTTTGAGCCTTCCAGTGCTTCAGGTACCATTTTGCCTTTATTGGCCGGGTTGAATGCTGCACCCATTATCCTGGGTTCATAGTTGAGTTTAGAGCTTCCGGAACTTGTCATGCGGATACTGTCTGCTGTTACAATCTCCTTACCACCAAATACAGTGGCAGCAGCTTCCAGGGTGGTTATTTTTCCTGCTTTTTTTATCAGGATTTCTGCTTTCTTTTTATTCCTGAGTGTTGCTTCCACATACTGCCTTGCCTTTGCCACACCCATGGTACCTTCTTCCTGCACGTCTGTTACTACGGCCACCACATAATTATTGTCGATCAATTCCGGCTTCAGCACTTCACCGCGATTGGCATCATAGATCATTTTTACAAAAGCCCTGGAGATGCCCACCCCTCTTATCTCAGATACGCTGGGAGCAACGTCTACAGCAATTCCTTTATTATAACCCTTTGCTTTCCATTCTTTTTCAAATGCCGTATCAAATGTTTTAATGTCTTTAATATCGCCTGCAAATTTATTTGCGTTTGCCAGGGCAGCTGCGTCCGTTTCTTTGCTGGTAATAATTTCTTTTGGTAAATAAGCAATCCTATAACCGGCACCACCGCCTTTTTGCGACAGCACTTCTACATAGTGATAACCGAAATCAGTTTTTACAATTCCCTTGCTTCCTGCAGGGTTCATAAATATAAAATCATTAAACGTTGGTACCATTCTTCCAGAAGAAACATTATCATATACCCCGCCTTCATTTTTATTTCCATCATCTGAATATTTGGCACAGAGCGAATCAAAATTGGCTCCTTTGGCAATAGCATTCTTGATACTATCGGCTAAGTTAGTGGCAGTGGTGGAATCTCTTCCCTGTTGTGTGCTGATAAGTATATGACGAACCTTTACAGTATCCGGCATTTGTCTTACGCCTTCGATTTTGGCCAGTACATAACTGCCGCCATCCAGGTAAGGGCCGTACACACTGCCCACCGGTGTTCTGAAAATAGAGTCTTTGTCAGCTATCTGAATGGTCTTGCCATTGATATATCCTTTGTAATAGTTAGTCACCCCCTGGTTTAAAAAGAATTGATCCAGGATATCTGTGCTGTCGAATTCCGCCTTCAATGCCTGTAAATTTTTCTTTGCATCAGCACTGTCTTTTGCCGAAGGCGCTGCGCTAAAGCTCACAAAGCTGATACTGCGGCTTTCACCCTGCTTGAACATGTCTTTGTGCTTGCTGATAAAATCAGCGATGTCTTTATCTTCTATTTTTATTGTACTATCAGCGATGCTTGGATACGTTTCATTTACAAATGATATTTTAGCCATCTGGCTTGCATCAGCATTTTGCTTTTCCACATACCAGCGGGGTTGGTTCACACTATTGGCCAGCAATGAAACGTATTTTTCTGATTTGCGGTTTAGATCCAGACTGTTGATATAGCTATTGAATTGTGCTTTTTGTTCCACCGGTGTTTGTTTGTTTTTCAGCATGCCATCTATAGTCTGTTTGGCTTTTACCGCATCAAACCGGCCGGTGGCTGAATCTGTGAATTGTCTTTTAATATCATCCGGCGCATTTACACCGTATAATACATCACCCATTTCTTTTTTGCCTACAGTGATGCCGAGATTATTTAATTCTTCTTCCAGTAACAGACGGGCAATTTCCTGGTTCCATGTTTGATCAGAAGCCTGTTCGTCCAGAGCTGGCGATATGGGATATCCCTGTTGCTGGGCTTGCGCTTTCAGGTTCTGTTTGTTGATCTCCACATTACGGCTAAATTCATCATAGTTGATGTTGCGGCCATTGACGGAACCAATAGAATTAGAAGTGGACCCTCCTGCACTGCGGCCTTTGCTTTGGAAGTAGTCAGTCAAAATAAAACCTACCAACGCAAGGGCAATAAGCACTACGGTAACTTTTGCATACTTATCCCTGATATCCTGTATAATAGACATAGTGTACCTTGTTTAAAAAGGATGGCAAAAATAGGGGAAAAACTGTGGAAAAAGAGAGGAATAAAGAATAACGAAGTGAAACAGCCCTTTCAGGTCAACAATTCATTACTCTTTTCGATCTTATCCCTTTAGTAAAAGGAAGAGTAAATAAATAATTGAATTACAGTTCTTTAGGGGTTTACTTCGCCATTCCCTGCTCTTCTGTTCATCTGTTCATCTGTTCATCTGTTCGATATTCGCTATTTCCTCTTCGGATGCACCAGTTTCATTTCCTGTACCAGGTGACCCGCACCTGCATATTTGTCTACTATGAACAACACATAGCGGATATCCACCATAATATTGCGGCAAATGGAGGGGTCATAATTAATATCACTCATGGTGCCTTCCCATACCCGGTCAAAATTGAGTCCAACAAGGTTGCCATAAGCATCCAGTGCCGGGCTGCCGGAGTTACCACCAGTAGTGTGGTTCATAGCAATAAAACAAACAGGCATTTTACCATTGCTCCCATACTGGCCATAATCTTTATTGGCATACAGTGTCCTTATCTTTTCGGGTACATCAAATTCATAGTCGCCTGGTTTGTATTTATCAATCACGCCGTCCAGATAGGTATAAAAATCATACTTCACCGCATCTCTCGGATTGTAGCCTTTTACATTGCCATAAGTAACCCGAAGCGTACTATTAGCATCCGGATAAAATTTTCGCTCTTTCATCACGTCCATTTGGGCCTGCATATAAGTACGCTGCAGTTTGTTGATATTATTGTTCAGATCGCCCAGCTTTGACTGCACCTGTGTTTGGTAGGTTTTTAAAATATCTGCGTATAGTTTTATTGGTTCGGCCGGCTTTATGGTTTGTAAAAATTCTGCAGCCGGTTTATCGGGCAGTTCCATGATAATGGTTTTATTCGTCAGCATATTGGCATCATAAATAGCGGCGGCGAGTTTACTTATACTGCCGGTACTTTTTATCAATTCTTTTAAATAGGGAGATACATATTGGTCCTGCTGGTCTTTTACATACATTTCCATCAATACTTCAAATAGTTTCTTATCTACTTCCGGATTGTATTCTTCAAACAAAGCGCCGAGTGTGTTTTTAACCGCAACTGATTTTTGCCGGTAGCCCTTATCACCGTCTTTTTCATACGCTGTTACCAGCGAATTTAATTGTGCGGCTATGGTAAATAGCTCCACTTTGCTGATAATCTCGGAGTAATAATCCCGTGCATATCCAAATGGTTTAAGCTGCGCATATAATACACCCAGGTTTTCTAACAGGCTCCCGTATTTTTCTTTCCATTGCGGATTAGCATTCACTCTTTTTTGAAATATTTCTTCATACGCATATTTTTTACCCAATGCATTGGTGCTGGATAGGCCCAATACTTCACCCTGCCATTTTTTATACGAGTTTTGAATACCGGCATATTTAGCCGCATACTGGATTTTGATCTGTTCTTCCTTTCTCATAAACCCATCAATCACTCCCAGCGCTTTTTCACGGATAGCAATTTTGGCGGGGTCGTTCACAGTCATGATCTGTTCCACTGCTGCAGAATGCAGGTATTGGGTGGTGCGGCCCGGAAAACCGAAAACCATGGTAAAGTCACCTTCATTCAATCCGTCTAATGAAATAGACAATGATTTCTTTGGCATATATGGCACATTATTTATTGAGTAGTCTGCTGGTTTATTGTCTTTGCCGGCATAAATACGAAACATGGAAAAATCACCTGTATGACGGGGCCACATCCAGTTATCAGTGTCTTTTCCAAAATTGCCAATAGCAGAAGGCGGGGCACCTACCAGCCTTACATCTTTATAGGTTTCTGTTACAAATAAATAGTATTGGTTGCCTTCAAAAAAGGCACGGATAAAACTATCCTGGTAGCTTTCTCTTTTTACATCTTTACGAAGTTGGGCGATATTCCTGTCAATGGTGGACTGGCGTTCAGCTTCCGTCATGGCCGGAGTAACTCCGTTAAGCACTTGCTTACTTACATCATCTATCCGTACTATAAAAGTGACGAACAGGCCGGGGTTAGGAATTTCTTCGCCGGTATTTTTTGCCCAAAAACCATCTCTTATATAATTATGGTCCAGGGTGGAATGGTTTTGTATATTATCAAACCCGCAGTGGTGATTAGTAATCACCAGCCCTTTGGATGAAATTACTTCACCGGTGCAAAAGCCACCAAAACTGACGATAGCATCTTTCAGGCTGCCGCTGTTAATATTATAAATATCCCTGGCACTTATCTTCATACCCATGGTCTTCATCTGTTTCTCGTTTAGTTGCTGCAGAAACAGGGGTAGCCACATGCCTTCATCGGCCCTGGCAATAAATGATCCTATACAAACAGAAAAAGAAAGTAAAATAATTTTCAGATATTTCATATAACAAGTTTTGTAGTTCGTTAGCCGATTCGGTTTTAGTAAGGGAGTAAAATTAGGTTATTCTGTTATATAGCTTGTTCAGTTGGTAGATTTGGTTGGCCAATGGTCAACATAATACAATTTAACCGCCGGGGTGGGGAGGCGCCGAGCTTTATATTATACATTTTCCTTGGCCCATTGTGTCTCTGTAGTTATAAATAAACCTTTTTTCGCCTCTTTTTGAATCTACTATCCGGAAATTTATCCCCAACCTGATGTGGATTAAACTTATTTAGTGTGTATATCCCCATGTGAAACGTGGATATGAAACGGGATGATTGGAATCGAAAATTTAGGTTACATTAATTTTTAGTTACTGTGCTGATTAGTGGACCATTTATCCCTTACTTATGCACAGGATAATTTTTGTGATATAAAAAAGTTTATCCCGGCTTTTAATTCACATGAATGTGAATAGTGTACCTGGAAGCCCCTCTAATCAACAAAATCCTATGTGCATTACGGCGTTTGAAATGTGCATTACTTTAATCCGGTAATTTTGTAAAATATCTTTTCCACTAATCCACAGCTGTAATAATAATAAACTCTTTTTTATAAAAGTATATTATTACTATTATTGTATTAACGCAGGGTTTAAAAAAAATTGTTTTGAAAAGTTGTGGGACTTGTTGGAATATTGCTGAATCGAAAACAACTTGTGATGAGCAACGAAACACCAGATACTGCCAACTCTTTTCTTGAGAAGAGGATGATGGATGTTGAAAAACGAGGATTTCTGGACATTGACCTAGATCCCACCCTTGATCTTTTTGCTGTAATAGAAAGGCTGAAAAAGGAAAAAAATGCCGTGGTACTGGCGCACTACTACCAGGAGCCGGATATCCAGGATGTGGCTGACTATATCGGCGATAGTCTGGGCCTGGCACAGCAGGCTGAAAAAACACCGGCGGATATGATAGTTTTTGCCGGCGTACACTTCATGGCTGAAACAGCTAAGATTCTTAACCCCTCCAAAAAAGTAGTGATACCGGATATGAAAGCCGGTTGTTCACTGAGTGACAGTTGTCCTCCTCCCTTATTTAAAAAGTTTAAAGAACAACACCCGGACCATGTGGTGGTGAGTTATATCAACTGCAGTGCCGGTATTAAAGCATTGAGTGATGTGATTTGCACGAGCAGTAATGCAAAGATCATTGTAGAAAGTTTCCCAAAAGAGCAGAAAATTATCTTTGCGCCCGATAAAAACCTGGGGGCTTATATCAACAAAGTAACAGGCCGTGATATGTTGTTGTGGAACGGGGCCTGTATGGTGCATGAAATTTTCAGCCTGGAAAAAATAACCAAACTAAAAGTACGCCACCCGAAAGCCAAACTAATTGCACACCCGGAATGTGAAGACCCTATCCTGCGCATAGCTGATTATATTGGATCTACCACGGGTTTATTGAAATACACACAATCAGATTCATCACAGGAATATATCGTGGCTACAGAAACAGGAATTCTGCACCAAATGATGAAGGCCTCCCCTGCAAAAACATTTATTCCTGCTCCTCCTAATAATAGCTGTGCCTGCAACGATTGCCCGCACATGAAGCTGAACACACTGGAAAAACTGTATCTCTGCATGGAATATGAGACACCTGAGATAATAATGGAGGAAGAATTACGATTGGCAGCAAAGAAACCTATTGTAAGAATGCTGGATATTAGCAGTAAGGCAGGATTGTAGCTGCTTTGGTAATATTGGGCTTTATAGCTGGATTAACAAAGGCCATGTATCATCTCGTTACTTCAGCCACCACCATTGTATCACACTGCAGCATTCTTGTAGCTGGATTTAAAAAGCTCAACGTAAGCCTGGTCACATAATAGTAAGGCACTGAATATTTTTCATGAAGATTATATCCCATCTGCAAGATATCTATTTCATTTTCCTGTTTATATAGTAGCCATGTTTTTTTGCCTGTCTGCAGCACTGTACCTGCAAATGGCGTTCCCAGCTTGCGTGTATGAAAATAATAAGAGGAACTGTATACACTATCCCAACCGTATACTTCAGAGCTGGCTACTTTACTATTTGTTTTTGCAGCTAATTCTTTTCCACCCTGGTAGGGAAGTAACTGTGGATAAAAATTACTGTTGAGGCAAAAGAACACTAATACCATTGCCGAGACAGACAGCCCCACTGTTTTTTGTAATTTATCCAGCATTGTGTTTTTTACAAAATATATTGGTATGGATAACAGTAGTATGATGACCACTATCAATGCAACTGATTTTACAGGAAATGCCCAGGCATTCAATACCAGCGATACTAAGAGGAGAATACTAGTAACAGAAAATTGTAGTATAAAAACAAAACGCACCCATTTCGTGTTTTCTTTTTTACTCAGCAGCATATCTGCTGCCATAATGCCTGCAAAGGGGAAGATAACATTGAGGTAATGCGGTAGTTTAAAACCGGAGAAGCTTACGATAAGCAGCATTATCATAAAAGAGCCTGTAGTCAACCACTCCTTTTTTCGACTCACAATATCTTTAATTCTTCCAGCCACTGCCATATATGCCAGTATGCTCCAGGGTGCAAAAGCCCAGAGGAATGTATGTAGGAAAAACAGGTAATCTCTTTTATTATCGCTGCCAAAGCTGTCACCCCGGAAGCGTTCAATACTTTGCCCGAACAAAATGAATTTTATTCCGTTAATATGGTCTCTTCCCCGAACAATTATTTCCGGGTGCAGATTGTACTGCAAATAATAGCAATATACTACCGGCGTAATGAAAATAACAAATGCTGCAGTAAGTAAAAGCCATTTCCAGTTCAATAATGATTTCCATTTGCGACCGTATAATACATAAAGGACCACAGCTATTCCCGGTATGATAATACCAATATGACCTTTTACAGAAAACCCCGCGGCCAAACCTGCAGCAGCCAGTACCGCTGCCTTTACTTTTTTATATTGTATAAATTCGACTAACTGCCAGCTTGCAGTAATGATACAGGCAGTAAGAATGGCATCCATCCGTACATCATTATTGGCCAGCATATAGCCCAATGCTGATGAGGTGATTAATGCAGCAAGTTTACCGGTATCCGTAGTATACAGCGCTTTACCCAACCGAAAAGTCGAATACGTACCAAGAATGGTAAACAGGAAAGAGGGGAATTTATAGGCAAAGCCTGTTACACCAAAGATTTTATAACTCAGCGCACAAAGCCAGAAATGCAGATGCGGTTTATCTAAATAATCTCTGCCATTATCAATCAGCGACACGTAGTCACCGGTAAGATGCATGTGCAGCGCTATATTGGCATGATGGGCTGAATCATTATCCATCAGGGGCACAAAGAGGCCAATAATATATACGAGGCCTAATAAAGAGAACAGGAATATATAAGCAGCGTTTGAAAGAAAAGCTGGTTTCAACAGGAATTAATTTTAGCAAAGTAACTGCCTTTTTGTTAGAGTGTGGCTATCAGTTCTTTTACCTTTTTGCCAATATAATCCCGTACTTTATTAAACTCTTCAGGCTCCATAAGTTTAGGATCGGGTATTTGCCAGTCAATGAATTGTTTGGCGGGCATCCAGGGGCAGGCATCGCCACAACCCATTGTTACCACGGCATCAAACGGGGCAAAAGCCCGTACTTCCTGCAGCGATTTACTGTCGTGTGTGCTAAGATCATAGCCCAGCTCCTTCATAGCCGCAATGGCCTTTGGGTTTACAATTCCGGAAGGGTTGGATCCGGCACTATAAGCCTCCATTTCATCGCCACCGATTATCCTGGCAAAGGCCTGGCTCATTTGGGAGCGGTTGCTGTTTTCGATGCAAACGAAAAGTATTTTTTTCTTCATTTCTGTAAAATTAAATAAAAGGAGAGACGCATAGGTCTCTCCAGTTTTTTTAGCAGCACCCAATACCACCATCGTTCCCGCAGCAAATGCTGCCGGGTTCACAACAGGTAGGGTCTTTCTGTAATTGCATGTTTGTTTTCATGGCTTTACTTTTTGCCCCGGGGAACCCCCGGGGATGTTAAAAAATAGAAACATTCTTTATTAGCAACAAGCACTTCCCGGTTCGCAGCAATTGCGGTCATCTTTGGCCAGTTTTTCTGCATATACTGTGATGCTTGTAATTTTTGTTCCTCCCTTTTTATATTCCTCAATTTCTTCTGCTGTTAAATAATTAGCAAGTATATTATCAGGAATGATAATGGTTTTATCTTTTTGCAACGTAATATTTTTAAATCCGCTTTCTTCGATAATGCCGAGGTATTCACTTTTTTGTATGGCACCGGATACACAACCGGCATACAGTTCGGCCACTTCTTTCCATTTGGCGGGTAATTCACCTTCCAGTACTATATCAGAAATGGAAAAATGGCCACCGGGTTTCAGTACCCTGAATATTTCGCTGAACACTTTATGTTTATTAGGAACAAGGTTCAGGACACAATTGCTTACAATTACATTGGCTTTGTTGGAAGTAACGGGCATATCTTCAATATCTCCCTGGCGAAATTCGACATTGTTCAGGCCCAGTTTTTCGGCGTTGGCCCTGGCCAGGTCTATCATTGATTCGGTAAAGTCAATACCGATAACCTTTCCGCTTTCCCCGGTTAATTTTCGTGCTACAAATGCATCATTACCGGCACCGCTGCCCAGATCTATTACGGTATCACCTTCTTTAATCTTTGCAAATTCTGTTGGTAGACCGCAGCCTAGTCCAAGGTCGGCATCGGGATTATAACCGGCTACCTTAGCGTAATCATCAGCCATAATGTTGTAAACATCCGCACTGTCACAACAGCCCGTGGCGCCGCAACAGGAGGTTTGGTTTTGTTCTTTTGATTGACTGGCGATGGCCGCATATTTTTCGCGGACCAAATTTTTAATTTCTGTACTGGTACTCATGACTATTTGTTTTAATTGTGATAATAACGTTATTAGCAGCAGGCTTTTTCGTTTTTTACTTTCAGGTTGGCAAAAAGAAAATTGAATTCGCTGTTGAACCTCTCAAAGGCTTTCCAGTTTATGCAATAACAACTGCGGGGGCCATCAATGCTGCCAGTAATTAGCCCGGCATTTTTCAATTCTTTTAAATGCTGCGATACGGTACTTTGTGCAAGTGGCAGTAACTCCACTATTTCACCACAGATACATTCATTTCGCTGGGCAAGCACTTTCAGGATGGCTATGCGGGCAGGATGGGCCATTGCCTTGGCAAAATTGGCCAGGTCCTGTTCTTTTTGTGTAAACTCCTCTTTCTTGTGAATCGCCATAATAATTATGTTGTAATTTTTTTAAAGCTGCAGTATAAAAAATTCTGTATGGTATTAAAAGGCGTTATATGATCTTTTTGAACGCATTTTATTTTCTGAAACCACTTTTTAATTAGTTCCGTTAGTGTTGTTTCGCTGTATTGTTTGATAAATAGCCCGCTGCATTTTTCCGGGCCGGCTTCAGAAAAAGTACCCAGAACGAACTTTCCTGAAGGAGCAATTGCTTCGTTGGCAATGGCGAGGTATTTATTTACCTGTTCTTCTGTTGTAAGAAAATGAAAGGTAGCTCTGTCGTGCCAAAAAGCAAATTGCCTGTCTGGACTAAACTCTGTTATGTCGCATATCACCCAGTTGATGTAATTGGCTTTTGTACCAAGCCTTTTTTTAGCCCGGTTTATGGCTGCTTCGGAAATATCCAGCACGGTAATGTTGGTATAGCCCAGGTTCAGCAAATGATCTGCTAAATAACTGTCGCCGCCTCCCACATCAATAATAGCAGCATTTTTTGAGATTTTGAAGTCCCTGATAAAGTCAAGTGACACTTTTGGGGTAGGCTGGTACCAGCTTACTTCGGTAAGCGGCCTTGTGCTGTACAACTTTTCCCAATGTTCCTTATTTGTCATTTTAAAATCCTATATCGCAAATATACGATTAATGTTTTCATACAACCAAAAATATTTTATGAAAAAGGCCAATCAGACAGATTTAATTACTTTTAATTCCTGATAATCAATATTATTCCGGAGTAAAATTTTCTACCTTTGCCGAAAACGTATAAGCTTGAACCGGATAGACCGTCTCCATGCTATTCTTACACACTTGCAAAGCAGGAAAAAGGTAACAGCTCAGCAAATGGCTGATCGCTTTTCCATCAGTTTACGTACAGTATACCGGGATGTAAAGGCATTGGAAGAAAGCGGCGTACCGGTAATTGGTGAGGCTGGCGCTGGTTACAGCATTATGGAAGGTTACAGGCTGCCACCCATTATGTTTTCAAAAGAGGAGGCTGCTGCTTTGATAATGGGGGGTAAGCTGGCGCAACAGATGACCGATGTTTCTGTAAAAAAGAATTTTGATGATGCTATGTACAAAATACAATCTGTATTACGCTCTGCCGATAAGGAATATGTAGAACAACTGTTGCCCAATATGGAAGTAACACCATCAAAAATACCGATTGATGAATCATCGAATAAACACCTGGCGGCCTTACAAAAATCAATTGTTGAAAAGAAAGTATTGTTCATCCGTTATCAAACCAGTACGGAGACTATTACCGAAAGACAAGTGGAGCCGGTTGGCCTTTGGCATTACAGCCAGCACTGGCATCTGATTGGCTGGTGCCGCTTGCGGAATGAATACAGGGATTTCAGGGTTAGCCGCATATTACGCTTACAACTAAAGGATGAAATTTTTTCCAACCGCTCCTATGAATCGCTCAAGGATTATATCAGCAACTTTCCGGATCTATCACCCCCTCTTCAGGAAATGGTGATTTTATTTGACAAAGATGCCAGCCATTATATTTTTGAAAGTAAATATCAGCAGGGTTTTGTAAAACAAGATGACCTTGGCGATAAATACCGGATGTACTTTCTTAATCCCTATCCTGAATATTTTGGCCGTTGGTTACTTATGTACACTAATGCTGTAACCGTGGAATCACCCGCTGAGCTTACTCTGATAATGGAATCGCTTGCAGATGAGCTGAGCAAACACTATTCCTTAAAATAATTCTTTCCGTATAATTTCCTGCTGACATAGGGTTGTCACAACCCGGTTGTTTTTTTGTATCCTAAAACAACAACAATGGAAATTATAACGCACCCACCCATGAAAGTGCTGTACAGCAGCCACCAAACCACTATTCCGCAACTTGGAAACTTTGTGGGTACTATTGCCAAAGAATTATATGCCGAAGCTACTGCGCTGGGAGTATTGGTAAGCGGGCCCCAGTATTGGATTTATCACGGTATGGACGGGAATAGCGATACGGTGTTTACCCTTGAAATTTCATTGCCGATACAGGGGGATATTTCTGTTTGCAAATTTGGGGTAAAAGAAATACCTGGATTCAAAGCTGTTTCGCACTGGCACCAGGGTGCATGGGAAAGAATGCCAGAAAGCTATGGGGCTATCCTGCAGCACATTGAGCAGTATAAAATAGCCATGACGGATGAATGCCGTGAAGTATATTATAATGTGGATTTCAACCGGCCGGAGCACAACCGGGTGGAAATTCAGCTGGGAATTGTATAAAGGGAAAAAAATTATTTCAGCAGGCTGCAGGGTTTTCCTGATTCAGCAGAATAGCAGCAGGAAAATATCCTTTAGCCGGCATTTCTTTTTTTAACCAATGAAATAATGATACCGCTGCCAATAATACAACTAATGCCGAGAGATGACATCCAGTCTGGAAAAGCATCGCCCAATGACATACCTATAAATACAGAAAAAATAATATTGGCGTACCCGATAGCAGATACTATACCTGCTTTATCAGCTCCGTAAGCTTTCGTTACAAAGTATTGCCCGAACAAAGCAGTTAACCCAAGCCAAAGCACATAAAACCATTCTATGCCAACAGGCCAGCGCCAGTTGATAAAGAAAACATCATCGGGTGGAAGATGGCCGGCATAGCGGATAAGCATGAAAATTGTTGGAACCAGCACACCGGTACTGATAAAAGCCAATACTATTATCCTGGAATCATAATAACCAGCCAGCCGGTTTACAGTAATATAAGCCAGGGCAGAAGTGATACCGGATATTAATCCTGCCACATGGTAATACCAGGGAAAATGCATGGCGGGTTTATAAATTAGTAACATACCAAAGAAGCCAAGTAATACCGCCAGTAACACGATGCGTCCATGGTATTCCCTGAATAACAGAAAGGAAAAGACAGCAATGAACAATGCGGAAGTTAAATTATACGTCATGGCCGTACCCAATGGAATATGCAGAATGCAATACAGTAATGTATACAGGGCTGTGGTACCCATCATACCCCGGAACAGCAACAGGTGAAATTTTCCGCCTTTGTTTACCGGTGGCTTTACTACGAATCCGGCTATCAGTACTATCAACCCAACGGCATTTCTCCAGAATACCAATTGCCCGGCGCCAAAACTTCCTTTTAGTAATTTGGCAGCCCCTCCCATTAGCGAAAAGCCGAGGGCGGCAAGCACCATATAAAAAATTCCTTTGTAGCGGGTGTCAATTGACATTGCGATAAAGGTAATTGATTAATTTACAGCTGTAATGCCAACGATGTATATTATAGCAGGACCGAATGGAGCTGGAAAGACAACGGCTTCCAATACTTTGCTCCCTGAGTTTTTTTGGGTTAATCAATTTGTGAATGCAGATGAAATTGCAAAGGGGCTGTCTCCCTTTGCGCCTGAAACAGTTTCTGTTGAATCTGCAGGGATAATGCTTGGGAGGATTAATACTCTTATTAAAGGAGGAGAAAGTTTCGGGTTTGAAACAACGTTAACAACATTGGCGTATAAAAATTACATTATAAGGGCAAAGGAATCCGGATATACTGTTAAGCTTCTTTTTCTATGGCTCAATAGTCCGGAAGTAGCAAAAGAGAGAGTTAAAAAAAGAGTGGAAGAAGGGGGCATAATATTCCCGGCAATATTATTGAACGCAGATACATAAAAGGAATAAGAAATCTCCCGGATTTCCTGGAATTAGCGGACAACTGGTTGATATTTGATAACTCTTCAGGGGAGTATACAATTGTTGCAAAATATGAAGAGAATATCCAAGAAATTTTTAATTTAGCAGTATGGGAAAAACTAAAATTATAGAAAAGCCGTTTTCACAATTAACTAATGAAGGCCTGGCCCTTGTTAAAAAGCGACTGATTGAAAAAGAAAAAAAGAATAACGGTTATCTCGTTGTCGCAGACAAAGACGGCAAAATAAAAAAGATTCCCGCCAGCGAATTATAATCTCACCAGCTTCTCCACCGCCGCTTCCAGCGTTTCTTTATTTTTTGAAAAACAAAATCGAAGCACTTTATCATCTTTTCCCTGCTGATAGAATGAGGAAACCGGAATAGTGGCCACACCGGCCTCTTTGGTTAAGCGTACCGCAAAATCTTTATCTGCTTCATCGCAGATGCGTTCATAAGTGCCGCAAATAAAATAACTGCCATAAGATTCCTGCAGTGTAAACCTGGTCTGCGCCATCAACTTTTTAAAATAATCCCGTTTCTCCTGTATAAAAGAGGACAGCGATAAATAAGCTTCTTTGTTTTGTAAAAAGCCAGCCAGCCCCACCTGTGTGGGTGTATGGCAGGTAAAGCAATTGAACTGGTGTACTTTTCGGAACTCACGGGTCAGCTCGGCCGGTGCAATACAATAACCCAATTTCCAGCCGGTGCAGCTGTATGTTTTACCAAATGAAAAGCATACAAAACTTCTTTCCAGCAGATCGGGATAACGGAGCATGCTTTGGTGCGGGATATTATCAAAGACCAGGTGTTCATACACTTCATCACTGATGATAAAAATATTGGTACCTGTTACAATCTTTCTAAGCTGCTGTATATCTTTCTCGCCAATTACACTGCCGGTGGGGTTATGTGGCGAATTGATGATGATCGCTTTTGTTTTTTCAGTAATGGCATTTTTTACGGCTGTCCAGTCAATATGATAATCCGGGTATACTAGATTAATAGTTACTGCTTTGGCCCCGTTGATCTCTATATTGGGAATATAACTGTCATAGGCTGGTTCAAATACGATTACTTCATCTCCTGGTTGTAAAATGGCAGTGAAGGCTGAATAGATAGAATATGTACCGCCGGGGGTAATCGTGATATCTGTATCAGGATTGATGGAAGCCCTGTAAAGGAAAGCAGCTTTTTCTGCAATGGCTTCCCGCAGCGGCATCCAGCCCGGCATGGGGGCATATTGGTTATAATTATCTTTTATAGCTTCAGTCACCCGAAGCGCCAATTCTTCATTCATTGGAAAATCCGGAAAGCCCTGGCCCAGGTTTATGGCATGATGCCGGGTGGCCAAAGCACTCATGGTGGTAAAAATGGTGGTGCCTATGCCGGGAAGTTTGGAATGAATGAACAAAATAGTAAGATTGAAAAGATTGTTGCTAAAACGATATAACACCAGTAAAATTAAATCGAAAGATGATTGAAATAGTTGTTTAAGGTTCCTATTTCACTGTAATTTTTGCAAACTTCAATTCCGTTTTTGCCATAGCATGTTGCCGCCAGGAGGGCATAAATACTTCATTATTCACTACAAAGCCATGCCGGGGCATCAGCACTGTTTCATCATTGTTTGAAGCAATGGTCTTCCGGGTAATTTTACCAGAGGCCAGGTCTACAGATAATCCATAGGCATTGCTTCTTTTACGGAAATTCATTACCGTTTTCACCCTGTCGCCATATTCCGGGTTCACATTATTACTGGTGTGGTCATTAAGAATAAGTACCAGTTTATTATTCTGGATAAAGCTTATATATGATGAGTAAAAAGGCATGCCGGCTCCTGCTGCAAAATAGCTGCCCCTGTCCTGGCTGAAGTTAAAACGGCTATAGCTGTTGCTGGTGGTACGCACTTCCTCCACCTGTGATTTGGGTAATGCATTCAGCCATTTGATCTTACCATTCTGATCTGCATTGATAAGTAGAATATCCTGGTTGGTAAAACGGTGCGTATAGGTAGTGGTGTAGCTCCAGTTTCTTGTCGTATAGTTATAAGTGGAGGATGTATAGCTATAAAATGAATATTTTGAAACTTCACCTGTAATAATGATGGAGTTGTCGGTTGGGTTTATGTCTACAGATTTTATTACAAAGCTGTTAGGGAACTCATCTTCACTGTCATTGTCCTTTGCCTTTTTGGCCTGCTTTTTACTTTCTTTTATTTCATCATCGTCGTCAGCTGCATCTTCATATCCATGGCCCAGCATCCCGGCATTTATATCTTTATAAGAACTTAGCAGCAATTCGCCCTTTACCGGATCTATTTTATTGATAAAAAAGCCATTGAGATCTTCTTTTTTAGCGGCATTGCTGTAAAAGCCGGTCAGTAATAATTCTCCGTTTGCCTGTTCAATCAATTTACCGCTGATGATGTACCGGTTATCTGCATTCAAGGCCACATCTTTTTCCTTTTCGCCGTTACTATTATAAATGGCCATTACATATTGTGTAAATACAAGGCGTTTTCTTTTCTTTTTCCCAATTTGTGCTTCTTCAAACTCTTTTCCCAGTAAAATTATTTTATTGTTTTTGGTGTACTGCACATCGGCCAACTGAAACAGACTGGGTTCAAATGTGAGATTAATTACCGTACTCTCGTTTTTCTTCAGGTTTTTGTCGAGCAGCGAAACCCCGATAGAAACCCTGTCGCTGCTGGAAATATTACTCACCATTAAAAAGGAGTTGCCATTGTGTGTGGGTGTTACCTTCATATCATAATTATCCCGTTTGCTTTCGAGTTCATAGCTGCCCAGTTCATTAAAATCACCCACCAACTCGCCATTCGTCTTATCTACTTTGGCCCCATATACTTTAAAAAGCCGCTCTTTCTTAATATAGTCAGTGGCAAAAAGGTAGATATCATTGCCCAGCGTTTGAAAACTTTGAAAATCGAGACCTTTTAATTCTTTTTTGTATTCTTTGTCAAAAACTTCCCCGAAACTTTTATCCATCTTATAAAGTTTATAAGTAGATGGCCCCGAACCGCGGGAAAACACACTACGGTTAAGCGCCTGTTCCGTAAAATAAAGCCCGGTATTATCTGCAGCAATAATATCCAGGTCTGCCGTTCCTTTTCGGAGCTTCATTTCTTCACCCCAGGTAATTTTATAGGAGGTTTGTGAAAAACCGGCAATAGCAGAATAAAGGAGTAATGCAATTATTGAAGCAATTTTCATCGTCACTTTTTTATACTGCTAAAGTAATTGAATTTGCTGCCACAGGCAACAGGACCTGCGCCAAATTAATCTTAAATAAAAGGCTACTTCTTTTTCTTTGCCAGGCTGCCTGACACCAAATCATACGAATGATCAATCCATTCTTTTAACTGCCGGATGGAAACGCTGCCATCGACCACGATCGTGTTCCAGTGTTTTTTATTCATGTGATAGCCAGGCAGTACACAGGAAAACTCTTCTCTCAGTTCAAGGGCTTTATCCGGATCACACTTTACATTGAAGCGCAGTTCTTCACTATTGAGGCCCGTTAGTAAAAAAGCTTTGCCTCCTGCTTTATATACCAATGTATCCGGACCAAAAGGCAGGGTTTCTTCTGCCCCCGGTTTGGATAAGCAATAATCACGAAGGGTCTCAATGTTCATATAGTGGGTATTTGTAAAAGTAAAGCCGATGCACCACAGCCTTATCCGGCATTTTATTTTTAAACCTATGCAGTAATAATTGCGGTAGCTTCTATCTCAATCAAATATTCAGGTGCTATTAAACCTTTTACTTCTATCATAGAGGTGCAGGGCCTGATGGTGGAGAAAAACTCACCATGCGCCTTTCCATATTCTTCCCAGCGGGAAATATCTGTTACAAACATTCTGGTTCGCACCACATCAGCCAGTGAAGCACCGGCCTGCTGCAAAACCTTTTCAATCTTTTCGATAATATACTTTGTCTGGCCATACGCATCATCTTTACAGACAAGCATACTGTTTTCATCAACAGCCACAGTGCCTGTTACTTCAATTGTACTGCCTGCTTTTACTGCACGGCTGTAGCCGACTATATCTTCCCATTTGGCGCCGGAGGAGTAATTGGTCCTTTGCATTAGTTAAGAAATTAAAAGGGTGAAGTGCATAAATATTGTAAAGATTAAATTAATATAAGAAATTTCAGAACCCGCTCTTTATTTTTTTCCTCTCTCAATCTCTTAGTCCTTCACTTCAATATCCGAATCTTTTATCAGCGCTTCTCCATTCATCCGCAGCAATACCTGCGCCACCGTCACCACATCCTTCTGGCAATAGGTAACTATTCTTTCCAGGTTCTTTTCTTTCCAGTATACTTCCCATACCATACTTCCGTCTATATCATCTTTTGGTGTTTGAATGCCCAGGGTATGTGCCAGCAGGTTGAGTGAGGTATAACTTTTATAATCGCCAAATTTCCACAATTCTAAAGTATCAAGATGGTTTATTTCCCATGGTTTTTTGCCCGAGATATTCAGCATAGCAGGAATTGTAAGCCCGTTAATGATCATGCGGCGGCAGAGATAAGGAAAGTCAAACTCTTTTCCATTATGGGCACAAAGCTGTTTCGGTTCACCCGCCGCCCATTTGTTGAGCATGTCGCAAAACTGCTGCAGCAGTAATTTTTCAGTATCACCGAAGAAACTTTTCAGAATTATTTTTCGCTGATTACTTCCCCCTTGTATCACTCCGCAACTGATACAAACGATTTTTCCAAATTCGGCATAGATGCCGGCACGGGGATACAGCGTTTCATTTGTTTGTCCTTCGTGGTATTTAGAAAGCGTGGTGGATTTGATATCCCACAATTGTTTCCATTCTTCCGGAAGCTGTTCGTAAGATGAAAACTGGGGTACGGTTTCGATATCTAAAAAGAGAATATTTGTAAAAGATAAGGATGGCATAGTCAAATTTATACGATAAATATAAATAATATATGACTTAATATAAGTAAAGCAGAATTATTGGGTGCATTTCTAATTGCCGCAACTTAAATCTTTCAGGACTCGCAGACAAAATACTGAATAGTCGTATAAAAAGACTTTGCCACCCTTCGGGCTGGGGCCAAAAGCGACAATTCGAAATGCACCCGAATTATTAGTCGGAATCAGCCCCCTGAATAAAGCCGATATGATTTCCGAATGGGTCTGCTGCAATCGCCACATGGATAGGGCCGCCCACATTGGTAACATCCTGTACCAGCGTGGCCCCCAGTTTTATAAATTTAGCGAGTGTTGTCTTTACATCATCCACCGCCCAGTAGCTTTCCGAATGATTACCGGGCAAAATGTTTTCCATCGAAGGGTCGAGGCCCAGCTCAAAACCATTGGTAGTAAAGCCTACATAAAACGGCTCATCAAAATATGGCTGAAGACCTGTGGCTTTGCTATACCATTCTTTGGCAGCAGCCAGATCTGCAACATGGTAAATAACTGTGCGAAGTTTTTTAAGCATATATTTTATAGATATTTATCCCCTTTGTTACGTTTTACTTCTGCCACATAATCTTTTATTTCCTGTTCCTTATCTTTTTTGCAGATCAGCAACACCTCTTTTGTGTCTACTATAATATAATCTTTCAGCCCCTGCAGCAGTACCAGTTTATTATCCGGCACATGCACCATACAGTTACTGGCATCCACCACCATTACATTTTTACCCACTACTGCATTGCCGAAATAATCTTTGTCTTTGTTTTCCCAGGCGCTGTTCCAGGTGCCAAGGTCGCTCCATCCAAATGATGCGGGTATCACAAATACATTATCCGCCTTTTCCATTACTGCAAAGTCCACAGAAATATTGGTGCATTGGGGGTAGATGTTTTCTATGGCAGCCGCTTCTTCCGGTGTATTGAACTTATCTTTTTCAGCAGCGAATAATTCATATATCTCCGGCAGGAATTTTTCGAAAGCAGCCAGTACGTTTTTTACTTTCCAGGTAAAGATGCCTGCATTCCATAAAAAATCACCGCTGGCTATAAAGGTGGAGGCCAGCTCTACATTAGGTTTTTCGGTAAACGTTTTTACCTTAAACACATCAGGTGCCGCCTCCGCTGTATCATGCTGAATATAGCCGTAGCCCGTGTTGGGATAAGTGGGTTTTACACCAATTGTAACCAATGCATTTATATGATCAACAAAGTTGAAGGCTTTTTTGGCAGTCTTTACAAATTCGTCTGTTTCTAAAATAAGATTATCTGCCGGGGCTGCAATCATCAACGCCTTTGGATCTTTTTTCAGTAATTTAAAAGCAATATATGCTATACAGGGAGCGGTGTTTTTACGGGAAGGCTCCGCCAGTATATTTTCTTCCGGGATCAGGGGCACCTGTTTTTTTACAATAGGCACATACTCATGTGCCGTAACGATGTAAATGTTTTCGGCAGGCACCAGTTTGCTATATCGTTCAAAAGTCTGTTGTATCAGGGTTTTGCCTGTGCCAAGTATATCCAGAAATTGTTTTGGAAAATCTGTTCTGCTCATGGGCCAGAACCGGCTTCCGATTCCCCCCGCCATTATCGCAACGTAGTGATGTTTATTCATCTTGCTGGTATCAGTTGATCATAAAAAAATCAAAGCTATCTATTTTTTGATAGTATACTGTCTATAATAAAGTTTAATTGTAAATCTTCATTTTTCTTAAATGAAGAATATGTATCAGGAACAATATAATCCGGAATTATCCCTTGTCCTGATTTGGCTTCATTGTGGCTGTACAGCAGCCGGGCATACGGAAACAGCACCCGGATATTCGAAAAGGGGAGTTGGTATTTCAGTAACTTGAAACCATTGCCGGAATAGGCGCCTCCGGTGGTTTCCATTCCAACAACTTTTGCGGAGCTATTATTTTTTGTTAGCAAAGTAAAATAGGAGGCCGCTGATGTAACCGAAAAGCTGGTAATAATATATATGCTTCCGCCAAACGTATGCTTATTCGGCTTCCATACTTCTATCAATGAATCCGGAACAGCATACCCTGAGGACGTTCTGACCAGGAATTGTTCCCGAAGCATGGTTTTAATAGTGGAGGTATCATATAAATCCCCGTTTACCACCAGGTAATTTTCATAAGGAATCTTTGAAATTTCGGAAAACACATTTTGATATTCCGCAAAATCATTTTTACTGAGATATGAATGCAGGAGAAAGCAATTATAGAGTGACCCGCCAGTATTTCCCCGCAGATCAATGATCAGGTGACGGATGTTTTTCTTGTGCGACAGCAGCTCAAACGAGTTTTTCAGGAAATTTTCAAAAGCAGCCTCCCTGTTTGACGAACCCATGCTAAAGTCGGTTAATCTCAGTTGGGCATACTTCTCCTTTTCATTAATGTAAAAAGAATAGTTTACATCTTCCGCATCAAAATAATATTTTTCATCATGGCGGTCATATAATTCAGCCAGGGTAATGGGTTCAAAAAAGATTTTTTTCATTTTGCCTGTTGTATCCTGTATGGATAGTTCAAATATATCCGGGCAGCCAAATCGCAGGAAATATTCAAAACCAAAATCGGCAGCCGCCGCATTTTTTTGAATAGAACGGTGATACCCTTCTACTGGATTATATATGGCCAATGAATCTAAAATCTCTGTAACTGTTATTCCGTTGATGGATAGCAGCCTGGTTCCATGCGGCAAATCCCGGTCTGTATTAATATACAGTTTGTCGTTGAGCAAAATGGTGGGGAATGGAAAAAAGAGCTTCCGCTTATAAAGGGTATCTTCCAGTATGGGTGGCAGTTCGGCAGCAGTATGAGAACAACCGATTTCATTGGTGATGAAAGTAATTTTTGTAAAAAAATCCCTGATAGTTATTTTCCCGGGAATAGAACGGGAAAGGCTGTCAAAAATATGGTTGATTCTTTTTCCTGAAATATATTCTGTAAGTGATGGATGTGCATCTTCAAGCAGCTCCCGTAATAACTTCAGGTCCCGGCTGGCTTCTTCTTTTGTAATTGTGCCGGCAAGCGGGTCTTTGGAAACAGGCTTCCTGCAGGCGCCAAACAGGAGAAGTATAGAAAATATATACCAACGCATATAATTATATCAAACCCTCTCTTATTAAATCATGAATATGCAGTATCCCAAGGTACTTTTTGCCTTCTATTACTGCCAGTTGTGATATTTCTTTTTTTCGCATCAGGTCCAGCGCATCCACTGCCAGTTCATCCACGCCAATGTTTACCGGGTTTAGTGTCATTATCTCACCGGCAGTGATTGTATCAATGGCAATGCTTTTTTCCAGCATACGGCGCAGGTCACCATCTGTAATAATACCGAGTAAATAGTTGTCTGCATCCACCACCGCTGTTATGCCCAATCTTTTTGCCGTCATTTCCACAATCACTTCTTTTAATGATTGCGTGGCCAGCACCATTGGCTTTTCATTATTTTTATACAAGTCGGATACTCGCAGGTATAATTTTTTTCCCAACATGCCACCCGGGTGAAACCTGGCGAAATCACCTGACTCAAAGCCTTTCATTTCCATCAGGCAAATAGCCAGGGCATCTCCCATTACCAATTGTGCTGTGGTGCTGGTGGTAGGGGCCAGGTTGTTTGGACAGGCTTCCTGTTTTACGGTTGTATTTAAAACAATAGTAGCATTTTTTGCCAAAAAAGATTGCATGTTACCGACCATACCTATCAGGGTGTTTCCAAAATTTCTGATTAATGGTATCAATACTTTTATTTCGGGGCTGTCGCCGCTCTTGCTTATAATAATTACTACATCCTCCTTCTGTACCATGCCCAGGTCGCCATGAATAGCATCTGCGGCATGCATAAAAATAGAAGGGGTTCCGGTGGAATTAAAAGTGGAAACAATTTTTTGAGCAATTACGGCACTTTTACCGATGCCGCTAATTACGATCCGGCCATTGCTGCCCGCAATAGCCGCTACTGCTTTTTCAAAGTCATCATTAATAAAGGCAGCCAGTTCCGCAATGGACCGGGATTCCAGTTCAATGGTTCTTAATGCTACTTGTTTTATTGAAACGGGCATAATTTGAATATTCCTTTATTAGTATTACGGAGTGAGAGCCGCAAATTTAGAGTTTTTGGCATGAATGGCCTGTTATACAGGTTGTATAAACATGAAATAGTATTGTTCTAATGAAAGAACGATAACTGCTCCAACTATAGGTGAAGAAAATGAACCGCTATTTTTTATAGGGTTTTGCAATCGATGTAGCCAAATTTTAACGCTTTTGGCCCCGAAAAAGCCATAAATCGGTTGTAAATTCGCCATCCCCCGATACCGCCGGCATATTTCTCCAATGTTCTGGCAGAACAGGGGAAATGATTTTGTGCAGCAGGAATTCCTGCCCGGCTCACAGGTAAAATGGACTGGATTGTTTAAAAATATAGTGACACAGGCATATTTATCGGGCAAAAAGGGGTATCTTAAATAAATCTGCATTTGTAGCAAGTGCGAAAGAAATAAATGAGAAATGGCAACACCAACAGTTAAGAAAGCCGTCCGTAAAAAGGAAGAACCGGCATCAACATCCAATCCAGCAAAAGCCGGAAAAACTATAAAGACCAAAGAATCCGTGACAGGAAAAAAGGGGACCAATGGCAACCGGTTCGACCTGCACAAGGCTTTACAGGAATATTTTGGCTTCGATAAATTCAAAGGCACCCAGGAAAAAGCTATCGAATCATTGATGGCTGGTCATGATACATTTGTTATTATGCCTACCGGCGGCGGCAAAAGCCTTTGTTATCAATTACCGGCAATGATCAGTGAGGGGGTGGCATTGATTGTTTCCCCGCTTATTGCATTGATGAAAAACCAGGTGGACCTGGTAAGAGGGTACAGCAGCAATGATGAAGTGGCACATTTCCTTAATTCAACTTTAAATAAGAAAGAGATAAAGGAAGTGCATGATGATTTACTGTCTGGCAAAACAAAAATGCTCTATGTGGCCCCGGAAACAATGACCAAACAGGACAATATAGAGTTCTTTGCCGATTTAAAAATATCCTTCTTTGCTGTCGATGAGGCACATTGTATTTCTGAATGGGGACATGATTTTCGCCCGGAATACCGCCGCCTCCGGGAGATGATGATACAAATAAACCCTGATGCGCCGGTAATAGCATTAACGGCTACCGCCACGCCAAAAGTGCAGAGCGATATTGTAAAAAACCTGGACCTGCGCAAGCCCAATATTTTTATCTCTTCTTTTAACCGGGCCAATCTTTATTACGAAGTATTACCCAAAATAGTGAAGGCGCAAACTGACGAAAACATTGTCCGCTTCATCAAAAGCATGAAGAAAAAAAGTGGCATTATTTATACGCTCAACAGAAAAACTACGGAAGAGCTGGCGGATATTTTAAATGCAAATGGCATTAAAGCAGTGGCTTATCATGCAGGGCTCGACAGTAAGCTCCGGTCTGAGAGACAAGACCAGTTTTTGGGTGAAGATGTACAGGTTATCTGTGCTACCATTGCGTTTGGTATGGGTATTGATAAGCCTGATATCCGCTTTGTTATTCACTATAATATTCCGAAGAGCATTGAAAATTATTACCAGGAAACAGGCCGTGCCGGCCGTGATGGACTGGAAGGGAAATGTGTACTCTACTATTCTCATAAGGATGTAAGTAAACTGGAACACCTGATGCGTGACAAGCCGCTGAGTGAAAGAGAAGTGGGTGCGCAACTGATCAATGAAACAGTGGCATTTGCAGAAACCGGTGTGTGCCGGCGCAAAATACTCATGAGCTATTTTGGAGAAGAGTATGAAAAAGAAAACTGTGGAGAGTGTGATAACTGCAAACAACCTAAAGAAAGAATAGAAGCAAAAGACGAAGTGGTAATTGCATTAAAAGCAATTAAGGCATTGGATGAAAGATTTGCTACTGACTATGTAGTCCAAATCATTAGCGGAAGGTTAACCCCGCAGATACAAATGTTCCGGCATGATTCTCTGGATGCTTTTGCCAGTGGTAATGACCGGGATAATCATTTTTGGAATTCATTGATCAGGCAATTGATATTAGAGGGATTGCTCACAAAAGATATTGAAGAGTACGGGGTGCTAAAGTTTACAAAGAGGGCAGAAGCCTTTTTAAAAAAACCAAAATCTTTCCAGATAGTGTTGAACAAATTGTATGATGATGCTAATGCGGATGATGAAGAAGCAACTGAAGTAACCGGTGGTGCTGCATTGGATGAAAAGCTGATAGCTATGCTGATGGAACTCAGGCAAAAAGAAGCGAAAAAGAAAACACTCCCCCCATTTGTTATTTTCCTGGAATCATCACTGCAGGATATGGCCACATTCTACCCCATTACCATGGAAGGCCTGGAAAAGTGCCAGGGAGTGAGTAAGGGTAAAGCGATCAAGTATGGTAAGCCATTTGTAGAACTTATTGCCAGGTATGTGGAAGAGAATAATATAGAAAGGCCGGATGATTTTGTGATGAAGAGTGTGGTGAATAAAAGCGGCAGTAAAGTATATATCATTCAGAATACGGATAAAAAGGTATCGCTGGAAACCATTGCCAAAAATAAAGGCTGGCGGATGGATGAGATGCTGGAAGAAATGGAAACCATTGCGGCCAGCGGCACCAAGCTGAACCTTGACTATGCCATTGATGAAATGCTGGATGAAGATGACCAGGAGGAGATCATGGAGTATTTTAAAAGTTGCGAAACCTCGTCCCTGCAGGTAGCTCAGGAAGAATTGTCGGAATATAATTTCAACTGGGAGCAGTTGAAAATCATGAGGATAAAGTTTTTGAGTGTGTATGGGATGTAAGGCCTGAATTTGAAGATTTCCGATTGAAGATTGCATATTTATGGCTTAATCTGCTATATTTGCAACCCGATTTCGATATTTAATATTCGATAAAGTGAACCCCTGCTTCGCTAAAGCTGTGGAGGGTAAAAGGTGCGGTAGCTCAGTCGGTAGAGCAAAGGACTGAAAATCCTTGTGTCGGCGGTTCGATCCCGCCCCACACCACGAAGAGATTCAACGTATAAGTTGGGTCTTTTTTGTTTTAAAGAACAACCCCAGGTGCGGTATCCCGATTTGGAAGTGGAAAAGGACTGAAAATCCCCGCCTGACCTGTGTCATTCGGGCAGGCTTGTGTCGGCGGTTAGATCCCGCACCACACCACAGAAATACTCAACTCAGGTTGGGCCTTTTAAGAATTCCAACGTTTACACATTCAAAAAATAATATACACTCTGGCCACCACCTTCCACACGTAATGCTTCCAGTTCCGTAAGAATTTGCAGGTCCCTTGTTGAGGCTTTTATAGGAGATATATTTTTTAACAGTCATGCCTCAATACTTGAATAATAGCATTCATTACGACCGGTAGAAGCTACTCGCTCATTCAAGCAATCCCAACAGCCCAAGGAAAAGAAGTCTAGTCAATAAGGCTTTTGATAAAAAACATTGATTATCAATCATTGGATGTGCAGTTGCCTTTAGTCCCACACATTTCATCCTTGCAAATCGAACATTTTGTGTTATAATTGCAAGGATGATTAAAAGAGAAGCCCAGGACGAGATAACCCGTCTTTTAGAAGAATTCCCCGCCGTAGGGGTGTTAGGAACACGCCAGGTTGGTAAGACCACATTGGCCGAGGAAATTGCAGCCTCAATCAAACCTGACCCTGTTTATCTGGATTTAGAAAGTCCTGCCGATCAAGCCAAACTAAGCGAAGCGGAAGATTATTTTGAACTGCATAAAGGCAAACTTATTATCCTTGATGAGATACAGCGTGTTCCTGAATTGTTCCAAATATTGAGAGGGGTAATAGACCGCCGCCGCCGCCAAGGATTGAAGGTGGGTCAATTTCTTATACTTGGTTCTGCATCCCTTGACCTTTTAAAACAATCTTCTGAAACCCTTGCCGGGCGAATTGCCTACAAAGAATTACCTGGCTTAACTGCTTCCGAAATTACAAAACAAGGGCCGGGAGATTTAGATAGCTTATGGTTAAGGGGTGGCTTTCCCGATAGCTTTCTGGCTAAGAATGATGATGCCAGCTTAAGATGGCGGTTGAACTTTATAAGTACCTACCTTGAAAGGGACGTGTCCCAGTTTGGTCCACGGATTCCGGCGGTTACATTACGCCGATTGTGGACAATGCTGGCACATAGCCAAGGCGGCCAACTTAATACCGCTAAACTTGGGTCAAATCTCGATGTGTCAGCAATGACAGCCAAAAGATATATTGAACTACTGGAAGACTTGTTACTCATTCGCACACTTCGTCCCTGGGCCGGCAATATCGGAAAGCGTCTCGTGAAAGCGCCCAAGATCTATATTCGTGACAGCGGTCTTACACATGCCCTGCTTAACCTTACCACACTAGATGATGTTTTAGGACATCCGGTAGTTGGTTCAAGTTGGGAGGGGTTCATTATTGAAAACCTGATATCCTGCTTGCCTGTTGGTATTACGCCTTGGTTTTACCGGACATCTACAGGGGCTGAAATTGATTTGATCATTGAGCAGAATAGTAAAAAGAAATATGCGATAGAAATTAAGCGTTCTTTAACACCATCGCTTTCAAAAGGCTTTCATTTGGGCTGTGAGGATATCGAAGCTTCTAACCGCTATATCGTCTATCCCGGAAAAGAGAGATTCCCGGTTACCAAGGAAGTGACTGCTATTCCTTTACTGGAAATGATGAACGAAATTCGAGGAATGAAATAGAACTCGCTTAATGAAATTACTCCTGTAATCAGAAATTATAAAAAATTCTCCTTGTGGAAATAAGGCAAATCGTTATTTCCAATTAACGCTGCAGTGTTGTTTACGGCTTCAAATACGGGGTCTTTGTGATTTAAAGCGTTACCAATTACTGGTAAACTTGCCCCACTAATTATCATGTAACCACCAGGAATCCGCCTTAAATCATGAATTCTAATATCGGATACTTTCATTCTTATTCTATCAAATGATTTTTTAAGATCCACCGAGTTGGGACAGCGCAGCTTTTTCTATCAGGTGGTTCATGTTCAGGCAGGTTGCAAAATACCCTGTTTTTGGGATATGGCGTGATGCAAATGCTGCTTACCTTGCAAGAGTGGTTGCAGTGAGAAATACTCATGATCACTCATTTACCTTTTTTATGCCAACGAAAAAACAAACTGTATATGGCAAAACACCTCCCTTACTTACTCGCAGTATTATTCATTAGTTGCATTGTCACTTCCTGCAGCGTTATCCGTGTAGTTGAAATAGCATCACCCACTTCTGATTGTGCAGGCAGTGGACAACACTTCTGTCATGATACTACAGTCCGTTCATCTATCTGGAAACCGAAAAATAAGGTAAACCTGAAAAGCGCATGTGCCACAGGTATCAGCCGGGTAAAAGTGACGACAAAACCGATGGATGTGCTGCTTGGATTTATTACGCTGGGCTTTGTAGTAAAACAGCGTATTGACTGGGATTGCGCACAAAGGACCGGAAGCGGTGAAATAGAAAAACCTTAATCCTTCAATGATATATGATACCTGCGGGCATTAAACCATACAAGCCTGACACCCCCTGGAAAAACGTCCATGAAAATTTCAGCCATACTTTCACACCCGGTTGCTCATGGCTGCTTCATCATAATGATGCGCCGCTGAGTGAAAGCGAACTGTATAAACGGGCAACTAAGAATATCAAATGGGTAATTGGTCAGGCGATCAGTAAGTCTGTCACCCTGCGGGCTGTAGGTGCAAACTGGTCGTTCTCTCCCGTTGCCATGTGTGATGGAGGAATGCTTCAGACCAAGGGACTTGACCTGATCTTCAACATAAATAATACGCTGATATCGCCCTCTTACCTGCTCACCGGCAAAACACATAAAGACCTGTTATTTGTGGAGTGTGGGGTACAGATATCCCGGCTGAACAGGGAATTAGAAATTGACCGCAGCCCCGCACGGTGCATCCGTGCATCGGGTGCCAGCAACGGGCAAACCATAGCCGGCTGCACCTCTACCGGCACACATGGCGCCGCCCTTTATACCGGGGCCGTCCACGATTCCATAGTCGGCATTCACCTGGTAACCGGGCCTGACACACATGTTTGGCTGGAACGGGCCTCTTATCCTGTAGCCTCAGATAAATTCATTAACTGGTTAGGAGCCACTCCACACAGAAACGATGCTTTATTCGAAGCGGCCCTCGTTAGTTTCGGATCGTTTGGCATCATCCACGGAGTAATGCTGGAGACGGACCCGCTATTCTTATTAAAAGAATATCGAATCAGCGATGCAGAATATAGTGATGAATTGATGAAGGCACTTTCAAAGCTTGATATACCGAAGCTAACACAATTGCTGCCCGGCCTGCCACCCAGTGTGCCCGGTCATGAGTTGTATCATATGGAGCTTAACTTAAATCCATACACCATAAAGAAAAACAGCAGTGAGGGGCTTTATATTTTTCTCTTTTATAAGGTACCCGTTCCGGCGGGATTTGTAGTGGATCATGGAGGAACGCATGCTGCTGCACCCAGCCCGGAATTTATTTGGATAATGAAAAGCCTGCTGACTGTGCTGGGCAAGGATAGAAGCTATAACCATATAAAAAAACTAACCAGCAGCGAATTTGAAAAGAACATCCGACCGGCCACGCCGGAAGCGAAAACGATCGGATCTATATTCCGTGACACAAGGTTTACGGGAAATGTAGCCAGTTTTGCATTCGCCATTTCGACAACTGACCTGCCCCTGACAATAGAAGAAATACGCCGGGAGATCGCTGAAAATGCCTTTGCCGGTGCAGTAGCCGTACGGTTTGTAAAAGGCACGCAGGCAACTCTGGGTTTTACAAGATTTGAAAACACCTCGGTGGTGGAAATGGACGGACTGGACAGCAAGGGCAATCATAGCGTATTCAAGAACATCATAA
Source organism: Chitinophagaceae bacterium (assembly GCA_031441485.1). GTDB lineage: Bacteria > Bacteroidota > Bacteroidia > Chitinophagales > Chitinophagaceae > JJ008. The sequence continues at coordinate 52,345 of JANOEQ010000047.1, forward strand.
TGCGGCTGGAAGCGCAGAACATACCCTTTTCCATTCACTGGGGCAAATTGAATGCGCCACTGAATAAAGGACGTGTTAAGGCCATTTATGGAACAGACAAACTAAAATCGTGGAAACAAAGCCGGACGCAACTTTTGTCACCAGAAGCTCTGGCCGCATTTTCTAACCCCTTTATGGAAAAGTGCGGGCTGATTGACTGAGTAAAGTAATGTCGGAGAAAATAGTAATTTGTTTTGGTAGATATAGGAGGAGAATAATTGCATTTCTTAGAATAAGAATAGTATGGATGATGACGATTATGCCGACACGAAACATTTTTATCAATACGGCCAAATGCTCCGCAACAGAAAACTATTATTCCACTCTCATGCATGAACTCAAACACTGGACCATGCATGAATTACACTTGAACCACAAAATCAAGAATAAATCCGGCAGTGATGCCTATGCAGAAGAAGAGCTGGTCGCGGAATTGGGTACAGCCTTCCTAACGTCGGAATTCGGTATTGCCTTACCTGAAATGCCCAACAGTGCCGCCTATATCGCTAACTGGATAAAAGTGTTGAAAGACAATATACAAGGATGATTCGTCAAAGGCACGATTAATAAAGACAACCGGCTGTCAGATTGTATTAGACAATATTAACCCGCGGACAAAGAAAATACGGATACTTGTAATTGACAATAAACGATTGCTGGTGAATTATAGGGATATACCGTTGAACAAAGGACTGAAATTCCCCCTGACCTGTGTCATTCGGGCAGGCTTGTGTCGGCGGTTCGATCCTGCCCCACACCACGAAGAGATTCAACATATAAGTTGGGTCTTTTTGGAATTCCAACGCTTACACATTCACAAAATAATGTACACTCCGGCCACCACCTTCCACACGCAACGCTTTCAGTTCCGCAAGAATTTGCAAATCCCTTGTAGCCGTAGCTTTTGAGGTTTTTGTAATGGCGATATATTTTTTAGCCGTCATGCCACCTTCAAAACCATCGGGTGATTCAAGCATTCTCAGGATGACTTTTAGCTGCCGCTCATTCAACTGATGTTTATATCGGTCAATGAACCTGGTTTTCTTCAGTGTAAAATCAATCAGGTCTTTTGCTGCAAGCTGGGCAGTATAAACAACCTGCACAAAATAATTTACCCAATCAGTGATCTCATTTGCACGCTGTGCAGTTTCCAATGCATGATAGTATAATTTTTTATCTGCTTCTATGGTTTGCGAAAGGCTGAGCATGACCGGGCGGCCAATGGTTTGCGACAGGGCTTTTTCAGAAATAGCTCTTCCTATCCTGCCGTTTCCATCTTCAAAAGGATGGATGGACTCAAAATACAAATGAGCAATTGCGGAACGAACAGGCGCTTTTTTCATCTCCTTATTCCCTCCCGGGGCTGTATCGTTGAACCATTGAATGAACCGGTCCATCTCATCCGGAACCTGTTTTGAGGGCGGGGCTTCAAAGTGAATTTTCTCTCTGCCAATTGCACCGGAGACAACCTGCATTGACTCTTCATGTATACGCCAGGCTCCGACGGTAATTACGGCCGATTGGCCCAGTAATAGCTGATGCCAGGAAAACAGCATTTCTTTTGTCAGCGATTCAGCAGATGTATTGCGAACAGCCACCATTAATTCGCCAACACCACTGGCTCTTTTATCCTTTACAGCTTCTTTCGTAACATTTAGTCCCAGGTTGTTCTTAATCGAAGACACAACATCCGGACGGCTCAGATATTCCCCTTCAATGGCCGATGTATTAATAGCTTCTGCCACCATTATATTTATCAGCGTTTCTGTTTGAACGTTTTTGGGAAGCGCCTTTAAAACGCCGCCTATATGGCCTGTTTCTTCCGCTATCGAGAAGAGAACTTCCTCAATTTCCCGGATTTCATAGCTGAATTCCGGCCAGTCTGATTGTTGCCAGTTATAGATCATGAGCCGATTAAATTGATTATTCGGCTCAAAAATAGGAAAATAATGAGCCAATTAAAAGAGATATTCGGCTCAAAAATCATTTTTAATAAAATAGCTGGAAAGGCGGGGAGGCCAAAATTGAACAGCCTTTGAGAAACAATTCTTTCCGCCTTCCGCTAAAACAATATAAGGCACGCTTAACCCTAGCCTTAGGCTAACCTACCAAAAAGGCGGGTGAACCTAACCCTACCCCTAGGTGGGGCTATCAAAAAGGTAGGTGGGCTTGGCTTATTCACCCTCAAAACACATCTCCTTCCTCCAGCATCCCCAGGTTCATCAATTTTATTTTTACACCATTTTCGCCGCGGCCCAGTTGCACTGCTATTTCTTTTATAGAAACACCGGCTTGATAAAGCAGAATGATTTCTTCTTCTTCCTCATCCGTCCAGCGTTTGCCATGGTTGGTGGTTTTGCCCGTGGTACGGGCGGCTTGTGTACGGCTATACATGTCCCATTCATCCCCAGACGTTTTTTTATAGTTGCTTTTATTGGGTAGTTGAAAAGCCGGCTGCTCTATTACTTCCACACTTCGCAGCGGGTTTATTTCCGGAGGAATCTTTAATTTATTTTTTGCACGGGTGGCCGCCACATATAAAATATTTATTTCTTCCGCCAATTTACTTTTGGCCTTTTCAGTCATTGCATCTCCCCCTGCCTGCGCAATGTATTTTAATAGTTTTTCTTCTGTAATGAAGTCTTTCAGCAGCGTTACTTCATCGTACTCCATACCCTTGCAGCGGTGTACAGTGCTAAAGATCATTTCGGCATCCTCTTTAGCAGCAGTATGATTATCTTTTAATTCGCTGATTAAACCCGGCAGCCGGTTGCCAAACTCTTTCACCACTTCCACAATCATACCCAGGCTGGCATCTTCTGTTTTTTCAATATAGTCTTCCAGCTCCTTCATCGTTTTCATAGAGCCGATTAATTTATCTTTTATTTTGTCCGGTTTGCCATTGTATAAATTCAGTACATCGTATAAGGAAGCACCTTCATCGGCAAATGTGTAACTGTTGATATTGCCTTCAAAGTAAATGCTTTTGATCTCCCCATGCTGCCACTGGGCAATGGCATTTAGCAACAGGCTCAGGTTGGTACGACCCAGAGTGGCCCTGGTTCGGTTACTCTCTGCAGGCTGACCGGCGCCAATTATTTTTACGGCAGGTGGCTGCTTCAAATGTTTTTTCCAATTCAAAATTTTATTGGCCACCAGCGCCACTTCATCATCAAAGCGAAAACTGCTGCTGAGATTATACACCGGAAAATCCACCTGCTGCAAACTATTGATGGCATAACGCCAGCCATAAATCTGCTGGTGCATATCGCCCACAATTATTTTTACAGCCTTCTGTTGTAAAAAAACTTCCAGCATGGCAGCGCTGGCATCCTGCCCTTCATCAAATAAAATATAATCGTAGGGCAACACAGGATTGCTCAATTGAAATTTCTTTAAATAAAAATCATGCGTTACCGCTATTTCGCCCTTGTCCATTTTGGCCAGCAATTCACGGGTATGCTGCTCGATGCGGCTGTAAAAATTATTGACAAATGTTTTTGCTTTAGCGTCAGTTATTTCTTCTTTATAATTCAACTCCTGTACTTTGGCTGCCTTGCTGTTGCAAAATAGACTTATAAATTTGTTTACATGGCTGGCGATAATATAATCCGTATGCCGGTCGCCGGATTGCATGTTCAGTATATCGCATAATTCGTAGCTTTTATAGCCCTGCACTACCTGGTACTTACTGAATTTTATAATATGATCAAATGCCAGGGAATGGGCGGTTTCCACTTTTACATTAGTCAAACCGGCTGCTTTAAATTTTTGAACAGCTTCAGTTTTCACCGTTTTATTAAATGCCAGGTACAAAATTTTGCTTTGGGGTGGGCGGCTTTTTGCATATTCAATCAACGTAGTGGTTTTGCCACTGCCAGCAACGGCATTGATAACCAGGTTACCACTGCTGTTTATAACTACCTGTTGTTCCGGGGTGAGTTCCATAGTTGTAGCTAATAACACCTACTCAGTGATGGCGAATTATTTTATTTACGTTGTAAAATACAAATTAGCAGCAAATAAATTAATTATAACGCCCTTTTTTATAGAATAAAAATATAGAATATATACTTGTTAATAAGAAAACTGACAATGCATTGTTTGTACGGGTAAATTTGTTTTTATAAAAACACCTGTATGACGGTCAGAAAAGCTCAAAAGAAAGTGATAAAAAAGAAATTCAAAGGTATAGTGGCCCTTTCCAATACAAAAAAACCTGCGGGCCTTTCTGTCACGGAATGGCAGACAATATTGCGCCGACAGATAGGAGAAAGGTCTTCTTTCACAATTTTGAATATTGACGGAAAACAGGTATACGGCGATTACAAAGTATATAATCAAGGGACTAAAAATACTTATAAGGTAGCTTTGCGCAGTAACGATAACAGCCTGAACTTTTGCTCCTGTTACGATTTTAAAACCAACCAGCTCGGCACCTGCAAGCATATTGAAGCCGTGCTGCAAAAGGTTCGTAAAAAACGTGATTTGCGCAAAGGCTTATTGCTACCCTATCAAACATTCTACAGTTCTATGTATATTGAATACAGGGGTGAACGGAAAGTAATGTTTCGTATTGGTACAGAAAACTCAAAAGAGTATCGCCAGCTTTTAAAACCGTACCTGGGTAAGGATGGCAGCCTTACGGAAAAAGGTTTTGCTGCTATTGATAAGATTTTGCGGAAAGCTTTTTTATTAAATTCATCTTTCCGCTGTTATGAAGATGCCCTGGCACATATTATTCAATGGAGGGAGACTAAACAGCGGCAGGAGTGGCTGGCCCCGTTTATCAAACTAAAAAAATTACCTGTTGTAAAAAGCCTTGTTATAAAACCATTCCCTTACCAAACCGAAGGAATATTGTTTTGTGCAACAGCCGGCAGAACTATTTTAGCCGACGATATGGGACTTGGGAAAACGATCCAGGCTATTGGAGTGGCACAGTTATTTCATGAACATCTGCAGGTCCAAAAAGTACTGGTTATCTGCCCCACTTCTTTAAAATACCAATGGCAAAGTGAGATTGAAAAATTTTCCACGGCTTCTGCCAAAGTAATTGAAGGTAATTATGTAAGCAGAAAGCAGTTGTACCAGGAAGAAGGACACTTGTATAAAATTGCCAGTTACAATATGGCAGTAAATGATTTGGAATTGATTAACAGCTATCAGCCAGACCTGATTATTTTAGATGAGGCGCAACGGATAAAAAACTGGCAGACCAAAGTAAGCCAAAGTATCAAAAAACTGCAAAGCAAATTCGCATTGGTACTTACCGGCACACCACTGGAAAATAAATTGCAGGAACTGTATTCATTAGTGCAGTTTGTAAATCCGTTGTTGCTGGGCTCCTTATATAATTTTATATCCCAGCATGAAGAAACAGATGAAACCGGGAAAATTACGGGATATAAAAACCTGCATCAAATAAAAGAACGCCTGCAGCCAATTTTATTGCGGCGGACCAAAAAGCAGGTACTTCAGCAATTGCCGGCCAGGATTGATAAGAATTTGTTTGTCGAAATTACACCGGAGCAAAAAGCCATACATAATGAATATGGAGAGATGGTTAATAAACTGGTGCTCCGGTGGAGGAGGATGGGTTTTTTAAAAGAAGAAGACAGGCAGCGGCTTTTAATTTACCTGAATATGATGCGGATGGTGTGCAACAGTACTTATGTGCTTGATCAGGAAACCAACTATCAAACCAAATTGGATGAGCTGTTCAGTATTTTGGACCAGGTACTGCAAACCGGTGACGAAAAAATAGTAATCTTTAGTCAATGGGAACGTTTTACAAGGCTGATAGCACAGGAATTGGACCGGCTCAAAGTTGGGTATGCCAATCTAAATGGCTCTATACCCAGCCACAAGCGTAAGGAACTATTCGACCGTTTTAATCATGATGCAGCCTGCCGTATTTTTCTTTCCACGGATGCAGGAGGTCTGGGATTGAACCTCCAGGCAGGCTCTTATCTTTTTAATATGGACTTGCCCTGGAACCCCGCTGTACTTGAGCAGCGCATCGCCCGAATTTACAGGCAGGGGCAAAAGAAAAATGTAACCGTTATCAATTTTGTGGCGGAACACACTATTGAACATGGCATGTTGGGAAAATTAAAGTTTAAATCTGCATTGGCCCAGGGCGTATTAGACAATGGCGAGAGTAACATATTTATTGGCGAAAGTAAGTTTAATGCCTTTATGCAAAGCGTGGAGGAATTAGTTGTTTCAGACGAAACAAAAGCACATATTCCCGACACCGACAGCAGTGCAGGCGATGCTGCTGAAAAAGCATTTACCAACGAAAAGGAAGAGAAAAATACTTATGATAATGATGATGATATTAGAACAGCCGCACCATCTGCTACGGCTGATAAAACGGATACTGCGGAAAAAACAACCGATTTATTACATATTGCTTCTTCCTTCATCAGCCAGTTAACCAATGTACTCAACGACCCGAATGCCACCGATAGCCTGGTAAAATCGCTAACCCGGAAAGACGAAGCCACCGGACAAACCTATTTTCAACTTCCTGTGGAAAGTGAAGCGGTAGTGAAAAAGGCCGTTACTTTACTGGCAGGCTTGTTTAGGGGAGTTTCAGAAAATTCATAAATCCTTGTCGGGGGAATATGATAAAGGAAAAGATTGCCATGGGTATAAGCTGGTATGAATGTAAACGACTGATTGGTTGTAAAGACATGGATTTCTTTGTCAGAGTGTACCAGCCTGCCGCCGTAGTTTTGCATGTTATTTTAGTTAAGAAGCAGTCGCCAGCAGCCTTTATCCAAAATTACTCTTCTTTTTTCTTTACAATCAGGTACCAGCCGTTATCTAAAGGCAGGTAACCATAGTCGTAGCAGTAATAATAGGTCTTGCCTGTTTTGGTGGTATATAAATGAGTGAAGTATTTAAAATGAAAGCCCAGGCGTTGCAATTTGTCTTTATTGGCCCTGGCGGTCTCTTCGTTTTTATTTAGTATGGATGCCAGCACTTTGCGGTTTTTAAGCAGGGCGGCGTTTATGTTTTTTACTAATGTATTCTGGCTGCCCTTTAGCTTTTGCTCGTTATTGTAGTTGTTTCTGCAGTAATCATTACAGAATTTTTTATCTATCCGGCCACGCAATATAGTATCACAGGCCAGGCATTTTCTGGTTTGAGTGGAATGTACGGACATAATCACTAATGTTTAGAAGGCTAATATACAGCATTCTATCCGTGTATAAACGTTTCTACCCGTTTAGCTTCGGGAAGAAACGGGTAATAACCGGCTCTGGCTTTCGTATGCTATCATCTTTGCCATGTCAATCGGAAATGACGTCGCCGGTTGATTGAGATAAACAAATTGCCCCCAATCCCCTGAAGGGGACTAAGAGGCCTAACATTTAAAAATTAAAAATCATGTACGCATTAAAAAACAAAGTTCAATTGATTGGTAACCTGGGCAATGCCCCTGAAGTAAAAACATTAGATGGTGGAAGAAAAGTAGCCAACTTTCGTATGGCTACTCACGAAAGCTACCGCAATGCAAAGGGTGAAAAAGTAACTGAAACGCAGTGGCACAATCTTGTAGCCTGGGGAAAGATTGCCGAAATAGCAGAGAAATACCTTGACAAAGGAAAGGAAATTATCATCGAAGGCAAGCTGATCAACCGCAGCTATAGCGATAAAGATGGCAATAAAAAATACTTTACTGAAATACAGGTGAATGAATTGCTCCTGCTCGGCGCTAAAGGGGCAGAGGCGTAAGTAAGTTGGCCACGAATTGCATGAATGCCACGAATCTGCCTAACGGCAGCCATTTGGATTGAATACAAATTAATTGCCTTCGGCAATATGAAAGTCATATTTGTGGTATTGGTGCAGTTCGTGTCTTTTATTCTGCAGGAGTGCAGATGGGTAAGTAAGTTGGCCACGAATTGCATGAATGCCACGAATCTGCCTAACGGCAGCCATTTGGATTGAATACAAATTAATTGCCTTCGGCAATAGAAATCCCTTATTCGAGTCATTCGAGCAATTCGTGGCTTTTAACTATTACAAACCACTATCAAAATGACCAGTATATTATTCAAGGAAGAAGTGTATGAAATTGTCGGCCTTTGCATGGAAGTATATAACTCGCTGGGCTATGGATTTCTGGAAATCGTATACAAGGATGCAATGGAAATAGACTTTTTAGAAAAAAATATGGAGCATCAAAGAGAAAAAGAATTCCCTATTTTTTATAAAGAGAAAAAACTAAAACGGACTTTTTTTGCAGACTTCCTGATGTCTGATAAGATCATAGTTGAAGTAAAGGCAAATGCGGAGGGAATACCAGATGACGCTATTGCTCAAACTATCAACTATCTCAAAGCGTCCGGAATCAGGATTGGCCTGATTATTAATTTTAGTAAAAGGAAGCTTGAATATAGAAGAGTTATTTTCTAACATTTGTATTTAATGTATTCTTTCGTGACATTCGTGTAATTGGTGGCAAAAAAACCAATGAAGCTTTAATCACTTCAGGAACCCCAATGCAAATTTTTTACATCCCTATTTGTATTTATTTGTATTCTTTCGTGACATTCGTGTAATTCGTGGCAAAAAAGCCAATGAAGCCTTAATTACTTCTAGGAACCCCAATGCAAATTTTTTGCATTTTTATTTGTATTTAATTGTATTCTTTCGTGACATTCGTGTAATTCGTGGCTAAAAATTATATCGTGGCAGCATTTACTCCTGATACTGATAATGAGATGTTTCAATTGGCAATTCAATTGGTCAATCAAAGCAACCGCAATATTTTCCTTACCGGGAAGGCAGGTACCGGCAAAACAACATTTCTAAAATATATCCGTGAAAACTGTTCTAAGCAAATGGCCGTGGTGGCCCCAACAGGTGTAGCAGCTATTAATGCCGGTGGTGTTACCATTCATTCCTTTTTTCAACTACCCCTGGCCCCTTTTATTCCGGAAACAAGAGGTACGGGGTTTCAAACACCAGGTCAGGAAATTTCCAACAAACACAGCCTTATTAGCCGGCTCCGGTTCAATACCGATAAGAAAAAAGTATTGCGGCAGCTCGAAATACTCGTCATAGACGAGATCAGTATGGTTCGTTGTGATACACTGGATGCTATAGACACCGTACTACGCCATATCCGGCAACAGCCATTCGAAAGGTTTGGCGGCGTACAGTTACTGTTTATAGGAGATATGCTGCAGCTTCCCCCCGTTATCAAAGAACAGGAATGGAGCTTACTATCTGATTATTATAAGGGCCAATACTTTTTCGACAGCAAAGTATTGGAAGAAGAGCCGCCCCTGTATATTGAATTTAATAAAATATACAGGCAAAGGGATGAGCTTTTTATCAGCCTGCTGAACCAGGTACGGAATAATGAACTGAATGAAGAAGGGATTCAACTATTAGAGAGCCGTTTTCAGCCCACATTTCGCCGCACCAGGCAAGACAGCTATATTATTCTTACCACGCATAATAACAAAGCCGCAGAGATAAATGCACGGGAACTGGCAAACCTGAACACTCCACTTTTTTCTTATGAGGCAGAAGTGCAGGATGAATTTTCCGATAGGGCTTACCCGGCAGACCAGGTGCTGCACCTGAAAGAGGGGGCCCAGGTAATGTTTATCCGAAACGATGCGGCCGACAAGGGTAAACGTTTTTTCAATGGTAAAATTGGAATAGTATCAAAACTGGAAGCCGGGAAAATATTCGTGCAATGCCAGCCGGATGGACTGGCCGGGGAAGCGGTAGAAATAGAAGTGCAAAAAGAGAAATGGGAAAATATCCGGTATACCTTAAATAAGACCACCCGTCAGCTGGATTCAGATCTGCTGGGATCCTTTACCCAATACCCACTGCGACTTGCCTGGGCTATTACTATTCATAAAAGTCAGGGCCTTACGTTTGAAAAAGCAATCATTGATGCAGGAGAAGCCTTTGCCCCCGGTCAGGTATATGTAGCGCTGAGCCGCTGTATCAGCCTGGAAGGAATGGTATTGCAAAGCAGGGTCCGGTCTTCCAGCCTATTCAGCGATAAAAGAATTGTAGAGTTTTCTCAAAGGAGTTCATCCAGCGGGCAATTGCAACAGGAATTGGCATTGGCCAAAAAGCAATACCAGCAAACTGTACTGCTTTCCCTTTTTAATTTTATAACTGCCATCAGCAGCGGAAAGGAATTAATGGAATACCTGGTGGAACACAGGTCTTCATTTAATCCCGAATCGTTAACATGGACAGAAGAGCTGTTGGCAAAACTCTATAAGCTGCAGGAGGTGGCTGCAAAATTCCAGGTGCAACTGCAATCTTTGTTTAGACAGGAAGAGTCGTCTGCTGATAACAATTTGGTACAGGATAGAATAAAAGCGGGAGCCTCCTATTTTGTTACCGAAAATGGTTCAGTGATTCAGTATATCCGGCAATCTCCCGCAGTAACGGACAGCCGGCTTCATTCTAAAGAATACAATGAAAGCATAAAAGAAGTTTTTGCACAGTTAGCAGAAAAGAAATTTTTACTGGAAAGCCTAAAGACCGGATTTGATCTGGAAGCCTTTCATGAGCGAAAGAGAAAGTTTATACTTCCGTCAATTAATATCAATGCTTACGCAGGTGCTTCACAGAAACGTACAGAAAGTCCTCATCCTGAACTTCATCAGCAGTTGCGAAAACTGCGGGATAGCATCTGTGCCCGTAAAGACCTGCCTATTTACATCGTAGCCGGAAGCAATACCATTGATGAAATGGCCCGCTATTTACCCCAAACATTAGCAGAGCTTCGGAAAATAAGCGGTTTTGGTGATGCTAAAGTTGAGCAATATGGGAAGCAGTTTCTGGACATCATTGCTGCTTATTGTGAAGAAAGAAACCTTTCATCGCTGATACATGAAAAAATACCCAAAAGAGAAAGAAAGGAACCCCCGGTTACCAGGGAAGGAAGTACGGGCGCCACTAAGAAGAAAGGTGATACCTATGCGGAATCACTCAAACTTTTCCAGCAAGGACAAACTATTGCTGAAATAGCCAATGCAAGAAACCTGGCTGTTTCTACCATTGAAACACATCTTGCCAGGTATGTCCGCAGCGGCGATATCAGGATTGATGATCTGGTAAGTCGTGAAAAATTTGTATTAATAGAACTGGCTTTTAAAGATTTTGATGGCAAATTGATCACCCCTGTCAAACACAAGCTTGGTAACGACATCAGCTTTGGAGAAATCCGGCTGGTAATGGCAGCGTTAGGCATTGTGCAGCAAAAGGAAGGAGATTTATAGCCAAAGTATTTCCTGCCTGCCTTATTGATTGTCTTTTTCCCAATCATATAATCGGCTTTGCCTGTTATAATTGAATATATCATATCAGTCTTTAGTCATCCATCAGCGATGACAGTACTTCCTTCATTTATCTCCACCCCTGCAGTCCTTTAATACCGGTATTATAACAATACGGATGTTTATTAAAGAAAGATTTGCATTGCGAATGTTATGGAAAGTAGCTTGCTCCCTGGTAAATAGCACCATCATTTATTATTATTTATTGATTAAACTCAATTGTCGGCAGACATTCATAGTTCACATTAAATACGAATTATTCACATTTAGCAATTATGAATTTGTTACTTTAAACAATATATATATCTTTCTATTGAATTACTTACTAATACATTTTATGGACATACTTACTACCCCTGCTTATCGCACTATAAGCAATCATGTAATTGCTGAGGTTCGACAAAAAATTGCCAATGAACAGAATGCATTATTTGCTCTCAGGCCCTATCAGCCGGGAGAAGTAATTGCTGAATTTTCTGCCGGTACCATATCGGCAGAGCCAACCTACCTTACTGTTCAGGTGGGTATTGCCAGGCACATTACGCTGCAACCCGAATTTCTCCAGTACATCAACCACAGTTGCGACCCCAACGTTTTTTTTGATACCACCACTATGCAACTGGTGGCATTGAAAGAGCTACAGCCGCAGCAGGAAATGACTTTCTTCTATCCGTCTACCGAATGGGAAATGACACAGTCATTTAATTGTTATTGCGGAAGCCACCATTGTCTTGGTAAGATTCAGGGCGCTGCATTTCTTTCCAAGCAGGCACAGGAGCAGTATCGGTTTACCGATTTTATTCAACAACAGCTGGCTAAAAAGTCAGCCAATAAGAAAGTTGCCTGATTGTATGAAAACAGCAGAAGCTATACGGTTACTGAAACCCTACACCATTTGGGTTCTGGCCCCTCATCTGGAATCAGAAGACCCCAATCTAAAGTACTATTATGATTTCAGCCAGAGTATTGCGGAATACACTAAAGTGTTTGAAGAACTGAAAGCTGAATGGAAATGGCAACCCGTTACTATTCACAATTACAAAGAAATCTTACATTCTATTGCAGTAAGTGCCAATGGAAAAACGCCATTAATTCTTAACCTCTGCGACGGCGATGAGATAAATGGTGCACCTGGTGTATCTATTATTCATGAATTGGAAAAGCACGGGTTGATCTATACAGGATCGGATGCTCATTTTTATAATATCACCACTTCCAAGATACCAATGAAAAAGGCTTTTGATAAAGCAGGTGTCTCATCGGCAAACTGGAGGGTGATCACTGATAAGAAAGGATCTGTAAAGGGGATCTGTAAAAGGGTGGGGACACCAATTATTATTAAACCCGCCGTTTCCGGTGGAAGCATGGGTGTATCAGTGAAGAATGTGGTGCATACAGAAGAAGAATTGGCGGAAAGGGTGGAAGAAATAAAAAAAGGATACCGGGGCTGGAACTTACTTGCCGACGGTCTTTTTGTGGAGCAATTTATTACCGGTCCGGAGTTTACCACTTTTATAACCGGGTCTGCCGATGATCCGGAGAACTGCATCGTATATGAACCGGTGGAAAGGGTATTTCATGCTTCGTTGCCGGAATCAGAGAAATTTTTGTCCTTTGATCGCCTTTGGGAGATATATGAAGATGAAACTCCGATGCCGGCCAATGAGAATTTTTATGAATATACAACAGCCCACCCTTCGTTGTCGGCGGCTTTAAAACAATTAAGCCTTGATGCTTATATAGCCTGCGGAGGAAAAGGATATACGCGGATTGATATTCGCCAGGATGCCACCACCGGTAAATTGTATATGCTGGAAGCCAATGCACAGTGCGGATTGAGTGAAGATGAAAACTATACTTCCATTGGGGCCATCCTCAAAGCTTCGAATGTATCTTTTACTGAAGTTATTGGTGAAATAATAAAGGATGCGTTGCGCAGAAGTATGGTTAAAACGGTTTCTATAAAGAAAGAAGCTGGTAAAAAGCCGGCCACTAAAAAATCTATTACAGTTAAATAATAGCAGATTGCGACCTCGCTTATACATCACGAATAATATATTAGTGTAATTCGTGGCCAAACATAAAACATAATTAATAGTTTCGCAGCAATGAAAGTTTGTGTACTGCAGCCAGACTACTCCACTACCGGGGTAGATTATAAAAATTATGATCCCCCGCGGGATTTATCTGTATTAATACCAGAAGCGGAAGTACACACGGTTTTTCTCAATAAACTTACTACCTATAAACAACTGAAAGAGCTCAGTAAACAGGGCTATGATATTTTTGTAAACCTCTGCGAAGGATACCTGGAATGGGAAGTGCCAAGTATTGATGTCATCTATACACTGGAAATTTTAAACCTGCCCTTTACCGGTCCCACCACCAAACTATACGACCCTCCCAAGGAACTGATGAAATACCTGGCCTATTGCGAAGGCGTAAAAACGCCGGGCTATGTAATCATTCAGGAACTGAATGATGTGGAAGAAGCGGTAAAGCATTTATCCTTCCCCCTTTTTGTAAAACCGTCCAAGGCCGGCGACAGCCTGGGTGTGGACGAACACTCTTTGGTGAATAATAAAATTGAACTGCAGCAAAAATGTATCAGTATACTGGAGGAATACGGACCGCTGCTGGTGGAAGAGTACATAGCCGGACAAGAATTTACGGTGCTTGTGGCTGCAAACGAAGATGAACATAGTTGCACTGTATTTCGCCCGGTGGAGTATTTATTTCCTGATGGAAGGGAATTTAAAACCTATGCGTTGAAAACATCGGAACTGCACCCGGATTGTAATGTGCCTTGTACCGATGAAGTATTAGATAAACAGCTAAGGCTGGCTACAGAAAAAATATTCAAAGGGTTCAATGGGGTGGGTTATGCCCGCCTCGATTTTAGGGTGAATGATAAAAAAGAGATTTATTTTCTTGAGATTAACTTTACCTGTTCTGTTTTTTATAAAGATGGGTATGAAGGATCGGCTGATTTCATTTTAAAATATGATGGCATTGGCCAGGCTGGTTTTTTGCGCCACATGATTACAGAGGGGATTGCCCGGCACCAGCGGAAGAAGAAACCATTTTTTATGAAGGGCAATTCCATAGCTGGGTATGGAATATATGCAAACAGGGATATTAAAGAAGACGAATTGATTTTTAAAGGCGAAGGGCGGGCACAACGCATCATCACCAGGCGGTTTGTGGAAAACAGCTGGAATGAGGATGAAAAACTTCATTTTCGCCGGTATGCCTACCCGGTAAGCGAGGAACTGTTTATTTTATGGGATGATGATCCGTCAGAATGGGCACCCCAAAACCATTGCTGCGAACCCAATACCGCTTTTGATGGACTTGATGTATTAGCAATAAGAGATATACCTAAAGGACAGGAACTTACCCTGGACTACGCTCAGTTCCTCGATGAAAACATGGAACCTTTTCAGTGTCAATGCGGCGCCTCCACTTGCCGGGGAGAGATTGCCGGAATGCTGAATAATTCCTTAACAGAAAGAGAGGAAAATTTGCAACGGTTAAACCAGTGAGCAAGTGCCGGGTCTTACTACCGGTTTTGAATTTTGTAACAGGTATAGAGGAAATCAGACATATACTTTACCCCTTTTACCTGCTTGTTCAGCCACCCAAACTCCATTAAGTTTTACTGACAGCCCCGGCTAATCCCGGAGCACAAGTTGATTTATCATAAACACAGATGAGCCATGTCCCGTTTTGCCGTACTCAGACAAATAATGCTCCAGCACCGATACAGGCTGGTATTAACTTATATACTTTTCTCAATTGAAATGTTGGGCAATCTGTTGCGCCCATTTTTCCTGGGTTTGGCAGTAAATGATCTCACAAAAGGCAGTTACAAAGGGCTTATTCTTTTATCCGTAGTGCATTTTGGCTGGTTGATAATAGGTATTATCCGACACCGGCTCGACACAAGAACCTATACGGCCGTATATACCGCCCTGGTTACAAAATTTTTATCCCGCAGGTATCAGCGATCAGAAGTTTCAAAGCTAAGTGCCCATTCCACTCTGGCCCGCGAATTTGTTGATTTTTTGGAGTTTGACCTGGCCTATGTTGTGGAAGCATTTTATAGTATCATCGGTTCATTGTTATTGTTATTTATTTATGATACTTCTGTAGTACTGGTATGCCTCGGCATATTATTACCTGTTATCGGGTTCAGTTATTTTTACGGGAAAAAGATGAAAAAGCTGAATACTGAAAAGAATGATGAACTGGAAAAGCAGGTGGATATTATTTCTACCGGCAATAATCATTTGATTCTGCAGCACTATACTAATTTACGGAAATGGAATATCCGTATCAGCGACCAGGAAGCCTGGAACTTTGGCATAATGGAAATAATGGTAATGGTGGTGATAGGGTTATCTTTATTGATTACTAATAAAACAGCGGGCACAGGGATTGAAGCGGGCAGCCTCATTGGTATCTACAGTTATATACAACGGTTTGTCTCCGGTCTTGATACAATACCTTATACCGTACAACGCTTGTCATCTTTGAACGATATTACAAGAAGAATTGAACTGCAGGAAGAAGATTTGGCGAAGCCGGATATGATGCCTGTTGGGGCTAAAGAGGTAGCGTGATAGTGTTGGGAGTTTTTAAAAAGTCTTGTCAAAATAAGCAGATGTCTTCGTGTTACAATCTGCTTATTTTGACAAGACTCAGGTAATAAATTATTTTAGTTGCTGGTTTATTACTTTAAGCCTTTTACAATCTGGCGGCCGCCTTCTTCCAGCGCTTTTCTTGCCGCTTCATCGATTTTCCCTTCATATTTGCCGCTTACTTTGGGTTCCAAACGGGTAGAGCCGTCTGATAAACTTACCAGTATCAGTTTCGCCTCTATATTGAAGGAGGATGCAGCATTGGGGTCTGAATTTTTTATAGCCTTTAATAAACCACCTACCTTGTTTCCCTGTTTGATTTTGCTGAACTCAGTGGTCAGCGAATAATCACAGTTGTATTTTTTTGCATCCTCTTCCGATGTAATGGCAATAGCTTCAATTTTATCATCCTGTAAGGTGAGTACAAGGGATTGCTGCAAACTGGTTGTTTGCACCTGTTCTTCCCCTTTTGGTACATACACACCTATGCGGATTATTCCGGTTTTTTTTTGTTCAGTAAGGGCTGGTACCTGCGCAGCAAAATCTTTTGCTTTGTTTTTTGCATTTTTCATCATGTCACCCATATCAAATTTTTCCTGCAGGTCTTCTTCATTGGTTGTTTGCGTATAATCGGGTGGTATTTCAAATAGCATGGAATCCAGTTTTCCGGTAGTCATTTCTACTGTTTCCAGTGCGGTGGTAAATTCATTCATAGAGGCATTACCAGTGCCCATTTTAATGGTTGTAGTTTCAATTAGTGGAAAGCCCAGTTTTCCTTTTCCGCTGCGCCTTGTTATAAATTTGTCTTTGCAGTCGGGTTGAGATCTTTCTGAAGGGTTCACTGGCATTCTGGCAGGCCGGTAGCGAACCGGACAATTAAACTGTGGCAGATCAATATACCAGCCATCTGTTTTAATAATAATACTGTCCTTCATGCTACAGGCCTCGGGAGAAGGTTTTATTTTTTGGGAAGTCCATATATGCCTTGCAGTAAAACCATTCATCTTTTTTCTTTCACCAGTATCAGTGATGTTGTACCACATGGTGATAACACCGCCTTTTTGGGGAGTTGTTATTGCTGCAGGCTTTTGGGGTACAGGTTTAGTTTTAGCTGCAGGCTTCACCTCTTCATCAATTACCTCTTCTGTTTCTTTTGAAAAGGGTTCTATGTAATACAATTTCTTCTTATCATTTAGTTTAATGGTTCGCTGCAGGTCGCACTGTTCGATGGTTGTGGGAGAAGCCGGCATTCCCATCATACCGCCGGGTTCTGTTCTTTTTCGCATGCCTTTTACATAGATCGTGGATTCTGTTTTCATACCCATCAGGGAGGTAGACTGGCGGAGTTTGTATTGTTGAGCGTTGGTTTTGTGGCTCACCATCACTACGGCTAATAGTAGCGCTGTGAAAAAGATCAATTGCTTTTTCATAATCTTATTTTCAATAAAGTTAGTTATTTAACGATTCGGAAAAGATGACTTTGTAAGAGAAGTATATGTATTTTGTACTAGTGTCGTGTCAAGTCTGATATGACGCAAACAATTATCCCGCAAAGACACAAAGAAAAGGCTTTGTGTGCTTCGTGGTCTTTGTGGGATAGCTTTTGTATTCGTTGAGAGGTATCCTGTAAAACATGATTGACACATCACTCGTGTAATGGAGTAATAGCAGATTAATGAATTTTCGGTAATATGGAGTGGCACTAATATAGTTAGCGGCCCATAAACACCATCAATATCTGCACATCACTGGGATTAATTCCTGATATCCGGCTTGCCTGTCCCAGTGTCCGGGGCTTAATTTTTGTCAGTTTCTCCCGGGCTTCATTTCCCAGGGAAGCAATTTTTTTATAATCAAATGTTTCTGGTATTTCCAGCTCCTCCAGTTGCGACATGCGCTGCACCAGGTCTTTTTCCTTTACAATATAGGTATCATATTTTATTTGTATGGATGACTGTTCTATGGTGTCTTTTGAAAAAGGCTCCAGTGCTGCTTTCAGTCTCGGAAGGGCTTCGGCGAATTCATCCAGTTCCACATCTGGCCGCAATAATATTTTTTGTGCTTTTTGTCTTTCCGTGATGGGTGATGAATTGACCGATTTGAAATAACCATTAATTTCATCTGGCTCCACTGCAAAATCTTTGAGTATTGTTTTTATTTTATCCACGCCATTTCTCTTCTCAATCACTTTATCCATTCTTTCCTGTGAAGCAAGTCCGAGACGATAACTCAATTCTGTCAAACGCAGATCGGCATTATCCTGCCGGAGCAAGGTCCTGAACTCTGCCCTGGAGGTAAACATACGGTATGGCTCATCAGTACCCTTGCTGATAAGATCGTCTATCAACACACCAATGTAGGCTTCGCTTCTTTTTAATATTACCGGTTCCAGTGTCCTTGTTTTCTGATGTGCATTTATACCGGCCATCAATCCCTGGCAAGCTGCTTCTTCATATCCGGTGGTACCATTTATTTGACCGGCAAAAAACAAATTTTGTATTAGTTTAGTTTCTAACGTGTATTTAAGTTGTGTGGGCGGAAAGAAATCATATTCTATCGCATAGCCGGGCCGGAACATCTTCACGTTTTCAAAGCCAACTATATTACGAAGAGCCTCGTATTGTACTTCTTCCGGCAATGATGTTGAGAATCCGTTGACATAGATCTCTACTGTATTCCATCCTTCCGGTTCTATAAATAACTGGTGTCTGTCTCTTTCCGAAAAGCGATTGATTTTATCCTCGATACTTGGACAGTACCGTGGCCCCACTCCATCTATACGTCCTGCAAACATTGGACTTCTGGAAAAGCCTGTCTTCAACACATCGTGTACTTTTTGACTGGTATAAGTGATCCAGCAGCTTCTTTGTGTTTTGGGCTTTTCTATATCGAGGAATGAAAAGCCCACCACTTCAGCATCACCGGACTGCTCTTCCATTTTACTATAGTCAAGGCTGCGGCCATCTATTCTGGGGGGAGTTCCTGTTTTCAAACGGTCACTTTCAAATCCCAGGGAAACCAGTTGCTCAGTAATACCAGTGGCAGCTTTTTCAGCCATTCGGCCCCCTCCAAAGTTTTTTTCACCAATATGTACAATTCCGTTAAGGAATGTCCCATTAGTTAGCACTACCGATTTGGCTTTTATCTCATGTCCCAGCCCTGTTACCACTCCCTGGCAACGGCCATCTTTTATCAGCAAGCCATTAACCATATCCTGGTAAAAATCGAGATTAGGCGTTTGTTCCAGCATTTCCCGCCATTTAATGGAAAAAAGCATGCGATCATTTTGTGTCCGGGGGCTCCACATGGCCGGACCCTTGCTTCTGTTCAGCATCCGAAACTGTATGGTAGACAGGTCGGTTACAATGCCTGAATACCCACCCATCGCATCTATCTCCCGCACAATCTGTCCTTTGGCTATACCACCCATGGCTGGATTACAACTCATTTGGGCAATAGTCTGCATGTTCATGGTTATCAAAAGGGTTTTGGAACCAAGATTCGCCGCCGCGGCCGCTGCTTCACAACCGGCATGCCCGGCCCCTACTACTAGTACATCGTATTCTGGAAACATAAGTGGGCAAAGGTATCTCGTTCTGACGGCTACTGTTTAAACTTTTTTATAAAATCAATCTCCTTTTTTACCTCATCTGCACTGCGACCGCTGTTTAGAAGTTCAAACTCAAAAAAACTATAGCCCTCTATCATTTTTAGATACTCCCAATGTTCCTTGATAAAATCTTTTTGACGTTCCGTGCTTACAGGCTCAGATATTTCAATGGCGTCTATTTTTTGGAGTAATTTCTGGCAGGGCTCGTACCTGGTTTTCTCAAAAAGCTCTTTAAAGTAATTTTTGGCAGCAAGCATATCCAGACGATTACCCCGGTTGTTATTTGGTTGAAACTGCTCTATCCGGATATTAGTAAAATTCCAGCATAGCTTAAGTTCCTCATCATCAGAAAAATTAAAATAGGTAACAGGGATTATATGGTCAAATTGCCACATTGTTCCAAAATTATCCCAGCCGATTTCGTTCTGAAACTGATATTCAAACCACTGGCGCATATTTTTTATATCCAAGCCAAAATAAGGAGCATAATCTGCGCAACTATTTTTTTTCAAAACATAACGTCGAAATGAAATTTGCCATTTCCTCTTCTCTCTGAATTTTAGAAGTGCTTCACTGGGCTTCTCATCCGTAGTATTCTTTTTTTGGGGCATACTGAACTGTTTCCACAAATATAATGGTTCCACGGGACACTGTTTCAGCCTGAAACAGTGTCCCGTGGAACGTCAGTATAAGTATTGTGATAGGTAATGCTCTTCCTTGCTCCTCATTTTTTTAATTTCAACTTCGCTTTTGTCTTTATACCCGCATAAATGAAGAGCTCCGTGAAAAATTACCCTGTGCAGCTCTGGTTTAAAGCTATTTCCCAGGCCTTTTGCATTTTCCCTTACTCTGTCGATGCTAATATAGATTTCTGCTTCCGTGGCTTTGTTTTCGGAAAATTCGAAAGTGATAATGTCAGTGAAATAATCGTGATGGAGAAACTGACGATTTATTTTCAGCAGGCGCTTGTCTGAGCAGAAAATATAATTAATTGAGGAAAGCTGTTTTTTCTCTTTCAAAAAGATCGATTCTATGAAACCCTTTAATTGGGTACGGTTTTCCAGGTTAAAACCCCTTTGCTCAAAGAAAAACCGCACTTTTGATTTGGAAGAAGAAACTAACATAATTTCAAAATTCGTAAAGAAAGACCAACCAACAAGGGTAGTTTTGCTTAATAATAAAAAATGGAAATGATTGCAAGGCTTTCAGAACTTAAACCAGGACAGGAAGGAATAATAAAGGAATTTAAGGACAATGATATTTTACTGAAATTGATGGAAATGGGCTGTGTACCAGGGGAAAGAATCCTGCTGGAGCAGATTGCTCCTTTGGGAGATCCTATCTCAGTCAGCGTTTCTGGTTATCACCTTAGTCTGCGATTGAACGAAGCAGAACATATTTTTGTTGAGTTAACTAGTTGACATTCAGATAAATATATTCACCGGCCACATTTCAAAAATATAAAATATCCGTTGATGAAGATCGGACTTTATTTTGGTTCCTTTAACCCTGTTCATGCTGCCCACCTTATTATTGCCAATCATATTTTAAATGAAACGAATATAGAGAAGGTATGGTTTGTGGTTTCCCCTCAAAACCCCCTGAAAACAGAGTCCGGTTTATTGAATGAGTACCATCGTCTGTACTTGGTAAAACTGGCCATCGAAGGCGACAACCGGATCAAAGCATCTGATATTGAATTTACATTACCCAAGCCCTCCTATACCACCACCACGCTTGCTTACCTGAAAGAAAAATATCCCGGACATGTATTCAGCATTATCATGGGTAGCGACAGTTTTCAAAACCTGCACAAGTGGAAAAATTTTGAAGTGATCGTAAATGATTACGACGTTTACGTTTACCGGCGTCCGGGCTTTGAAATTACAAATCTTTTAAATGCCCGGCTTCAAATAGTGGATGCACCGCTACTTCAAATTTCGGCTACACAAATACGTAAGTATATAAAGGAAAGAAAATCTATCCGGTATATGGTGCCGGAAAATGTAAGGGAAGAAATTGAAATGGGCGGCTATTACAGAAACCCAACCCATCCACCTAAAGAGGAGACCTAGATCACCAAGACTTTATTTCTTACACCGTTTCATAAAAGGACAAGAGTATAAAAACTAAATGCTTTAATAATATGGGCAAATAAGAATGTGATTCGGGCCTAAGTTACCTTTAAGGACAGTGTGTTGTTTTAAACCACAAACCCCAGCAACAAACATCCCAATACTATAAACGGCGGTGGGATTTTGGTATATTGTAATAACACGAAGGTTCCGAGCATGACCCCCCAATTAATAAAGCTTACTGTTTGCAGTCCGGTTATAGAAATATCTTTCATTATATAAAAAGTAGATGCAATCATAATGCCTACCACCACGGCATTGATCCCTTCCAGCGAACGATAGACTGCTGCATACTTTTTTAAATTATTCCAGATAGGGAAAAAGAACAGCACTAGCAGGGCACTGGGCAGAAAAATAGCGACCATTCCAATAATACAACCCAATACCTGCATTTTGGTACTCTTACCTTTTAATGCCATTCCACCGGTAAAAGCGGCGATAGAGAATACAGGCCCGGGTACTGCTCTTACTATTCCCATGGCCGTGTACATATCCGCCTCATCAATCTGTACCACAGTCGGGTCTTTTTTCTTATTCTTTCTAATGGCTTCGGGACGTACGCTCCATTGCTCATACATCATCGGTATCAGTACTTGTCCACCGCCAAATACCAGGCTGCCCATTCGATAAGTATTTTCAAAAAGATTAATAGGCTTCCTGTTTGGCCAATCATCAATACGGGCTCTTTCACTTATAAGCCCTGCGGCAATAAATATGATACCGAAAAGCCAGAAGTTCCACCATTTGATCTTCCTGGGTTTTTGCTCCACCTGAGGAATACGTTTGCGGCTAAGGTTAGTGGCAATGCCTCCGGCAATGATCAGGCTGGGAATGACCCATGGCTGGCCAAATAAGAAATAAGTAGCTGCTACGCTAAATAGCATAATGATCCAGGTGATGGTATTTTTAATGGCTAATGGGAAAGCGATAAAGGCTGCATAAATAAGGAAGCCTACAGCCATCGGGGCTATAAATTTGAAAATATCGGTACCCAATTCCCGCTTATCAATGTATTGAAGCAAAAAAGACAAGGCCCCCATGAGTATACTGGCAGGAAGTATCCAGATTAGTAAGGTTATCACCGCAAGAGGAACACCGCCTCTTTTATAGCCGATCAAAGTAAGCGTTTGTGTGGACGATGCACCAGGCAGCAACTGGCAAAAAGCATTATATTCCATCAATTCCTGCTCGGTAACATAGGTACGCCGGTGTACAAATGTTTTTATCATCATACCCAAATGCGCCTGCGGCCCGCCAAAAGCAGTAATGCTGTGCAGAAAAACAGCCTTCAAAAATGGGATATGGCGGTGCAGCATAGAGTTTAAATATAAATAAAATCAGCTAAGCGAAAAATGATAAGCTGTAAAAAAAGCATTTCATGTAAATTCATAAAAAAAACACATGAAAACCCGCCTTTTGATTACAGGACTTACAATTCTATCTCTTCAGCTTTCTGCACAAACTGATATTGTAAAATTAAAGGCTAAAGCTGCCGCAGCCGCAGATAAAATAGAAGCAAAATGCATTGCCTGGCGAAGGGATATACATGAACATCCGGAATTGGGCAACCGGGAAACAAGAACGGCCAAAATCATTGCGGACCATTTGCGTAAACTGGGGATTGAAACAAAAGAAGGGGTGGCAAAAACAGGAGTGGTGGGAATACTGAGGGGCGCCAAACCCGGCCCCTGTGTGGCATTGAGAGCCGATATAGATGCGCTACCAATTGTGGAAAGAGTAAATATTCCCTTTGCATCAAAGCAAAAGTCAACCTATAACGGTCAGGAAGTAGGGGTGATGCATGCCTGCGGCCATGATACACATGTGGCGATGCTGATGAGTGTGGCCGAAATATTGGCCGGTATGAAGAGTGAACTGAAAGGAACCATAAAGTTTATTTTTCAACCGGCTGAGGAGGGGCCGCCAGAAGGTGAAGAAGGCGGGGCACCACTGATGATAAAAGAGGGAGTAATGGACAACCCCAAAGTGGACGCTATTTTCGGACTTCATATAGAATCGGATATTGAGGCCGGTAAGATCGAATACAAGCCAGGCGCCTTTATGGCTTCGTCCGACTGGTTTCATATTGTAGTAAAAGGAAAGGGCAGTCATGGTTCACAGCCCTGGAAAGGGATAGACCCGATACAAATTTCCGCCCAAATCATTGAAGGGCTGCAAAGTATTGTAAGCAGGCAATCGGAACTTACAAAAGCCCCAGTAGTAATAACGGTGGGAAAAATTCATGGTGGGGTAAGAAGCAATATTATACCGGAAGAATGTATCATGGACGGAACGATACGCACCCTGGATAACAATATGCAAAAAGAAGTACATGAAAGAATAAAATTAATGACAACCAAAATTGCAGAAGCCTCCGGCGCCACAGCAGAAGTTACTATTGATACCAAAACACTGGTCACTTACAATACACCGGAACTTGTGACGAAAATGATTCCATCGTTGCAATCGGCAGCGGGGGCAGAGAATGTAAAAGAAAGGGAATGGGTAACCGGAGCGGAAGACTTTTCTTATTATGGGGTCAAAGCGCCGGCTTTTTTCTTTTATCTCGGCGGAATGCCCAAAGGCAAAAACCCAAAGACAGCACCACCCCACCATACTGCAGATTTTTATGTGGATGACAGCGGGATGAAAACAGGGATAAAGGCTTTTTGCGACTTGGTGATCGACTACATGAACATAAAATAAGAGGGCCACTAATTACACGAATGGCACGAATGAATACAATTAAATACAAATAGCTGCCGCAGTCAGATTGGTGCCATTTGTGGCTAAAAAATACGCAGTATGAAAAAAGGAATTATAACTTTTCTATTTTGCTTTCCGCTTTTTGCAACAGCACAAAAGACCGATAAAAAATTACAGGCGGCTTTGCAGGAAGCCATAAGTGGCTATAAGGGCGATATTGGTATTTATGTAAAAAACCTGCGGACCGGCAAAACAGTTTCAATCAATGCAGACACAATTTTTCCCACCGCCAGTATTGTAAAAGTACCCATACTGGTGGGCATCATGGACAGGATAAATAAAGGAGAATTGAAGTACGACTCCACCCTTATTTACAAAGACTCTTTACTGTATGAGGGATCCGATATACTGGGTTCTTTTAAAACCAATGAAAAAATCGTACTGAAAAAAGTAATCATGCTGATGCTGACCACCAGCGATAATACAGCCAGCCTGTGGCTGCAAAGTATTGCCGGTACCGGCACCCGGATCAATGAAATAATGGAGCGGTTGGGATTAAAAAATACCCGTGTCAATTCCCGTACTCCCGGTAGGGAAGCTAACCGTACCCAATATGGCTGGGGCCAAACCACACCTGCAGAAATGGGATCACTATTTGAAAAAATATACCGCAATGAAGTTTTTTCTGCTACAGCTTGTGAACGGATGCTGCGCTGCCTGGGAAGAAATTATTGGGATGAAGAGGAAGCGATTTCAATGATACCCCCCACTATTGAAGTATTCAGCAAGAATGGTTGTGTGAATGCATCCCGGAGCGAAGCCATGATTGTGAATGAACCCCGCAATCCTTATGTATTTTGCATTTTTACCAAAAATAATACAGACGTAAGCTGGGGATATGATAATGAAGCCTGGGCGATGGCGAGAAGGGTGTCTAAGCTATTGTGGGAGTATTTTGGAGAGAAAAGATAAATTACAATGACAGAGTAAAATCAGGAAACAATATAATTAAGGAAAAAACGCAAATTGCATAAATGAAAACCTATCACTTACCCGTTTTGGTGGAAATTGATGAAGACGGCGTTTTTATTGTCTCATGACCTTTATATAAAGGCTGTTATTCTTATGGCAAAAATATTGATGAAGCCTTACACAATCTTAAAGAGGTGGCTGAAATATGTATCGGAGAGAATCAAGAACAGGGAGGCAACCAGTTTATCGGTGTAAGGGAAATGGAACTTACAATTAATGCTACAGCATAAGCGAACACCTTCCTGTAATTAGCGGAAAGGAATTCATTAAATTACTTGAAAAGATGAGTTTTAGGTTAATCCGGATTAATGGTTCACACCATTGTTTAAAACATAATGAGGGTGTGAACCACCATTCCTGTTCACCGAAATGAGCCAATACCGAAAGGCTTGCGTAGAAAAATTATCAGAGAAGACCTGCAAATGTCTGTTGATGATATTCGGAACCTGATAAAATAAATTTTACTTAAACAACTGGTACACCACCCAGCTCATCAAATACGCCAGCCCTGTCATATACACCAACTGTATCACGGGCCATTTCCAGCTTTTGGTTTCTCTTTTTACCACGGCCAGTGTACTCATGCATTGCATGGCAAACACATAAAATATCATTAATGATAATCCGGAGGCCAGATTAAAAACCGGTTTTCCATCAACCCGTACAGCCGCTTTCATTTTTTGTTTTAGTAATAAACTTCCGTCATCATCACCCACGCTGTACAAGGTGGCCATAGTGCCAACAAAAACTTCTCTTGCAGCAAAGGACGTTATCAATGCAATACCAATCTTCCAGTCATACCCCAATGGCCTTATTACCGGTTCAATGCTTTTACCCATTATGCCTGCATAAGAAGCTTCCAGTTTGGCGGTTTGAAATTCATGGTTTAATTGCTTTATATTGGCGCCCG
This sequence comes from Chitinophagaceae bacterium, assembly GCA_031441485.1. GTDB lineage: Bacteria > Bacteroidota > Bacteroidia > Chitinophagales > Chitinophagaceae > JJ008. Next base: position 78,756 of record JANOEQ010000047.1, read on the forward strand.
GGGCGGCTTTTAATTTTTCATATCGTTCCGATACCTGTTGCATACTATTGCCCGGCCCGAAAGAAGAGAGTGCCCATAGAATTAAACTGATGACCATAATTACTTTTCCTGCATCAAACACAAATATCCGGGCCTTGTTGATCATAGTGGGCAGCACATTATTCCAACGGGGCGAACGGTAGGTGGGCAGTTCCAGAATAAAAAAGCTTTTCTCATTTATTTTAATAAACCATTTGGCCACATAAGAAACAATCAATGCCATTACAAGCCCGAGCAAATACAAGCCCATCATTACCAATCCCTGTACACCGAGGAAACCAAGCAGGTAGGTTTTAGGAATTACCAGCCCGATTAATATGGTATAGACCGGCAGGCGGGCCGAACAACTCATGAGCGGCGTAATGAGTATGGTGAGTAACCGTTCTTTCCGGTTCTCGATATTTCTTGCGCTCATGATGGCGGGTACCGCACAGGCAAAACCACTGATCATGGGCATTACACTTTTACCGTTTAGCCCCACGCTTCGCATCAGCCTGTCTGATAAAAAACTGATACGGGCCATATAGCCGGTATCTTCAAGTAGAATGATCAATCCAAACAAAATCATTATCTGCGGTACAAACATTAGAATGCCGCTGAGACCTGCAATCACCCCATTTATTAAAAGATCGGTCCAGCGGCTGTCCGGCAGTGAAGAAGAAAGGGCCTGGCTGAGTTTGGCAAAACCCAATTCAATCCAATCCATGGGAAACTGCGCCAGCCAAAACACACTTTGAAACAATAAAAACAGCACTCCCAGCAGGATTATATAGCCCCATACCCGGTGCAGAAGCAGGTTGTCCAGTTTTTCTGTAAACAATTTCTTTTGCAATGGGTCTGGTTCAGAAACAGCCTGTTGCATTACCTGCCGGATGCGGCCATAGCGTTGCAATATTTCTTCTGCCTGTGTTTTAGTGGGGTTGAAATTATTTTTTACTTCAATAGCTTCAATGGTATCCTGCATAGTACTGCCCAATGCAAATGACTCATGATTGATGAGATAATGGATCGCCATATAATCGCTGAGCTGAGGATACTGTTTTTTTACGTCCTCAATAGAGCTTTCAGCCAGTGATTTGTTATCAATAAAATCCCTGATTGAACTGTGGTATTCATTTTGTGCCGTGTACTCAATGGCTTTTTTTAGTTGAGTAATGCCTTTATTTTTTCTTGGGTTAACTGCCACCACCGGTACGCCCAATTCTCTTTCTAACGCAGCAATATCAATCTTGATCCCTTTTCGGTTGGCCATGTCCATCATAGTGAGGGCAATTACCATCGGCACTTTCAGGTCAATGATCTGGGTGCAGAAAAGCAGGTTTCTTTTTAAGTTACTGGCATCGGCCACTGCTACTACTACATCCGCTTTTATATCGTTGTCCTGGTTCAGCAGCACTTTATAACTTACCCATTCATCCAGTCTTTTGGGATACAGGCTGTAGCTGCCGGGCAGGTCAATTATTTCTGCAGAGAGGGTAGCTGAAATAGAAGATGTGCCGGTTTTTTTATCTACAGTCACACCGGGAAAATTCCCCACCTGCTGATTCAGGCCGGTAAGGCAATTAAAAATGGAACTCTTACCACTATTAGGGTTGCCCACCAATGCAATATGTAGTTTCTCTTTTTTCAAATTCAGCTAATGGTCTTTTATTAAGAATGGGTTGAACCAATTTTCACGGAAAGACACAACGCCTGGTTTTCGAATGATGTATTCTTTGCGACACGGTGTCTTTGGGTGATTTATTTGATTTTTTAGACCACCTCAGGTAAGCAAATGTAGAATGGGAAGGGCAAACAGCCTTACGAATTGCGATTTTTGGGATGCCGGATACGGAAAACCTCAGCATACAGATAACACAGGTTTTCACGGATTATTTTTAAAAATAATCCGGTAGCTGTGGCTACTCTAATACCTTTGTTGCTCACTAACCAAATAAATATGTTGTCCCGGTCCTCAAAAGCTTTTTTACTGTTTTTATTATTGTCTGCCTGTTCTTCACCCAAGAACATCATAAAAACAGATACGCAAACAGCAGACAACCTGAAAGCACATATCCAATACCTGACTGATGATAAACTGGAGGGCAGGCGCACTGGCACCAAAGGCGAAGAATTGGCAAGAGATTATATCGCCAACCAGTTTAAACAAACAGGCTTGTTGCCAAAAGGAACGGAATGGTATCCACAAAGTTTTCCGGTAAACGAGGGAAAGAAAATTGATGACATAACGCAGTTTAGCATTAATGGAAATAAGCTTGAATTGCTCAAAGATTTTTTTCCGTTTCCCTTTAGCCCGGACATGAGCCTGGAAGCCTTGCCCGCCATTGCCGTACAGGAAGCTGAAATGCCCTGGTTTTTTGACCTCAAAGAACCACTTGAAGAAAATAATAAAAAGAATCCTCATTTTGATTTGGTGGATTATATCCGCACCAATACCAAAAAGGCCAAAGACCGTGGGGCTTCAGCCGTTATATTATACAATACTTCTTCTATTGATGATAAACTGGCCTTTGATGCCAAAGACAGGACGGAACAATTAGCTATACCAGTAATATATGTGGCTAAGGCGCCGGCACTAAAATATTTTAGTGATAAAGCCGCTACACTGAATATAAAACTAAAGACAGCTATCAGTGAAAAAAAGAAGACTGGCTACAATGTGATCGGCTATATTAATAATAATGCTGCCACTACAATTATTTTGGGAGCACATTATGACCATTTGGGATATGGTGAAGATGGAAATTCCAGGAATACCGGTTATGACCCGGCCATTCATAACGGGGCTGACGATAATGCCAGCGGAACAGCGGCACTGATAGAACTGGCCAGGAAACTGAAAGCATCCAAAGCCACGAATAATAATTATCTGTTTATTGCTTTTTCCGGAGAAGAATTAGGATTGTTTGGTTCGAAGTATTTTACCGAAAATCCAACGATTGATTTGACAACGGTAAATTATATGATCAATATGGATATGGTGGGCCGGTTGAATGACAGCACCAAAGTGCTGACCATTGGCGGATATGGCACATCGCCAGAATGGTCGAAGAGAATTACAGCCGATTACTTTGAACAGCCGAATAAAGTAAAGAAGACGGCACCTTCATTGATCATTAAAACCGACAGCAGCGGTACTGGTCCCAGTGATCATACTTCTTTTTACAGAAAAGACATTCCGGTGTTATTTTATTTTACCGGGTTGCATACAGATTATCATAAACCATCTGATGATGCGGATAAAATTAATATTAACGGAGAAGTAACTATAGTGGGACATATTCTCCGGCTGGTGGAATCATTGAACAATACTCCCAAACTGGCTTTTACTAAAACAAGAGAAACGCAAACCACCACATCGGCCCGCTTCAGTGTGTCAATGGGCATTATGCCGGATTATACATTTGCCGGCACAGGGGTGAGGGCTGATGGTGTAACTGATGGAAAGCCAGCACAAAAAGCCGGGTTAAAGGCCGGAGATGTCATTTTACAGATCGGGGACTTTACCACATCCTCGCTGGAAAATTATATGCAGTCACTGGGAAAATTTAAGAAAGGCGATAAAGTAAAAGTTAAATACAAGCGGGGTAATGATGTGCTGGAAACAATGGTTGAATTCTAAATTGTAATTTACGGGGTAAATTTATTATGGCAGACCGTAGTAACAAACTGGTTTTGGATACAAAAGAATTGACGGAAGAGTTTTTTTCCGATACCCGTCTGCTTGGCATTATGGCCCCGGTAAAGGATTACCAGTTTTGCTGGCATCTCAACAGCAGTATTGGGCTCGACTTCCGGCTGAATAATGATATTGAAATAAAACTCATTAAAAAGAAACGAAGTTATTTCTTTTCGGTGTATGAGTATAATGAACCCACCCGTTTTTTATCGCATTACGTGTATAATAACCAGTTTGATGGCGAATATTTACTACCGGAATTTAAACACCTCGATTTTTTGTGGCTGATGAAAGGCGATGAGGTAAGTGATGAATCACTTCAGGAGACCATACAAACCATCCGCAGCATCAACAGTGTGCAGCTGGTGGTGGAATTGACAAACGAAAAAATAAAAAATAAAGAACACCTGGTTTTTTAATTTGCTGATTTGGAAATGTGCTGATTATCTTTTTATGCAAGGGGTTACTTTTTTTAGCAAATGATCTAATTATCAAATTATATTTTTATGTGGACAGAAGCAGACAATAAATTGTACCGGAAATTCCAGTTCAAAAATTTCAGCGAAGCATTTGCCTTTATGACAAGGGTGGCGATAGAAGCAGAAAAAGCGGATCACCATCCATTATGGACGAATGTGTACAATACCGTGGAAATATGGTTGAGTACCCATGATGCCGGTAATGTGGTAACTGAGAAAGACCGCAAACTGGCGGCAAGAATTGATTCATTTCTATAAACCAGCAGCATGAAATTTTTTTTAGCCCTGCTGTTGCCGTTTTCTTGTTTCATTGCCTGTAATAATAGTAAGCATGAAAAGGAAACACCTGCGGGTGGCCCGTGCAGCTATAAGGAAGAAGCACATCCTGCCAAACTGATCAGCCTGGTAACAATTGACAGTACTAATTATGATGCATTGTTTGAGGTTTCAACAGGGCTGCAGGTAACCAATAAGCAAGACACGATGAGGTTCCATTTCCTGAATAATACTTATATAAAAGGCGAACAGATAAAAGCAGACAGTATTGCTGTTGGGAAAATATATAAGTTAATAGATCAGAGAATAGTATCTGGTACTTGCAACCCTCATATTCAAACGATACGGCTGGAAAAATATTAATAATGTAACCTTTGCCTCTTGCTTCCACCATATTGATGGTTCGCCCTGCTGCCTTTGGTTTCAATAAAGAAACGGCGGTAAATAATTATTTTCAATCCAATCTTGAGATCAGTAAAGAAATAGTGCAGCAAAAAGCCCTGGCGGAGTTTGATAATATGGTACAAACTTTACGGAATCATGCTATTAATGTGGTGGTAATAGCCGATACAAAAGAACCGGCCAAACCCGATGCCATTTTCCCCAACAACTGGCTAAGCACATCACCCGATGGAAAAGTGGCGGTTTTCCCCATGTATGCACCCAACAGGCGGATAGAAAAAAGAGATGATATTCTGCAGCAAATAACCAAAGAATTTATAGTAAAAGGTATACAGGACTGGAGTGAATACGAAGCCGGGGGCCGCTTCCTGGAGGGTACGGGCAGTATGGTGATTGATTATGATAATAAAATGATCTATGCGGCCATGTCGGAAAGAACCAGTCTTTCGGTACTGGAAAAATATGCAACCGCCAATGGATTTCAGGCCATTGTTTTTTTAGCAACGGATAAGAATGGAATGCCAATTTATCATACCAATGTGATGATGGCGCTGGGCGACAGTTTCTGTGTGCTGTGTGAGGAGGCTATTGAAGAAGAATGGGAACTGATAGCCGTGCGTCAATTATTAGAGTCAACCAATCACACCATTATTGCTATCACCCGGGAACAGATGCACCAGTTTGCCGGGAATATGCTGCAGGTAAAAAACAATAACGGCGAACATATTTTAATACTGAGCCAGGCAGCTTACAATTCATTACGGAAAGAACAACGGCAACTGCTGGAAGCTTATTCCACACTATTGCCCATCGCTGTACCCACTATTGAGGCGGTGGAAGGCGGCAGTGTACGGTGCATGATGGCGGAAGTTTTTTTGGAGAGAAAAAATCAGGAGTGAGCTTGTTCTATAAGGAATCATCAAACTGAAGTTTCTCCTCATTGGATTTCTTTATTGTTTTACCAAAACGGTAACTGAAACCCAAGTAAAAAACGCCGGAATCTCTTTTACCCAATGAGCGTTGGTTTAAATAAATACTGTTGAATTCGGATTTTTGCCGGAGGGATTTAAAAATATCGGAAACAGTAAGTGTTAGCGATACTTTCTTTTTAAAAACTTCTTGCCGGAGGCCGGTATTTAAAACAACATTTTCGAAAGACTTTCCCTGCGGCGTTAACCGGGCAGAACGATAATTGCAACTTAGCTGCCACAAAGTACTTTTAGTAAGTGTAATTGCAGAATTAAAACTTGCACTCATTGAAACAATAGATTTCTTATCGTTATAACCAATATTAGAAGCATCTATTTCGGTATAAAAAAAATTAGAACTGAGATTAATAGATAAAAAATTTGCAGGTTTTGCAGAAAAAATCAATTCAAGCCCGGAAGATTTAGCGATGGATAAATTTTGTTGTGTGGTAAGTAAAACACTATCATTCACCGGAACAGTAATTTCTGTAAACCTATTTTTTGTGTAACGATAATAAAGACCTGGAACAAAAGAATATTTTTCATTTTGTAATTTATAACCCAGCTCAGCAGCATGAGTGATTTCAGGGAGTAGTTTCGGGTTTCCTGCCTGAAGATTGTAGGGGTCAATATATTCGGGAAAAGGGTTTAATTCATCCCCATCGGGCCGGTTCACCCTCTTGCTGTAATTTAACTGTAATTCATTCTCCTTTATTTTATAAGAAAGGTGCAGCGTAGGATAAATTTTGAAATACCGGTTGCTTATCAATGAATCTCTGGTTATCAGATTACCATGTATAAAGACCTGCTCGGCCCTCAAGCCGGCAGAAAAACCAAATTTTTTAAAGCTTTGTTTAAACACTGCATACGCTGCATGTATGGCGCCATTATAGGTAAACTGGTTTGATTTTAGTATGTCTTTTATGAAATTTCTTTGCACTGTGTCGTAATATTCACCATAGTAATTCAAATCAAGCTGGTTGAACAACCCTTCATATCCAGCTTCAATTTTAGCATCTTCACCGGCCGGTTTTATATATTCAATAGTTAATTCCTGCTGATTATCTTTATCATTTATGAATATATTATCCAATAGAGCGGCCTTCAATGGTAATAAATAAATATTGCTGTTGTAATTATTTTCCCTGTCATGTGTGGTAGCCGCATTAAAGGCAATTCTCATTTCGTGGTCTTCTTCCTTAAAATTATGCTGCCAGTAAACAGTAGCATCTTTTTCTTCTTCAGCCTCCGGGTCATGCTTTGTACGATTGAAGTATTCTGTAAGCAAATAATTCTTATCATAAAATAATCTTTGAGAAACATCATTCTTAGTGAGTTTGCGGCGAAAATAATTCCCCGATATTCCAAAGCTGTTATATTCATTCGGCGTATAATCAACCCCCAGGGTAATAAAATTTGACGAAGGACGGGTGGGCGAAGTATTATTCTCCGAATAATAACTTACTGTTTTACCCGATGAATCGAAATATTCCCGGTTTATGCTGCCCGTCCTCAGCCGGCTGTCCTGCCGGAAATTATAATTGCTGAAAAAACTCCACTTACTCTGCCTGTAATTGAAATTAATGCCGCTGTTATAACGATCTTTATTTCCTGCATTGGTGACAAGGGAACCGTTCCAGCCGTATTTAATATTCTTTTTTAAAACGATATTGATAATACCTGATGTTCCGTCGGGGCGGTATTTTGCAGATGGGTTAGTTATCACCTCTATCCGCTCAATTGAATTTGCCGGTAATTGCTGCAGTACGTCTGCTTTTGATTTTCCCATTAACAGAGACGTTTTCCCGTTAATTAGGATCATCACACCGGCTGAGCCTCTTAATAAAACCTGCCCATCGATATCCACTTCTACCGAGGGGATGTTTTTAAGAATATCACTGGCACTGCCGCTTTGCGCCATAATATCCCCGGAAACATTATAAACCTTCCTGTCTATGTTTGTATTCAGTAAAGATTTCCTTCCCGTTACTACTACTTCGCTCAATTTTTTTGCAATAGTTGTAATCTCTATATTTCCAACATTTTGTTTTTGCTGGTTTACAGTAAGTATTATACTATTATTTTCATAACCAATAAAACTTACCCGGATGATAAAATTACCGGAAACGAGGCTATTAAAAATAAATCTCCCCTTTTTGTCAGTAACAGTTGTATTGATTGCGGAACTATCGTACTGCCGCAATAATTGTACGGTTGCAAATTCTACCGGCTGGCCGGAAGATTTATCTATAACAAATCCTGTAACAGTATTACCGGTTGGCTGCGAAAAAAGGCAGGGTGAAAGCAAGAGAGCAACTGATATGAAAAGGATTTTTTTTTTCAATATCAAACAAGTTTGGTTGTAAAGATAATTTTTATTCTATTGACATAACGGGGTTACTGATTAAAATTACAGACTAATGAAACACCTCCTCCGCTTTTTTGATAGTAAGGCAGTATCATCGTATTCACAGGCTTGTTCTTGAAAAGCTTTCTTTTAATTGAAGGGTATATCCAATAAGCAACTTTGGTTGATAAAATACCAATACCTGCACCGGCTACCACATCGCTGAACCAGTGTTTATTGTTATACATCCTGAAATAGCCGGTAGCAGCTGCCATTGTATAACCGGCTGCACCATACCAGGGAGAAATATCTTTATACTCCCGGTACAGAAATTCTGCTGAGGCAAATGCGGTAGCACTATGCCCGGAAGGGAATGAATTATAACCGGAGCCATCGGGACGCAACTGACGGGACAGTTTTTTTATAGAAAAAACAGTAGCGTTCTGTATAATGGATGACAGCAGGTAAATCATTGTCCGGTCTCTCAAATTATTTTTTCCTTTTATACCCATAGCATTAAGTCCATATACCGAAAGGGCCGGGGCAACCATCAGGTAATTGTCAATATGCTTTGATTGATGGGGTTTATCTATCCAGATATCTTCCTGAAATTCTTTATTTACATTTTTCAGGTTATTGTTTCCAATAGAAATAAAACCATAAGTAATCATTGCTCCTGGTATAATGAGTGATTTAACGGAAATATTTTTTTTATTTACAGGCCTGTCCAAATTAATGATTCTTGTCAGTGTATCATTTTGAATGGACTTCTGTCCTGTTGTATCATAATATTGTGCCTTACCAGAAAAGAAGCCGGAAAGAATCAAAACTGCTGCCATTGTTATTTTAAGTGCATACATAAAATTGGTTTTATATTACTTATTAAAGGGAGCAACATTTAGTGCATTCTATTCGAATATGCCCATACTTCGACAAGCTCAGTAGCGAACAGAACCCTGAAGAGTGCGACACAACTGAGTTTCATAGTAGTAATGCAGCTGGGTTCAAAAAAAATTACAAACTAATACACTGTTCCAATTAATACATCTGATTCTCCTCAATAATAAATTACATTCACTAAAACTCCCAGCTAATACCCACTACCGGTGTAATGCCAAACCAATGCTTACTTCCGACGGGAGTGATATAACCTCCGTTACCATCAGGTATCAACTGGTCAGTAACAAGGTCAGTAGCATTCAAATCAAACTTTCTAAGGTTTTTGTGATTATAAAGATTGATGACATGCACAAATGCTGATAGTTTACTTTTTTTCAATTCAAAGTGGCGGTTAATCCGCAAATCCATACGATGATAAGCAGGATAGGCCGTGGCATTATATACTTCATGCACAGGATAGAAAATTAACCTGCCGCCCGGCAATGTTCTGGTGTTATAGTGATAGTTGGTGCGGTGCCATCCTGTATAAAATTGTTCTGAAAGACTGAAATGCCATTTTTTATTGGGGCGATAATTAATGTCGGCATAAATAGTATGCAACTGGTTGGTGGTGCGGGGAATTTTTCCGGTTCTTGCCGTTACCAATCCGTCAAACTCTATATTCCTTATATCGTCTTCTGATTTTGCCAGTGCATAACTAAGCCACCACGATATTTTTTTACCCATATCATATTTTAAAAAAAGCTCCATCCCCTTTGAAGTTCTGCCGTTGATATTTAATTTGACGACATCGTTTCTTGCTTCCGGAAATACTTCCAGCGGGTCCCGCAGGTTTTGATAGATAGAATTTATTTTTGGAACATCTTTATAATAGGCTTCTATGCGTAAGCTGATATTATTTTTAAACTGATGTTCTAACCCCACTACATAATGCTTTGATAATTCTGCCGGATTAAATTTTGTTGCATTATGGTTCACATCCAGATTATTGATGAATTGTGTTTGATAATAATAACCCCAGGCAGCCCGGAGAAAAGTACTTTTTGAAAAAGCATAAGCCAAACTTACCCGTGGACTTATTAATTTATCTTTTGTATAAGAGGCATAATCATACCGCAATCCTGTTTCCATAAATAATGAAGGAAGCACCTGGAACTTTGCTGATACATACAGGTTGGCCTGTGTGCCGGCATGTTTAGCATCTATATCCACCAACCCGTTGTAGTTAATCAGGCTGTCAAAATTATTTACACGGATGTCCTGCAGCGAATAAAAATAATCGTAATTCACTTTTAACTGCCGGATGTCAAAACCACTTTTTAAAACAAATTTTTGGGATATATTCCAATTCCAATCCTGCTTAACGCCAAAAAAATTAAACCACCTTTTATCTTTCAGTGAAAAAATCCCCACATCTCCGTATTCATCCTTGTTATAAGCACCACTGCGGTTTTCGGAATTGAACCCTGCGAATAATAAAGTACGGGATGATAGTTTGGGATTATAATTTGATTTCAATGTCAGCCAATTGTAGGTGTTTGTATATTTAATATCGGTGCTGTCGTAATTACCCTGATAAAGGTCGCTTCGCTTTGTTTTATCATCAGCCCGGAGTGTGTGAAATGATAATCTATGTTTATCATTCAGTTTATATTCCACTTTCGCCATCATATCTGAGTAGGATGGAATATTTTCGGACGGGTTGGTGAGTTTGTAAAACACATCTAACATCCCCCTTCTTGCAGAAAACAGATACGAGCCTTTATTCTTAGCAAAAGTTCCATCGGTATAGAACCGGGCATTCATAATGCTGAATCCAAGCGATGTATGTCTTTGTCCATCCGGAATTTGTTTTGTTTTCATATTAAATACAGCACTTTGGCGGTTTCCATATTCAGCAGCAAAGCCACCAGTTAATAAATCAACTCCCTGGATGGTTTCAATATCAATAAAACTGAAAAGCCCGCCGCCAATATCCCGTTGATGAAATGCATCGTATAGTTCCATCCCGTCAATGGTCATTAATACTTCATCGGCCTCGCCGCCCCGCACATTAAATTTTGAAGAGTAGTCGTTGGACGAAACACCCGGCAGACGGCTCACGGCACGGGTAATATCTTCTGCCCACGACATATTTTTTATGTCCTTACTTGTCAGGCTCAACTTAGATAATCGTTCATTTCCCAGGATTGAAAAACTTCCGGGTGATATGGTTACATTACTCAGCATCACGGATTCCTCTTTTAACTTTACCGTACCAATATCTAATACGGTGTTACCATCAATCACCAGGCTGTCGATATTTTTTTTAGAATAACCATTATAAGTAATCACTAAACTATAAGTGCCGGCCGGTATTTTAGTAATACTGAAGTTCCCGTTCCCGTCAGTAATAGCGCCTCTGTTAGTGCCTTTAATCACAACACTGGCGCCGGGCATGGCCGTTTGTGTTTGCTCGTCCAAGATGACTCCTTTAATAGTTCCATTGGATACAGTATCTGTCTGGGAAAAATTTTTATTGCAAAACAACAGACAGCATATTGCAGCTAACAAGATTGATTTCATATTCTCATATTTTAATTGAAAGACCGGATTAATTCTGAAATGAAAAACTGTTTTGTTATCATTAAGGATTATCCCTGGGATACACAAACCGAACCGAGTCGGATAACACAGCCGAACCAAAAACACCTATCGCCCCTTTTATTTTGGTATTGATAAAAACAGGTTCAACAAACGGGTTGAATATCGCCTGTAGCTGGTCATCAAGGTCTTTATAAAACTCGGCAGCATTTTTATCCAATGTCTGGATCATCACCCAGCCTTCATCGTCCTTATCGTATTCATACGTCACTTCAATGGACATTACTAATTTCTGACCATCTGCATTATCATCATTAAAAACGATGCGACCAATATCTTTTACCGGAAATATTTCATTGGGGCCCGATACACATGTATTAATAAAACCATCCAGCACATGGGCATGCTTCACAGAAGTATCAATCATCCGGTTCATTTGAAAACGATAATAATCACCCTTGCCCGCCGGGTCGGTAATGGAAACAATCACACCATCATGGCCCCCGTACACATCAAAGAACTCCGGGGTATATACTATGGATTCTATCCTTGCTTTCCTTTGGTTGATGGTAGTGCTGGCGGTAAAAGTTTTGCCTTCAAAGACTACTTCCAATGTATAGGTCTTTCCGTATTCAGCCGCAATATTGCCCCGGTAATAAGGCTCCCACCGGCAGCGGAACTTATTAAATGTTGAGTCGGCAACTAATACATCAATCGCCGCACCGCTGGTAATTTTTACAACAGCACCTCTGGCAAAAACCTGTTGAGGTGTAACTTTTGAACTAAAAAAAGGATTGCTCTTGCTGATAAATATCTGCGGCTTTTTTCCTGGGTACAACATTCCTTCAATAAATACCTGGCTAAGATGACCGGGAGGAAATTTTACGGAGATGTCTTTTTTGCAGGCTGTGAGTGATAAACTTACGATAGCTATCAATAAAATATTTTTATTGTTCATTTTATCAGAATTTAAAATTGAATGATACACTGGGGATGATTGGCAATAGCGAAACCTGCTTGGCCGTTGGCTTACTTGTTAACGCATCAATTTCGAAATAAACAAAATAGGCGTTTTGACGGCTGTAAGTATTGTAAAGACCAAAAACCCATTCTCTTTCATAACGCTTCTTGAATATTTTGACCGTCTTTTTATTAGAAGCTGCTATATCCAACCGGTGATAAGAAGCAAGGCGATTATTATTTCTTCCTTCATACACATAATAATTTCCTTCGAAGATGGTCCCGGAGTTGAGGGTGCTTATTCTGCCAGTAGGAACTGTGAAGGCGGCGCCGGTTGAAAAAACAAACACACTGCTAAAGGTCCATGCTTTGGTAAACTGGTAGCTTGCTGTTATTGATAAATTATGCCGTCGGTCATATTTAAATGGAAATTCTTTTCCAAAATTTAAGTCTTTGAATTTTTGAGTTGTTTTAGAGAGTGTATAAGAAATCCAGCCGGTGAGCTTGCCGGTATTTTTCTTTACAAAAAATTCTGCACCGTAGCTATCACCTTGTCCATTCACTATCAAGCTATCGAGGTTTACATTTATTCTCAATTGCTTTCCTTCGCCAAACAAAACCTGGTTGTCCATTTTCTTATAATAGACTTCTACACTGGTTTCAATTTCATTGTCCTTAAGATTTTGAAAATAACCCAACGCATATTGTGTGGAAGACTGCGGTTTTGTTTTATTGCTGGATGGAACCCATATGTCAGTAGGTAATCCTGCGGTAGAGTTAGGAATCAGGTGAAGAAACTGGTTCATCTTTGTATAGGATGCTTTAATGGAAGCATTTGGGCCAACAGATAATTTTGTAGTGATACGGGGTTCAATAAAAGAGTATGTTTTACCCGAAGCGGTGTAAATGGGAACCCTTATACCGTAATTAATACTGAATTTTTGAGAAGCATCAAATTCATCTCCAAGATAAAATGCCATTTCATTGGAATACAATTTTTGAATACTGTCAACATTTATCTTCAGCCTGTTTCCCCTTCTTGGTATTGCCGCAGAAAAAGATGCTGGAGATAAACGATGCCGGGTATAAGTAAACCCTGCTTTTATTTTATGTTTTGTGTTTGGGGTAATGGTGAAATCAGTTTTCGCCGTCACATCCCTGACGCCGGTATAAAGCAGCGAGTAATAATTATTCTGTGAAGTGGACAGCCCGAGGTTATAATCATTGTAGATAACAGAAGTGTTTGAAAATATTTTGCTTCCGAATAAATGATTCCAGCGGAGGGTGGCGGTGCTGTTGCCAAAGTCAGTTGTATAGTTTAAACTGTTGGCGTTATTATAAGCTGCATTATCATTGCCTTTAAAAAAACTCAGGAATAAATGGTCTTTTTTTCCCAGCTCAAAATTCATTTTGGCATTTACATCGTAAAATTTATAGGAGGTACTTTTTTTTGATCCCCTGGCTGCACTAAAACCTTTTAACAATAAATCAATATGGCTTCTTCTTGCGGAAATAATAAAAGAGGATTTATTCTTTTTGATTGGCCCCTGCACGGTAAGGTTATTGGAGAGCAGACCAATGCCACCTTCTACCTGGAAGTTTCTCTTATTCCCTTCCTTCATCGTTATATTTAATATGGAGCTTAAGCGGCCACCATACTCCGCCGGAAAACCACCTTTTATTAATTGCACAGTGTTAATCGCATTTACATTAAAAGTGCTGAACAAACCGAACAGGTGATTGGGATTATAGACAGTAGCTTCATCCAACTGCACTAAATTTTGGTCCAGGTTACCACCCCGCACATAGAAGCCGGTTGTTCCTTCCTGTCCACCTTGTACACCGGGCAGTAACTGGATAATTTTCATGATGTCTCTTTCACCGAGCAACACAGGTAAGTTTTTTATGGCTCTTAATGGAACATCTATTACACCCATCTGTGCTTTTTGAACGTTACGATTATTTTTTCCGGAATTAATTATCACTTCGCCAAGTGTGCCTTCATCAGCTTCAAGTAATACATTTAACTGCAGGTTCTCTTTTGCAAAAATTTTCTTTGCCTGTATTTTATAGCCCTGGTAAGAAATAAGCAATTCAATGGTATCTGATTTTGCAACGGTCAATGAAAAAAAACCATATTGGTTTGTTGATGTTCCCGTTTTCGCATTTGCATTTACCACCGATGCGCCAATCAAAGCTTCTTTGGATGCTTCATCTTTTACGTAGCCGCTGATGGTTATTTTTTGTGCGAATAAACCTGTTACACATAGACAGCCAACTATAAATAGTAGTAAAACTTTCATAAAGAATAAATTTTCCTGTTTGAGATTTTTAAAGTAGCTCCCCGGAATACGGGGAGCTGTGAGAGCTATAAATACACCATCCTGCTTTTGTATTGATAAAATGATACCGTAACAAATGCTGCACTGAATAAAGAGATAACAGTAATGTGATGTTTGGTTGGGTGATTTTTAAAATTATCAAAACTTAATCGTTACACCGGCACCAATTCCAAAGCTGCGGGGGAACGTTTCCACTACATTATTTTTTGTAATAGGGGAAAGGGCCTGCCGGTAAACGGGACGGAGGCTTAAGGCTATTTTCTTATTCAGCGTATATTTTATTTCGGCTTCGGCAATGAAAGACCAATAAAATGATTTTGTGCCATTTAGTTTTTTAACCACTACAATTTCCCGGTTGAAAGTATCTTCAATATCTACTTCCAGGTTGGCTTTGGTAATGAAGTCCGCTTCGATGCCGGCACCCGGAGTAATAGAAACCTTTTTATTCAGCACCGTGTACTTTGCCATCAGCGGCACACTGATATTCTCCAATGTATGTTTGGCTTCAGATGTGGTAAGGCTGTCGCCAACGATGGGCTGCGGGCCAAAGCCGGGTTTAATGAATGCATAGCCTGAAGAAGTTATGTATTTATAAGCCACATCTCCGGTGGGGTCAACAAAAGCATACGTTTTTTGGGGCTTCATGCCAATGGCAGTATTTCTGTAAACGATGCCGGATTGTAAACTAAAACGTGGAGCTACCTGGCGGCCGAGCAACAACCCGGCTGAAAAAGAAGGCTCATTCGCTTCCCTGAATTTAATACTGGTAATTGCAGAAGGTTCATCACTGTCAAGTTTGTAACCCGCCTGGTCATAAGAAACAAAGGGAGTAAGGGTCCAGTAAGGGTTGAACAAATTACTTTTTTTCTTACCTGCATTGTTTTCAGGTGAGTGCTTTGGCGGAGAATGGTATGCAAAAAAAGGAGGAAGCAGGGGAACTTTTTTAGTAAGCCGCTCTGCCTGGCTTGCAATGCTTATTCTTTTATCCAGCGCTTCTATACCAGGTTCACCGGTTTGAAAGCTGGTGCGGTAATCCGTAGGGTCGTTTGCTTTTTTAGCCTGCTTTGGTGTAATGATGGAAACTAACGGATCTTGTATTTGCGTAAGCAAACTGACTTGTTTGCCCGGTTGTTTATTTTTGGCAGCAGCGGCGCTTGTTTTAACTATAAAGACTGCTCCCGGTGTGGTAATAATATCGTTTTGCTTTTGGTGTTCTGCAGCAGTATCAGTTTGTATTGCGGGTTGATTTGTGGCAATAGTATTAACAGGTGTACCCGCCTCAGTATTTTTATCCGGGTATATAATTTCAGTTTTATCAGTACCTGAATTTGTTGTTTTTGCAGTATAGTAATTACGCCCCCTTTTAATTAATCCAGAATCATACAAGACAATACCTGCTAACAGTAATAATAAAAACAGCGCTGTCCTTTTCCAGAAGATAAATCTTTTTTTATATTTTTCCCCATCCTTTCTATCAAGAACAGCATCAATGTTTTCCTTCACCCCCCTTGACGGAGCTTCTTCATGACTATCTAATGCAGACCGGAATAACTCATCAATATCGTGTAAATCTTTACTCATGCTTCACTATTTATAATGAACTAACTTTTTTTTTACCTGTAGTGCTTTTTGCAAAAATGCCCTGGCATCTGAAAGGTTTGATTTGGAGGTGCCTTCCGATATGCCCACAGCTTCGGCAATTTCGCGGTGCTTATACCCTTCAAAAACATAGAGGTTGAAAACAATTCGATAACCGGCAGGTAAGGTTTGAACGAGAGTAAGTAACTCCTTTGCATCCATATTTGATGCGATATCTGTTTCACCTGCAGCATCATGATTGGAATTGTCGAGCCGGATAACTGGCTGGAGCTGCGACTTATTCCGGTAACGCAACAAAGCTGCGTTTACCATTATTTTTCTAATCCAGCCTTCAAAAGAACCATTGCCTTTAAATGTATGGATATAGATAAACACCCGTAAAAATCCTTCCTGCAGAATTTCCTCGGCCTCTTCCCTGTTGCGGGCATACCGAAGACAGACCCCCAGCATTTTGGGGGCGTGCAGGTTATACAGGCTTGTTTGAAAAGCCCTGTCGCCTGCTATACAACCTTTTATAAGAAGTTGTTCTGTTTCGGGCAAGTGGTTGGTTTTGCCTGTATAGATATACAGGGGTGAAAAAATGGTTGGGTCAGCAGTAAAATCCGTTAGAAAAAGAAAAGCTGGGGTGATAAAACCAATGAGATTGATACAGCTAAAGGTAAAACGAAGATTTGGGAGAAATATTGAAAGCGGGAGCCCATCAAAGGCCTGGTGGCAGAGTGATTTTAATAAACAAGGATACAAGCCGGCGTATTACTTCACCAAAACTATTTTTTCTGCCATTGATTTTAATCTCCCGACGGGCTCGATAAAATTCTCCAGGCTGTTTTTTTGAAAGAGTAATTTTAATTCTTCAACCGCTTCCTCCCTCACACTCACCAGCAAACCCCCATTCGTTTGCGGATCGGGTAATAATGTAAAAGCTTCCATCACATTCACTCCTTTTTCAAATTTTACTTTACTGCTGTAGCTGCTCCAGTTGCGGGTGGTGGCATCGGGGAAAATGCGTTGGGCAATATATTCTTTCACACCGGCTGCTATTGGTATTTTATCATAATAAATTTCAGCACTCAGTCCGCTGCCTTCGGCCATTTCTATTAAGTGGCCAAGTAAACCAAAACCTGTTATATCCGTCATTGCCGTTACGCCTTTTATCTTTCCCAGCTCCTCACCTATTTTATTCAGGGTTGTCATTTGCTCAATCATTGCCGGTAAATGTTCTTCCTTTAATAATCCTCTTTTTTGTGCCGTGGATAAAATACCAACACCCAACGGTTTGGTCAGGAATAAATGATCGCCTGCCTGTGCAGTATTGTTTTTCTTTAAATTTTCTATGGGTACAATGCCAGTAACTGCGAGTCCAAATACCGGCTCCTGTGAATCAATGCTGTGCCCGCCGGCCAGGGGGATACCGGCTTCTGCACAAATAGCCCTTCCGCCTTCAATTATTTTTTGCGCCAGTTCAACAGGCAACTTCTCCACCGGCCAGCCTAAAATGGCGATTGCCATTAGTGGCTTACCGCCCATTGCGTACACATCGCTGATGGAATTGGCAGCAGCTATTCTGCCAAAATCAAACGCATCATCCACAATAGGCATAAAGAAATCGGTGGTGGACACCAGGGCCATGCCATTTCCCAGATCATATACTGCGGCATCATCCTTACTGTGGTTGCCTACTAATAGCTTGTTATTATCGGGCAATACAAAACTGCTTTTCAGTATTTCGTCTAATACTTTTGGAGCAATCTTGCAACCGCAACCGGCACCATGGGAGTATTGGGTTAGTTTGATAGCTGCTGCAATATCTCCCAAAGGGGTGATTATCGAACCTGGCTCTGTCATTTCATTCATGTTTGTAGAAAATCAAAGATACGCCGATATCAGTCTTTCAACGGTGCCAATGCCCTGCCCACTGCCGGTTTTCGGATGGTGATTACATGTTTATCTTTTGTATTTGCTGAATAGATGATGTGAACCTGTGTTGTTTGTGCTGCAGCTATTACAGGCAGCAAAAAAAGAAAAAGCCAGAGAGATTATTTAATTCCACAGATATCGGAATAGGTTACTGAAAAATCACAGGGAGATAGATGAGTAGTTGTTTGCTTTCGCAAAGGGAATACAATTTAACCGCAGAGGTGCAGAGGCCCAGTTGTTTGTCTTTGGCAAAAGAGACTGCCACTGAAACGCAGAAGCACTGATTTTTTCTCTGTGTCTCAGTGGTAATTTGTATTCCGCTGCGTTTTGCGTCTCTGCGGTTAAGGTTTATTTTTTCCTCCGGAAAACTATCCCTGCATTCTTCTGAAAATCGGAACTGAAGCGAAGGTTATAAACATCATCGCCATCACGAATAACCAACAGACCTGTATTAGGCGGATATTTACCGAGGCTTTCTGCAAACATTACCAGTGTAAAATCTTCTTCCTGCCCGGGAGAAATATAAATGGTCTTTTTAATGGCGCTGGATTTTAATCCCTGTTTTGAAAGGAGTACTTCCCCATTAATAAACACACTTACTGTATCTCCATCAATTTCCCCGTTATCATATAAAGAAATAACCAGGCTATCGGATTTAAAGTTCACCACTTGTGAAAACTCAGATTTACGCCCGGCAATGACCGTTTCCTTTTCTGTAATAACCCGTTCGGTTTTTTTAATTTCCGGTACAATCATATTTATCGGTGCAGCAGGTATTGTTTTTACTGTTTCCTTAGCGGGTATTTCAGGTATTGTTTTAACAGTAGTTGATGTAACTGGGGCAGTAGTTGTTCTGGTATTATTCTTTACCTCCTGGTTGGGGATTTTATTTTTTATCACCGGAGGATTGATTGTTGCAACAGTTTCCGGATAAACCGTTTTTTTATCCTGTACAGAAGAGCCATTTGCTGATACATTATTTTTAGCTGTAGCAATAGCAGGTTCTGCCTTTTTTTGCTCCGTGTTTTTTACCAATGATTGCTCGGTTGTTGTGGTAACAGGTGTTATTGGCATATCATCCGTTGACGCGGGGGGTATTACTTTTTTATTTTCAAGAACAACTGCTGTTTTTGATGAAGGTGTGACAGATTCAACAGAAGAAGGAATGCTTTTAGTTTCTGTTTTTGCTAAATCAGTTACTTGTTTTTTTATTGCCGGTAAATCGTCTATACTGGATTGGGGTACAGCCACAATAGCTGGTGTAATAATAGTGGCTGGTTTTGCTGCAATAGCTATGGGTGCTGTATGGCCTGTCAATTTCGGTGTTTTAGGAATATAGCTGCCTTGTAATTTTTCCGGTTTTGCTACTTTCACAATCGGGATGCTTTCAACCCTGTCTTTATAAAAAACCACTTCATTAGCGAGCCTTAATTCTTCCAGGTGCGGAAATAGTTTGGAAGCGGTTAGATCTTTTTCCGATTCAAGGCTTACTTTACCGGTAACAGAATAGTATTTCTTGGTGGCATTAGTTTTCCAGCTACCATCAAGGTACCATGTGCTGTCGTTTTGATTGCGGCGAAAAGTGCTGGTTACTTTTATGCCTTTATCTAATTTACCCCTGAAGTTGTAAGAAATAATTTCATCATCTTTTACTTCGCATATATCACCCTCAATGGTTCCTTTTACTCTTTTTAAAATATAGTACAGGGTATCATTTACAATAAACTCACTGCGGGAATAGCCGTATACTTTGCCTTTGTATTCGGTCAGTGCTATTTCAAAAGACTGGTCTTTTCGAACAGTGTTGCTGTCGTTGTGCAGGGCACCTGTCCAAAGGCCGGTAAGGGTTTGCCCAAAAAAGAAAAAAGGAAATAATAACAGCAGGACGGTAAGCGGAATACGTTTACGGTTTGTATTCAGGTTCACGGGTAAGCAGTACTGCATTTTTCAGGGGTTATGGATTAAAACTCAGATACGAATAATAACGAATTTATCTCTTTTCCATTGTGTAAAAACAGGTAATTTAAAACAGCCTTTTCGGGGTGATAATAACCGGAATTACAGCAAATAGGCTCCATTTTGTACTCAAACGCCTTCTTTTTCGGTCAAAACCGGCTTTATTGTGTCCACTTGTGTTGCTGTTTCTGGGTATATTTAATAAACTAAAAATCACCCAATAACTTCAATTCATGAGAATATTTATTAATCTGACCTTGTTTTGTATTGTGGCAGCTATACCATGCGAAGCCTGTGCACAGCAACCCCTTTATCTCAACCAATACAAAACGCCTCAAAATACATTGCCGGTAACCGGCTATTACCAGATAGGAGGATATAAAGTAAAGGGCAATCCATTTTATAAACCCGATTTTATATTGGGAGATTTTTATTCAGCAGAAGAAACAGCGAAAAGCATTTACCTGCGATATGATATTTACAACCAGAAAGTGGAATTTGTTTCTTCGGCCAATAAAGACCAGATACTGGTAAAAGAGCCCGGCAACCTTGATTCATTTGTTATTTACAAAAAGGAAAACAAAGTAATAGTGGAGGATATAAAAATGGTTTATGCCACTTTTATAGGCGCTGCCGATAAATACTATTACTGCCCCCTGCATAAGGGAGAAAAATACAGTCTCTATAAGAAATATGTTTCCGAACTGGTTGTTCCGTTAGACAGAACCGGTTCTGCAGAGTCGAGGGTATTTGAAACACAGGTGCAGTATTGGTATGTGGATGAAAAAACTAAAACATTTAAAAAAGTAAACGGAACTGTGGCCGCTGTAAAAAAGGAGTTTAAAGATATTAAAGACCTGTCTGATGTATTGAAAGGCGGGAGTATGTTTAAAAATCCGGATGATGCAATGATTAAGGCATTTGTTTATTTAAATGAATAATCTTTTCACAGGCAACCAGCGTTGCAGTGGTATTTTCGGGACATACCGTAGTACATTCAATTATGTGTAACAATGACTGAATACCCTCCCGATTGTGCAAAGATTTGAAATAAAATTTGTCGTAGTATTTCAGCAAAATGTCGAAACTTTCGGTGATTTTGCCCTCATTTAGCAGCAGAGTGGCTGTTTTTGCGTTCAAATTCCCCAATTTCTGACTGATTCTCTCAATAGCTTCCGCTACTTTTTCCCGCTCCAATTGCCCATATTCCTGTACAATATGTTTCAGCCGTTCATCAAAAGGAATGTCAAGAAAAAAAACGGGCGACTGTCGCATGTTCTTCCATAAATCAGTAGGAATATTTACCCGGCCGATGCGTTGGGATTCATCTTCGAGCCATAGAGGTGAATGGTGAATAGTGAATGGTGAATGTGAAGCGTCTTTTATTGACCAGTCGTCCAAAGGACCCTTCGGACTATTAACGATTGACTTGCGTAGCTCAGTGGCCAGTAAATTCTCAAACATCTCCTGCCCCATCTGCTCGGGCATACCGATATTACCGAAAGCGGAGCCTTTATGATTGGCGATTCCTTCCAGGTCGATAATGGTTTCGCCTTTTTCTTTCAGCGTTTTTAATAATTCAGTTTTTCCTGATCCGGTATATCCACCCAGAATATTAATTTGAAAAGGTAATTTAAATGTATCGAGTACCAGGTTGCGGAATTTTTTATATCCGCCCGCCAGTGTATAAACTTTAAATCCATACATATCCAATAACCATGATACTGCGCCACTGCGCATACCGCCCCGCCAGCAGTAAACAAGCAGTATTTTGGAATTAGGAATTTGGCTTTGCTTTTCGGAATCTTCATTCCCAATTCCGCATTCCCTTTTACTAATTCCTTCGACGATATCCACCATCTTTCTCATTTTCGGACCAAAGAAATCCAGTCCGAGTTTGATAGCTTGTTCGCGGCTTTCCTGTTTATAGGCAGTACCCACTATTTTTCTCTCTTCGTCGGAAAATAAAGGCATGGAATAGGCGCCTGGAAAATGTGCATGGGTATATTCTCCCGGGCTGCGCACATCAAAAACGGGATGATGGGCAGCCAGTTCGATAAACTTTTCAATATGTATTCTTTCTGCTGCCAAGGTTAGCCACGAATTACACGAATGTCACGAATAAATGCAATTAAATACAAATTGATTGCCGGAGGCAAAATAAAAAAGACAGGAACAAAAACACCAGACTCAGGTAGCCACGAATTACACGAATGTCACGAATAAATGCAATTAAATACAAATTGATTGCCGGAGGCAAAATAAAAAAGACAGGAACAAAAACACCAGACTCAGGTAGCCACGAATTACATGAATGTCACGAATAAATGCAATTAAATACAAATTGATTGCCGGAGGCAACTAAATCCCTTATTTGTGTTATTTGTGTAATTCGTGGCAAAAAAAAGCCACTCCATTTAGAAGCAGCCCTGTATTTATTTTCACATCTCCACACTTCCACATTTGTTCTACCGATTCATACTCGCCAAAAACTCTTCGTTATTCTTGGTTCCCTTCATCCTGTTTTGTAATTCTCTCATTGCTTCTTCCGCATTCATATCGGTAAGGTACACACGGAGAAGGTTCATTCGCTGCAGTACATCTTTGTCGAGCAGCAGATCATCACGGCGGGTGGAGGAGGCCACCAGGTCTATAGCAGGATAGATACGCTTGTTGGCCAACCGGCGATCCAGTTGCAATTCCATATTACCAGTTCCTTTAAATTCCTCAAAGATCACCTCATCCATTTTACTGCCGGTATCTACGAGGGCTGTAGCAATGATGGTCAATGAACCACCATGTTCTATTTTACGGGCTGCACCAAAAAATTGTTTTGGTTTTTGCATGGCATTGGCTTCCACACCACCGGATAATACTTTACCACTGGATGGTGCTACGGTATTATGGGCCCTTGCCAAACGGGTAATGGAATCGAGCAATATCACTACATCATGTCCGCATTCCACCAGGCGTTTTGCTTTTTGTAAAGCAATGGTGGAAACCTTTACATGTTTCTCTGCAGGTTCATCAAAAGTGGAGGCGATTACTTCACCTTTGATACTCCTTTCCATATCGGTCACCTCTTCCGGACGTTCATCCACCAGCACCACCATCAGGTAGCATTCCGGATGATTGGCCGCAATGGCATTGGCCACAGCTTTCAGCAACATGGTTTTACCGGTCTTCGGTTGTGCCACGATCAATCCGCGTTGTCCTTTACCGATTGGGGTAAACAGGTCCATGATGCGGGTAGAATAATCAGAAGGTTGTGTAAACAGGTTTAGCTTTTCATAAGGGAACAATGGTGTGAGGTAATCAAATGGTACACGGTCACGAACTTCTTCGGGACTCTTACCATTGATGGTATCTACTTTTAATAAAGCAAAATATTTCTCCCCTTCTTTTGGCGGACGCACTGCACCATGTACTGTGTCGCCGGTTTTTAATCCAAATAATTTTATTTGTGAGGGAGAAACATATACATCATCAGGGGACGATAAATAATTGTAGTCAGAAGAACGGAGAAAGCCATATCCATCAGGCATCATTTCCAATACGCCTTCACCTAATATCACGCCATCAAATTCCACATTAAAGCTCTGGTTCTGTTCGCGGCGGGGGGGATAAAATTTATTTTGACCGGCACCAGAAGGATTTTCAGGCGACTGTTGATTGCCTTCATTTAATATAGCCTGGGCAAGCAGGTTTTGTGCAGTCAAATCCGGCTGAGAGTCTGACGTGGTGGGTTGCCGGGGTTCTGCGGTTTCTGTTTCGGCCTCTTTTTCATCGTTTTTTTTACGGGCCTTTTTTACAGGGATTTTATCCTCTTTTTTCAGGTGGAGCGGTGCTTTTTTTATCATTTTCTTGTCATCGTCATCTTCCACCACCACGGCTTCTTCCGTAGAGTTGCTGGTAGTAGTTTTGATTATTCTTTTACGCTTCCCGTCTTCACTGGGTTTGGCGCCTTTAGAGCCGGCAATAGCCTGGCTGTCAAGGATTTTAAAAACAAGATCCTGCTTGTTTAATTTTTTGGAATTGGGGATTTTAAGCTGCTCGGCAATGTCCAGCAGTTCGGGAACGAGCATGTCGTTCAATTGTAGGATATCATACATATAAAAAACTTGATGTTAGTCACAACTCGGAGTGAACAATCTTGAAAAATGAAAAAGTTTGAGTTAAAGTTGAATAAAAAAGGCGGGTAAATGATGAACTAAAAGCCCGGGAGAACTATACTTATCAGCCTCTTTCCGGTGCAAGTATACGGTTAAATCGGGGAAATCAAAAATTTTAGATGTTTTTCGGGTTTTTGTGGCCGGGGCAGCATTTGGATTGGGCTGACATGCTGCTTTTTCTCGCTAGTGTCGTGTCAAGTCTGATATGACGCAAACAGTTTTCCCACAAAGACACAAAGAAAAGGCTTTGTGTGCTTCGTGGTCTTTGTGGGATAGCTTTTGTATTCGCTGAGAGGTATCCGACAAAACATGATTGACTTAACACTAGTTCTTTAGGACAAAAAAATTATTTATAAAAGACAATGGCGGTTTAAAATATGTATCGTGCCTTTTATTTTTTAAGGACCGGGTTTTCTTTTGCATATTTTTCCCAGGCGGTAAATACTTTTTGTTCTTCTTTTGTAAGCGAATTAGATAAAAAGTTGAGTTCACTTGTCATATGTAATCCCTTTTTTTGCGGGGTAGACAAATATATTTTAACCAAAGGACAGCCAATTGTTTTACTAAGATCAGGATCCAAATTAAACACGGTTCCCATTTTATCACAATTAAAATAGCAGAATATAATATATGGGATGTTGTTTACGGTTCTGAAGATTTTAGCCTGTTTATAAGCTACATTATCAATGGCTGTATCTGGCAGGGCTTCCGTTGTTCCCTGATAATCCCAGTGCCGGGTATAATTAAAACCCCAACCTCCCACCACGGGTACAGAATCACCGTAACTGTATTTTCGGATCAGCGTTGCGGTGTCGTTGAATCTGGCAAACTCATATATCGCTTGTTTTCGAAGGTCGCTAAATCTGTAATGTCGTATATCGTAACTCTGGCAGGTAATTCCTTTCGAATCTTCTAAAATATTTAATTGCCTTATCTCCTCAATGGCAAAGCTATCAGCAAACCAGATTGTTTCTTTAAAATCCCAAAAGGGTTTTGAAAGTTCAGTTGCAGCCGGTTCGTAATGCTTGGTTATAAATTCAAATACTTGTATGTTTTTACCTTTAAATGAAGCAACAGGCTTGCCACTGACACAAGAAGTAATACTGATTATAATTAGTAAAAAAAATGATAAAGGAAGAATCATAGCGTAAAAACAAATGTTAATTTCTTTTTATGAAACCGGGGAGATAAGTTATTGGAAAACTTCTACGAATTGGAAAGTTTTAGTTGGGTTGATATATTTAGCGTCTTGAGTAAGCGGTGGATAAGTAATATTACCCTGTACCGACTGATAGGCATTCTGTGTTCCGTGCCAGGACTGACTGTAAGCGGATACAAAATTCATTCCATAGGTGCTAAAGTTCTGCGTATAAAAACCATGATCGTTCGATTGCGTAAAATGCCCCCCTTGTGGTTCGCTGGAAACTTTTGCACCCCAAAATTGAACTTTTGCTGTAATTGTCGCCGGTGCCCCAGATCCTTCTTCGCTATAAACCTCCCATGAAACTTCTCTGGTAACCGCCATTGGTTGCTCACCGCCGCCACCACCACCACCGCCGCCGCAGTTCACTCTATATGTTCTGCCGTTTACAGTTTTTACTGGTTCACAGCCGTCACAGTATCCACCAATCGGGTCCCAGGTAACAGAACCATCACTCCAAAAGTAATAAAACCCTATTTCATAACAGGTTCCGGGCCTGCCACTGGTCTGTTTTTTACCTACGTTCTGTATAGTAGCTCATTTTCCCATTAGTATAGTTTGTTTCATAACTGAATTCATCAGAAACTGTAAGATAGGCAAGTGAGCCAGTAAAGTCTGTGGTTTCTAAATTATAATAACTGTAAAAGAATTTTGATAAATCCTTGCTGTTAATTTCTTTAGGCGAGATGTATTGAACAATATAGCCCCTCCTGATTTTTTTCTTGTTATTTACTAATAACACTAAGCTATTAATTGGATGTTTATCCTGGTTGCTGTTTGTTACAAAGGAGTTTTTAATTGGAACAATGATTAATGTTTCATCCGGGCTAAAAAGTCCAGTACCTGTTAAGGAGAAATCAAGGTTTTCCTTAAGCGATTTAATTTTTTTGCTACCTGCTAAAGTGGCTGTTGATTTCTGTTCTTCGAGCCAGGCAATTACTTTGTTAACTGCCTCTGTGTTTTGGGCTTCCTCTTGTTTGTCAGCATTCTTTTGACAAGAAATAAAAAAAATGGTTGAGAGAAAAAGCAGTAGCAGTATTGTTGAAACTCTTTGCAAAAAAAGTGGGCGGATGGAATAAATTCTCATAAAGCAACATTTTTAAATTAAAAACATATATTTATTTTGTAATACTAAAACGTCTTGGATAATCGGGATGTAGAAAAAAACCTACTTTTTAAGTAGAATTTTTTTTACATGGGATTAAATCGATTTTGTCTGTAAGCCAACTCCTTACTGTGGTTCAAACTGACCCACTACCTCATTTTTGCATAAGGGGAAAGGGTTAAAATCCTGCCTTATCTTTGCCCTCCATAAATTTCAGCGATGTTTAATAAGAGAATCAAGATCAAAGAGCTATTGGCACAGGAACCAGCCGGACAAAATGTAACAGTAATGGGATGGGTGCGAACCTTTCGTAATAACCAGTTCATTGCATTGAATGACGGCAGTACCAATAATAACCTGCAGGTGGTGATGGAACTGGGAAAATTTCCGGATGAGCTACTGAAAAGAATTACCACCTCCGCTTCTTTGAAAGTAACAGGTGTTATTGAAGCCTCATTGGGCAAAGGCCAGAAGATGGATCTGAAAGCCTCGTCCATTGAGATACTTGGTGATAGTGATGCAGAAAAATATCCGTTGCAACCCAAGAAACACAGCCTTGAATTTCTACGGGAAAAAGCTCATTTACGTTTTCGTACCAACACATTCGGCTCGGTATTCCGTGTTCGCCATGCCCTGGCTTTTGCAGTACATAAATTTTTTAATGAAAAAGGATTTGTGTACATGCACACTCCTATCATTACCGCCAGTGATGCAGAAGGGGCGGGTGAAATGTTTAAGGTAACCACATTACCCATTGATGGAACTGCTCCTAAAAACGAAGACGGATCAATAAATTTCAAAGAAGATTTTTTTGGCCGCAGCACCAACCTTACAGTAAGCGGACAACTGGAAGGAGAACTGGGCGCTACCGCCTTTGGTGATATTTATACATTCGGCCCCACCTTTCGGGCAGAGAACAGTAATACAGCAAGGCACCTCGCCGAATTTTGGATGATAGAACCGGAGATGGCGTTCTCTGATTTAGAAGACAATATGAACCTGGCCGAGGATTTTATCAAGTATATCATTAAATATGCGATGGATAATAACCGGGAAGACCTGGAATTTCTGACGGAGCGATTGGCCGAAGAAGAAAAGCAATTGCCGCAGGATAAGCGTAGTGAGATGGGATTAACAGAGAAACTGGAATTTGTACTCAATAATAATTTTGAACGTATTACTTATACAGAAGCCATAGATATTTTAAGAGAGAGTAATTATAATAAGAAAAAGAAATTTCAATATGAAATAAGCGGCTGGGGCATGGACCTGCAGAGTGAGCATGAAAGATATTTGGTGGAAAAGCATTTTAAGAAACCTGTTATACTTTCCAATTATCCCGCAGCCATAAAATCATTTTATATGCGGCAAAATGACGATGGTAAAACCGTTGCTGCCATGGATATTCTTGCTCCCGGCATTGGCGAAATAGTTGGGGGAAGCCAGAGAGAAGAAAGACTTGATAAATTGGAAACAAGAATGAAGGAATTAAATATCCCTGCCGATGAACTCTGGTGGTATTTAGATACAAGAAAATTTGGAACTGTCCCGCATGCAGGCTTTGGATTAGGTTTTGAAAGAATGGTACAATTTGTAACGGGGATGACGAATATCCGGGATGTGATTGCTTTTCCGAGAACGCCGGGTAGTGCGGAGTTTTAAGCTGAGAAAATAAATGAGTTAAAAGAAATAAAGAGGAGCAGCGATGTGCCTCTTTTTTTTGTAACAGTCGTTTAGCGAAGCCTTCCATCTTGTCTATTGAATTGTGTTTTGCTGCTGCATAAAAGAATGCGTAAATTAACAGACCATTCAGTAAAACTTCTTGTTGTGAAATTCATCCTGGCAATATTCCTGTTATTTTTTTCTCTTGGGTCAGGCGCACAAAGCCTGGCAGACGAAATAAAAGAGACGGCCGAATTGTTTTTTAACGGGCAATATGAAAAAGTCATTCCGAAGGCAGAAAAAGCCGCTGCCAGCATTAAAGAGTTAATGGGCGAAAACAATGATTTTTATATCGGCCTTGTTATCATTCAGGCTACAAGCCATGAAAATATTTTCCAATATGCAAAAGCCGAATCTCTTTATATACAGGCAGGCGAATTGCTGAAAAAAACAGCCGGCGAAAAAAGCAAAAGCTTTACCGCTTTCCTGCATAACCTTGCCTCCCTTTATTACAGAACCGGCCAATATGAAATGGCAGAAAAATTTTACCTCCGGGCCCAAGAGATTACCAAATCAATAACCGGCGAAAACGATTCTTCGTATGCTACCACGCTTAACAGCATGGCAGTGCTGTATGAAACAATGGGGCAATATGAAAAAGCGGAACCCCTGTTTATCCGTGCCCTGGAGATCCGGAAAAAAATATTGGGCGAAAACCATCCCGAATATGCCACCGTTCTTAACAACATGGCCATCTATTATAAAGATATCGGACAATTTGAAAAAGCAGAGTCCCTGTTTCTCCGGGCCCGGGAGATCAGAAAAAGAACAGTTGGTGAAAATCACCGGGATTATGCAGCCAGCCTGAATAACCTGGCTTCCTGCCTTGAAGATCTTGGTCAATCTGAAAAAGCAGAATCTCTTTATATTAAGTCCAGGGAAATTCGAAAAAAAACTACCGGCGAAAACCATCCTGATTATGCAGCAAGCCTTAATAACCTTGCAGGCTTGTACACCGTTCGGGGAGATTATGCAAAGGCCGAACCGTTATTGATCCGGGCAACAGAAATATGGAAACAGGTATTGGGCGAAAATCATCCTGATTATGCAACGGCCTTAAATAACCTGGCGGCATTTTATCGTAAAAGCCAGATGCAGTACACAAAGTCAGAAACGCTTTATCAAAGGGCAATACAACTTCGGAAAAAATTATTGGGCGAAAATCACCCATTGTATGCAGACAGCCAGACAGACCTGGCGCTGCTATATTCTCAAATGGGACAGTACTCAAAAGCAGAACCATTATTGATTACAGGCAGCACTATTTTTTTGCAAAATATTACCAGCACATTTTCTATTCTGTCAGAAAAAGAAAAAACCAATTACCTGAAATATAATATTTCAACGCTGGATATTAATACCAGTTTTTTATACAATTATCCAAAAGCATCCGCAGCGGTTATAAAAAACAGCCTGAACCTGCTGCTGGGCTTTAAATCGCTTGCTCTCGCGGATACAAAGAATATGCTCGAATCAGTGCGAAATAATAAGGATACTGTTATACAACGCATATTCAACAATTGGCTGATTCAAAAAAACCTGCTGGCTAAGCAATATTCTTTAGCTGTTGATAAACGGATGCCAGCTATTCAAAAAATAGAAGAAGAAACCGAAACACTGGAAAAGGAATTGGCAACCCGTTCCTCCGCATTTCGCAATGGGCAGTCAGCCCTGCGCATTTCTATGCAGGATATCCAAAAAAATCTGGCGCAGGATGAAGCCGCAGTCGAATTTGTACGGTTTAAGTTTTACCATAACAGCCTTACAGATTCAGTGTTGTATGCTGCCTATATTTTTGGAAAGAATGATATGGCGCCACATTTTATTCCGCTATGCGAAGAAAAACAAGTAGCCCGGTTTTTTACAAAAACAGGGAAAGCGATCGGGAATATAAAATCAATTTATGACAACGAAGCAAACGATAAAATTAATAAAAAGACAACAACCGGAGATAGTTTGTATGTACTCATCTTTAAACCATTGCTGCCTTATTTAGTAGGAATAAGAAAAATTAATTATTCTCCGGCAGGGCTGTTACACCGAATAGCATTTCATGCCCTTCCGGCAGGAGATAGTCAGCTACTGATTGACAAATATGAATTAAACCAGCACATCAGCACCAGGCAACTGGCGTTAACAAAAGAAAATACACTTGTAAAAAATAAATCCATCTTGCTTTTTGGTGATGCGGCATTTTCTATGGATAGTATGTCAATGATAAAACAAAAGATTGCCAGCAGGAATATTTCGACCATTTATTCTTCAGAAATTTTACGCAGCGGCAGCAGGGATGCCTGGGTAAGTCTACCGGGTACAGCCACTGAATTAAGTGAAATACAAACATTATTTGAAAAATATAAAATAAATTCTTTATCCTTTACTCAGGAAAAAGCAACGGAAGAACAATTCAAGTTGCTAAGCGGTAACTCCTCCTCTGTTCTTCATTTAGCCACACATGGTTTTTTTCTGCCCGATCTGGACAAAAAAGGAAAAGAAGGGTTTGCCATTGATGGGCAAAATGCTTTACGATTGGCCGATGATCCTATGTTGCGCAGCGGAATAGTTTTGGCCGGGGTAAACAGGGTGTGGAATGGACAACCGCCGATTGACGGACGGGAAGACGGTATAGTAACAGCGTATGAAATATCTCAGCTTGATCTGAGAAACACAAACCTGGTGGTATTAAGTGCTTGCGAAACGGCGTTGGGGGATATAAAAGGAAACGAAGGTGTTTTTGGATTGCAGAGAGCGTTCAAATTAGCCGGGGTAAAAAATATGCTGCTCAGCCTGTGGAAAGTGCCTGATGCAGAAACAGCGGAGCTGATGATTTTTTTTTATACTTATTACCTGCAGGGTAAAACAGTAAGAGAAGCATTTACTGCAGCGCAGCAGGAAATGCGTAATAGATACAAACCCTACTTCTGGGCAGCATTTGTATTGATAGAATAATAGTTTTTCCGGGAATGCAGGGGATGAGGAGTTTAGGCTAACTGGATAAAAAGTGAAATAAATAAATAAAGAGAAAACCGTCTTAGTGGCAAAATGTCAAGACGATTTTTTTGTAATACAAATCTTGTCTACTTCGTATACAGCTTTTCCTGTATAGCGCTTAGTTTATTATTGAACGCTACACCTTGTACAGGGTCTGTAATTGTTTTGGAATATTCTGTAGATGCTTTTAGAACGGCCGTATACAGGTTCATCAATTCCAGGTAATTGCCATTATAATCCGGGTTTTCCTTTTTCTTTTTTTCATCAGCTATGCGGGCATCCACCACTTTTTGCATGGCATCCAGTACAGCCACTTCGTCTTTTAATCCGGCAATATCAATTTTTGGAACAATACTGCTGTCATCGGAAGATATTTCTACAGGGGGAGCTTTTTTGGTTTTTCCTGCACAGGAATAAAAAAGGGAAGAGGCGGCAAGCAGCAATGCAGCCAGCAATAGTTTGCGTGTCATAACAGTTCGTTTTGGTGGTACAGTAAGATACGAATTGTTTTGAGACCTCAAAACTATGGGTGCATTTCAAATTGTCGCTTTTGGCACCAGCCCGAGGGGCGGCAAATTCTTTTTATACGATTATTGGTAGTGTCTCAGTTTGAAAATTGGTTGCCTCTAAAATGCGCTTGAACCACAACTTGTCCCGGCCATCCCTATCGTGTGGACACATCTTTTAGCACAACAGTTTTAGCACACGGATAACACGGGTTGGACGGATTAACATAGAT
>JANOEQ010000048.1:0-3510 GCA_031441485.1 Chitinophagaceae bacterium
TTGGTCGTGTAGATGTTGTAATGCTGAATGAAAAAATGGCTATGATCAGCTGGATGGAAGGTTCAACTATAAAAGTTTTAAAAATTAATTCAGATGGAACAAAAGGAGAACCGGTTATTATTGCTGCATCTTCCGACTCAATATCTAGCGGGTTTCCGCAAATGACAAAAGCCGGTAACAGCTTAATCTTTGCATGGACAGATAGTAAAAGCAAAAAAATAAGGCTAGCCAGCCTGCTTTTTTAATACAGGGCTTACATTTTTATGATAGATAATTAAATTAAAGGGATGAAAAAATTGATTCTAATACTTCTTGGAATAGGATTTTATTCTTTTGTTTCCGCACAAGGAACAATTACTTACACTTGTCCCATGCACCCCGAAATTCATGCCCAAAAGCCAGTAAATTGCCCTAAGTGTGGGATGACATTGGTTAAGGAAAAACCGAAAGTTTTAAAAAAGCCAGTAATAAAAAAGCCGCAATCTGTAACCGTTCAGAAGGATACGATAAAGGTAAAACCTGTTATTACTGAAGTAAAAGATAGAGTGAAAACGTCAATGCCTGATGCACAGCAAACTGTAACTTATACCTGCCCTATGCACCCGGAAATACATGCTGACAAACCCGGCAACTGTCCGAAATGTGGAATGCCATTGGTAAAAGAAAAAGGAAATTCAGTAATTCCTGAAAAAATGGATACTGATAACAATACTGCCATGAAAAAAGCAGGTCTTACCAAAACGATTGTCAACAACACACCACCCCGTACTATACGTTACGATTTGTATATAAGAGATACCATTGTAAATTTTACAGGTAAACCTAAAAGAGCTATTGCCGTAAACGGACAAATTCCGATGCCTACATTGACGTTCACAGAAGGGGATACAGCAGAAATATATGTACATAACGAACTGAAAGAAACAACTTCTTTGCATTGGCATGGTTTGTTTTTACCAAACAAAGAAGACGGTGTACCGAACCTTACACAAATGCCTATTAAACCAGGTACTACACATCTTTATAAGTTTCCGATAATACAACATGGCACACATTGGTATCACAGTCATTCAGGCTTGCAGGAGCAAATAGGTATGTATGGCTCTTTTGTTATGAATAAACGGGAAGAGTTTGATATACCAACCGTACCAGTTGTACTAAGTGAGTGGACAGATTACAATCCCGAAAATGTGCATCGTATGTTGCATAACGCTTCTGATTGGTTTGCGTTAAAGAAAAATGCAGTGCAGAGTTATGCCGAAGCTGCTAAAGCAGGTCATTTTAAAACCAAATTGCAAAACGAATGGAAGAGGATGCTGGCAATGGATGTGAGCGATGTGTATTATGACAGAATATTTATGAACGGAAAACCAGAATCAACTATTAGTGAAGTAAATGGCAAATTGCTGAAAGGAGGTGATAAAGTCCGCTTACGAATTTCAAACGGTGGTGCTTCGTCCTATTTCTGGCTTCGGTATGCAGGTAGTAAAATAATTGTTGTTGCCAATGACGGGAACGATGTAGAACCTGTTGAAGTGGACAGATTAATCATTGCCGTTTCGGAAACTTATGATATTGTCGTTACTATTGCTGCTGACAGTACATCGTATGAATTATTAGCAACAACAGAAGATAGAACAAACTCAGCCTCATTATATATCGGCAATGGAATTAAGCA
This sequence comes from Chitinophagaceae bacterium, assembly GCA_031441485.1. GTDB lineage: Bacteria > Bacteroidota > Bacteroidia > Chitinophagales > Chitinophagaceae > JJ008. Next base: position 1,679 of record JANOEQ010000048.1, read on the forward strand.
ACTCATTTCACCTATGTCCCGGCTGAAATATTTTGAAGGCATGAAGATGATGAACGGCATGATGAAAATGAACGGAGACCTTGATGATATGGGAATGAACATGAGCCTGAATCAGATGGATATGAATGTGGTAATGTATCCTGAAATTACCGGAGAGGAAAAGAAGAAAGCAGATATGCAAATGGATAGTATGTCAACCGGCGATAATCCTCATGCAAATCACAATCAGTATAACAGTAACGAAATGTCTGATATTGTTACATTGAATTATGCGATGCTAAAGTCACCTGAAAAAACAACTTTACCTAATTCAACCACAAGAGTTTTAAAATTTGAACTCACTGGTAACATGAACCGTTATGTTTGGAGCCTGGATAATAAAGTAGTTTCAGAAGCAGATAAAATATTGGTGAAGAAAGGAGAAAATCTGAGACTTATTATTTTCAACGGCTCTATGATGAGGCATCCGATGCACCTGCATGGCCATGATTTCAGGGTATTAAACGGGCAGGGCGATTATGCTCCTTTGAAAAATATTATTGACATCATGCCAATGGAAACTGATACATTAGAATTTAATGCAAATGTAGAAGGGGATTGGTTTTTCCATTGTCATATCCTTTACCACATGATGAGTGGAATGGGCAGAGTTTTTAGTTATGAAAATCAAGCTCCAAATCCATTAATACCAAATCCGAAACTGGCACAACTAAAATTATTTGCCGATGACAGGAAAATGCACTTCATGTTTCAAAATGATTTCGCAACAAATGGTAATGACGGTGAAATGATGCTGCAAAATACCCGTTGGAGCATTGGCAGCGAGTGGCGTTTAGGCTATCACGACATGCACGGCTATGAAACGGAAACACATATAGGCAGATACTTAGGAAAAATGCAATGGCTCATGCCATTTATCGGATTTGACTGGCGGTACAGGAAAATGGGTATTGACGAACAAGAGAAAAATCTCTTTGGACAGACTAACACAAAAGACAACAGGGCAGTATTAAGTGTTGGAGTAAACTATACTTTGCCCATGCTGGTCCGTTTTCAGGCAGAAGTATTTACAGACGGAATTGTTCGTTTACAATTGATGAGGGAAGATATACCTGTTGCAAAAAAGCTACGAGCAGCTTTTATGGTGAACACTGACAAAGAGTACATGATAGGGTTGAATTACATTCTTGGCCGAAACTTCTCTATAAGAACACACTACGATAGTGATATGGGTTTTGGCGGCGGAATTACATTAAATTATTAACCCGGATGAAGCCGGAAAAATCAACAGCTTTAGTAGCCGCCTCACAAAAATTATAAAGATGTTATTTTTTTAATATTCTTTGCAATTGTCTTGCCGTTTTAAACCCACATTTAGAAGCAATATATTCAATTGTGTATTCGGGATTATTCAACATCGTACTTGCAAACTCCTTTCGTAAGAGTGTGAGGTATTCCAATATAGTAGAGCCGGTTTTTTCTTTAAACACCCTGCTCAAATTCCTTGGACTCATACCAACTAATGAGGCAAGAGTAGCAATATCATTTTCCTTAGACAAATTATCAATAAGGTAATCCTGCACCTCATGTACTTGTGGATTAATATGGTTCCTGTAATCAAGGTATATGCTCTGTTGATTATGCCTTCCGCTTCTCCGGTGATAAACAACCAATCCTCTGGCAACTTTATGAGTAAACAGCGGGCCTTTCAAATCTTCAAGTATAGCCAGTGCCAGATCAATACCGGCACTGATGCCAGCACTTGTATATACGTTGTTACTCTTTATAAATAAAATATCAGCCACAACCCTTGCAGAAGGAAACAATTCCTG
>JANOEQ010000049.1:0-7038 GCA_031441485.1 Chitinophagaceae bacterium
CTCTTGATCTTAACAATATTCGAAAAAACATCCAATTTCTGATGCGTAGCAGCAGAAAAAATCCGTTATTATCCTTCGTACCCGTCCATTCCGTGTTCAAAAAAATGTGTCCACACGATAGGGCCATCCGGGATAGAAAAGAAGTTATCATAGAAATATACACAACTTGTCCCGCATCGCCTTCGCTAAAGCTTCAGCGAGCAAGGCCTAATGCGTGGATAGAAAAGCATATCTGTGTATTTCTTTCTGTTCTATGACATACTGTGGTTCATTTTTTTCAAACTGACCCACTACCCCAAAACATACCTTTTCTGGCAGTATCTTAATTTGAAAGTCTTCGTGATAAGCTATGTGCTTCAAAGGCTTGTTTATTTGCCACTGAAACACAGAACCTAGTACACCCCTCTTTATAAGGAGCTATGTGTAAGTAATAATTTATAATATCTTTAAAGCTTTAAATACACTATTGCTGCAATTGATAAGCGCAGAACAGAAAAGACGGAAAATAAAAACAGGTAGTCCATGATTACAATACCCCCTTATTTACAAAAAGGTGATACCATCGGAATAGTTTGCCCTGCCGGTTATATGGCAGCAGAAAAAGTACAAACCTGTATCAATACCCTGCAGGATTGGGGCTATAAGGTGAAGGTTGGCAAAACGGTGGGAGGGGGTTCAGCTACTTATTTTTCCGGTGAGGATGAAGAAAGATTACTTGACCTGCAGCAGATGCTGGATGATGAGGAAGTGAAGGCAGTACTTTTCGGAAGGGGAGGGTATGGTACTGGCCGTATCATTGACAAACTCAGGTTTAAAAAGTTCAGCAAACATCCCAAGTGGATCATCGGGTACAGCGATATTACGATACTGCATTCACATTTGTTTACCAACTATAGCATTTCATCGCTTCATTCGCCCATGGCGGGTGCGTTTAATGAAGGTGGTGATAAGAATGAATTTATACTTTCCCTTAAAAATGCATTGGAAGGGGGAAAGAGTAAGTATACCTGCGAAGTGCATCCGTTTAACCAAAAAGGAACAGCGACCGGCGAACTGGTGGGCGGTAATCTTTCTTTACTGGCTCATCTTACAGGAACGGATTCAGACATAAAAACAAAAGGAAGGATATTATTTATTGAGGATATAGGGGAGCAGTTGTACAATATCGACCGTATGATGCACCAGTTGAAACGCAGCGGTAAATTATCCAGGCTGGAAGGTCTTGTATTCGGTGAATTTACCGATACAAAGGATACAGAAAGACCTTTTGGAAAAACTGTGTATGAAATACTCAGGGATATAATCCAGGAGTACGAGTACCCTGTTTGCTTTGATTTTCCCGTTAGCCATACCGATCGTAATTATGCATTAAAGATAGGAGTGGAGTATGTGCTGGAAATTAATGATACCAGTGTTGCACTACAGGAGAAATAGCGCTGGCAGTTTATCTCCGGTGTTTGCAGGCAAATAAAAAAGAGGTCGTTCTTTTTGGGACGACCTTTTTTTTATGGCATAAATTTAACCGGCAATGCTATTGAGCTATTCTGACAGGGTTTAAGTGCAGCCAGCAGCTCAGGCAGGTGTAAAGAAGGTAATTGGAAGATAGAAGGAAGATTGAAGAAGGATGGTATTTAAGTCTGGTGAAATTCCCGTGAAATTCAGGTGAGTTTCCCGTGAGATTCCTGTGAGGTCTCACCTGAGTGAGGTAAAAATAACGGTCGAACTGCTTTTTCAGGTATTGTGGAGCTTTGGGGAGGGTGTGAAATTCCAGTGGATTTTTACAGTATATTATAGTGAGGGTAGAATTGGTAAAATACTATCAGTTGTGAAAGAAAACCAAATAAAATGAATTAAAAAATTGTTGATAGATGCAGCTTGCAGCAAGCATTGTTAGGCAGTATTTAATTGGAATACATCATAAATCGTCCGCTGCTGGTGATTTTGTACTGTGCAATATCTGCCATAGAAGCTGTGCTGGTGGTAATACGTGAGTTCTGCACAATATTGAGGTCTTTGTAAATCCAGGAAGAAATATTATAGCTCGATTTTTTCTTTGCTCCTGTAACAGCAGCTTTAAAAGAGGAAATATAGGCGCCGTCTTTATGGGTGGTTACCAGGTGTATTACCTGCATGGAGGAACTGTCTTTTTTGGTTTTCTTGTCTTCCACCAGCACATGTAAATCAAACTGTGGATTACCGGTCATTTTCCCTGCCAGGAAAAAATCCCTGTTCTTCAACTTTCCGGTTTGAGAAATTGATAATACCTGGTAGAACCATTTCTTCACGGCAGCACTATCCAGTTTGTTCATTTTTTGGCTGAGAGAAGTTATAAAGAGGCTGTCACTAACATGAATTTCTTCATTGTTGGCCAGTAATTGCGGATAAGTCAATGCATCCTGGGCAGCCAGGTGTAAACAAAGGAACAAGCAACAGAATGGAATTAATTTTTTCACCGGGTAAAGGTAGTTAAGAGAAAACCCTTATGCAATACCCTGTTTTAGGTATTTTCAGCGAAGCAGGGAATCCAGTTTGAGCAACACTTCCGGGTATCTATAGAGATTATTATGCCCGGCCCCTTTAATGGTTATGAATTCATCTCCTTTTTTTAGCAACGGTATCAGCTTTTCAGCATTGCTGTATGTTACCAGCCAGTCGTTGGTTCCCTGGAAAATAGTAATGGGTGCTTTTACCAGAGGCAGGTATTGGTAGTTGGGCAATTTATAATGAAGCATCCTGCGCACGGGGTAAATGGGCAGGTAATGGCTTACTACGGAGGGAAAATCGTAATAAGGTGTTTCTAAGATCAGTTGTTTACAGTTACGGATAGACGCCAGTTGTGCGGCAATGCCGGTACCCATACTTTTTCCATAAATGATAATACTGTCGGCAGAAAATTTTCCGCTGGCCATCTGGTATACCCGGAGGGCCCATGCATATAATTTTTCTTCTGTAAGCTTTCCGGTGCTTTTGCCATAGCCGGGGTAATCTATCATCAGCACTTGATATCCGTGGCGGGTAAAATGGGGAATATAATCGGCATACCAGGCTATATTTCTTTTATTACCATGAAAATATAGTACGATGCCGCGGGTAATGGTATCTGCCGGTAAAAAATCAATCAGGTTAAGCGTGTCTTTTTCATTGAGGGGTATACTGATATCCTGATGCGGTTGTGTAAAATCATACCGGTGATTACGCTTTAAGGATACAGGATGAAAAAGAATGGCATCCTGCAGCAGGTACAGGGAAATGCCTCCCAGCACATACACCAGGGCTGTAATCTTCAGCCATTTGAATATCTTTTTACGGATCATATTATGCCAATCAATTTTTGCAGTTTAGATTGTACTGTTCATACAGTACCGTTTTAAGCTATAAAAATGATGCGTCAAAGATGAATAAATAAAAGCGCTTAAAAAAGCGGGATACGAATGCAAAATATGTTATATTCGTTTTTCCATCGGCACTTCTGCCCATTCGCACTTCCTCCACAATTATTATTTAATAACAACTTAAACGAAATCGTATGCGAATGCTATTTTTTACAGCATTAATTATGCTGCTGGTTAGTGCCTGCCAAAGAGAGGTACTACACAAACCCGGTTCTATCAAAGACAATTCCGCTGCTGCCCGAGTGAGGGACTGGCTGGAGGAACAAAAAACAAACCTGGTAAAACCGGAAAGTAAAGTGAAGCTGCAAAACCTCAGGGAACACCTGCTTTTATCTGAACTCCGGTATGAAGAAAGATTTGACGGGGAAATGGTGATAGTGGTCCCTATTAATGACGGTTTTGTTTCGGCCAATAACACCAACAGTAACCCCATCAATTGCCTGTTGTTATTTGAAACAGCTAAAGGGAAAATACGAAAAGGAAATATTGTACAATACATGCCGGTGAACAGAGCGGCAGGGAATAAAATTCCGGTAAATACCTTTTATAAATTTTATAATAGCGGCAAAATTGAAGACAGCCGGATTACATTCCTTACTATCACTGATAATTTTTTGTATGAAATGGAGTACAAAAAAGGGGATATGTTTAAGTTTACCATACTGTATGATAAGAACGCAGCTACAAGACATACTAAGCGTACCGAAGATGACTGTATTGACTGGTACCTTCAAACCTATGAGAACGGTGTTTTGGTATCAGAATCGTATGTCTTTACCACCTGTGGCGGCCTCTATGTAGAAGAAGGCAGTGGCGGTGGTGGTACTGGTGGTGGAGGTGGAACAGGCAATGAAGAATTGGAAGCCACCAAGTCGGTTTGGTGGACCGTGACTCAGAATCCTGACCCTAATGAAAACGGAGTCGGGGAAATAAAAGCAGTAGAAACGATAAAGGGGAAAAGGAATTCTTCTTATCCTGGGGGCGGTTATTTTACAAGTATACGTCATAGTTGGTCAATTTGTGATTTTTGTTCCTCATCAAATCCGACAGACGTGTGGTCGGAAACTGGAAACACTGTCTGGCATTCTGCCCAGTCCGCATTTAGTATTGTTACTGGAAATCTAAATTACAATGGAAGCTCATATCCCGGTATTATTAATACTGGTACATGGACTTTTTCTCAGGTATTTTAAATATTCATTTATCATGCGCACCTATTTTCCGCATGATAAATGGTTTAAATAAAGTGTATGAATCAATTCAGCGAACTTACTATTTTGCGGGCTTTTTTATTAAGTACGATACTGATTTCCTGTAATTCTAATGGACAATCAAATACAAAGGGAATTGTTCTTCGGACAACTCGTTTTTATAACAAGGTGGGGAAGCCTACATTTACTCACTATTTAAAAGTATGGTATAAGGATAGTGTGTGTATACAGGAAATTAGAGGTGTGAATACGGCGACGGACACCGCAAGTATTACTACAGTAACTTATCCACTTCTTTTTTGCAGATTTATCGATTTAAAGAGCAAAACAATGTATGATTACAAAACTTTTTCAGATACAGCAAAGGTTTTCAAAAAGGCTGTACTGCCTGATTCGATTTTGTCAGATGCCGGCTGGAATTTTTATTCCGAAAAGCATCCTAAGATCCAGGGAACTCCTAAGCCGCTAAGTGATACTATTGTTGATAATATAAATTATAAAAGAGCAAAAATCAATTTTAAAGTAAATGACCCTAAAAAAAATTATTTAATCGCTTATTTCAGTTGTGATGGTAAAGGAGATATGTTTTCTTTGGAAAAAGACTATAGTAGGGGAATTAATTGCACCATGGTTAAATTCTTTGATTATAAGGTTGGTGTGGCAAAGCCGTTTGCGTCTATCGAGGTTTTTTACCTTTCAAATGAACTAACAAAAGAACAATTAAACGTATTCGCCGCCTGGGAAAAGAATGAAAAGGAAAACCCTGTAGAGAAGTGAGCAGTATGCTTGGAGCAGTTGTAAAAGAGAGGCTGTCTCAAAAGTGCTTAAAATTAATTTTCCCGCAAAGAAGCAAAGTTGCAACACCTGATTTTCAGTTATTTTATACTCTGCGCCGTAGCGCCTTTGCGTGATTTTCTGACTTTTGAGACAGCCTCCTTTTATTATTTAAAACCGGTTAAAATAATTCTTAATTCGGTACAGTGCATCATTACTGATCTGGTCCAGCATGCACTTCACTATTTCATTTTCTGCAGGTGCAAATTCCTTTCTCCTTTCAATGAGCTGTTTATCACTTTCGCTCAGGGCCCTGGCATCTCCGGTATAAGTGGCAAACTCTGTACTCCAATTATGGTTGCCACTGATATTGTCACTCCATATCCAGTGGCCATTTCCATCTCTTACTGATACCTGCAGCAGGGCAGTGGAACTCATCGTTCTGCGGGTGGTGGTAATGTCGGCATGTACTTTTGCATACTCTCTTACCACTGAATCAGGCCTGTAAACTGTTTCTTTCACCACAACCTCTTTTGTTACTCTCCGGGTACTTCTGTTATCAAAATAGCGGCCAATATCTGCTGTAGCTAGGCGCATGTCCACTTCCTGATCTACTCTTATGCTTTTACTTCTGGCATCCCAGGCAGAATAGAATTTTACAAATTTATTGCCGCTGTTGTACTGCAGGTTGCGGATCAACTGATCGTCCAGGTTGTCGCCACCGACGATATAAGAACTGTACACATACCCGCCCCGTTGCTGCATAGGCAGAATAATAACATTGGTTACTGCATATTCATACGACTCTTCCAGTTTTTCAACAACAGCACGGTTGCCGGGTTTCAACTGCAGCGCCACCTGAAATTCGCGGTATGCATTTTTATAACTTTCTTTATTATAACGCTGCATAAATGCAATACCCCTGTCAAAACGCACATCACCTGCTTTTTCGCTGCAGGTTACCAGGTAAGATGAATAATCAATGGGTTTTACAATATTCAGTACGGAAGGTACCCGGTATACAGCATCATACATCCGCTGCAGGGAAACATATTCATTATACATCCATTCCCATTTTAATTCACTGGTGCTGGCTGCATTGTTACGGATACGGCTTTCATGATCTTCTACGGCGAAGCGGTAAGCGTTTTGAATAATGTTCAGTAATTTGGGATCAGCAGGATCTTTCTGCAATTTTTTAGCTGCCAGTTCCACTGCTTCGGTATAGTTGCCTTTTTCATACAGCTTGCCGGCTGTTTTGCAGGAAATAATCAATGTGCTGAGTCCGGCAATAAGTAGTGTGTAAAGTTTCAGTTTCATATATGCCTCCATTTTTATATAGGATGTTCAAATTGCAGTCCAGTTCATATACCGTTGTTTGAATTAGACAATCCTTAACAAAAGAGGGGGAAGTCTGTTCCTTAATTCACGCAGTAAGTTGCAGAAACAAGGGTTATCCCGCTACCCCTGTAAGTTTCCTCTTAATCGGAATGTCCTACTCCCTTCAGGGGGAATTGAAACCCTGTTATTGTACCCCTGTGGATTGCTTCTTAATCGGAATGTCTTTATTCCCTGAAGGGCGATTTGAAACCCTGTTATTGTACCCCTGTGGATTGCTTCTTAATCGGAATGTCTTTATTCCCTGAAGGGCGAATTGAAAC
>JANOEQ010000050.1:0-30403 GCA_031441485.1 Chitinophagaceae bacterium
TTCGAAAAAACATCCAATTTCTGATGCGTAGCAGCAGAAAAAATCCGTTATTATCCTTCGTACCCGTCCATTCCGTGTTCAAAAAAATGTGTCCACACGATAGGGCCATCCGGGATAGAAAAGAAGTTATCATAGAAATACACACAACTTGTCCCGCATCGCCTTCGCTAAAGCTTCAGCGAGCAAGGCCTAATGCGTGGATAGAAATGCATATCTGTGTATTTCTATCTGTTATATGACATACTGTGGTTCATTTTTTTTCAAACTGAGACACTACCGAGAATACAGTTTAACTGCGGCCACAGATAATAAGTTCTATCTTTCCGTAGCTATTTCAGTTGCCGCAGGCAATCAATTTCCCTTTAATTGTATTTATTCGTGGCATTCGTGTAATTCGTGGCCACCTTTATTACGCAGCAATATCTTCTGTGCTACTATGATTGTGCGACAGTTTTTGTCAACTAAATATCATACGTATACTCCTAATAAACTTTGCAGTTCCTTCACCCCTTCTGTTGCTGGTTTTTCAATCAGGGTAAGGTTGCGCATCGGTGAAGTGTAGGGTATCTTTTTATCAATGATATATTTTGGGGTTTCCAGTTCCACATAGTTGATAAGGCCTGCAGCCGGATATACCACCAGGGATGTACCCACCACTACAAAAATATCAGCTGCATAAACAAAGGGAACGGCAATTTCTATCATGGGAACGGGTTCTTCAAACCAAACGATATTGGGGCGGAGTTGTGCGCCATCTTCTGCCCTCTCCCCGATTTTTATATCCCCTCTTATATCATACACCAGCGTTTCATCTTTTTCACTCCGCATCTTAAATATTTCTCCGTGCAGGTGTAATATGTTTGTGGAGCCTCCCCTTTCATGCAGGTCGTCTATATTTTGCGTAATGATGGTTACATCAAAATCTTTTTCCAATTCTGCGAGTCCAAAATGGGCGGCATTCGGTTGGGCATCGGCCACATTTTTACGTCGCTCATTATAAAAATTAAGTACCAGTTGCGGGTTTTTTCTCCAGGCCCGTGGTGTGGCTACATCTGTTACATTATACCCTTCCCATAGTCCGTCGCTGTCACGAAAAGTTCTTAACCCGCTTTCTGCACTGATGCCTGCACCAGTCAGTACCACTAATTTCTTTTTTGCCATCCTCAAAAGTAAATAAGCAAAACCATCCCGGCAAATTGAACCAGATAGAGCATAGTACAGATAGAAATACACACATAAGATTGATCTATTTGTGTATTTCTATATTGCCTGAGTTCTATGTGGTTCAAAATGGTATTCATGCTTCTTCTAAATTATCCAGTCACGTCATTACCAGTGATCATTTCGCTTTTATGAACTGGCATAGGGATCAGTTCTTTACCAGCGAAGTGGCTGCCTGCACCAGGTTGATAAATTCTGTACGGTATCCGTTATTGCCTGTCATGCAAAAGGATGGGGGGATTGCAGCAATTACTTCGCTTTGGTAAGCAACAGGCTGACTGCATTTTTTTCTGCCTGCAATAGTAAACTATCGCCCGTCAGTTGTACTACGGTAAATGTTTTACCTGTAGTATCACTGGTATTTTCCCTGATCACCAGTTCGTTTTTGGCATTCCACCCGTAATGAGTGGTATCCGCTTTTACGGTGCCGTTGAGTGAACGTAATGCAATACCGTCTTTTTGAAACTCATACTGGTAATGAGGTTGTGCAGTATCAGCAGGCTGACTGGCTGCGGGTTTCCATTTTCCAATGATCAGGTCTTTGTTGATTGTTGCAATGTTGCCTGGTTTCTTTTTTTGATTGAGCAAAAAGAAGGTGGCTCCTCCGGCCGCTACTACAAGCAGCCCGATGAATAATTTTTTCATGGCTATACTTTTTAGGTTAAATAGGAGAATCAGCTATTGATACCGCAAGCCACTAAAAAGTAACCTTTACTATTTGTTAATGAAATGCTGTGGTGTAAAAAAGGTTTTCGATGCCGGCCTTTGCACATAAGGTTTGCTGCAGCTAAAAAGTAACTTGGCCCACTGCTTGTATATTGATTATTGCCTGTTGAATATTCATACGCAAAAAAATATTCAACAGCGCAGTTTTCAATAATCAATACCCATTGCAAAGACACCACTTTTGATATTGCTGCCTGCTGGACTTTCAACAACCAATTAACTAATTAACCGATAAACTAATAAACCTGTATTTGTCCCTCCCCTGCCATTTCCATCACTATTTTCCATTCTTCGTCTGTTACCGGCTGTACAGAAAGGCGGCCAAGCCGAACCAGCGCCATATTGGCCAGCCGGTTGTCTGCTTTTATTTGTGCAAGTGTAACGGGTTTCTTCAGTTTTTTGTGGGGCTGCACATCCACGGCTACCCACGCCTCATCATCGGTGGTGGGGTCCTGGTAGGCTTCTTTGCTGATTTTGGCGATACCCACTATTTCTGTGCCTTCATTGCTATGATAGAAAAAAACGAGGTCGCCTTTTTTCATGCTACGTAAATGAATACGGGCCGCATAGTTGCGTACACCGTCCCAAAAAGTTTGTTTATCCTTTTCGAATTGTTCCCAGGAATACTTAAACGGTTCAGATTTGATCAACCAATAGGCCATGTCATTTTTTTTAGATAGGTCAAATTTACAGGTAAGCGGTTAAAAAAATATTTCTTTTTCAAATCCGGTTTGTTTCCTTTTACCGTATCTGCTATTGTTCCAACCGGAATATTTTATAACCATAACAATAAATTAAAACGTATGAAATTCCTGAAATCAATCCCATTACTGCTTGCTGCAGCTTTTACCGTTAGTGTTTCTTCCGCACAAAAGATGATGGATGAAAAAACAGTTGAAGTGGGCGGCGCTGCTATGTTTCCATCAAAGAACATAGTAGAAAATGCCGTTAATTCTAAAGACCATACCACCCTGGTAGCCGCAGTAAAAGCCGCAGGACTGGTGGAAACCCTGCAGAGTGCCGGCCCTTTTACCGTGTTTGCCCCCACCAATGCTGCATTTGATATGCTGCCCAAAGGAACGGTGGAAACTTTGGTAAAACCTGAAAACAAAGCCATACTTACCGGTATCCTTACGTACCATGTTGTAGCCGGCCGTTTGGGTACAAAAGAACTCGACGACCTGATCAAAAAAGGCAATGGTATGGCAGAACTGATCACAGTAGCAGGTGGAAAACTGTGGGTGATGAAGAAAAAAAGCAGTTATATGCTGAAGGATGAAAAAGGCGGGATGTCCACTATTACCATAAAAGATGTATTTCAAAGTAATGGAGTAATTCATGTAATTGACCATGTAGTGCTTCCAAAATAAAAGAACAATCTTCCTGAAAACTCCGGCACTTTATTTATAAAAGCCGGGGTTTTTCATTTAGTAACCTTGCTGACAATTCTATTAGCTCCACGAGCATACTTTTACGTAACTTTCTATATGCCCGGTCAACAAAAAACAATAAAAAGGATAGTTAAGAAACATCCGCTGGCCATCCGTTGGTTCCACTGGGTCAATTTTCCTGTGCTGGGCATTATGATATGGAGCGGTCTTCTAATCTACTGGGCCAATGATGTGTACAAAATTGGTTTTGGCAGCACCACCCTGCTGAAATTTTTTCCTGATACCTTTTACAAAGCGCTGAACATTCCATACCGTCTTTCGGAAGGGATGGCTTATCATTTTGTTTTTATGTGGCTTTTCTTTTTAAATGGCATTGCGTATGTGCTGTACACTATCTTTTCCGGCGAATGGCGTGACCTGATGCCAGGGAGAAATTCTTTTAAGTATGCCTGGCAGGTATTGCTACATGACCTGCATATTCGTAAAACAGCGCCCCCTGCTACTGGAAAATACAATGCCGCACAGCGGATTGCTTATTCAGCCATTATTGTAATGGGAATAGGTTCTGTGTTAACAGGGCTTGCCATTTATAAGCCCGTTCAGTTTGGATGGTTGTGTGCATTATTTGGCGGATATAAAGCGGCCCGTATCATCCACTTTGTGCTTACTATCGGGTATGTGCTTTTCTTTTTGGTGCATATCGGGCAGGTGGCAATGGCAGGATGGAATAATTTCAGGGCTATGATAACAGGTTTTGAAGTAAAAAAAATGAAAGAAGAAGCACCGGCAGATGATGTGGTACTATCCGAAAGCGAAACAGTAAAATCATAACGATGGCCAATCCTTTAAAAATATTCTTTACCAAAAATGATCAGCTGAATACGGATCAGCTGATCTTAAAGAAGACAGTTATATCCTTCTTTTTCTTTTTTGTATTCGCGGGTGCTGCATTTTTTGGCTTGAAATGGCTGCGGCACCAACCAACTGCGGCAGGTAAAACCAGCAGGCCTTTACGTACTGTATTAAATGCCAATGAAAAAGTATTTGATGGATTGGTATCTGAAAAAAGGCTGGCAAAGCAATACCCGGTATCCCAGGCCGACAAACGGCCAAGGGTAAACGGGGATTTAGGAATGAAATCCGCTTTTGATCCGGCCTCCTGGGCGATGAATGTGATTAAGGGAAAAGCTGATACTTTGAAGATTACTCTTGATGAAATAAAAAAATTACCGAAGACAGAAATAGTTTTCAACTTCAAATGTATAGAAGGCTGGAGCCAGATCACTCATTGGGGTGGGGTACGGTTTTCTGAATTTATGCGGGCTTATGGTTTGAACGGGGAAGCTGCCAAAAAATACCTGGGCCTCAGCACCCCGGATAAAAAATATTATGTGGGTATAGATATGCCGAGCGCCATGCACCCGCAAACATTATTATGTTATGAATTAAATGGAAAGCCATTGCCGCTGAACCAGGGCTACCCACTCCGGCTTATTATACCGGTGAAGTACGGAGTAAAAAGTTTGAAGCGGATTGGCTTTATGTATTTTGATGATAACCGAACACCTGATTACTGGGCTGATGTAAAGGGGTATGATTATTTTTCGGGGTTGTAAAGATCCAGCCCCTACAGATAGTCTGATAGTTTTATTTTCCTACTCCCCGAAGGGGAGAATTGAAAATTTCCTGATTCGAAGAACACTAGATTGAATGCTTTGAACTGCTCAGCAATTTTACATTCTTACAAAAAGAAAATTACTTGCCAGCCTTTAGGTCAATGTCATTTAGTTAAGAGAGTATCACTGCTATTAACTGAACGAGCTGCCTCTGGCGACTTGCCCCAGAGGGGCAGAATGTCGGTAACGCCGGGTGAAACCAGGCGATGCAAAACGCAGACTAAGCCGAACCCTGAAGGGGTTCAACTAACTGCGGGGTTTTGTCTTACCACCCTTCCGCCAATACATCCGCCAAATGCATGGTCTGTAAATTGTATCCTTTCTGTTTGATATATCCCTGCAAATGCATGAGGCAGGAAAGGTCAGTTGAAATAATGTAATCAGCACCGGTAGCTAAAGCATGTTCCACTTTTTGTTCTCCCATGGCTACGGAGATGGCTTCAAATTTTACGGCGAAGGTTCCGCCAAAACCACAACAGGTTTCCACATCATTCATTTCAACCAGTGTCAAACCATTTACATGCGATAACAATTTTCGCGGTTCCTCTTTTATTTTGCATTCACGTAAGCCGGCACAACTGTCATGATAAGTTGCTTTACCATTCAGTACCGCTCCCATATCTTCTTTTTTCAGAACCTGTACCATAAACTCTGAAAACTCAAAAATGCGGTTACCCAGGTCTTTCACATCATTGTGTACAGAAGAATTCTCAAATAGGTTGCCGTAATAATTCCTCACAAATCCCACACAACTGGCACTGGGAGAAACTATATAATCGCTTCCTTTAAAGTCTTTGATAAATTTGGTGCAAACAGATTTGGATTCGTTCCAAAAGCCTGCATTAAAAGCAGGTTGTCCGCAACAGGTCTGGCTGGTGTTATAACTGACAGTACATCCTGCTTTCTCCAGCACTTTTATCATATTAAAGCCTGTTTCCGGGAAAAGCTGGTCTACAAAACATGGTATGAATATTTGTACGTTCAATGTGCTTTTCTATTTCTTAGTAGCTTTTCTGAAGGGAAATCATTTTTAAAGCTGTAATAGCGGCTTCTTCTCCTTTATGTCCGTGTTTGCCCCCGATTCTTTCAATGGCCTGCTGTTCATTATCTACTGTTAGTACACCAAAGATAGTAGGTACCGGTAACTGCAAATTTAACTGTACCACTCCATCTGTTACCGCTTTGCACACATAATCAAAATGCGGAGTATCTCCTTTTATCACACAACCTAATGCAATGAATGCATGAGGCTTTTTTGCTTTTGTTGCATTATCCCAATAATTTTTAATGGCAAATGTAATTTCAAAAGCGCCGGGAACTGTTATCACCACTATCTTCTTTACTTCATATTTTTCCAGCCCGGCAATACAGCCTCTTTCCAACTGGTCTGAAATGGCGGCGTTCCATTCTGTTTTCACTAAAACGATACAGGCATCCTTATTCAGAATGCCTGTATCTATTTGTAACAACTTGTTGATTCCCGAATTTGCGGAATGAGATGCCATAATTAGTTTTCTGTGGTATAAACGCCCATTTGTGCCAGGTAATTATCGGCATCAAATGCTTGTTGTGTACCGGGAAATTTCAGTTTTATTTCTTTGTATAATTCTGTAGCCCCTTTGGTATCATTCAGCACCCGTTGTGCAAGGTAGGCAGCCAATGACAGGCTTTCAGCTGATCCGGCCAAATCTTTTTCAAAATGGTAACCGGCTTTTTTGTAATAATCAAATGCTTCTTTGTTTTTACCAAGATCTGCATAGGCATCGCCAATCAGTTTGTAAGCTCTTGCCTGTACTGGCTTGGAATCTGTACTGAATTTTTTTAGGTGCCTGACAGCTTTTTCATTGTCGTTTAATTTGATGTAGCAGCTGCCGGCATAGAAATTAGCCAGGTTGCCGGCATCTGTTCCGCCATACTTGTCTATCACTTTCAGGAAACCATAATACTGCCCGTCACCATTAAGCGCCAGGTTAATAGAATCCATACGGTAATACTCTTCCGCTTTGAAGATGGCATCATCCGCTTTAGTTTCCTGTGGTCCTTTTACATAATTATTATACACATACCAACCGCCAACCAACAGGATAACGGCTATGCTGGCAATGGTCAATACCTTGCCATATTTTCCCCAGAAATCTTTTGCTTTTGCAATTATTGCTTCACCGGAGTCCTGATCCTGCACTATTTTCTTATCTGCCATATACTTGTTTTCTTTTTTTGCGATGAATGTTTATGCTTGTCTTTTGATATTTACTTTAGTCTGTGATAAACGGGTAATGCCGGTCCATGTACACATCTTTCAATACTTCACTGTCATCCGGCCAGGGGCTTTCTTCTGCAAATTTTACTGATTCAGCCACTATATCATCTATGCGCTTATTAATGGTATCAATCTCCTCTGCTGTGGCAAATTTATTATCCATGATCGTTTTTAATACCATCTGGATAGGGTCTTTGCTCTTGTATTCGTCTACTTCTTCTTTGGTCCTGTATTTCTGCGGATCGCTGATAGAGTGTCCTTTGTACCGGTAAGTTTTTATTTCAAGCAGTGTGGGGCCGCCCTTTTCCCTGGCCCTTTTCACAGCACGGGCTACTCCTTCATGTACATTTTCGGGACTCATACCGTCAATGGTATCGGCCGGCATTTCATAACCGTCGGCCAGTTTATAAATATCAATTACATTGGAGGTACGTTCTACAGAAGTACCCATTGCATAATGATTATTCTCGCAAATAAAAATAACGGGCAGCTTCCACAACATGGCCAGGTTAAATGTTTCGTGCAGCATACCCTGCCGGGCAGCGCCATCACCAAAATAAGTCAGCACCACATTATCTGTGCCACGGTATTGTTCAGCAAAAGCCAAACCGGCACCTGTACCAATTTGTGCACCCACAATACCATGTCCGCCAAAGAATCCTACGTCTTTTCCAAAGAAGTGCATACTGCCGCCTTTTCCTTTGGCACAGCCGGTGGCTTTACCATACAATTCGGCCATACAACTGTTTACGGGCACCCCTTTAGCTATCGCCAAACCGTGGTCACGGTAAGCAGTAATCATCAGATCTTCGGGGCGTGTGGCCGTCATACAACCTGCGGCAATGGCTTCCTGACCTATATAGGCATGGAAAAAACCACGGATCTTGCCATCCATTTTGTATTTTTCTTCTGACATCAGCTCAAACTGCCTGATAAGCTGCATCAGCTCGTACCAGTAGAGATATGTTTCTTTCGAAAATTTAGTAGCCACAGGTTAATAATTTGAATAATCTGCATTTCTTCCCTGACGGTTGATCGCCGTGCTGCGGGTGTAAATGCGGGGGCAAAAATAAGGGGAAAAAAGGAATTTTAAAGCAGTGATTTTGAGGACGAAAAGAGGCTTCGCAGCTACGCTGCCCAGGGATTTAAACCGCAGAGACACAGAGGCGCAGTTTTGCCTACGGCAAAAGAGATTGCCACTGAAACACTGAAACACTGAGTTTTTTCTGTGCTTCAGCGGTAAAATTATTCTCAGTGTTTCAGTGTCTCAGTGGCAAAATTGTATTCTCTGCGTTTCAGTGGCTAAATTGCACAAAATGCTACTCCTAAAGCACATATCTCTGCTTCAGTTCAAGAACTACAGCAACCGGGCTTTCGATTTTTCGGAGCGGATAACCGGTATTTACGGCAAAAACGGGGTGGGTAAAACCAACCTGCTGGACGCCATCCATTACCTATGCTTTACCAAAAGCTATTTTACCCGGCTCGATGCCAACAACGTTCAGCATGGCAATACCGGTTTTCGCCTGCAGGCCAATTTTGAATTGAATGGCAATCCGGAGAAAGCAGTCTGTATTTTAAGGGAAACGGGCAAGAAAGAATTTGCCATCAATGATGAACAGTATGAAAAATTTTCCCGGCATATTGGCCGGTATCCCTGTGTGGTGATTGCCCCGGATGATGCAGAACTGATCACAGGCGACAGTAAAGAAAGACGGGCTTTTCTGGATGCACTGCTTTGTCAGCTGGATATGGACTATATGCAACAACTGATCCAGTATAAAAAAGTATTGGAACAGCGCAATGCTGCGCTGAGATCTTTTGCCGAAACAGGAACAAAAAATTTCTCTTTGCTGGATGTACTGGATGAGCAATTGGTAAAACCCGGCACTCAGGTTTTCAATAAGCGAAAAGAATTTTTGCTTTATTATTTGCCTATTGTCAAACGATTGTATAATGATATTTCCCGTCCCCCGACCGAAGCCCCGAATGCTTTCGTGACGAAAGAGGGAAAGGATGAAGATGTAAACCTGTTTTATGAAAGTGAGTTATTGCAAGCCTCCTTTACGGAATTATTACACCTGAACCGTGTAAAAGATTGCTTTGCGCAGCGGACTACATCTGGTATCCACCGGGATGAGCTGGATATACAATTAGTCAATCAGCCGTTTAAGAATATTGCCTCCCAGGGGCAGCGAAAAAGTTTATTGTTTGCCCTGAAGCTGGCTGAAATGGAGATACTGAAAAAAGAAAAAGGCTTTGCCCCTCTCCTGTTGCTGGATGATGTATTTGAAAAACTGGATGAAGAACGTATCAGCAACCTGCTGCATAAGGTATGTGTGGAAAACGAAGGGCAAGTATTTATTACAGATACGAATGAGGAGCGATTGCGGGTGCAGTTGGGCAAACTGGCTGTTTCATATCAGCTTGTTTCTTTGTGAAAAACAGTGTTTGCGCCATTACTGCTTATTTTTGCTTTCCATAATTTAATCCGATGAGCCACCAGAACGCCTATGAATTTCAACAGGAAAAATCTGTGAAAGAGCTAACTTTCTTTTTTATCAGTGACGGTATAGCCGAAATAATTAAAATCGTTCAGTATTCATTTGTGCAGGACTTCGATGGTATAAGCGTTTACAACCTTGGATTTGGCGACTACGATATTGTGAACGAAATGATCTATGACAATGTGAATACCAATAATGGAGATGCATACAGGGTATTCAATACAGTATTAAATACTATACCGGTATTTTTTGCAACTTACCCGGGTTCTATATTACTGGTGCAAGGGAGTGATGGAAGGCCGGAGTTTACAGACAACTGTAAGCTTGCCTGCCTTAAAAATTGCAAAAGTGAATGTAAAAATTTTAACAGGCGACTAAACGTTTACCGGGGCTATGTCAATAAAAATTTTCGCCAATTAGTGATTGGTTACCAGTTTTTTGGAGGGAAAAGGGACAAGGATGAAGCAATAGTGATGGAGTCTTACAAAATACAGGGTAAATATGAGGCCGTTTTTTTATTGAAAAAAAATGCATAGTTTTAGGGCATGAAAGTGAAATCTGTAAAATTGACCAAGGGGAGTGCTGCCCAGCTTTTACCACAGGTTGCTGAAAAGCTCAGAGGCAAAGTGCTTTTTCCACAAAAAGTGGAGTCTGCAAAACAGTATTTAAATAAGATAAAAACTTACAGTTAATAAAACATACTCTCCAATTTTGAAAGGTGCCAGGTGATGGCACCTTTTTTTATCACATCTCTGAGTCAAATTTCTATCTTTACACCATGGGCGAATACTCTATTGGCGATGCGATGAAAAAATTCCTGGAAGGCAGCCGGATCAAAGGCGGCATACAGGCATTGCAGATAGAAGAGGTGTGGGAAAACATTATGGGCAAAACAGTGGCCCGCTATACCGACAAACTCCAGATCATCGGCGATAAGCTGATTATTACCACCAACGTGGCCCCGCTAAAGAATGAACTTATCTACCAGAAAGAAAAAATAAAACAGCGGGTAAATGAAGCGCTGGGGCAGAAAGTGGTGAATGAGGTGATGATACAGTGAGTACTTGTTGTTTGTAACCTGATTAAACTTGAATGAACTAAGAGTATTATAAATCAGTTTAATCTCTATGGAACATTGAATGGGCGTGTTTTTCAATTAATATGCTAGCCAGTTGCGGCAAGATTCCTTTACAATTATATTATTGATTAACGCCATAAAGATTTCTCCCAGCAAGGTATTCCTCATGGTTATAAAAACGCTTTGTATTGTCACTATAACCATTATGTTGAATTGCAATAAAAGGATTACATACAATGAATTTCCCCTTATTGGATAATGCTCTATCAATATTCAGATGTTCTGGTAAAGCCAAAAAAATATCATAAAATCTCTCCTTGACTATATAGATTGTTGTTCCAGAGAAATCGTCAACGGAATCATCTTTCTTTATTGTTCCATCATTTATGCTGCCTAAGTAAATATCAAAGTCATTAGGTTTATTATTGATGAAATAATCAAAAGCGCCTTTTGCAGTAAAATGGACATCATCTTCACAAATCAATATCTCGGATAATTTTTCTGTCTTAGCGTACTCTACAATTTGTTTATGAGCCTGGGAAATACCTCTCGCTACTATTGTCGGGTCAATAATGCCTCTCCAAATTTTATATTCTGAAATGTTTTGATTATTGAACTCATTCTTTAACAGAATTAATCTGTCGTCTCTGTGTTCAAGATGAATAATATTAATAAGCATCTTAGTTAATACAAATTCCTTTCACGCTTTCTCTAAAAAAATTAAAAGAATTATTCCATCTTGCGTGCATATCGAAATCATCAATTAGCTTGACAATTTTAAAATTGTCTGTATAATCATTATACCTGCCATTATATTTCTTAATTCTATTTTTGGGATCTGACTGACTTGCTGTATCCTTGTTGTCACCAAAATATTGAAGTGGTTTTGTTGAAAATTGCTGAAAATAATTGGTAATGAATTGACCATTAACAATCATCCATGATTCTAGCATATCACTAATACAACACAAAATTACTTTTGCACGATTTACAGCAAGTTGGGTCAATCCATCTTCTAAAAGTGCAATGTGCTCGTTACATCTACCACTACCTCCCCATCTAGGAATTCTATCCCAAATAATGAATACATAATCACAACCATCATCAATCAAGGTTTGCGCCACAAGCGGGCCTTCATTTATTAGGCGTTGCTTGTTAACTAATGTTTCGGGCTTTGTGATATCTAAATTTGGACAAAATATATTCTTGGCTAGATACGGATATATGTCTGCGTCTGGGCCTTTCGGTGAACATTCTAAAACAAATCCTATTTTCATAAGTTACTTTGTTAATTTCCCCATTGTATATAGTTTTCCAGGAGAAAACTTTTCCTTCCACGCATTTAAGCTTATTTGATTCTTCGGTATTTCATATGTACTTCCTCCTTCAAGTTTCTCTGATACAATAATACTATCCAATGGAACCATGTCTAAAAAAAAGGGGGAATGAGTTGTGACAATTACTTGCATTGATTTGTCAAAGAAAACACTTTCGACCTGGCTTAATAGCAACCCTATTGTTCTTGGATCAAGACCATTTTCTATTTCGTCAACGAATAATACTGATGGTTTCTTTGGTGTTTCAAACATGGAGAGCAATGCTAAAATTCTCAAAGTTCCTGAAGATAAAAGCCAACCAGGTATTGGTTTTTTTTTATTTCCAGATTCATACAATACCAGCTCTATTGTTTTATTTATAGTTTCTTTAACTTCATTTGCGTCAATATTATTGATATATGGTAGAACGAACCTCATTTTTTGAATCAATGAATCTAGATACTCTATCCCTTGCTCTCTTAGCCATAATAAATATTCGGCAATATTTCGTCCGTCACCATCAAGTTTTTTTACTCTATAAAGCTTATCTTCCTCAACCGGTAATCCCATACTGTGTGCATTTAAATAAAGAAATTGCCAATTTTCAATATATTGGCTAAATACCGTTAATTCTTTAAAATAATAACTGGGAGATCCTTTAAAAGACAAAATTAAACTCCTGGCATCATGTCTAAATGGGAATTCATATTTTCCACCATCATCTTCATAGTAGAACACTTCTGGGTTTTCTTTATCATTTGATTTTATAGACGTAAATACTAATTTCTTATTACATACCAATTCTTCTTGCTCGACAATATAATATCCTCTTTCAAGATTAATTTGAACCTTATATTCGTATAGCTTTTCATTAACTAACGCAGTTAATGAAATAATTAGGGGTTCAAAAATTTCTGGATAAACCGTGGGATCACTTGTATTCGTGTTAGTTAAATCGGCATTATAATTTCTTATTCTTTCAAGGCCTCCCCACTTTTTAAAAGCTTTATCTAAATCAAACGTAACAGCGGTTTGTAAGGCTTCTAAGGCTTCTATAATGCTACTTTTCCCTGTTCCGTTGTTCCCTATAAACACAGTAAATGGTTGAATAGGCAAATTCGTACCAGTATGAATAGCTTTAAAATTTTCTATAAATACTTTTTGTATCATACTTTTTATCTTCTTGTTGTTAAAATAGTACCAACGTATACATTACAATATTACTAAAATATTGGGACCCAATGCTGTCTAATTGTTTTCACTTGAGATGTGTCGTCAAAGAAAATATTCAAAGGATAAATCAGAAGCAAATAAATAGCAGCCCGCTTTATAAAATGTTATAATGAACCTACCTACCCCACCCTCACCCTAGGATCCACCACCCCATATAAAATATCTGCCAATATATTTATCAGAATAAAAAAAGCAGCCGCCACGAGCACCGATCCCATTACCACCGGGTAATCCAGTTTTTCCAATGCATCCACAGTAACTTTTCCTATCCCCTGCCAGCCAAAAATATATTCTACAAAGAAGGCCCCTGCCAGCAGTTCGGCAAACCAGCCGGTGATGGCAGTGATAACAGGATTCAATGCATTTTTTAAACCATGTTTCCATATCACCTGTCGCTTGCTTAAGCCTTTTGCATAAGCGGTGCGGATATAATCCTGGTCCAATACATCCAGCATGGAGCTGCGGGTTAGTTGTGTGATAATGGCCATAGGACGTATACCTAATGTAATAGCCGGCAGCACCAGGTTTTGCATCGTCAACCGCCGGTGCCCCTCATCATCAATGGCAAACCAACTGCCGGCAATATGCAGTCCTGTCCAATCACTCAATACAAAGCCAAAGAGGTACACCATAATGATGCCCATAAAAAAAGAAGGCGCTGATATACCGACAATACTTGAAAAAATGGCAGATGTATCCACCCAGGTATTTTGTTTGACAGCCGCCATTACACCCAGCGGCACACCAATCAGTACAGCAATGAGCATGGCTGCCACGGCCAGCATCAATGTACCCGGTAATGCCTGCATCAGTATGCCCCATACCTCCCGTTTGCTCTGGTATGATTTTCGGAGATAAGGTACTTTGATACCAAATTTGGTATGGCCACCAATAAAAAGCCCCCGCAATTTCTTTTTTGTAATATCTTCTTTGCTGTGAAAGCAAACAGGAGAAACATCATTGAGGTAATAGAGAAATTGTTTGAACGTGGGCACTTTTTCCCCTTTACTATCCACCAGGTACAGTTCTCTCCTGATATTGGCCTGTGTGGTGGAGTCGCTTGATTGTCCCATCACAATCCGGGCGGGGTCGCCAAAGCCCTGAAACAAAAAAAACACCAATACTATCACTCCCAGCAGCACCAGCCCACCATATAGTATTTTTTTCAGGATGAATTTTAGCATGGTACCGGTTTAACTGCTTATTTAGGTAAAGGCTGTATCAGCGAATCAGTTATTACAGGTACAGGCGCAAGTATCAGCTGCATTGGGGTATTTCCAATATCCCCTTTCATCTTACTGATCCGTGGTCCTGCATATTTACTGAATACTATACCATTTTTCAACAGGTAAATACAGGGGTTACTCCTGGCAGCTGTCTCAATTACTTTATAATCGCATTTAAAAACAGGGATGGCTGCGAAACTGGTTCCGCTTATAGCTTTGGCGGCTTCATCTGGTTCTCCTGTAATAATGTAACAGGGTATATTTTTTTGTTTTGCCGATACATATACTTCCTCGAAATTCTTTTTCCAGCTGTTACCGGCTGTTGTAAATTTTTCAATAAATAATAATACAGTGTAAGGCTGGCTTAATACGAATGCAGTGGAATCCACATTAGTTTCGCCGGTTAATACAAAACCTTTTATCGGTGGTTCATTATTTTTTCCCGCACGGATTATTTTGTCAAAGCGTTTTACAAAGGCATATCGCCCGGCGCTAAAATCTGCCGGAAATTTATCTGCGGTAAATTCAATGACACTGTCTCCTTTTACGTACACGGATGTTTTAACCATATTACCGGCACTTACTTCTTTGTCATATTCTTTTACAAAATGAAAACTCTTTTTATTGAAATCAGCTGGTTTTTTATCTTTTTCAAATTCTATTACCACTCCCCCTTTTACATACATATAAGTGATAACCGTACTGTCCGGTATGGCATTCGCCGGCATCTTCATCTTCTCTGTAATATTATTTCCTTTTTTAAATGGCAGGCAATCCACCACTGGCAGATAGGTAAGCGTATACCATTGAAATCCGAAACTGAGTACCGTTATTAACAGCATCAGCCCTGTAACGGCTTTCACATTAAACAAAGGCTGTATCAATTTCTTTTTCCAAAACAGGAACCCGATAAGTACAGTAAGCACTACATCTTTCAGAAAAGATGTTTTGGAAGTAATGGGCAGGCAATCACCAAAGCAGCCGCAATTTTTGGGCATCCCCGTTATATAAGTATAGCCGGTAAGAAATGTAAAGAAAATGATAAGCAGCAACAGTAACCAGCTGAATAATTTAATTCTCCATCCCAGCAGCAATGCAAAACCCGCAATGATCTCAAATGCATTCATCAATACCGATAGCAGCAGCGACCAGCTATTGAACCGGTGTATGCCCCATATTTCAAAAAACTCCTGCATTTTATAACTGAGGCCCAGCGGGTCATTGGCTTTTACCAAACCGGAAAAGATGAATAATACACCTACTGTTACTCTTGCTATATTCACGATTGCTTTCATCAGTAATTATTTTTTAAGAAAGATTATATTAATATCAGTGCAAACACGGCATAATTGATAATATCTAAATAATTGGCATCAATGCCCTCGCTCATTATGGTTTTGCCTTCATTGCTGATTATCTGCCGGATACGCTGCAGCTTCATAAGCACCAGGTCCACAAAACTTTCCTGGCTCATGCTGCGCCAGGCTTCGCCATAATCGTGGTTTTTATCCTGCATCAGGTTCCTGGCTATTTGCACATTCTTATCAAATAGCAGCGACACTTCATCAATATCCATTTCTTCAGGTGCATCGGCCGGCAGTTCCAGTTGTATAAGCCCTATTACGGCGTAATTGATAATGCCCTTGAATTCAGCGGCAATACCATCCGATACTTTCTGCTCCTTTTTTTCCTGTATGGTGCGGATGCGTTGTGCTTTGATAAATATCTGGTCCACGATGGAAATGGTACGTAACACTCTCCAGGCAGTGCCATAATCCTTTGCCTTTTTCAGAAAAATATCTTTACAGCCGGTAATTGCTGCGTCGAATTGCTGGTTGGTTGTTGTCATATTGTTGAATACTTGTCCGAATGTCCGTAAGACCGGAATACCAATAATCGGAAAGCCGGGTTTATAAATGATAGAAATCTTTATCTTGTCAGGAATATTCTTCCGGACTTTCTGTCTTACGGACTTTCCGTCTTACAGGCTAACTTTATCAAAAATAACGAACAAAGGCTAATGTTTACACTCAATTGCAAAGGGAGGCTGCTGGTTGTGGATAAACCACTGGTGATGGGTATCATTAATGCTACGCCTGATTCTTTTTATGCAGGAAGCAGAAAGGGAAATACTATTGAAATAGTAAAACAGGCCGGGCAAATGCTGGCAGATGGGGCGGCCATTATTGATATTGGCGGACAAAGCACCCGGCCGGGCAGTGAATTGATTTCTGCTGAAGAAGAATTGCAGCGGGTGATTCCGGCCATTGAAGCTATGCACCGGCAATTTCCGGAGGCGATTATTTCAATTGATACTTTTTATGCAAGGGTAGCTGCCGAAGCGGTAACTGCCGGGGCCTCTATCGTTAATGATATAAGTGCAGGCAGTATGGATAAAGGAATGATAGCAGCCATTGCTTCCCTGGAGGTACCATACGTGCTGATGCATATAAAAGGAACCCCGCAAACCATGCAGCAGCAGGCACAATATGAAAATGTGACAAAAGAAGTGCTCGATTTTTTTATCAACAAAATAACCGCCTTACAAAATGAAGGCATCACAGATATTATTATTGATCCTGGTTTTGGTTTTGGCAAAACGATAGCCCACAATTTTGAATTGCTGAAAAACCTGCCGGTATTTTCTATGCTGAATGCCCCGCTTCTGCTGGGCGTATCCCGCAAATCTTTTATCTGGAAATCACTGGACATTACAGCCGATGCTGCCCTCAACGGTACCACCGTGATGAATACCATCGGCCTGGTAAACGGCGCTTCCATACTGCGGGTGCATGATGTAAAGGAAGCGGTGGAAGCTGTACGGCTTTATTCTTTATTGATTGTATAAATAATTGAAGTGTAACGCCTGTGTTTTATCAATTAATTTTTGTCAAAATGCCCCCCGTGTTAACCTTCCGTCGTCATTTTTATATAAACCCTTCAGGGTTATGATGCACACAATACCTTTATTTTCTATAGCAATATCATCCCGTTGGGATTTTAAGCCTGAAAGGCTGACATTACTATCGAAAATAATGATGTAAGGATATGTATTAAACCCCGAAAGGGTGATATAGAAAAGCATTGCCAGGCGACATGGCCGGCAGGAGATCTTGTTTCATCAATAAAAAAAGCCCTGCATAAACAGGACTTCTTGTGCATAATTTAGCAATTAATACTTTATGATGCAATTCATGGGCTATATTATTTTCCTGCGCAATGCTGAATGATATATTCGTTGCTACACAAAAAAATATATGGACAAAATTGTACGGAGATTTTTTCAGGGGTGCGGATGGGCTTTAAAAATCAGATGCTGGACTAAAAACGGAGCCATTCAAAAAAAATACCCGCCAGGTATAAACCGCAGCGGGTACAAAGTTGCATTTTATTTTGATTCAAAAATCATTACTTTGGTTGAGGAACATCAACTTTTTGGCCCTGGCCCCGTTGTGGCATACTCATTTCCGGTCTTGGAGGTGCCTGGTCTTTTACTTCTTTTATCTCTATATCAAAAATCAGGTGCTCGTACGGC
Organism: Chitinophagaceae bacterium; assembly: GCA_031441485.1. Lineage (GTDB taxonomy): Bacteria > Bacteroidota > Bacteroidia > Chitinophagales > Chitinophagaceae > JJ008. Next base: position 18,170 of record JANOEQ010000050.1, read on the forward strand.
TTGATCAGCGGACTGCCGGGTTGACCTGCATATCCCAGCATGGAAGGAATAAATACTTTGGCCACGCCTCCAAGTTTTAATAATGTAACGGATTCATCAACTCCTTTTATCATGCTGCCGGTTCCCACTACAAAAGGCAACGGCTCTGTATGGTGAAAGGAGGTATCTGTATTACTGTCAAATTTTACACCGGAGAAAGATGTGCCGGTATAATATACTGTTACATATTTACCGGAATCGATCGGGCTTCCTGCACCGGGATTAATGACCTGTACAAATGTGCCCGAAGCGGTTTTTTGGGCGGTTATTTTTTTAACGGTGAGGTAATTTTCCAGTTCTTTTATCTCTGCCGCCAGTAAATCTTTTTTCCCTTTTTCATCATCCAAACGGGCCAGTGAATCATTGGCAAATACGGCCACTACTTTGGCATAGGTCATTATTTTATCGCCTTTTTTAAACTGTGGCGGTACCGCCTGTGGCGAGCGGAGGATAAACGTATCCATCATCTGGGTGGCCACAATACTGTCGCCTACATGCAGGGCTGACCATACTTCCCCAACATCATACGTCTGCTGATTAGGCGCCACATGCAGGTAAATAGGCAGTTTGCCGGTAGTGAAAAGAAGGCTGTCGTTAATTTTTTGTGTCAGTACCACTTTGATAAAATCACCCATTTTCACTTTCTCTTTTGCATTTCCCTTGAATACTTTGTACGGCATTCCACCGGGTGTTTTACGGTAGGTCGCATTTTTGCAGGCCGTTACAACGGACACACAAACAATGATCAGTAATAAATTTTTAATTGGCTTCATTTTTCTATTATTTATTGTAAAAGGTTTGCGTTTTCTTTCATTGCGTCTTTAAAAAATTCTACTGCTTTTTCAAGCGGATCGCTGCTGCGGCCACCTGATGCATTGTAATGTCCTCCTCCTTCAAAATACTTGCGGGCAAAGGTATTACAGTCAAACTCACCTTTGCTGCGGAAGCTCCATTTTCTTTCTTCATCCCTGTCTATTACCAGCGCCACCAGTTTTATTCCCTGTATGGACTGGGGATAATTGACCAATCCTTCTGTGTCGCCCGTTTTAATATGAAACTTGAGCAGGTCATTTTTCGGGATGGCGATGAGGGCCGTATTATATTCATAAAATACTTCCATCCGGTTCAGCAATACATGGCCGGTAAAGCGCAGCCTGTTTTCAAGGAAATTATCAAACAGGTTTTCATGTACTTTACCATGTTGCAGCCCCCTTGTTTTCAAATCGGCTACCAGGGTATGCACACCTGCATGGGCCGATGGAAAACGAAATGAACCGGTATCCCCCACCACACCCGCATAGAGGCATTCGGCGATAGCATTATTTATTTTATCTGCATGGCCGGACCCAATAATGAAATCATATACCATTTCACAGGTGGAGCTTTTGGTGGTATTGCTCGCACCATAATCAAATGATGCTTCGTCGGGTTCCTGGTGATGGTCGATCAATATTTTTACACAGGACATAAGCTTCAGTGGCTCTGTCAGGTTTTTAGTCCTGGAAAAGATATTGAAGTCGAGGCAAAAAAGCCATTCCGCTTTATCCAGCATCACTTGTGCTTTTGCCCTGTCCATTTCATAATCCATTACTTCTTTGGTGCCGGGCATCCAGTTTACCCATCCTGCCCAATTGGTGGGAGAAATAACGGTGACTGTATGTCCAAACTGCAATAAAAAATGCTTAAGAGCCAAAGATGACCCCATGGCATCTGCATCCGGTTTCTGATGGGTGGTAATCACTACCTGTTTGGGCGTTGTCAGTAAAGGGTATATATCCTGTATGGGGTTCATAAAACGGCTGCGAAGATAGTGTTTCTGACGTTTCAGCAGGTTACCGTTGCAAAAAACAAGGAGTATTAAAAATATTAAATATGAGAACTTCTAAACGTAGGAACTTTCCATTAACTTGCGGCCGAAAAATAAACAAACGTAACTATGAGTAATCGAACATTCACGATGATTAAGCCGGATGCTTTCAAAAAAGGGCATGCCGGGGCTATTATTGACAGGGTTATTAAAGAAGGATATAAAGTAAAGGCGATGAAAATGCTGAAGTTGTCAGCAGAAAAAGCCGGTGAATTTTATGCTGTGCATAAAGAAAGGCCTTTTTACAGGGAATTGGTGGAGTTTATGAGCAGCGGTTCTATTGTAGTTGCTATCCTGGAAAAAGATAATGCCGTGGAAGATTTCCGTAAACTGATTGGCGCTACTAATCCTGCCAATGCTGAAGAAGGAACGATCCGTAAATTATATGCAGCATCTATTGGCGAAAATGCTGTACATGGAAGCGACAGCGATGAAAATGCTAAAATTGAAGGGGATTTTATGTTTTCAATGCTGGAACAATTTTAATCATATTCCAACCGGGGGTTCTCAAAAGTGTTGAAAATTAATTTTCACGCAAAGACACAATGCCGCAACGCATAATTTCCTGTTGTTTTTATACGTTGCACCACAGCGTCTTTGCGTGATTTTCTAACTTTTTAGACAACTTTTTTTTAAAAAGTCATAGAAAAAATTCAATACCGGGCCCTGATGGTTATTTCCGCATTGTTATTGGCCGTGTACCGGAAGCTGGCCCTGCTGAAAGACGGTGGCCCGAAAGCCCCCATCACATTATTGGAGAAACCGTAACCTTCTTTAGGAAGCCCCAACCCTGTTTTATTCATTTTCATATCGTCATTTTCATCATGCAAAACTGCAGCGGCATAATTGCCGGCGGGTAAGCCTGTAAAAATGATCCATGCTTTATTGTCTTTAATGATCACCTTCCCTTTGCGGATGGCTTTTTCTGCATTATCCGGGTAGCCAACGCCATCCTTAAACAGGCTGATCAATACATGACCTTTATTCGTACGGAGATTGGTGATAGAAACTTTAATGCTGTCTTCAGGAGGGTTGTAAAATGAACTGAAGAGGGTAAAACAACTAATCAATAACACAAACAACAGGCAGCGCATCATTTTTTTCTTTGAACATTTCATCATAATAATTGAATATCAGCAGTGTTCCTGCCTGAACCAACGCTGCATTGTTCATTATATTTCCCTCAATGCTTTCCCGATTTTATTCTCTAACGGCGTTACCGTATATCCGGCTTTGCGTAATAAACTGATCACTCCTTTTTCACCCGGCAAATGCCCGGCCCCTACTGCCACCACCACTGCATTGTCCGCCATAATTTTTTTCAGTTTCTCCACCCAGTTGCGGTTGCGGTTGTTGAGTAAAAGATCCTGGTACTGCATCATGCCTTCTTCGCTTTTGGTGATCATATCACCCAGTTTTTCCAGGTCCTGTTCTTTATAGGCTTTCATCATGTCTTTAAATTCTTTGTCGCCTTCCGATTCTTTTATATCTGATGAAATGCTTTTAAATAATTCTTTTGCCTGCAATTTATAAGGGATGCTGTCAAATATGCTTAACTGGTAAGCCATCGTCTCCAGCCCTTCCAGGGGCTTATGATTCTTTTTAGCTTCTTCCATTACCAGTTGTTCAATAGCCACAGATTCATCACACATCATGCTTGCTTCCATTAATAAGGAAGAAGCCAGTAATGGTTTGTAGGTTTCCAGTACAGCGAAAGGCAGCATCGAAGTATTGGCCTGAAAATATTCTTTAGTTTTCTGATACTCTTCGGCTGTCAGCAGGTCGGCCAAAGTGGTATCATTTTTCATTTTCATTTTATTCAGGGCACCCATCATTTCAAAGAGGTTGTCCATATCTAATTCCAGGTATACCTTATCTGATTTTTGAATGGCTTCTGTGAGTTTAGCACCCAGAAAGGCATCTTGCTTGCAAAGCATGTGGATGGTGCCAAAGAGATAGGAAGCTTTTTGCAGTCCGTTGCCGCTTACTTTCCATAGCAGTGTTTTTTCGGATTTGCCCTGTTGGGCAAAACTGGTAAAGGCAAGGAGGCTCGCTATCAGGCTGGCACTAAGTCGTTTCATGAGATGTAATTTTTAGCAAATTAGGGAAAAGACGTATTATACCCGGAGGCAGATGCATCAATGGTCTGTTTTAATGACGAAATGATGAACAAAGACCTGTCCAGAAAAATTAAATGCCTTTGTGGCAGTTTTCTCCCTCAAAGAGCACATAGGAAACAAAGGGTTGTTGAAAGTAAAAATTTGCATTTAAAACGTTAGTGCGTATAAAAAATTTCTTTGTGTACCTGGCGGCCTTAGTGAGACAGATGGGAAATTTATTCATCAGTAAAAGACTTCCTCCCAATACCGGATGAATTTAGTACCCCATTTTACAGTTATTTCTTCCGGGGTAATTGGGAGGCCCAATGCCTGTTTTACAGCCAAAACGGGCAGGTTTATACCGGCTCCTAAACCGGCAGCAATTGTACCCTGCACACGGGGATTGATTTCAAGAAGCAGAAATTGACCGGTAGCTGATTTTTTTACCTGGATGCCAATATTGCCATGCAATTGCAATGCGGCAATGATTGTACGGCAATATTCAATGATAGCATCTTCTTTTACAAATTCACCTTCCACACTGATACCATTGATCATTCTCTTTCTGATTCTTGGAACGATAAGCACCGCTTCACCCTGATTAGCCAGGCAATCAACGGAATATTCTTCACCGGGCAGGTATTCACTCACCAATAATTCTGGAAATGGTGCCGATGAAAGTATGCGAATGGCATCACTGCGTTTGATATAAGCGATGTTGGGCTTGTGGTTAAATAATAAATCCGGTTCATTGATTTGTTCATCAATGATCCTGAACCCGCGGCTTCCATTGGATACGGAAGGTTTAAAACAAACAGGTTGCTGCGGATAACCCAGTTCTTCGATAGCAACAGTAAATTGTGCTGCTGTTTCCACGATTCGGAAATCGGGTATGGCAATTCCCCGCCATTGTAAAAATTCATACAACCGGCTTTTATTATTGGCAATTTCCAGTGAAGCGGTTGAGGAAGATAATACCTTTACACCGGCCAGTTCAAAAGCAGTGCTGTTTTGTGAAAGTGGAATCAACTCTTTTGTTACTAATGGCAGTAACATATGAATATTCTTTTTCCGGCAAATTGCAATTATTGTTTCTGCAAAAGATGTATCAGTTGCAAGAGGAATTGTTTCAAAGGCCCTATTCAGGTATTTGCCAACTGCCGATGGATTGGCATCAGCCACTACTACTTTAAAAGCAGGTTCTTTATACAGGCATTTTAAAATACCTGCGGCGCCGGGTGCTCCGCCGCCTGTCATTAAAATATTAATTGTTGATTGAGACATTGAATTCTTATGCTTAAAAATTACTTTGTTTAACATCAAATTTTGAGTACCCTTCCGGAAATATTCAACAAGCACTAATCAATATTCAATAATCAATGTTCATTCCACCACTGCTTCTTCTCCATATAGCTGGTCTTTAAATTTAAGTGAAGGTGATGGAATAAAATTTCCAATACACAGGCTATCCCATTTCTCATCCACGGATTTTATGGTAGCATCATCTGCCACGATAATATTCGGCCAGTCACGGTGAAAGTTATCAAATTCTTTTGTTTTACGGGTTCCGTCGAGACCCATGCAGGCAGTGTACTGGTTAATTGGCTTGCCCTCCGTAGCTTCAGCAAAGGAGGGTTTATTAGTTAATCGGGTAGCGGATTTTTTAAATAAATGATAATCTCTTTTCGGATCGAGGTTATTGCAAAAACGCCATAAAGCTATTGGAAGGTCGGCGGCATTTACAGTATGCTCCACGTAGAGTATCATTTTTATTCCTTCCAGTTCAGGAAGACTGCAAACCTGTTCATGCAGTTCTTTGATATGTCCGGGCCTGTTCTTTTTTACCGAAATTATTAAGCAGGGAATATCTTTTGTTAATAAAGAACTATTAACCCCGGCAATCTCAGGAAACTTTACTGCCAGTGAACTAATTGACAACTCACCATTCACCATTGACCATGCATAGCTATCATCCATTTCTTCTTCCATCTTAGCTGTTCCATCAATACACATCTTTCCGCCGAATCCCATCTTACTGCAACTATGGTCCAGCACATCCATCGGCCCCGTGGAAAAATAAATATCAATAGCCGGGTTTAAATTTTTAAACACATCCTGCGCCAGCCTCAGGTAATCACTGATCTTAAACGTTCCGTGATCCTGCGTTTTTTCCTGCGTCTCTATAACAGCGGAGTCTAAAGCCCGCTTTTCCGCAGTATGCTGCGCAAGGGGGTTTGGGGGTTTGGGGGTCTGGTTTTTTTGAGCCGTCAGTACCAATATCTTATTAAACATCATCTGCCCGGCACCCCACATTGCATTCATCACTTTTTGTCCCTGGCCCGCATACTCTTTTTTAATTTGTGTAATCACCAGGTTATGAAACACCCCCTCAATGGGCATATCCATATCCATTATTTCCGGTATCATCGTCATCTTAATAGGCGCAAGGAAAATCCGTTCTGTCGCTTTTCCCAGCCAGGCATCTTCCTGTGGGGGGATACCCACAATGGTGGCCGGATACACAGCATTTTTCTTATGGGTAATAGCCGTGATATGAAATTTTGGGTACCAGTCGGGCAAAGAATAATACCCGGTATGATCGCCAAAGGGCCCTTCCCATATCAGTTCATCGTTAGGGTCCACATATCCTTCAATAATAAAATCAGCATCGGCAGGAACTTCCACGCCAGGCTGTGAGATACATTTTACCAACTCCACTTTTTTCTTTCGTAAAAAACCAGCGAGCATATATTCATCCACATTTTCCGGTAAAGGTGCTGTGGCCGAATAGGCATAAACAGGGTCGCCACCCAATGCAACAGCAACAGGCATCCGCTTATTCAGTTTTTTATATTCAGCAAAATGTTTGGCGCTTACCTTATGCTTATGCCAGTGCATACCGGTAAGGGTTGGGCCAAATACCTGCATGCGGTACATACCCACATTGCGGGAATTAGTATTCGGGTCTTTTGTATGAATAATGGGTAATGTTACAAAAGGGCCGCCATCTTTGGGCCAGCAGGTAATTACGGGTAATTTGGTAATATCGGGATTACTCATCACCACTTCCTGGCACGCTCCCCTGCCCTTCTTTACTGTAGGCATCCAACTGGCAAACTGCCCGAGTTTGGGTAGTAGTTTTAATTTGTCTAATATGCTTTCTTTAGGTGACGATAGTAATCGAAACAGCGCTTCGATATCCTTTGCCACATCATCGAGATGTCCAACGCCCAATGCCATGCACATTCTTTTTTCACTACCATAGCCATTCATCAGTACCGGGAAATCATAACCCGTATTTTCAAACAGGATTGCTTTACCACCATTTCCGGACTTACTGATCCGGTCTGTTATTTCGGCTATTTCCAGTTTGGGGTCAACATAAGTTTGAATGCGTACCAATTCACCGGCTTTGTCTAATGCGTCTATAAATGCTTGCTGATTTTTCCAGGCCATATTGTTGTATAAACTTTGCGAAGGTACAACAAGACCGGGGAGCAAATGTTCGATGCTTACTAAAAGCCACGGTAACCGCATCATAAAAAAACCTGCCTTCGGCAGAAATACAATTTTACCGCAAAGGCGCAGAACTGCAGAGAATACAAATTGCCACTGAAACACTGCGAATACAAAGAAATAAAATCCTTTTAATCAGCGTTATCTGCGTTCCTATTTGCCAGTTTAAATATTTTATGAGAAGATTTTAATGCGTTTACCCAGTACTAAAACCTTGGACAACGCTGGCTGGCAACAGTTCCGGATCGGCCAAACAAACTGCTGATGGCATTTAGTTTTATTTCAGTAGTAATGCCAATGAAATAATACCAATCCATTTCAGAAGGTGTACCTCTTTGTTCGCCATGAGCGGGGTATAATGGTGAGCCAGTCGGCGATTGTCCACCCCTGTAAGCCAATTCTGCTGATTTGGGACCTTTTGCCTGCAACAAAACATTTTTATCAATATAATGCGTGCTTACATCATCAATATAATCCGTAAAAGTTTTTCGTTGGTTGAATTCTATACCAATGCTGAATGCATCCGACACTGCATATTTCATTCCCACACCAAAGGACAGGGCAATTTGGGTAAGATTATACTCTTTTTGTTCCGGATATTGAGAAAGCCCCTGCCCTTCCGTGCTTAATGGTTTCAGGTATGTTTTAGCACCGGCATTATCAATTGTCCAGGGATTGAAATGAAAAATGGCAATGCCACCATAAATGCAGGGCGTGAACCTTTTGGTGGAGATATCCAGCACCGTTATTTCCAATCCGGTGTATGCTTCTTTTACAGTGGTGGTAAAACTAAGGTTGCGGTTTTTCAGGTAGTCACGGTTCCAGCTATCGGAGGCGTTAATTTTGCCGGTATTAATGCCTGCCCTCAGGGCAAACCAGCGGTTAAGTGGTTTACGGATGATGAGGCCTGTTGCAAAATTGGAATGGTTGAATGTAAAACTGTTGGGATTCAAATCACCCTGGTAATTAATGGTGCCGGTAAAAAGGGAAATAGTGGTGGATTTATCAAATTCCTGGGCAAATAGCAGCTTGCCAGTTAATAATAGCGTTACAGATAGTGTCTTCAGGGGTTTCACAGGTACGGATATATTAAAAATGAATACGGGATCAGTTACAAAACGCTTTTAAGTAAAAAATCGTATCCGCTCATCACTAATTTTTCGGCACCAAGTCCGATTTGGTTATTTTTAAAACATAAATGATCTATTATATGCGGTTATTAATTCACTTCCTTGCATTCAGCGCCACTATTATGCTGGCCGGTTCCTGTAAAAACAAATCCGCCACAAGCACCTCTAAACCAGATGCTCTGGCAGTTAATATTGACAGCACTGTTAAACCAGGTGAAGATTTTTTCCAATATGCCAATGGCGGCTGGATAAATAAGAACCCGATTCCGGATGAACAATCATCCTGGGGTATTGGCAACCTGGTGATAGAGGAAAACCTGAAGCGCCTGCGGGAAATATCTGAAAAGTCGGCCAAAGCAAATGCTGTGAAAGGAAGCCCGGAACAAAAGATCGGCGACTTCTGGACCATGTCGATGGACAGCGCCAAAATTGAAGCAGACGGATTAAAGCCAATACAGCCTTTATTGGATAAAGTGGCTGCCATCAGTGATGTAAAAAACCTGTTGACCACCGTAGCGGAATTAAAAATAAAAGGATCCTCCACCCTGTTCAGTAATGGGGTAAGCCAGGATGATAAGAACAGTGAAGTGATGGCCTACCGGCTCAACCAGGGCGGTATTGGTCTGCCAGAACGGGAATATTATTTTAAGAGCGACAGTGCCACCATCAATATCCGTAAAGAGTATGTAAAATATATCACTGCTATTCTTACTATGGCTGGCGATGATGCTGCGGCTGCAGAAACTGCCGCCAAAAACATACTGGCCCTCGAAACAAAACTGGCTCTGGCCAGCCGCAAACTGGAAGACCTGCGTGATCCGTATAAGAATTATAACAAAATGGCGGTGACTGATCTCGGAAAAATGAATGCCATATTTAACTGGTCCGGTTTTCTTTCTCTTACCGGTGTAAAAGGAATTGATTCTGTTATCGTGGGACAACCGGAATTTTTTAAGGCACTGGATATTGCGCTGAAGACAGTACCCATCGGCGACTGGAAGAGCTATGTGAAATTTAACCTCCTCAGTGATTTTGCAGCTGTGCTTCCTGATAAGTATGGCGAAGCAGCTTTTAATTTCGCAAAAACACTGAGTGGTGCCAAAGTGCGTCGGCCAAGATGGAAAAGAGCTATTCAGAGTTCAGAAAATGTAATGGGGGAAATGCTTGGACAATTGTATGTAAAAGAATTTTTCAATGAAACAGCAAAGAAACGCTATGAAGATATGGTGGAAGCCATCCGTGAAGCATTGAAAGAAAGAATTGGCAAACTGAGCTGGATGGGCGACAGCACCAAACAAAAAGCGTATGCTAAACTGGCGGCCATCAAAAAGAAAGTAGGCTATCCTGATAAATGGAAAGATTTCAGCACCATGGAGATTGGCAGGGAAAGCTACCTGCAAAACCAGGTAAATGCGAATATATGGTGGCATAATTACGAGATCAATAAACTCGGCAAACCGGTTGACAGGGATGAATGGGATATGTTTCCGCAAACTTATAATGCGTATTACAATCCTTCCAATAATGAAATTGTATTGCCAGCCGGCATTTTTACTGTACCCGGTTATTTAGATAATGAACTGGATGATGCCACTGTATATGGCTATGCGGGCGCATCCACCATCGGGCATGAGATAACACACGGTTTTGATGATGAAGGAAGACAATTTGATGCCAAAGGGAACCTGGTTAGCTGGTGGACATCAAAAGACGAAGCCGAGTTTACAAAAAGAGCTGATGTAATGGTGAAGCAGTTTAATGGGTATGAACCGGTAAAAGGATATTTCATCAATGGGAAAGCCACGCTGGGCGAGAATATTGCCGATTTAGGTGGCATACTGTTAGGCATTGAAGCGTATAAAAAAACAAATGAATTTAAACAGAATAAATCTATAGCAGGACTCACTCCTATGCAGCGGTATTTTTGTGGCTATGCATTGGGATGGCTTGGACATACAAGAGATGAACAATTGAGAAACCGTTTATTATCGGATGTACACTCTCCTGCCAAATACCGTGTAAACGGGCCATTTGTTGATGTGGATGAATTTTATACCACCTTCAGTATAAAACCCGGTGATAAAATGTACCGGGCAGATAGTTTGCCGGTGAAGATCTGGTAGAGAGTATTGAACAGAGGAACAGATGAGCAAGGAATGACGAACGCCGAAGTATACTTCATCTGTTCATTTGTTCCCCTGCTCCTCTGTTCTATCACTGCTTTACAAATTGCAGCACCTGTTTTTCACTGCCACTCCGCAGGTATATCCAGTAAGTGCCTTTTGCAAGATTGCTTACTGGTATACTGATGGTTTGACCGGGGGACTGTATATTATTTAATTGCTTCACTATTTGTCCGCCTGTATTTACCACCTGTACATTCAATTTTTCATACACATTGTTCAGTTGCAATTGCAATATATCTGTGGCCGGGTTGGGAAAAACGAAAATACCTGTACTGCCGTTATATTGCAGCAATTGAATGGTGCTGTAAGTAAACTGTCCGCTGCTTTCATTTATTTTCAGCCGGTAATATTGTTTGCCTGCAGTAGCATTATTATCAGTAAAACTATATTGCTGTACACCTGCAGCATTTCGGGCAGTAACAGTGCCAATGGTATTGTAATGAATACCATCACTGCTTTTTTCTATATCAAAACAGCAGGTGCCGCTTTCCTTATCAGTGGCAAATGTAATAGTGGCAATTTTTCCTTTTTGCAGCCAGGCCGCACTGAAAGAAAGCAGGTCCACAGGGAGAACACCCAATTGTGTACCCGCTATTTGTGCAGGCACATAATGCCAGGGGCCATACAACTGACCTGTGATGGCCGTAACAGGGTTGTATTTTATCCTTGCTCTTATTTTGGTAAACTTTGCACCGGAAATTTTTGATACCAGATTTTTTAATTCTGTGCCTGTTAATCCAAGATTGGAATAGGCAGCTTGTTGAGAAGTAAAAACTACACTATTGGTAATGGGATTGCCACTATAAGCGCCATAGTTCACTTTTGTCTCCCATACTAATTTACCCTGCTGGCGTCCCAGGAAAGATTTGGCAAATAACCCCGTTCCAAAATTGGGTGTATTAAAATTGAGCTTGCTGATGGGAGTGATCAAATCTGTATTATACAGGAGCAGGTTACTGCGATTAGTGGTATTCGCACTGTTGCCATAGTACAAAAAGGCCCGGCCCTCACCGATATTTGCCCCATCATCATAGTATGGCGCACCAATAATCACATCACTGTATCCGTCACCATTTACATCACCTGCAGTTGCAGCATTATTTCCAAACTCTGCATTTGCCTGATTACTTTCTGCAGTCCAGATTGGTGATACAGATAATCCTGTTGATGAACCGTAATATACAAATACTTTTCCTTCATCCGGCTGACCACTATCAAATAGCGGAGCACCAACAATTACATCACTGTAACCGTCGCCGTTTACATCACCTGCGCTGGCTACAGAGACTCCAAATTGAACAGTTAATTGATGTGCATCTCCTAAGGTGTTATTGGGAGTGGCAGATAACCCGGCGGCAGAACCATGATACACAAAGGCCCGGCCTTCATCAACATTG
>JANOEQ010000051.1:0-27232 GCA_031441485.1 Chitinophagaceae bacterium
TAAATCCGTATCTATCCTTTGAATCTCAGCCGTATTACAAAGTATTGACAGCTTTTTATAAATAATCTATGTTAATCCGTCCAACCCGTGTTATCCGTGTGCTAAAACTGTTGTGCTAAAAGATGTGTCCACACGATAGGCATTGCCGGGGTAAGGAGGTTTCTTTGACTTACACAACTTGTGGCACTAGATGATCCCGGAAAAACAACTTTCTCTGAACTCCGGGCTTTGATATAAGTACTAAGAATACCTGGAAAATTTTAATTATTTTTACTTTTCTAAACAGCAATGCCAATGACTTATATAACTATTGATACTAAAACTGCTCAGGCTAAAAAATTTGTAGAGTTACTCGAAACCCTGTCTTTTGCTAAAATACTTAAGGATCCGAATGCTACTACAAAAAAAGCTATGCTTGATGTAAGGAAGGGGAAAACTACCCGGCATAAAAACTCTAAAGAGTTGATCGCCTTCTTAAATAAGTAGTATGTATCGTTTGACCACTGCCCGTCAATTTGAAAGAGACTACAAGCTTTGCAAAAAGAGAGGCTGGAAAATGAGTTTGCTCAACGAATTGTTTTTGGAATTGGAAAAAACCAGTACAGTGCCTGCAAAAAACAAACCTCACAAACTTACAGGAAACTATAAGAATTTTTGGGAATGCCATATTCAACCTGATTGGCTGCTGATATGGTTAAAAAATGATGCCGCCGGTGTAATAGAGCTTGCCAGAACCGGTACTCATTCGGATTTGTTTTAATCTGCTCTAATAATATCAAATATAATATCTTTGCGCCATGACAATCGAAAAATTGAATGATATGCGGTCCCGCATTGCCGGGGTAAGGAGGTTTCTTTGACGTCGAAAACCGACGATATAAAATTGAAGAAGACAAGCAGCTTTCGTTAAGTCCCGGCTTCTGGGACGACAACAAAAGGGCTACCGAAATTCTCAAAAATGCCAAGGTAAATGAGTATTGGGTAAAACTCTATGAGACAACTGAAACGTCTGTAGAGGACTTTGCTGTACTCTTCGAATTCTGGAAAGGCGGCGATGCCACCGAAGAAGAAACCAAAGAGGCTTATGATAAAGCGATTAATCAATTGGATGAGGCCGAATTTAAAGCCACTCTCAACGAACCTGAAGATGAACTGCCTGCCGTACTGCAGATAAACTCCGGTGCCGGTGGTACTGAAAGCCAGGACTGGGCCGAAATGCTGGCCCGTATGTACCGCATGTACGGCGAAAAGCAGGGTTGGAAAGTAACTGAAATGGACTGGCAATGGGGTGATGGCGCAGGAATAAAAACAGCTACATTACAATTTGATGGGCCATTTGCTTATGGCTTTTTAAAAGCAGAAAGCGGGGTTCACCGCCTCGTCCGCATTTCCCCTTTTGACAGCAATGCCCGCAGACACACTTCCTTTGTGTCGGTATTCGTATACCCCTTAGTGGATGACACCATCAATATAGAAGTAAACCCTGCCGATGTAAAAATGGAAACCTCCCGCAGTGGCGGTGCCGGCGGACAGAATGTAAATAAGGTGGAAACCAAAGTACAGTTAACACATATACCCACCGGTATAGTGGTGGTATGCCAACAGGACAGGAGCCAGCTCGGCAACCGGGAACTGGCCATGCAAATGCTGAAAAGCCGCCTCTACGAAGAAGAATTGCGCAAACGGCAGGCCATCAAAGATGCCACCAACTCCACCAAGAAAAAAATAGAATGGGGCAGCCAGATAAGAAGTTATGTTTTTCATCCGTATAAAATGATAAAAGACCACCGCACTGATTATGAAGTCGGTAATATAGGCCCGGTGATGGATGGAGAACTGGATGGGTTTATAAAGGCGTACCTAATGTCGGAGAAAGAAGCGCAAAGCTAAAAATCTTAACTTTAAAGATGCGAAAGCAAAAACCGGTATTGGATAAAAGCCTTTTTTGGGATGTAACAATCAATGAAAAAGATTTTGAACGCTACGCAGGCTTTATTATAACGAGGATCTTTGAAAGAGGTGATTTTGACAGTATCAGACAAATAAGAAGATATTACGGTGATACCAAAATTAAAAGTGAACTTATTAAATTTAAGTATATAGAGCCGGAGACATTGAATTTTCTTTCTCTATATTACAATATTCCAATCAGAAAATTTAAATGCTTTACAAACAAACAGTCGAAGAGCACACATTCGCTTTACTAAAAGAGCTGATGTCTTTTAAACCTTTGGCTGACTTTTCTTTAGTTGGGGGTACAGCACTTTCGTTGATGCTGGGACACAGAAAATCTATTGATCTTGATCTTTTTTCCATTAAAAATTTTGATATACCGGCAATGAGGGGAAGATTGAAAAAAAAATTTCGAGATAGAATTAGCATAATTTCTTCTGAAAAAAACCGGTTAGGAGTATTTTCATTCATTGACGGTGTTAAAATCGATATCTGCAAACATCCCCGTCCCCTGATTAATTCTTTGGTAGTAGAAGATGGATTAAGGCTTTGGAGCCTTGCGGATATAGCTGCATCAAAAGTTTTAGCTATTTCAAGGAGAGCTACAAAAAAAGATTTTTGGGATATAGACAGGTTGCTTGATATTTTTAATATCGAAGAAATTGCTTCATACTATAGCTCACGGTATGAAGAAAATCTTGCGATTGCTGTTTCAAAAATGCTGACTTATTTTAAAGAAGCGGAAGAAACAAAAGAACCGGTCTGTCTTATGGGAAAAACATGGCCAAAGATAAAAAAGAGTATTTTTAAAAAAATTAATAATCAAACAAAATAGATTATGCATACCGGAACCTTCTCTTACCCCATGCCAGTAAACGAACCCGTATTAAGTTATGCCCCCGGTTCACCTGAAAAGAAACGCTTAAAAGAAGTGTTAGCTGAGTTAAAAAGCAGCGAGATTGATGTACCCATGTACATTGGCAGCAAAGAAGTAAGAACAGGTAAAAAAGTAGCTATGCATCCGCCACATGAAACCAAACATACACTTGGTTATTTTCATGCCGGGGAAGAAAAACATGTGGTGCAGGCAATAGAGGCAGCACTCACCGCCAAAGAAAGCTGGGCCAATACCAGTTGGGAAAACAGGGCAGGTATATTTTTAAAAGCAGCCGACCTGATGGCTACTAAGTATCGCCCTTACATGAACGGTACCACCATGCTGGGACAAAGCAAGAATGCTTACCAGGCTGAGATTGATGCTGCCTGTGAACTGATTGATTTCTTACGTTTCAATGTACATTTCTTATCAGACATCTATACACAACAACCCATCAGCAGTCCCGGTATGCACAACCGTATGGAGTACCGCCCGCTGGAAGGATTTGTATTGGCTATTACCCCTTTCAACTTTACAGCTATCGGGGGCAACCTGCCCACCTCTGCGGCTATGTGTGGCAATGTGGTGGTATGGAAACCAGCCAATACACAGATATATGCGGCGCAGATGACAATGCGCATATTAAAAGAAGCGGGACTGCCGGATGGTGTTATCAATTTGATATATGTAGATGGCCCCACAATTGGCCGGGTGTGTTTCAATCACCGTGATTTTGCCGGTGTGCATTTTACCGGATCAACAGGTGTGTTTAATAATATGTGGGAAACGATTGGTAAAAACATGCCCAATTACAAATCATATCCCCGGATAGTGGGGGAGACCGGCGGTAAAGATTTTGTACTGGCCCATAAAAGCGCTGACCCTGATGTGGTGGTTACTGCATTGCTCAGAGGTGCCTTTGAATTCCAGGGACAAAAATGTTCTGCTGCATCAAGGGCGTATATCCCTTCCAATATCGCTGAAGAAGTAAAGAAGAAACTCATCGCCGGTATAAAAAGTTTCAAAATGGGAACCGTTGAAGATTTTACCAATTTTGTGAATGCGGTGATCGATGAAAAAAGTTTCAATAGCATCAAACGTTATATAGACAACGCAAAGAAAGATCCGAAAGCAGAGATATGGGTGGGAGGAAAATGCGACAGCAGGGAAGGATGGTTTGTACATCCTACTGTTATCGAAGCTAAAACTGCAAAGTATGTAACGATGTGTGAAGAAATTTTCGGGCCGGTACTGACCGTATACATTTATCCTGCTAATAGTTTTGAAAAAACACTGGAGCTTGTTGATTCCACATCCCCTTATGCATTAACAGGTGCTGTTATTGCTAAAGACAGGGCCGCTGTCGAACTCGCCACCAATAAACTGCGCAATGCAGCTGGTAATTTTTATATCAATGATAAACCCACCGGTGCTGTAGTGGGGCAACAACCATTTGGTGGCGCCAGGGGCAGTGGCACAAATGACAAAGCAGGTTCTATCTTAAATTTATATCGCTGGTTAAGCGCAAGAACCATCAAAGAAACATTTAACCCGCCAACGGATTATGGCTATCCGTTTATGCAGGAAGCCTGATAATTTATTAAAGAAAGATAATACTGTGGAGCATGTTATTTTAAGAAAATATTATGCTTGATTAAGTTTTGTTTTAGTGGTTCAGGAATAGTTTTGCTTTTTTAAATCAAAAAACAAACTTTATGAAAAAGATCAGTATTTTTTTAGCAGCTGCAACGTTAATAACAGTTACCGGATATAGCCAGGTTCGGGTTGGCTTACAGGCCGGCGGACACCTTGCCAGTGCAAAATCCGAAGTTGATGGTGTAGAACAGGATGGCAGCAAATCCCTTTTTGGTTATAAGATTGGCGGCATCGTTCAGGTTGGTATATCAGACCAGATTTCATTTATGCCAGAGTTAAATTTTATCGCAAAAGGAGGCAAGTTTGAATCATCAACGGTTACAGATTTTGGTTTTGGCAAAACCACTATAGCAATCAATGGAGATGTTAAACCTTATTTTGTGGAAGTACCGCTGAACATCGCTTACACAGCGTCATCAGAAGATGGCAGTGGCTTTTTTGCAGGTTTAGGCCCTGTTATCAGCCTTGGACTGGGTGGTAAAACTAATTCTACCATAACCACTACGATTGAAGCTACCGGATTCCCCACACAAACAACCACAGCCACGGATAATGCAGACATCAAATTTGACGGCAAAAAAGATGCAACAGATGATAAAGCACATCTGAAAGGATTAGAATTCGGTGGAAATGTATTTGCCGGTTATAGATTGAGCAATGGAGTATTTGTAAAAGCTTCTTATAATATGGGCTTTTCAAATTTATCGCCGGAAGACAAAACTTCTTTTAAAACAAGCTATTTCGGCCTGAGTGTTGGCTATTTCTTTGGACAATCTAATTAATTAATCAGCTATTTTTTAAAAAGCTGCCTTTTATCGGGCAGCTTTTTTTATTTTTACGAAGTATTAACTTAAACTATTCAGCCTTGGAAGCAATTCTTATACAGTCAGCGGTTTCAGAAGTTATCAAAAAACTGGCGCTGGAAATATCAGTGAGGCACCCGGCATTTACTGATGTGATTATTATTGGTATTCAGCAGGGCGGCGTCACTGTGGCTAATGATATACTGGCTGAACTTCAACAACTGCTTCCGGATACAGCCATTCAATACGGACAACTGGATATCACTTTTTACCGCGATGATATCCGCCAGGAAATACTGGTGCCGGATACCATGAATATCCCTTTTGCCATTGAAAATAAAACGGTGGTCCTTATTGACGATGTACTGTTTACCGGCCGCACCATTAAAGCCGCACTGGATGTGCTGCTGGACTATGGCCGCCCCGCCAAAGTGGAACTCTGTGTACTGGTGGACAGGAAAGAACACCGGCAATTCCCCATACAGGCCGATTATGTGGGGGTGACGGTGGAAACGAATAAAAAAGACAAAGTGAAATTGGTGAATAAAGAAGTAGTACTTATTACCCTATAGTCATCTGTATTTTCCTGTATTAATTTGTGCCATTCGTGAAATTCGTGGTTAAAGAAGGTGGCAGTGCTTAGAGCCAGCTAATTTGTATTTTTCTGTATTAATTTGTGCCATTCGTGAAATTCGTGGTTAAAGAAGGTGGCAGTGCCTAGAGCCAGCTTATTTGTATTTTTCTGTATTAATTTGTGCCATTCGTGCAATTCGTGGTTAAAGAAGGTGGCAGTGCTTAGAGCCAGCTAATTTGTATTTTCCTGTATTAATTTGTGCCATTCGTGAAATTCGTGGCTAAAATCCTATAATTTCGCCCTTTAATGCAACTATCCACTCGACATCTGCTTGGCATTAAACATCTCACCAAAGAAGATATTTCCCTTATTCTGTCTACCGCAGATCAATTCAAAGAAGTTTTACAACGTCCGGTAAAGAAAGTTCCTTCCCTCCGGGATGTAACAATCGTCAACCTTTTTTACGAAAACTCCACCCGTACCCGCTTCTCCTTTGAACTGGCTGAAAAAAGACTCAGCGCTGATACGATCAATTTTGCGGCTTCCTCTTCTTCTGCGGCAAAAGGTGAAACACTGCTGGATACGGTCAACAATATTTTATCCATGAAAGTGGATATGGTGGTGATGCGGCATAGTGCCAGCGGCGCCCCCCATTTTCTGGCACAGCATATCCCTGCTGCTATCATCAATGCCGGCGATGGCATTAATGAGCATCCCACGCAAGGCCTGCTGGATGCCTTTTCTATAAAAGAAAAAACAGGTTCCTTAGAAGGAAGAAAAGTGGCCATCATCGGCGACATCATGCACAGCCGGGTGGCACAAAGTAATATATACCTGCTAAAGAAAATGGGTGCAGAAGTAACCGTATGCGGGCCGCCGACACTTATACCAAAGTACATACAGGAAGCACTGGGGGTAAATATGAGCTACAACCTGAAAGAAACACTGGAATGGTGTGATGTGGCCAATGTGCTGCGGATACAACTGGAACGGCAAAACCAGGTATTATTTTCCTCCCTGCGGGAATACAGCCTGGCCTATGGCATCAACCGGAGCCTGCTCGACAGTTTGCATAAGGAAATTGTGATCATGCATCCCGGCCCTATCAACCGGGGCGTGGAGCTGGACAGTGATGTGGCGGACAGTAAACAATCAATTATCTTGCAGCAGGTGGAAAACGGTGTGGCGGTGAGAATGGCAGTACTGTATCTCTTGTCGGGCAGAAATTAATGACAGCAGAATTTTTGGGTTTAGATTTTGAATTGAGGACAATCAAAAATCAAAAACCTGCAATCAAAAATCTCAACAATGCGTATTTGTCTTTTCCCGGGCACATTTGACCCGCTTACTCTTGGTCATGTTGATATTATCAACCGGGCAGTGCCTTTGTTTGACAGGATAGTGGTGGGAATCGGTATCAATACTGCAAAAGCCCCTATGTTTTCCCCGGCCCAGCGGCTGGAATGGATCAAAGAAATTTATAAGGATGAGGACAGGGTGGAAGGCGCCGTGTATGAGGGGCTGACCATTAATTTTTGTAAAAAGATCGGGGCCAATTTTATTCTCCGGGGTATACGCTATGTCAGTGATTTTGAATATGAAAAAACCATTGCGGATGCCAACCGAACATTGGATAAAACCATCGAAACCGTTTTCCTTACCGGTGAACCAAAATACACATCTGTAGCATCCACCATTGTCAGGGATATTATCAGGAATGGGGGAAATGCCAGTCCTTTTTTACCGGAAGTGGTCTATCAATCATTAATTAATAAATAAACATTGAAGGTTGTTGTTATTTCCGATACCCATGCCAAGCATGCAGAAATTGAATTGCCCCCCGGAGATATAATTATTCATGCCGGTGATATGTCACGTATGGGCAGAGAAAAGGAAGTAACTGATTTCCTGAATTGGTTTGCAGCATTGCCATATACCTATAAGATATTCATTGCCGGCAACCATGATTTCTTTTTTGAACGAAACAGTGACACTGATATTTCTAAATTGATACCCGAAAATGTGATCTACCTGAATGATACAGGAATAACTATTGAAGGAATTACAATATGGGGTTCACCCATTACCCCCTGGTTTTTCGATTGGGCATTCAACAGGATACGGGGCGCTGAAATACGGAAACACTGGGACTTGATTCCTGATAAAGTGGACATATTGGTAACACATGGCCCTGCTTATGGAATATTGGACAGAACGGTGAGCGATGAAGTTGTTGGATGCCAGGACCTGTTAAAAAGGATAGCAGAGGTTAAGCCGGCCTATCATATATTTGGTCATATACATGAAGGATACGGTATGCTGGAAAAAGATGGAACTGTTTTTATAAATGCCAGTGTGGTGGATGAAAAGTATTATGTGAAGAACAAACCCGTTAGTTTTGAACTGTCTTAAAATTATTTTATGTCAATTTGGTTTAAACAGGATTTGGGAATCAGTGATTTCGGTGAGCTGGGTAAAGGTTCAATGGGTGAATTTTTAGGTATAGAATGGGTGGCAGTCGGCCCTGATTTTATGAAAGCCAAAATGCCGGTAGACCATCGAACCAAACAGCCCTATGGATTACTGCATGGCGGAGCTTCCTGTGTGCTGGCCGAAACCATTGGCAGTGTGGCATCGGCAATGGTGGTGGATCATGCTAAATTCTATTGTGTGGGACTGGAAATTAATGCCAACCATATACGAAGTGCAAAAGAAGGATTTGTGACTGGCATCGCCACTCCATTACATCTTGGCACCAATACCCATGTATGGGATATAAAGATTTATGATGAATTGGAAAAGATGGTATGCGTAAGCCGCCTTACCGTGGCAATTATACCAAGAAAAGAATCATCATCCCTGAAGCCAAGCCTTTAATACATCGGTAACAGAAGGAAAAGCTTCTTTCAGATAAGGGGTAAGGTCGACGGCCTTCACCCATTTTATTTCATGAATATCTTCTTCCGTTTGTGGTACCGGTTTTTGTGGCCCGCTTACTTTCATGGTGTACCAATGCGATTCTTTTAGTATAAATTTGGTGCCTTCATGATAGGTATGGTACGTGATCAGCAGCGGGGCGAGCAGTAGTACATTGCGAAGCCCGGTTTCTTCTTCCACTTCCCGTACAGCACAGCCTTCTATCTTTTCTCCCTTGTCTAATTTGCCTTTTGGTAAATCCCAATGGCCTCTCCGGTGTATCAGCAGCAATTCTTTCTTTTCATTTTGCACCAGCCCGCCGCCTGCCTGTATAATCGTAAATTTTTTATAAAAAGCTTTTCGCAATTCTTCCAGGTTAGGATGAAAGAACACACCGGCATGAACTTTCTCCAGTTGCATTTCATGAATCATCGACTTTACGGTGTGCGGATCCAGTTCGTCAATAAAAACGGCATCATCATTATGAATAAACGGCTCTATTATTTCATCCACGGCATCGCAGAGAAAAAGAGGCTTATTGTTGAAGTAGATTTTGAGATGCATAATTATACTATAAAAGGAAAGTTACGAGGAAATAGTTAATTGGTTTATTAGTTAATTGGTAAACCTGTTTATCAGAAATGCGGCACTGCTGCGGAAACCCCAAAGTAGCAAGGCCGAATAAACCAATTAACTAATAAACTGATTAACTCAGAAATGTGGCACTGCTGCGGAAAACCTAAAGTAGCAAGGCCCAATTAACCAATTAACCAATTAACCGTCAAACTAATTATTTTACCTTCGCCGCATGACAGATGCCAAAGCCGTAGCCGAAAAATTACTCCAGGTCAATGCAGTAAAATTAAGTCCCTCAGCGCCATTTACATGGGCCAGCGGATGGAAAAGCCCGATCTATTGTGACAACAGAAGAGTTCTTTCCTTTCCCTATACCAGGGATTTTATCAAGTCGGAAATGTGTAATGTGATATTCGAAAAATTTCCTGATGCACAGATGCTGGCCGGAGTAGCCACAGCAGGTATTGCCTGGGGTGCAATGGCAGCCGACCAGTTGAAGCTGCCTTATATCTATGTACGGCCAAAGCCTAAAGAACATGGACTGGGCAACCAGATTGAAGGGTATTATGAAAAAGGACAGCAGGTGGTGGTGATTGAAGACCTTATTTCCACCGGCAAAAGCAGTCTGCAGGTAGTGGAAGTACTGAAGCAGCAGGGATTGGAGGTGATGGGGATGGTATCAATTTTTACATACAATTTTCCAGTTGCAACCGAAGCCTTTGCCAATGCATCTTTGACCTGTTATTCATTAACGGATTATCCAACCCTGATAGAATCTGCAGTGCAGAAAGGAATTGTATCAGCCGATCAGCAGGATGTTTTGTTAAAATGGAGGGATGACCCGGCGGGATGGAAGAACCCCTCCTAACCTCCCCAAAGGGAGGAACTGGTGAACTAAAGAACAATATTTTCCGTTATTAATCTGTAATACTGTTAAAATGCAGAGATGACCCGGCGGGATGGATGCGTTGATCTATTGATTATTGTATATTGAGTATTGAATATTTGTATAACAACCATTTTGTACCTTAATATTGACCTGATATGAAAAAGATCTTTTTCGCTACGATAGCTGTTCTTGCTTTATCAATAGGAGGCAATGCCCAAATAAAAGCAGTGCAGACGGCCATTATTAAAACGCCAACTGCACAATGCGAAAGCTGTAAAGTAAGAATAGAAACCTACCTGAAGCGCTATGATGGGGTGTTTGAAATAAATGTAAACTTCCGTAAAGGGGAGACCAAGGTAAAATACGTTTCCGACCGCACCGATATTGAACAGATAAAAACAGCCATTGCCAATTGCGGCTATGATGCAGATGATATACCTGCCACAGAAGATATGTATAACAGGCTTCCCAAAACTTGTAAGAAATTTGTTGATGGGGGAGGCCATCCCAAGCCTAAAGTTCCACCACCGCCACCGCCTGCACAAAATTAAAGGTTAAATAGTTTATTAGTTAATCAGGGAGAGTCTTATTGTGTAATAGTTCATACTGATTAACCAATGCCCCGATTAACTAATAAACCAATTAACTAATCAGGCAGCAATCATTTCAGCAGCTCCCCCAGGTTATGTTTTCCCTCATACCGTATAGGATAACGGATATAAATACCGCTTTTGCCCACCCGGGCTTTCCCCTCCACTTTTAGCAGGGATTCTTTGCCGAGCATGGCCGACATGGAATTTTTCAGCAGTAAGGCCATTTCAGCCTTAAATTTTACCGGCAGCAGAAAATCGCTGTTGCCGGAAATATTGATCAGCGTGTCCATGGTAAAGTGGCCCAAATAGTCGCCGTCCATCCAGGCATCGCCTTCCGCTTTTTTCAGTTTGAGGCCCGACCGGTTGGGATTAAAATAATGGAGGTCCATGGTAAAAGTGGATTCTTTGACCCCCATTTTTCCCATTTGCACGTTTTCTATGCCTTTGAACGTGGGTTCTTCCAGCGAACAGGAGGAGATAAAGAGCACTGCCAGGGCCCCGAAAATGGAACGGCAAATGGATTGTCTTTTCATACGTTAAATATAAGAGGATAGATAATAGATGATAGTTAATAGATGATAGTTTTATTTCCTGCATTTTCTTTACAGCCTTTAACATTCCTGAAAGGGATGGTGGCAGCGACGATTCAGGCCGGACACCGGAATTCCGTTCCGGTAACTTACCCCCCGAAAAGAAGGTATTTTCAGAATGATGCGTGACAACGGCCGAAAATTCTGCGCAACGGCCAAACAATGCCCGACAACGGCCGAAAATTTTGTGCAACGGCCAAACGAAACCCGTAACGGCCAAAAGTAATCCGGTAACGGCGAAACGAAACCCGTAACCGCGAAAAGTAACGCGGTAACGCCGAAACGAAACCGGTAACGGCCAAACGAAAGCCGTAATGGCCAAAAGTAACGCGGTAACGGCCAAACGAAAGCCGTAACGGCCAAACGAAACCCGATAACGGCGAAACGAAAGCCGTAACGGCCAAACGAAACCCGTAACGGCGAAAAGTAATCCGGTAACGGCGAAACGAAACCCGTAACCGCGAAAAGTAACGCGGTAACGTCGAAACGAAACCGGTAACGGCCAAACGAAAGCCGTAACGGCCAAACGAAACCCGTAACGGCGAAAAATAACCTGTGTAACGGTGAAAAAGGAAGGACCACCAATTGATAAATGCCTGATTATCTGTATCCTGTAATAAAAACCGGATCAGATCGATTAATTTGGGGCTAAAAAGAGAATTTTTGGCGAAAATCCAGTGATATATATATTATAGTCCTGTGCAGCCTTCCCCCATTAACAAATTTGCATAAAACGTAAACTGTTTTTCCAGTTGGTAGAAGGCGTCTTTGATGCCAGGGTCCAGTTCGGAGAAGCGGATAATGTTAAATACAGCTTCGCCGGTGGCAATTAATTCATCCAGGGCAAAAAGTTGTTCATTGTTTAGCAGCAGGGCTTGTTTGATTTGGGCCGGGTTGGGCTGATTGTTTTCTGGGTAAGGCATGGCAGCGGGGATAAGGTGGTAGGCAGAAAAAAACGGTCCTGCCTGTCCCGTTGCTTTACACCTTGTCCAGGCAGCAGGTCTATTACCAACCTGCACGGGGGTTCAGAACCGCATATCATTAGAATGTAGCAGGCATGGAAAAGCCTGCTACAATGGAAGTGGCAGGCCTTTCGGCCTGGACAAGAATGTAAAGCAGGATAAAATTATTAAAAAAATGAATACCAAAAGAAAACAATTAACTAATAAATCTTCGCTCTTCGCTTTTTACTATTATTTAATAAATACCATGTTTTTGGTATTGTGGGGGTGTGAGAGATGGATTGTTTTGAATGATTTTTTATCTGTTACCTGTAGTTTGGCTTAGCCGTCCTTTTCCGCCATACCTATTACCAGGGTTTTTGTTATCTATTCCGGCATCATTTATTCGCTTTCTTTTGGTTTTGTTCATATCGGCAAGCTTCCCGTCCGGGTATGTTTCATCTATTTCCACCATACCGTAAGGAAAGAGCCGGAACCGTCTGCCAGCATTTGACTGATATGGTGGTTACCGAACCATGCCGCTTTCTGCCCAATATTAAAGCCCCTGGGTAACCGGCAGCCGGATGCAGGGACTAATTTAATACAAATATACTTAGTATTTAGCCGGGGATTCCAATCAAATAGCCTTACTAAAAATGGGCATATTATTATTGGTGTTTATTTACTGTAAAACAATATTTTATGTTGTTTATTGAAATATAAATAAGCAAATAATTTGCAGAGATTACCCATGAAAAGGCTTCTTTGTTATTTCGGCAAAAAGTATTTGAATATTTTAACTATAGTATTGATAATTAATTAATAGCAAGTGTTTGATAAACTTTTAAACCAGATAAAAGAATGAATTGTATATTATTATACTGTATTGCCTCTAATTTGAAATCGCTTGTGCCCTCTTATTATTCTATTTTGCCTGCGTCTGTATTCAACTGATGGCATGAAGCGAAAGAACACAGCTATGCTGTATCAGTATCGTAGTTTTACAGTTATAACCAGTTTATGCAGATTTTGAAGCACCCGCTAAGTATTTCAAATTGTTTTCATTAAATTCGTCTCCTCTTTCTACACTAACTGGATATTGGACAACTACATGAGAAAAATCTACCAACCAAGTATGGGTACTTGCCATTGTTTGTGGTTAGAAAGACTATATCCTCACCTTATTTTTAACTTCAACTAACTACTTATGAAACTAACTATTTTGCTTATTTCGTTCATTTTTTGTGCGCATTCTCTTAAATCCCAAGATTTATCGGTAATTAACCTAAATTCTGCATTTGATAATTATGTTTATGATATTAAAACATATGATTATGGTGGTGGGGTACAAAAAATTGTATTGTATGGCTTTAAAAGTACATCAACTGGGGATGTTAAAACGGGTATAATAAAATTCGATCTAAACGATAATATTATTTATAATTCTTCTTATTCATCAGGAGTTAGCAATGTTGGAATCTATTTGTATAAGGTATGTTTTGGGTTTGACGGATTTCTATATGCCTTAGGGGAAAAAATAACAGATCCTAACGGGAGTCCACAGTACGAGACTCTTCTCTTTAAATTAAACCCCGTAAATGGAAATATTGTTTATTCAAAAAAAATTGATGGGTTTTACAATAATTATGGTCGTTTCGTTCCTACGGATATGATGGACCAATTTGGAGTTTTGTATTTGGCTGGTTTCACAGTTAATAGAGCTAACTCCAGCCTACCACTTACAAAATCGATTGTTTTACAAATAAACCTTTCAACTGGAGTAAACAAAGTAAGCGAAATTTACAATCCAACAAATCCGACATCATCTTCACTGTCAATGCGTCAGATTATTGGAGGTGACCCTTTGGGTGGATTTGAGTTGGGTGGATGGATAAATGGAAATGGAACAGATGTACCCAAAGTATGTCATATCTTTTATTATCCACATCCCAACCCGACTTCTTATCATTTTGACGTTTCTCAAGTGAATGTAACTTCAGAGGAAGTTAGTGATTGGAGTTTTGGAACATATGACGGAGCTCCACTTTTGGCAATGCGAATGATTAATAATAGCAATGACTTTATCATAGCCAAATTTGGCGTATTTATGATCCCTCAATGGGTCAAGTCATATTCGCATCCTAATTTGCAAATTTTACCCAACGCAGGAAACAGAAGTTCGCTAAATGGACATAATAACGCAATAATATCAAGTAGTAAAATAAGTATTATGGGAATGAAACGAGGAAGTCTTCCCTCGTCAGGTTACAGATACTATTTGGGTCAATTTGATGTCAATACAGGTGACCCGATAAAAAGCGATTTTTATCCACTTAGGGTTCCGTTTCCTCCTTTTGGGGTTGGGATGGGAAACGACTTTAACTTTGATGTTGATTATGTTACTGAATCTATTACAGGTTACGCACAACGATTTCCTGGCAATGTGAATGACCAAAATAAATTTTATTATTGGAAAATTTTTGAATCAGATTGCAAAGAAACTATACCACTACAGAGTATTAGCAAAACTGTTACTACTAATGCGAGAAACGATTTTCAGGTATTTAATTCAAATTTGATTAACATGCAATCGGTATCTATTCAATATGCTATAGATAATAGTGTAGATAAGAGTCTTGTATGTTCTGAATCACTGAGAACTTCAGATGGTTTTACAAATGAGGATAAGTCATTAGTATTTGATACAAGACCCAATTCTTCTTTAATTGATGGCGGTGGCGGTACTACTGATGGAAGACAATCAAAAAACTCAACTAATACTCTTTCCGAAGGAAGTCGCAACACAATGAATTTTGTAATAAAAACAAATTTAGGCTTTACTGATATACATTCGGAAAGGATAATTAAGGCCTTATCAGTTTATACAATTGATGGAAAGTTATTGTATGTGTACGATAAAATTTCAAGCAACTCTTTTTCATTTAAATTAAAAGAGACAAATATGTTCTTAATTTTTAGAATAGAGTATAAGGATGGAGAGATTGGAACAAAAAAAATATTTATTAAATAATGATAAAAAGAACGTGTATCACAAGAATTATTGTTTTACTTTTTACATTTCTGCTGAGTTTTAATTATGCCTCCAACGCTCAGGACTTTTCCAATAAAGGGAAGGAGTTTTGGCTGGCCTATTGTTATCATGTGGGTATGGTAAATGGTGGTACTCCAGCTATGACATTGTACCTTACTTCAGACGTAGCAACAACGTATACAGTAGAAATTTATGGGGGTGTAACAATACAAACAGGAGCCATTGCTGCAAACCAGGTTATACCTGTTAGCATACCTAATGCCTACTTTATTAGTACAGATGGCCTTACTGTTAACAGAACAGTACACGTTACTGCTGTAAAACCAATAGTGGTCTATTCATTTATTACCAGGAGCCAGGCAAGTGCTGCCAGTTTGTGCTTACCAACGAATGTGTTGGGAAAGGAATATTATGCATCCAGTTTTACACAGTTATCAAATGAAGCCAATGCCAGCTCATATATTACAATAATCGCAGTTGAGGATAACACAAGTGTTGAAATAACCCCTACTGCAGCCACTGCAGGCGGATGGGCTGCTAATTCAGTAAATACTGTTACGCTTAATAAGGGAGAGATTTACCAGGTTTTAGGCACTACAGCAGGGAATAGCGGTGTGGATTTATCCGGAACGAAAGTAAAATCAGTTGCTTCAGCCGGCGGTGGCTGTAAACGCATTGCAGTCTTTTCTGGAAGCGGGAAGATATCAATCGGCAGTCCACCTTCTTGTAATGGGGGAAGTGCTGATAACCTGTATCAACAGCTTTATCCTGTAGCCTCTTGGGGAAAAAAGTTTTTGACCGTGCCAAGTTCCGGAAGACTTTTTAACCATTATCGGATAATGAGAAGTGACCCGCTTTCTAATGTTTATCTGAATGGCGTTTTGATTCCTGCGGCATCATTTACTAATAACTTTTATCAATTTTATAATAACACTCCTAATCTGATTGAATCGGACATTCCCATTTCAATGGCACAATATTTCACATCACAAAATTGTCCAACACCTCAGAATCCGTATGACCCTGATATGATTGTGCTGAACCCCGTTGAACAAAATATCAATAATGTAACATTGGTGAGTTCTCCTTTGACAGTAGGAGGCACTCATCAGCACCATCTCCATATAATTATAAGAAATGACGCCTCTGGTACCGGAACAGGAACCGGTCAATCCTCATTTCTCTTTGATGGCAATCCTGTTCCGGTGGCAGCCTGGATTGTTCATCCGCAAGACCCCAATTATTCATATTTATATCTTCCGAATGTTACAGCAGGTAACCACAGACTGGCGTCAGATTCAGGTTTTAATGCACTTGCTTATGGCTATGGAAATGCTGAAACTTATGGTTATTCAGCCGGCGCAAATGTTAAAGACCTTTATCAGCAAATTGGAGTTTCTACCCAATATGGAATTGAACCGACGCCTTCTGTTTGCAAAGGATCCCCTTTCAGGTTTAAAGTTTCATTACCTTATTGCGCAGATTCATTACAATGGGATTTGACTTTACTTCCCGGACCCCCTGTAGCGCCGCCTACTCAAATTTATACAACCTGCACCCCCGGACCAGGAGGGCCAGACTCAACAACAGTTGTAAATGGAAAAACATTGTACTGGTATTCCCTGCCCACCTTATATACTCTGAATATAAGCGGCTCGTTTCCTGTTGAAATACGGGTCTACTCTCCAAACACAGACGGATGCGGAAACCTGCAGGAAATACCTTTTGATTTAAATGTTTTCGAACCGCCTTTCGCAGATTTTGATTTTGTTGTAGGTGGTTGCGCTCTTGAACAGGTACAATTCTTCGATGCTACAACCACCCCCCGGCCCAGCTATATCTGGAATTGGGATTTTGGTGATCCGGCCAGCGGGGCAGCTAACATTTCAGGATTGAAAAACCCAACCCATACCTTCTCAGGACCCGGTACATATAATGTTACATTCTCCACTATTACCACACCGGGTTGTATAAGTGCGCAGATAATGAAACAGGTAACTGTTGTTCCTTTACCATCCGCAAGTATCAGTGGTAATACTGCTGTATGCCTGAATGCACCTAATCCTGACATTACTTTTACTGCCACTGATGGTACAGCTCCTTATACCTTTACTTATAACATTAATGGCGGCCCCAATCTGACTGTTAACACCATTGCCGGAAATACTGTCACAGTTTCAGCACCCACAAATGCAGCCGGAACTTTCATATATAATTTGGTGAGTGTAAAAAATACCAGCTCAACATTATGTTCGCAGGCGCAAACCGGAAGTGCAACGGTGATAGTAAACCCTTTACCGACAGCTTCAATTGCCGGCGGAACCACAGTTTGCAGAAATGCCGCTTCACCCCTCGTCACCTTTACCGGTGCAGTGGGCCAGGCGCCATTTACTTTTACCTATAATATTAATGGCGGGCCTGATCAAAACATTACAACTGTAATCGGTAACACGGTAACTGTACCCGCACCTACAACAACTGCCGGCGTATTTATTTATAACCTTGTCAGTGTTGCAGATGCCAGTTCCACCATCTGCAGCCAGGTACAAACCGGCACCACTACTATTACTGTTAATGAGCTTCCAACAGCATTTATTGCAGGTACCACAGAAGTATGCAGGAATGCGGCTTCTCCATTTGTAACATTTACAGGTGCAGGCACAACCGCTCCTTATACATTTACCTATACTATTAATGGTGGTCCCAATCTTACCATTACTACGGTCATCGGAAATTCTGTTTCCCTTGCTGTGCCAACAGGTGCTGCAGGAACATTTACTTATAACCTGGTGAGTGTTGTGGATGCAACATCTGCATTGTGCAGCCAGGCGCAAACCGGCGCTGCAACAGTAATTGTAGACCCGTTGCCTACCGCAAGCATTGCAGGAAATACAGCTGTATGTGTAAACGCCCCATCTCCGGATATTATTTTTACCGGCGCAACTGGCGTGGCCCCCTATACTTTTATGTATAACATAAACGGCGGCCCCAACCAAAGTGTTACTACAATATCCGGTAACTCTGTTACAGTGCCTGTACCCACAACCGTTGCCGGATTATTTACCTATAGCCTGGTAAGTGTGCAAAGTTCAGGCCCTGTATCCTGTTTGCAAAGCCAAACCGGCAGTGTGGCCGTTACTGTTAACCCATTGCCCACTGCTTCTATTTCAGGAACTATAACTGTTTGCAAAAATGCACCTTCTCCAAACGTGACGTTTACCGGCGGAGCTGCTACTGCACCGTATACATTTACCTATACTATAAATGGCGGGCCTAATCTGACAGTAACCACCACGATTGGTAATTCAATTACTGTAGCTGCACCCACCACCACAGCGGGTACGTTTACCTATAACCTGATAAGTGTGCAGGAGGCAAGTTCAACCCTGTGCTCCCAACCACAATCAGGTACTGTAATTGTAACAGTAAATGACTTGCCAACGGCCAGTATTGCCGGAACCACCGAGGTTTGTGTTAATGCACCATCTCCGGCAGTTACATTTACAGGTGCCGGTACATCTGCGCCTTATACCTTTACATATACTATTAATGGCGGGCCCAATCTGACTGTAAGCACCGTTAGCGGAAATACTGTTTCTATTCCTGTACCTACTGCAGCAGCAGGTACGTTTACATACAATCTTATCAGCGTGCTGGACGGTACTGCTACATTATGCAGCCAGGCACAAACAGGTTCAGCAGTTGTTACTGTTAATCCATTGCCCACCAGTAATTTTAGTTTTATCATCCCTTCCTGCGAGACCAGGGTTATTGGCTTTAACGATTTATCAACACCAAATGTGGGCGCCCTCACCACCTGGGCTTGGAACTTTGGAGACCCGGGCAGCGGCGCCAATAATGTATCTGCTTTGCAAAATCCGTCGCATACGTTTGCTGCTGCAGGCTCTTATACGGTTTCGCTTTCTGTAACTAATGATAAAGGCTGTATAAGCAATCCTGTTACCAGTATACCTGTTACCATTAACAACCGCCCTGAATCCGGATTTATGGTTCCGGAAGTTTGTATCAATGATGCGGCAACAGTATTTACTGATACCAGTAAAATTGCAGTGGGTACTATTGACCCGGCGGGATATTTCTGGAACTTTGGTGACCCTGGAAGCGGCGCTGCCAATTTTGCCACTACCATGAACGGCTCACATTTATATACTGCTATTGGATTATATAATGTAATGCATGTTGTTACCAGTGCTTTGGGTTGTAAGGATACTGTTTACCATGATATTTTTATCAATGCTGCCGACCCTGTTTCGGATTTCACCATTTCTAACCTGGCGGGCCTCTGTTCAAATGATTCCGTTTCCCTGGTCAATAAATCCACTATCAGCCAGGGGAGTGTTACCAAATTAGAAATATACTGGGATGTTGTCGGGGCACCATTAGCTTTTGATGTAATTGATATTCCTGTATTTAACGGAGTTTATAAACATAAATATCCAACCTTACAAACTCCTGCAAACTATACGATCAGAATAATTGCTTACTCAGGTGCAATTTGTTTTACAAATAGAACAGCCATTGTTACAGTTAATGCTGCTCCAAGAGTGCAGTTCAATAATATGCCGGATGCCTGTCTGGATGCCGTGCCATTCCAAATAACACAGGCCAGTGAAGTAGGCGGGGTGGCAGGCCCTCCCGGCGTATTCAGCGGACCGGGTGTGTCAGCCACAGGTATATTCAATCCTGCTTTAACCGGGCCGGGTACCTATACGATCAAATATAAATTCACTTCCAATTTTGGTTGTGCAGATTCACTCAGCAAAACCATTACTGTATTAGACAGTGCTTCCGCACAGTTCACGTATTCCACATTAAATTGTGAAAACAGCCCTGTTAGTTTCAATAGTTCCACTTCCACCATACCCGCAGCATCTGGTACTATTACCGGCTGGACCTGGGATTTTGGTGATCCGGCAAGTGGAGTTAATAATACTTCAACATCACAAAACCCATCACATACATTTACCGGATGGGGCAATTATAATGTGCGGTTGTTTGTAACCACCAGTAATGGATGCAGAAGTACAGTTCGTACTGTACCTGTTTTTGTAAATCCGGTACCAAGGCCCAATTTCACATTCCCGGCTACCGCTTGTTTACCATCGGCCAATATTGTATTTAACAGCAGCACCTCTTCAATACCGGATGGTACTGAGCCCACCTTTACTTATTTATGGAACTTTGGCGACCCTGGCAGCGGCGTACTCAATACCTCCACCGGTTCAGGGCCATCACATATCTATAATAGTGCCGGACCTTTCAGTGTAAGCCTGCAGATTACCAGCGGCGCTGGTTGTACCAGCAGTATTACTATTCCGGTAAATAGCATACATCCAGAACCAAAAGGATCATTTACGGTGGATAAAACCGATGTATGCGTGGGAGCAGGCAGCTTTACGTTTACCGATAACAGTGATCCAATGGATGGTATCACCACACAGTGGAACTGGAATATGGATGATGGCAATACAAGAAATACCAGTTCGGTCAATTATACTTTCAGCACACCAAAAACATATAATGTTTCCTTATTTACGGTAAACAGTTTTGGTTGCCGCAGCACTACGTTCACGTTACCGGTTACGGTTCATCCTTACCCGGTAGTGGATGCAGGACCGGACAGGATCATCCTGGAAGGCGGACAGATATCACTGGAACCTATTGTGACAGGAAATGACCTTACCTACCTGTGGACACCGGCACTGCCAGGATATTTTGCCGGCAGCAATGCAATTAAGAACCCGTTCATCAATGGTATTGATGATATTACACTCACCCTTACCGTTACCGGCCGCGGTGGCTGTAAGGACGATGACCAGGTATTTATTAAAGTACTGAAGTTCCCTACTATTCCAAATATTTTCAGTCCCAATGGTGATGGTGTGCATGATAAATGGGTAATAGATTATTTGAATACTTATCCGGGTTCAACAGTGGATATTTATAATAGATATGGACAATTGATCTTCCATTCAGACGGGTATAATGTACCATGGGATGGAACAATTAATGGCAAGCCGGTTCCTGTAGGAACCTATTATTATATTGTGAATCCAAAAAATGGCAGAAAAATAATGTCTGGTTATGTGGACGTAATCCGTTAATGTGATATAGTCATGAAAAGAAGTATATTTTTTCTCGCGGGGTTAGTATGTGTAATGCAGGTGATGGCCCAGCAAAGGCCGCACTACACACAGTATATCCTTAATAATTATATTCTCAACCCTGCACTCAGCGGCATTGAGAATTATACTGACGTGAAGATGAGTGTGCGGGACCAGTGGGTGGGACTGAATGGGGCCCCTAAAACCATGTACCTGTCCATACAGGCACCGATCGGTAAAAATGATTACCGTACTTCAGCCACATCGTA
The DNA here is from genome assembly GCA_031441485.1 of Chitinophagaceae bacterium. Classification (GTDB taxonomy): domain Bacteria; phylum Bacteroidota; class Bacteroidia; order Chitinophagales; family Chitinophagaceae; genus JJ008. Next base: position 21,815 of record JANOEQ010000051.1, read on the forward strand.
TGATGTGCCGGGGGAAAATCCGAGGGGAAAATATTATTGGGAAAATTATACAGCTGCCGAACCGCATCATGGTATTGGCATGACCATCATCAATGATAAAACGGGCAGCTTTAACCGCTTTACAGCCAATGCCACGTATGCTTATCACCTGGGACTTACACCCACTACAAACCTGTCAGCTGGTTTTTCTGCCGGTATTACCAATGTAAGTATCGACAGGACCAAGCAGGATTTTACCGGCAATGGTGATCCGTTTGATCCGGCCACCGGTGTTTCGCTTAGTGGTGAGCTGAACAAAATACGCCCTGATATTGGCTTTGGCCTCTGGTTATATTCCAAGAGTTATTTTATTGGTATTGCTGCCCAGCAGATCATTCCGCAGAAGCTGGTGTTTACTGACGATGCTGCTTTCTTAACAAAGGGAAGATTGGTACCGCATATTTTTTTAACGGCTGGTTATCGTTTTCTTGTAGGGGAGGATTTCAATGCCATTCCTTCAATCATGGTGAAGTACATTAAGGGTTCATCAAAAACTGATTTTCAACCCGAGGTAAACATTAAAATGCAATACCGTGACCTGGCCTGGGTGGGTGGCAGCTATCGTTATGAAAATGGTTATGCAGCAATGGCAGGTCTTAATGTTGGCAATACAATGAATGTGGGATATGCATACGACTTTACCACCACAGCACTGAATACTGTCAGCAAAGGCACACATGAAATCATGGTGGGCTTTACCATCGGTAATAAATACAGTGGTAAGTGTCCGAGGTGCTGGTAATCGGTTGACTGCCCCGTTTGTTTCGCTATCGTGTGGACACATTTTTTTGAACACGGATTGGACGGGTATGACGGATACTAACGGATTTTTTCTGCTGCTACGCATCAGAAATTGGATGTTTTCCGAATATTGTTAAGATCAAGAGGAGATCAATGAATCCTAAATGCTGCGAAGCAGCATAAATCCGTATTAATCCTCTGAATTTCAGCCGTATTACAAAGTATGGACAGCTTTTTATTAATAATCTATGTTAATCCGTCCAACCCGTGTCATCCGTGTGCTAAAAAAAGGTTCTGCTAAAAGATGTGTCCACACGATAGGTTTGTTTCGGGGGCCTCCGCCTGACGATTCACTGCATCTAACGTCCCCGTCTGCCGATTCTCCGCAGCCAAACCCAAAGGTCTCTGTAAATTAATACGGATCAAAGTTGTCTTCCTCAATTTACACACAAGCTTACTTGTTATTACCCGATCGTTAATTGCTATACGACAAATACAAATTAACCAAAAATTAAGGCCGGCAAGGATTTGACAGTTAAACAGCAGGCCCTAATTATAAGGCCAGCAAGCCTGCCCATCGGCAATTTTCTGTCCCGGCTAAAATCCACCTCCGCCTTTGTCATTAACTTTCTGATACCCCTGTCCCCTGATACTGTCTTTAAAAAAAAGGTTAGTTCTTCTATTATCTTTAAATTTGCTTCAACCATTGAGTTTTGTTTTTTAGTCAATTACAAAGAACCTGTTTTAGGTTCGTAACTCAATGATTTTTACTCTTTTATTCCTTAACTAAATGACATTGCCCTAAAGGTGGGGTTGGGGCTTTTTCATTTACTTTTACACCCTTAAATACAATTTGCATGGCTGATATACTGATCATTGATGATGAAAAAGCAATCCGGAAAACACTTACTGAAATATTATCCTTTGAAGGATATAAAATAGATGAAGCATCGGATGGAGAAGAAGGGTTGAAAAAATTTAAAGAAAAGAATTATGACCTGGTGCTTTGCGATATAAAAATGCCCAAACTGGATGGCATTGAATTTTTGCAAAAAGCAGTCGAGATCAATGCTGATATCCCTGTCATAATGATATCTGGCCATGGCAATATTGAAACAGCGGTGGAAGCAGTAAAAAAAGGCGCTTATGACTACATCTCCAAGCCGCCAGACCTGAACCGGCTGCTCATTACTATCCGCAATGCCATGGATAAGAGTAACCTGGTAACAGAAACCAAAGTGCTGAAAAGAAGGGTAAGCAAAGTGCAGGAAATGATCGGCGAATCGGGCCCAATAAAAAAAATAAAAGAAACCATAGAGAAAGTGGCCCCCACTGATGCCCGAATCCTGATAACGGGTGATAACGGGGTGGGTAAAGAATTGGTGGCAAGATGGGTACATGAAAAAAGTAACCGGGCCAACGGGCCGATAGTAGAAGTAAACTGTGCAGCTATTCCAACCGAATTAATAGAGAGTGAATTGTTTGGGCATGAGAAAGGTTCTTTTACATCTGCCATCAAACAAAGGATTGGAAAATTTGAATCAGCCAATGGGGGCACCCTTTTCCTCGATGAAATAGGCGATATGAGTTCCAGTGCGCAGGCCAAAGTGCTGCGGGCATTACAGGAAGGAAAAATTACCAGGGTGGGTGCCGATAAGGATATCAGTGTGGATGTACGGGTAATTGCGGCCACCAATAAAGATTTACTTAAAGAAGTGGAGGCCAAAAACTTTCGCCTCGATTTGTATCATCGCCTCAGTGTCATTCTTATTCATGTTCCATCATTAAATGACAGGCGGGATGATATTCCGTTGCTGGCGGATCAGTTCCTTACAGATATTTGTGCCGACTATGGCATTGCCCGAAAAGTAATGGACCCTGATGCCATCCGATTATTGCAGCAATACAACTGGACAGGTAATATCCGCGAACTGAGAAATGTGGTGGAAAGACTGGTGATCCTGTCCGGAAAAAGCATTACAGCAGAAGATGTAAACAGTTATGTAATGCCAAAATAAAATGCCATATTACTGTTTTTATCTTCCGTAATGCCCCATTTACCGGCTATTGTACTTCACTGGCAGGCGTTTCACAAAACTTTTTATTTTAATATTTTGATAAGCACATATTTACGATATTTTTGTCTGTACTAAAAAACGGCCCATGCCTTTACAACATTTATTTACTATTTACCTTATTGGAACACTAATTGTTTTTCTGCCATCATTTGGTATTGCAAAACTGTTTGCCAAGGCCGGTGAACAACCCTGGAAAGCCTATATACCTTTTTATAATACCTGGATAATGCAGGGATTGGCCCAACGCCCCAAACATTGGGTATTCTGGCAGTTTATCCCTGTGGTGGGATGGTTTATCAGCCCGGGTATATTTATTGAATTTGTAAAGTTGTTTGGCAAGTTTAGTTTAGGCGCTCATACCGGTGCATCATTGGCCGGGCCTGTTTATTTTCCCTACCTGGCTTACAGGCAAGACCCAAAATTCATCGGGCCTGAAGCCGTAATGAAGCATAAGAAAAAAGGCTGGAGAGAGTGGGTGGATGCCGCCATATTTGCCGTAGTGGCCGCCACACTTATCCGCACATTTGTGTTTGAAGCGTACACTATTCCATCCGGTTCCATGGAAAAAACCCTGTTGATCAAGGACTTTCTTTTTGTAAGTAAGATGAGCTATGGCCCCCGCATACCCAATACACCATTATCAGTTCCATTTGTACATAATTATCTGCCTTTCGGATCAAGCAGAAAATCCTATACAGAACTGATAAAGCTTCCTTATATGAGATGGTTTGCCTCACCGGTAAAAAGGGGGGACGCTGTTGTATTTAATTTCCCGGCAGGAGATACGGTGGTAAATAAAGAAGATGGTCAGTCATTGCATCCGTATTACCAGTATCTAAAAGAGTTGGGAAATTTTGATGAGGAGGCCGGAAGAAAAGCCATATTAAGTGACCCGGAAACCTATCCGCTGGCTATTCACCCGGCTGATAAATCTGATAATTACATCAAAAGATGTGTGGGTATAGCAGGCGATACATTAAAAGTGGTAAATGGGCAGGTGTACATTAACAGTGTGCCTGAAAAGACACCACCAAAATCTATGATGCCATACAGGGTGGTAACAAAAGGACAGCCTATTGATGATGACATCATGAAAGATGAATATGGAATTGATTCTGAAAAGGATACTTATCAAAACAGGGAACGTACCGGCATGTTGCCTGCTAATACCTACGAATGGAACCTGACTTATGATGCAGCCCAAAAAATGAAGGCCAATGGTTTAGCTGCAGAGGTAACACCTATACTTGAAAACCAATGGAGCAACCCGTATGCGGTGGAATCGTATGTGCTGAAAAGCAAATGGCAATTGGATAATTACGGACCGATATGGATTCCAAAAAAAGGAGCATCCCTCGCTTTAAATGACAGCACTTATGGTATTTACCAGCGGTCAATAAGGGTATATGAGAAAAATGATTTTTATGCAAAGGATGGCAAATATTTTCTAAATGGAAAAGAAGTAAAAGAGTATACGTTTAAAATGAATTATTACTGGATGATGGGGGATAACCGTCACCAGTCGCAGGACAGCCGCTTCTGGGGATTTGTTCCGGAAGACCGTATAGTAGGTAAAGCCTGGCTGATATGGTTTAGCTGGGATGGAGGCCCCCGTTGGAAACGATTGTTCCGTATAGTAAAATAAATAGCAAAATTTCCAAGCCCCTCTATGAAGAGGGGTTTGGTGTCTTTACAGTAAAATGTTACCTTAAAGTATGCAAGAAAACAAATTTGAATTTAGTTACGCGGTGTATAACGACATCAGCGAATTAAATGAAAAAGATGCCTGGTTGCTGAATGAAGCAAGAACCATTACAGAACAGGCCTATGCCCCTTATTCCAATTTTCATGTGGGTGCTGTCGCTATGCTGGCCAATGGGGAAGTGGTGGCGGGTACCAACCAGGAAAATGCTTCTTATCCTGTTGGTATTTGTGCAGAAAGGGTATTGCTGGCTTCGGCAGCCATGATCCATACAAATGTTCCTGTTGAAACCATGGCAATAGCGTATCACAATTTAAATGGCGAAAGCAACCATCCCGTTTCCCCTTGCGGCATGTGCAGGCAATATATTTCCGAATATGAAGAACGCATGAAACAACCTATCAGGCTTATCCTGAGCGGCATGAAAGGAAAAGTGATCATCTTGGAAAAGGCAGGTCAATTGCTGCCGCTTTCGTTCGGGGGTGAGGATCTGAAATAGTTTATAGTTCAATGTAAGCATGCAAATTCTAAAAAAAGTAGTTATAAAAGCACTTCCCATAAAAGTACAAGCCCAGCTAAGAACTGTGAACTAAGAACTTTTATAAACTATTCTATACACAGCCCCTGAATAATCATCACTTACCAGCAAAGCCCCATCAGGCATTACCTGCACATCTACCGGCCTTCCTATTACGTTTCCACCAGGCCTTAACCAACCTTCTGCAAAATTTGAATAGGAAATTGCTTTTCCGGAATCATCCAGTTTTACAAGTGTTACCCTATATCCGATCGCTTCACTTCTATTCCAGCTTCCATGTTCTGCAATGAAAACCTGGTTTTTGTAATCAGCAGGAAATA
>JANOEQ010000052.1:0-77423 GCA_031441485.1 Chitinophagaceae bacterium
CGATCATCCAAGGCGACATCGACGCGGGTTCCATGGCCCTTGAGCTCATTGATCCAGCGACAGAGAGCTTGGACCTTCTCCTGCTCCCAGGCCGAGACAATCTCACCGGACAGAGAGACGTGGACCTCGCGTACTCGGTGAGGCATCCCCGTCCCCATGCGCCCGCTTCCCCCTCCCGTGCTGAGACAAAGCCAGGCACGAGGATAACCATTGAATCCCTTCTCCATTTCCATCCAGTCGCCGCCGACCTGCTGTTGGACCTCTTCCACGGTGGACGAGGGCACCGTAAAGGCCAGCCAATCGACACTGAAGAGGAACCCGTCGATTTTATCGCGGATTACGCTGATTGTTGGGATTGGAAGGATTAAATACATAATGCAGCTTATGATGATATTACCTGTACTTTTTATCGCGGATTACGCTGATTGTAGGGATTGGAAGGATTAAATACATAATGCCGCGCTTATGAGGATCTATCCTCTATCATTCTCCGGGTTTCATCCGGAGTTACCGACATTTTGCCCCGCTGGGCTTCAGGCATATATTTTTTGGAGATAGTTTGTGAAAATGGAAGGATACTGGCATCTGAGAAGATAATATTCAGTAATTCAATCCCTTTTATGAGCGAAAAAATTCAGCTTACTATCGCCGATCCCTGTCATGAGAACTGGGATGCAATGACACAAGTGCAACAAGGAAAATTCTGCGGCTCCTGCCAAAAGCAGGTAGTGGATTTTACCAATATGAATGACCGGCAGGTTGCCGAGTTTTTTAAAAAACCTTCCACCGGTTCAGTATGCGGCCGGTTTATGACCGATCAGTTGGACCGGGAAATTGAGATGCCCCGTAAAAGGATTCCCTGGGTGAAATATTTTTTCACTATTGCTCTGCCAGCTATATTTTTTACAAAGGCATCTGCGCAAAAAATGGGAAAGGTAAAAGCACCACCCACAAAAGAACCTATCCATACACCCCCCACTACCGAATTCAGAACATTGGGTATGGTTATTAAAGACCGGATAGTGCCGGAAGATACCATGAAGGTGAAAATAAATATCCCTGTTGCAGAAGTAAGAGGTTTAAAAGCCTTTGTAATAGATGCTGAAACCGGTGCGCCATTGGAAGGGGTATTGGTTATAATGAATTCATCTATTGGGAAAGAAAATCTCTTATCGGATAAAGACGGCCTTTTTGTATTAAACATCTACCGTAAGTTAACAATGTATGGCATTGAGATTTCTTATTTGGGGTATGCCACCAAAGAAATTTCATACGGACAGTTTAAGAAATCAGCGAATGGGCGTATTGTTTTTGCATTGGAAAAAATACAAAAAATAAACCCCAATGAAACGATCGTGGGAGGTATTCAACCAGTATGTAACCGGATGATGGGGGAAATATCTATGCCGCTTGTTACCACAAAGACAGTAAGTAACCTGGTAACAGGAAAGGTGGTGGATGAAAACGGAGAGCCGGTTCCTTTTGCAAGTATTGAAAGCAATAAGCCTGGCGAAGGTATAATGGCGGATGAGAATGGAATATTTACCATTAATAAAAACTGGTTAAAGAAAGGGAAAAGCCTTAAAATTTCATCAGTTGGATTTAAAAGCACCACTATTGTTGCAGGAAGCGAAGAATATGAGGGTAATGAAATATATGTACAGTTAATCGCTGATAATACATTGGATGAAGTGGTGGTTAGCAGCGGTTATACTATCAGTTGCTCAAGAATAACTACCAGTGGCCTTGTAGGTATTGTTAAAGGTCAAACAATAGCCACTACTGTTAAAAATGAGAATACCAAAGTTATCACTGAAACCAAACTGCCCATGGAGGAAAACAAACTGCTTGTTTATCCCAATCCTGTAGCTGCCGGTACTGCTATAAACTTAAGTTTTAAACAACTGGCAGAAGGATATTATCAATTGCATATTATTTCGCCATCCGGTCAATTGATACTGCAAAAAGAAATATGGATTGACAGCGAAGCCCGGCTGCTGAATGTGGATATGCCAGGAGTGGCTGCCGGTAATTATTTCCTGGTGCTAATTAATAAGAAGACAGGTAAAAAGTATTCGGAGAAACTTATTATTCAATAGTTTTTTTGAACCACATAAGGACATAGTATCATAGGAATACACACATAGAAAAGGCTATGTGTGTATTCCTGTCTTTTCTTATGTGGTTCAAAAAATAGCAGCATACTCAGCCTTTAAACCCCGGATGAAACTGTTCCAGTGTTTTTCGCAGAAACTCTCTGTCTAAATGAGTATAGATTTCAGTAGTGGTGATACTCGCATGGCCCAGCATCTCCTGCACAGCCCGCAGGTCTGCGCCACCTTCTACTAAATGTGTGGCAAAGGAATGACGAAACGTATGCGGCGAAACTGTTTTCTTAATACCCGCTTTCAGGGCCAGGCCTTTGATGATGTAAAATATCATGACTCTTGACAATTTACTGCCCCGGTTATTCAGGAACAATACATCTTCCTGTCCCTTACCCGGCTGCAGGTGTACCCGTATTTCATTTTTATAAATATTGATATACTTTATAGCGCTGCTGCCAATGGGTATCAGCCGCTCTTTATCCCCTTTGCCAACCACCCGGATAAAACCCACATCTAAGTACAGTTGAGAAATTTTAAGATTCACCACTTCACTCACCCGCAAGCCGCAACTGTACATTGTTTCCAGTATGGCTTTATTGCGACCGCCTTCCGGTTTACTGAGGTCTGTTTCTCCGATCATCTGTTCTATTTCGTCAAAGCTCAGTGTGTCGGGAAGGCTCCTTTTCAGTTTTGGAGAATCAAGCAGGGTGGTGGGGTCTGTTTGGGAAATATCTTCCAGCAGGCAATATTTATAAAAAGCTTTAATACCGGAAATGATCCGTGCCTGAGAAGTGGACGACATCCCCAGTTCATTGATCCATTTCAGAAACTGCTGCAGTTCTTTCAGCCGGAGTTCAGCAGGATTCTTTTTTATAGAAAGTTCTGATAAAAAATGAGTGAGTAATTCAATATCCCGGCCATAAGCCTGTACAGAATTATCCGATAAAGATTTTTCTAATTGTAAATACGATTTGAATCCTTTTTTGTATGACTCCCACATGGAAATACAGGTTGACTTGTTAATTGGTTTATTAGCAGGTCGTTTTTATTCTTCAGTACAAAATCATTTGCAGAGAAACTATTTAATTTGAGTAAGCCTCCCAATAAACTAATTAACCAATTAACCAATTAACTAATTAACCAGTCTACTGTAAAGTGATTTTCTTTTCTTTCTCCACCCATTTTTTATCAATCAGGATCTTCACCCAAATGCGGTCGTTAGTTACATTTACTGAATCAATATGATCGTGAATGGCATCGTAATCGATTTCTAATTTCTCACCAAAAGTCATCATGGCAGTTTTGCCGGTAGCCATATCTTCCACATAAATATTACCGCGGTCAGTATTCACCAGCAGGTTGTCTGCCACCGAAAATTTGGGATCAAACCCATTGATACCGCTGCTCTTCAGGCTGAAATTTTCTTTCTTGTCGAAAGGTAATTTGATCTGGAAACCACGGCCGGTAGCACAGTCATTGAACAATATATAAGCTACTGCTGTATCCCTGAAATAAGAGCGAATCACGTCTTTATTAATATTAACAGTGGTATTTAGCAAGTAGGTAAAACCTGTTTTACGATCGACACCCAATCCTTTATAGGTCCAGATAAGGCTGTCGGGCAGGCAGTTTTTGGCGGTAATGTATACGGAAGGTTTCAGTTTATGGTCGCCGGTAAATTTCAATGAATCCTTCAGACATACTGTATCACAAAATGATTTTGGGGGTGCAGAGGATGATTTACAGGAATAAAAACCGGTCATTACTACAAGGGCGGCTGCGGCAATCAGAAGTCTCATGTTAGAATATTTATTGTAATAACAAAAATAACTATTGAAAATTGCCGGTACGAAATTTCTTTTTGATAAGGTATGTGCTTCTGAGGCTGGTTTATTGCCACTGAAACACAGAAACACTGAATTTGGAACGCCACTTTTTTTAGAGCAGTGTTACGCTGTTATGTGTGAAGTAGTAACTTCGGCCCATGAGTACTATGCAACCCATTAATCTCCGTTCATTCAAACAAAAAGCCCGGCACCGCAAAACCGGTATGCGTCGTTTTTTATCCCGACTGGAAAAAGCAGCCCCACGGGGACTGGATAAAAAGATTTCAGTGCTGGAAAAAGAAGTGTGGCAGGAAACTGACTGCCTTACCTGTGCCAACTGCTGCAAAACAATGACACCGACCTTTACTAACCAGGACTTAAAACGAATATCCGCCCATTTCAGTATGACTGTGGAAGCCTTTCAAAAAAAATGGCTGCGACGTGAACGGGGCGGTGATAAGGACTGGCTGAATAAAACAGAGCCCTGCCAGTTCCTAAACCTTAAGGATAATAAATGCAGCATTTATGAAATAAGACCGGCAGATTGTGCAGGCTTTCCGCATTTATCAAAAAAATTTAAAGACTTTGTACATATCCATAAGCAAAACGTGGAATATTGCCCGGCAACGTACAGGTTGGTGGAGAAGATGATGGCGGTGGAGTAAATGGGCTATGGTGAATGGTTAATAGTGAATGGTGAAACCGGAGGCTCTATTGACAATTCACTATTCACCATTCACCTAGAGGAATACATCCTCAATAAAAAAGTATTCGATTTCGCCATTACGCTGTGTCGTTATTGACAGTATATCGTATTGTATCCATCGATGACCGGGATTCAGAAACAGGTATTCATCTGCAGCCTTTTGCAGGTTCTTGAATTTCTTTTTCGTTACGCTGGCTTCGGGGTTGCCAAAAGAAGAGGCCCTTCTGGCTTTTACTTCCACAAAATGCAGAAATTCTTTTGCCCCTGTTTTTTCATTCGGATGAATTTTTGTAGCCACAATATCTATTTCATAGTATGAATGGCGCCAGTTACAATGCAATATTTCAAAGCTGTTTTCCCGTAGCCATTTCACAGCCAGTTCTTCTCCTTCTTTTCCCAGTTCATTATGCGAGGCCATACTGTATCTTTACATCAATATTACTACTTCATGCTGAAGTAACAACACTGGAAATACATACTAAGTAAAAAAACATGGCAGGCATTTACCCGTTAAAAGGCACAGTGAAACATTATGATTGGGGTGGATATACATTCATACCTTATTTACTGGACACAGATAATAAAGAGAACAAACCTTTTGCAGAATACTGGTTAGGTACCCATCCGCTGGGTATGGGGCAGGTGGAAACAGGTGGTGATGGTTCAACACCGTTAAATGCATTGACCGGTAACCTCCCTTACTTATTCAAAGCGCAGGATGTAAAGGAAATGTTATCTATACAGGTGCATCCATCTAAAGAGGCAGCGGAAAAAGAATTTGCACGGGAAAATGCAGCAGGTATTCCATTGGATGCGCCTTACCGTAATTATAAAGATGATAACCATAAACCCGAAATGCTGGTGGCGCAAAGTGATTTCTGGTTACTGCATGGATTTAAGGCTGCGGAGGAAATATCGTATACTCTGCTGAATGTAGTAGAACTGCGGGAGCTGTTGCCGGTATTCAATGAATCGGGTTATACCGGCCTCTATAAATATGTAATGGAAATGCCACAGACGGATGTGAACAGGATATTGCGGCCTTTGGTGGACAATATAAAAACTGCGGGTGTCAGCAGCGAATCCGATAAGTCGGACGAGGATTATTGGGTGGCAAGGGCTGCTGAAACTTTTGATACGGATGATACAATTGACCGGGGTATTTTTTCCATTTATTTACTGAACATTGTTGCCTTAAAAAAGGGAGAGGGTATATTTCAGGCTGCCGGTGTGCCACATGCCTACCTGGAAGGGCAGTGTGTAGAAATAATGGCCAATTCAGATAATGTGCTCCGGGGCGGCCTCACCACAAAACATACTGATGTAAAAGAATTGCTGAAACATGTAAAATGTGAAGCCACTTTACCGGCCATCATCAAGGGTGAAGCTACTGTAGAACACATGAAGTGGTATAAAACACCCGCACCGGATTTCCAGCTGAGTGTATTCGAATTTCGGGCAGGTGAAACGACTTCCTTTACTCCTGAAGGGGTGGAAATATTATTGCTGACAGAAGGAAGGGTGGAAGCGGATGATGATGCTGTAACGGTAAAATTGCAGCCCGGCAGTCCGTCTGCTGTAGTGTTTCCGGGGCATACCATTTACCTGGCAGCGGCTTCTAACGCCATTGTTTTCAGGGCTTCAGGCGGAGAAGCGGCATCCTGATACATTATCAAAAAGCCTGACGGCTAAAAGAAAAATATTGCACAGAGAAAAAAGGAGAGAAAGAGAAAAAGGCTGTATAAGGGTTTCCACAGCCGTTAATCAGGGCAAACGCATTAAAATCTTCTCATAGAATGTTTAAAATGGCAAATAGGAACACTGATTAAACGGATTTTATTTCTTTGTATTCTCAGTGTTTCAGTGGCAATTTGTATTTTCTGCGACTCTGCGGTTAAATTGTATTTGTGACGAAGGCAGGTTATTTATAATGCGTTTGCCCTGAGCCGTTAATAAATAGACCGTCCAATTGGGGCAATTCTGTTATTTTTGCGTTGGATTAAAGAATAAATCAATCAATTAATAAGTTATGAAGAGCAACGGACGCTTAATCTTGTTTACTGCAATTTTAGTGGTATTGGCTACAGCCTGTAAGTTTTTCTTTGGACCCGAATTAGCATGGTCTGGGTTTTCCCCGGTAATTGCGATTGCCTTATTCTCCGGTTTTATTATTAAGCAAAAAGATATGTCTTTCATGCTGCCATTGCTGGCATTATTTATCAGCGATGCAGTGATACAGGTATTATATAGCCAGGACATGTTTCCCTATGCCGGTTTTTATAACGGACAATGGAAAAATTATTTGATACTGATGACAGCCACTTTAATTGGCTGGGCATTAAAAGGCAGAAATTATTCCAGCCTGATAGCAGGTGCCGTTGCTGCCCCCACGATATTTTTTCTGATGTCAAACTTAGGCGTATGGATGAGTGCAACTGAGGTTACATACACCAAAGACTTTAACGGTTTAATGACCTGTTATACAGCGGGTCTTCCGTTTTACAAAAATGCGTTGATTGCAACTTTGGTTTTCCTGCCCGGTATATTATTCCTGTATAATTATATGGCAAGCAAAAAAACGCAACTTACGCTTGCATAAACTTTTTATCTTTTTTATATGGCCTGTCCTCTGTGGATGGGCTTTTTTTATTCCGGTAAACAGGGCCATTTAAGTAAGGCTGGAATACGGTAAGAAAAATCCCACGTTACTTCCCTGCTATTGCGCTATCAGTTTGGCAAACCAATAATTTGCATGTAGTAATTTTTCAGCTACCGTGACCTGAATCTTTTCAGCAAACAACGGGCAATCCAGTACCAATGTATGAAACTCGCCATTTTCGCCGCAGGCATCAATACCTTTTGCTTCCAATTCATCTACTAATGATGGCGTAATGCGCCGGCCAATGAATTTTTCACCCATTACTTCATTGCAACTTACGATCATTGTTTCAATACCGGCTTCCAGCATTTGCAGTACCAGGCTTTTCCTGTTTTGCTGCCATAGAGGCAATACGGCAGTAAGCCCGGCGTTGGTACATACTTTTTCTTCCCAATCCCGGTGAGGCTGCAGGTCGATATCGCCGAATACAGCATGAGAAAGATGAAATTGTTCTTTCAGCTCTTTTAATGCGTTGGTGAAATGCATTTCATATTCCTGCCAGGAACTGCTGATAGCGTGAAGGGGTAAACCAGCTGCATCTGCCTGGGCCTGTAATATGGCCAGGGGAATGCCATGTGAACGGGAGATTTTTCCTTCCTCATTCAGCACATTCAATAGTACGTTGGGCGTATAGCCCGATGTGATTGCCTGCATCAATGCAAAACAACTGTCTTTACCGCCGCTCCAGGAGCAAAGTGAATTTTTAATCATTTTAGTCACGAATTAAATGAGTGAATGCCGGAATGGAGTTCCGGTGTTCTAACTGGCTGTTCCTTCATAGCCTTCATCATGCAATAAAGTATGATGCTGTCCGTCGGCGGCTTCGGTGGCAAGTTCATCACAGCGGTTGTTTAAAGGATTGCTGGCATGTCCCTTTACCCACCGGAATTTGATGGTATGTTTTTTAGCCAGTTCATAATATTCCCACCAGAGGTCAGGATTTTTTTTGCCGCCTTTAAAATTGGTTTTGATCCAGTTTTTCAACCAGCCTTCTTCCACAGCTTTCACTACATACTGGCTGTCGGAATAAATGGTGATGTGCATATCCGCTTTCTTTAATGCTTTCAGGCCCGCAATTACGGCCATCAGTTCCATACGGTTGTTGGTGGTATGGTGATAGCCCTGTGATAATTCTTTGCGGTGATGCCCGCTCAAAAGAATAGTGCCATAGCCGCCGGGGCCGGGGTTTCCTCTTGCAGCGCCATCAGTATACATTGTAATGTTTGCAGACATAGGGGATTAAGATACAGCATAAGCCGGTTGTGATAAAATTTGCTTATTCACCTTTCATTAATTCAGAAAATGCAGCGATCAGTTGTTGTACAGCTGTCAATGTTGCCGAATCAGTAATGATGCAGTCGGTGGATATTTTTGTTTTGATAAAAGGAATTCGCAGGGCAGTGCCGGCTGTCATCCTTGCTTCAATCACGGTTAAGGTTTCGAGCAAAGCGGCATGTCCTTTTTCACCTGCAGAGGAAGCGGTGATTAGCGCTACCGGTTTGTGAGAAAATTCCATGGAAGAAACGGTCCAGTCAATAGCGTTCTTCAATGTGCCCGGCACTCCCATAGCATATTCAGGGGTGCAAATCAAAATGCCATCAGCATCTTTCAATTGCTGGCGGAGTTGCTGAATGGCTACAGGCGGGTTTTCTGTATCGTCTTCAGGGTTGAAAGGAGGAACGCCCATCAGGCCATCGAAAATGGTTACAGTAAACAGATTTATTGAAAGAGCAGCGATAGCCTTTACCAGGTTGCCATTGCTGGAACTTGATCGGGTACTTCCGGATATAGCCAATACTTTTTTCATTTCAGACATAAAACATTTTTAGCCACGAATTACACGAATGTCACGAATAGATACCGGAACTCCGTTCCGGCTGCCTTCGGCAGATTTGTTAGCCACGAAAGCACATGAATAGACAAAAAAAACAATCAATATTCGTATATTTTTACGTGTCTTCTTCGCCTATAATAAAAACGGAGAAGCAAATAATTTGTATTTAATTGTATTCATTCGTGACATTCGTGCAATTCGTGGCCTGTAATAAAAATGCGAAGCAAATAATTTGTATTTAATTGTATTCATTCGTGACATTCGTGCAATTCGTGGCCTGTAATAAAAATGCGAAGCAAATAATTTGTATTTAATTGTATTCATTCGTGACATTCGTGTAATTCGTGGCCAAACATTCTGCCGCAGGCAGTATTATTCTTTATCTCTTCGGTAATATATCTACACCTGGAACACGCCAGTCCTCAGTTCATTGATAGCCGCATTATTATTCGCCGCTGCAATTCCTTCTGCAATAACTTTTCTTGTTTCTATTGGATCGATAATGGCATCCACCCATAATCTTGCGGCAGCATAATAAGGGGATGTCTGTTTATCGTACCGTCCTTTAATATCAGTGAGCAACGCCTGTTCAGCTTCCGGTGTTATTACTTTTCCTTTTGCTTTTAGCGAAGCCACTTCTATTTGCAATAAAACTTTCGCCGCTGCATCACCACCCATCACCGCAATTTTTGCAGTAGGCCATGCATAGATGAAACGGGGATCATAAGCTTTGCCGCACATGGCATAGTTACCGGCGCCGTAAGAGTTGCCAATAATGATCGTGATCTTCGGCACTATGGAATTAGCCACTGCATTCACCATTTTCGCTCCGTCTTTAATAATACCGGAATGTTCGCTCCGGCTGCCTACCATAAAACCGGTTACATCCTGCAGAAATACCAGCGGAATTTTTTTCTGGTTGCAGTTCAGAATAAAACGGGCTGCTTTATCAGCGCTGTCATTATAAATAACACCGCCCAACTGCATCTCACCCCCGTCTGACGGTCCCCGTCTGACGGACTTTCTTGCCTTTACCACCAATCGCTGATTCGCAACAATACCTACCGCCCAGCCATCAATTCTTCCATAACCACAGACTATCGTTTTTCCATAATCTTCCTTGAACTGTTCAAACCCGGACTTGTCCGGTGAGTTTCCCCCTGATTTATCAGGGGGAGCGTCAACAATCCTTTCAATTACATCCAGCATATCATAAGGCTTCCCATCATGCGGGAACAAACCATATAATTCTTCTGCTTTTTTCTTCGGCGCTGTTGATTTTATCCTGTCAAAACCGGCTTTTGGTTTTTCACCCAGCATGGAAAACATTCGTTTTATATGGTCCATGCATTCCTGTTCGGTCTTGAATTTATAATCGGCAATGCCTGATATTTCGGTATGTGTAACGGCGCCGCCCAGCGTTTCATTATCTATGTCTTCGCCGATGGCGGCTTTTACAAGATAAGGCCCGGCTAAGTAAATAGATCCATTACCCTCCACCATCAGTGTTTCATCACTCATGATGGGGAGGTAAGCGCCGCCTGCCACACAAGGGCCCATCACCGCAGCGATCTGTGTAATGCCCATTCCGCTCATGCGGGCATTATTGCGGAAGATGCGGCCAAAATGTTCTTTGTCTGGAAATATTTCATCCTGCATGGGAAGGAAAACACCAGCGCTGTCCACCAGGTAAATAACGGGCAAATGATTTTCCATCGCTATCTCTTGCAGGCGTAAGTTCTTTTTACCGGTAATGGGGAACCATGCACCTGCCTTCACTGTCTGGTCATTGGCCAGTATCACACACTGGCGGCCGCTTACATAACCCACACCCGCCACCGTACCACCCGCAGGGCAACCGCCCTGTTCGGCATACATTTCATAACCGGCAAAGGCGCCGATCTCTGTAAAGGGTTTGTCTTTATCAATTAAATAATCAATCCGCTCACGGGGAGTGAGTTTATTTTTCTCTCTTTGCCGTTCAATAGCTTTCTTACCACCGCCTTCATATATTTTTTCCAGGCGGCGGCGCATTTCGCTGAGGCTTTGTTTTAGTGAGTCTTCGTTGCGGTTGAATTCTAAATTCATTGGACAATACGTTGAGATGCAAAGATAAGGGACGGTGGGGCAGTAAGGAATGGTCTAACTTCTTCATTCGTTATTCCTTGTTCAGTGTTCGATATTTATTTGGGCTGTCATCCCTGTTTGCCTGCAGGCAGGTTCGCTGCTCAGCTACAGTTCCGGCCAGGAGTTTATCCCGATTATTTGGGGATTGCGCCAGGCCAGGTGTGCAGGCAACTCACCAACAAACGAATAGAGGAAATCCTAACTCCGGCCGTTGGTGGCCTAAAAGCTTAGAGTATTTTCCAGGGATTGCAGCATTAGCCAGAAAAGAGTAAATTTGTGAAAACGCAAAAGATATGAATGCAGTAAAAGCGATAGACAAGCAAATCAATAATTACCTGGGTCAATTAAATGAAAACCAGAAGAAAGCTGTATTGACCGTGGTAAAAACTTTTGCTGATGAAAAAACAACATACGATTATTGGGAAGATGAATCTTTTGTAAAAGAATTAGACAGGAGAACTGCTGAATATGAAACTGGCAAGGCAAAAGTATTTACCCTGGCAGAGTTGGAAGCCGGTGCAAGAAAAGCATATAAGGCAAAGAAGAAATCCAATAAATAATGTACGGTACATACTCCATGAAGATGTAAAAGTTGATTATGATGAAGCCTATGCATGGTATGAGAAGAAATTGGAAGGATTAGGCGAACGTTTCTTATCAGCCATCCGGGCTAAACTGGATGAAATAGCAAAAAGACCTGAGGCATTTGGTGAGCGGTCAAAGAAAGGTTACCGGGAAGCACAGGTTGATACTTTTCCCTATTCCATTGTTTATAAAATTTACAAAACGGAAAGAATAATTTTTGTCAACTCCGTACATAACCACAAGAAACATCCCCCAAAAAAATACAGAAAGAGATAACTTTTGCTGGTCTTCGAAAGAGTAAACGGCCCTTGTTGGTGCCTGTCCCGACCTGTTCCGATAATTTCTGCATTATTTTGGGGTTGCGCCAAGATACGTGAGAAGGCAAATCACAAATTCATCTGCCGGACTTGCCTGCCGTAGGGAGAAGTATCACAAACGAATAGAAGAAACCTTAGCTCAGGCTGTTGGTGGACTACGAGCTTACAGTATTTTCCCGGGATTGCCGCATTAGCCGGAAAAGAGTAAATTTGTAAAAATGCAAAAGATATGAATGCAGCAGCATCGTTAGACAAAGAAATTGCACACCTTTTACCGCAGTTAAATGTGAAGCAGAAAAAAACTGTGTTAACAGTGGTTAAAACTTTTATGGAAGAGCAAAAGGACTGGTGGGATGAAATAGGTGAGGAGCAACAAAGGGCTATTGATAAGTCGCTGGCCGAAATGAAAGCTGGTAAGCTGACCCCGCATAATGAGGTAATGAAAAAGTATAAGAAATGGCTGAAGAAATAGTACAGGAAATCCAGTGGACGGACAGTGCCAAATTTACCTTCAATAAAATTATAGAATATCTGCGACGGGAATGGACAGAACGGGAAGTAGAAAATTTTGTAACCCGTTTAAAAGAAATGTTGTCCACGTTGAAACGTTACCCGGAAATGTGCCGCCCATCAAACAAAAGAAAAAATGTCCGTATTGGCATATTGGATAAGCATACACAAATAATATATCATTACAAACCAGGAAAGAGGCAGATAGAAGTTTTACTTTTCCGGGGTATGAAACAAGACCCGTCTAAGTTTAAGTATTGATTTTTTTGCTTTGGTCTTCAAAATTGTAAGAGACCTTTTTTGCCCTTGTTGGTCTTCGAAAGAGTAAACGGCCCTTGTTGGAGCCTGTCCCCACCTGTGCCGGTGATTTCGGTATTATTTCGGGATTGTGCCATGCGATAAGGGCTGGAATAGTTGTGGCACTTAACGTGCTGCTGAGATAGAATATGAAGACTACTGGCCTGACCTCCACGATACAGGTGAGTCAACAGACAAAGCAATGCTTTCAGGCTCGTCGGCAAAAGAAAGTGTTAAGCTACTTTTAATGCATAATTCTTTTTATCTGCACTGTATTTTTCTTGCTGGCATTTAGTCCAGTAGCTGAAGAAAGAATTGTAAAAGCCTTTTGTTTCAGGAAATATCCAGTCCCTTTCCTCTTTAATTCCGGGGAAATGTTTAGTGACAGGGTGTTCTTTTGAATAGATGGCAGGAAAACGCATTAACCCCGGTATTTCGTTTAGTTCTCCGGAAAATACCTGTAAGCCATTGATATTTTTTGCAAGATCAAGAATAAAGTTTATCACTTTTTCGCTCACCGGGTATTGTTTAAAATGCGAAGGCTCCAACAGCAACACCCGGTTTGCTTTTATATCCTGTTTCCATAAAGGATCAAGATTGTATGTTGTATAAATTACCAGCGGCAAAGAAGTATCAACAGGCGGGTTTATTTTTTCGGGTAATACTGTTTGTAAAGTAAGGGGTGAATTGCTTTTTAATATGTCAGGGACTTTCATGGCAGGCAATTCATCATAACTTTTATCAAGAAATGTTCGTTGTTGTGTACTGCCGGAATACTTATTAATATTTTCCTGGTTGCAAAAATATTGCCGGGAAGAAAAATTTCCGGTCACCCATTGCCAGCTGCAGACATTACTGGCAAGGTCGCCATCCAGTAAATGATAATACATCCATTGTGATGGCAACTGCCAGTTTGATTTGGCAATATTGCAGGTGATACTGGCAATGTACATACGCAGGTGATTATGCATATACCCGGTAGCATATAATTTCCGGATAGCTTCATCAATGGAATGAATGCCGGTATTTGCATCCACAATGGCTGTTGGAATATTCCGGTGTTGTATTCCAATGCAGTGGTGCCTGATATCATCAAATATATCATCTTCCAGGTGCTGCCAAACCCGTTGAAAATATTCTCTCCAGGCCAGTTCCTGTAGAAATTTTTCAACCTGTCCGGTTGTATATCCTTTGTCAAGTATTATTTCCAGTACTTGTTTTACAGAGATTACACCTCTCGAAATATAAGGTGACAGGTAAGTAACTGCACCGTTGATACTATTTCTTGTTTTGCCGTATTCCAGGGGATTGACAGTGTCAATCCTTTTCATTATGTCTTTATACACTGTGGGAAAATTCATTCTTCTGTTTCTGTTTATAACACACCCAATCATCTTTGGTTGTATTAAATAGTTGGCGGTTTACTTTGTTTAATTTTACCATCAGGCTGATAAGTTTTTCTTTAACAGGAATAACTGACTGCTTCCCTCATAAGCGGGAAAGGTATGCACAGCCGCCGCATAAGGCCGTACAGGTTGATAACTACGGGTTGAATCTTTTATGATTTTATGGAAGACATGCCGCCGTCTGCGGCCAGAATTTGTCCAGTTATCCATGAAGATTCATCGGACAATAAAAAAGAGGCCAAATTGGCAATGTCTGCAGGATTTCCAATTCGTTTAAGAGGATGACGGGATGCATTCGCTTCCTTCTTTGTATCTGTATTGAGTAAAGAAGAGCTGAGCGGGGTTTCTGTAATAGAAGGGGCAATACAATTAACCCTTATTGCAGGGGCAAGTTCCGCAGCCAATGCTCTTGTTAATCCTTCTATAGCTCCTTTAGAAGCAGCTACCAGGCTGTGAAAATTGAATCCCTGTTGAACCGCCACTGTTGAAAAAAGAATAACAGCTGCATTGCCTGATGCCTTTAATTTTGGCAACACCTGTTGTATAATATTAATGGCGCCGGTTACATTTAGCCGGTAATCGTTGATAAACTCTTCCGGTTGAATACGGGCAAATGGTTTCAGGCTGATAGTTCCGGGACAGTAAACAATGCCATGCAGCTTTTCCGGCAGATAACTAAAGTCTGTTTCATCATCAGTAGCATTACAAAAATGAAAACTTAACCTGTCATTTTCCGGAGGGATGGGGGTGTGCTTGTTGTAGGTGGCATATACACGGTGTTTATCAGCTATTTTGTGGGCAAGATGATTGCCGATTCCTGATGAGCCGCCTATTATTAAAAGGTTTTTTGTTTCAATATTGTCCTGCATCGGGTATTAGTGATTTTATTTGCTGCTTGATTTATTATCGCCGTCTTCAATATCATCAATTTTTTTCTTAATGATATTTAGGAGCTCTTTTTTTTCTTTGGGGTCAATATGTTCATCAGAGAAAATTCTGCCCACAAACTCCATCATATCAGCACGGGGGCCTCTTTCTTTTCCACCTTTGTAAGGATTTTTAGTATCCTCCATAATTTCTTTGAAGGTGGCAAGAATAAATACTATGAAGAGAATTACAATAATTGTTGTTAATATGATGAGATCTAAATTTTCCATATTTATTCTTATTTTCTTTTTAAATTAAAGAAGATTAGTAATCCCAGTATGGTAGGTGGCCAGAGTCCAATAAAAATTGCTCTCATCGGATCTTTAATAATTACGTAATAGTACTCTGATACAAAAATCAATACGATGACCAGGGCAATTATTAATAATTCTGATACTTTAAATTTGGAAAACATAGCTTTTTATCGTTTAATTGTTTGTAAGTTCATTTGCAGTGCAGCCCGGTAAATTTCAGCTATTCACAGAAAAATAATCTGAATATAACATTTTTCAGGATATAGAACATTTTTTTCCAGCTTTTGTTTAAGGGGTACAAATAATTTATTCAAATGCTATCATACGATCAGGCAGGAATTCAATCCTGGGAGCGATTCTACCGGGCTAACTTAATCAACAGCCTTACCGGGTTTAAATCAGTTAGTTTGCTGGGTACCGTCAACAAAAGCGGACAAAGCAACTTGGGTGTGTTTAGCAGTATTGTTCATATAGGGTCTGATCCAGCCTTGATTGGCTATATCAACCGTCCCCGAAAAGCGGCTCCTCATACCTTAGCTAATATTGAGTCAACGGGGTTTTATACCATCAATCATATTGTCCCTTCTTTTTTGGAAAAGGCGCATCAGACCAGTGCAAAATATCCTGATGGAGTTTCAGAATTCGAAGAAGTGGGACTCACCCCTGAGTATATCGACAAATTCCCTGCTCCCTTTGTGGGTGAAAGTCTTGTCAGGTATGGCTTATCATTGCAGGAAATAGTGCCAATAGAAATAAATGATACGTTCCTTGTAATTGGAAAAATCCACTTCATTCACCTGGAAAGTGGACTATTAATGCCGGATGGTTTTATTGATTTGCACAAGGCAGAAACAGTTTGCAGTAATGGAACCGATAGTTATTATTCAACTAAACCTCTTGGCCGTTTACACTATGCAAAACCCGGACAGCGGCCAGCATTAAAATTGCCCCATGAGTAATGGATTTTTTTTATCTGCCCGATGGGAATACCTGGCCATGTTTAACTATGCAGTGGATCCGCAGATTTTACAAAAACATGTGCCACCCGGAACAGAGATAGATTACTTTAACGGAAAAGCGCTGGTAAGTATCGTTGGTTTTTTATTTAATGATACAAAAGTGTTAGGTATCCGTTGGCCTTTTCATGTAAATTTTGAAGAAGCGAACCTTCGTTATTATATCAAGCGGTTTGATGGCAGTCAATGGAGAAGGGGAGTAGGTTTTGTTTCAGAGATTGTTCCCAAACCACTTGTAGCCGGTCTGGCAAATTTATTGTATAATGAACATTACAGCACTGCAAAAATGGGACACCGGATTATTGAGAAGTCTGATAACTTATTTGTAGAGTATAGCTGGAAAAAAAGAAATCAATTCCGGAATGTTTTACAAATAAATGCGGTACTTGAATTGAAAGATATTGAAGAAGGTTCAGAGGCAGAATTCATCTTTGAGCATTATTTTGGTTACAACCAACTTAGTTCAACAAAAACCATTGAGTATGCTGTCAATCACCCCCGCTGGGAAATTTATCCGGTGACCAGCTTTTCCATTGATTGTGATATTGAGAATCTCTACGGGAAGGAATTTGTGCCATACGTTTTTAACAAGCAGCCTGACTCTGTTTTTCTTGCAAGAGGATCATCAGTAACTGTAAAAATGCCTTTAATTATAAGGGGGATTAAAAAGTAATCAATTCTTTTTTTAAGTCGAAGTGGTTCTATAAAACATTTATCAAATGAAAAAAGCTCCACTATCCGGGAGCTTTTTTCACAAACCAATTTACTCATTACTTTGGAAGCACAACTGTATCAATTACATGAATAATACCATTGCTGCCTTTAAGATCAGTTACAGTAACAAAGGCTGCACCACCTTTTTCATCTGTTAATTTCACTTTACCGTTATCAATTGTCGCAGTAAGCATATTACCACTAACTGTTGTTAAAACAGCCTTTCCTTTTCCGGCTTTGATGGCTGATACAACAGCATTTGCATCAAGGTTACCGGCTACTACATGGTAAGTAAGAATTTTTACCAGTGTTGCTTTATTTTCTGACTTCAATAAGAAATCAACAGTTCCTGCAGGTAATTTTCCAAACGCATCATTTACCGGTGCAAATACGGTAAAGGGACCTGCACTCTTTAATGTTTCAACAAGGCCAGCTGCTTTTACGGCTGCTACCAGTGTAGTATGTGCTTCAGAACCCACTGCGATATCAACGATATCCTTTTCTTGTGAGTAAGCAGCATTAGATAACAAAACAACTACGGCCACTAAGGCGGATTGCAATAATTTTTTCATTGATTAATTTTTTATTTATTAAAGTGTCTGACTAGAATAAAGTAACAACCATCTTTAGGGCAGTTAGTTCATAGTGTGAATAAAAGTTGGATAATAAAATTTGTTGTTTATTCTATTCGAATTAGTACTTTAAATCATTAAACACATCAAAGTTCAACTTTACTGAATTGCCGGCCTCTACTAATCAAATAGCTTCACTGCAATTATTATTTGTTTAAGACTATTTTATTTTTTAATGCGAAAGGATTAACAGAACAACTAAAATTTTTCTTTATTAACCCCAAAAACAGAAATTTCAATAATAACTAAAGATTTATAAACTTTTAATTCTAAATGATGTTTAATGTTTTCAGGAAAAGAGTTACACAGGAAATGAATTGAACATGTAATTCGCCAATATTTTTTATTCAAAACTTAAACATTATGAATTTAACATTGCTTGAGATTAAATCCATCTCTAATGACAATTATGTCGCTTTTACGTTTTTTGTTGGTTGCATGGCCATGCTTGCTGCCTCCGTTTTTTTCTTCTTCGAAATGAATAATATGGATAAAAAGTGGCGAACATCTATTTTAGTATCCGGGCTGATTACTTTTATTGCAGCCGTTCATTACTATTACATGCGGGATTACAACCTGGCAACCGGTGAGTCTCCGACATTCTTTCGTTATGTGGATTGGTTGCTTACAGTACCCCTGATGTGTGTTGAATTCTATCTTATAACCAAAAAAGCAGGTGCAAAAATCGGACTTTTATGGAAGCTGATTGCTGCTTCTGTTTTCATGCTTGTTACCGGTTATATTGGGGAAGCTATTTATCCAGCAGAAAAACAAAGCTGGATTTGGGGTTTCATAAGCAGTATCGGATATTTTTATATTGTATACCTGGTTTGGTTTGGTGATGTTGCTAAACTGGCAGGAACGGCGGGTCCATCTGTGGCTAAAGCTGTGAGAACTTTAGGCTGGTTTGTATTAGTGGGTTGGGCCATTTATCCATTGGGTTACATTGCAGGTACCGAAGGTGGTTTGTTTGGAATGAAGGTACTGGAAGGTTTATCACTGGATGTTGTATATAATATTGGTGATGCCATTAATAAGATTGGTTTTGGCCTTGTGATTTATGCATTGGCACAGTCGGATAAGTCACCGGCAACTGCTTAATGTATATTAAAAGGAAGCAGCATACTTGAATGCTGCTTCCTTACTGTTTACTAGTACAATTTTACCTGATAAATATGATGAGAATTGTCCTGATACTTGTTGGTTTCTTATTACTGATTATTCAGCATTATACACAACCCCTTTCAGTACAATTACAATTTATTATTTTTTTGACAGGTATTGTATTAATAGGCATACCTCATGGTGCAGCCGACCTTTTGGTTGCCACTCAAAATGCCGGGCAGAAAGAAAGAACTTTTTCCAAGCTCCGTTTTTTTATTAATTACCTGGGCCGTTTGTTTTTATTTGCTGCTGTACTCTGGCTTTTCCCAGTTGCCGGTATTTTATTGTTCATTTTTTTTGCCGCCTATCATTTTGGTGAAACTGATTTGTACCAATTTAAAACTGATAATATTGCCGGAAAATTTTTTGTTATAAGTTATGGATTTGTTATTCTCGGAATCCTCCTCCTCCATCATTATAAGGAAGTAGAACCTATATTGCTGTTATTAGATCCGGGGTTAAAGTATCAGGCTTTCACTGCCGGTATTGAAAAATATCGGTACACTATTTTATCTTTCTGTGGCTTATTTTTTTATATCAGTACTTTTTTTTATTTTTTAACTGTTTCTGGAAATCGTCATAACCACGGACAGTTTTTGGTGCAGTTTCTTTTTATCCTGATTATCCTTTACAATCTTCCTTTAGTGCTTGGGTTTACATTTTATTTTATTGTGTGGCATTCTGTATTATCGCTGCACAATATCATATCATATTTGAGGAAAGACGATTTGTTATCCGTTTCAAGGATTGCAAAACAAATAAGCGTGTATAGCCTATTAGCAATGGCCGGTATTACTTTATTTGGATTGCCGGGATTTATGTTTATTAATAATGATACAATGATTCTTTACATTTTTCTTGGGTTGGCAGTACTCACAGCTCCTCACATGCAAATTATGCATGATATGTATAAGAGTATGCGGTCTCAAAGTAAAGATAAACAGGGGATTTAGTCAGGGCTTATGCGAATGACAGTTTTGCTGTTTATTATTCTTTTGATTTCTATATCTCGATCTGGTTATACAAAAAATTTATCTGCGCAATACCAGGGCTCCACTGAACTGAATAAAAGGGAATAAATAATTGTACAATGAGGAAAACCGGAAAATTATTTAATTTTTTTTATTCTGCACTTCTTTCAGAAATTACTAAAAGAAAAAGTGAAAAAATTATTGTTTTTATCGCAATATTAAGTTTCATCATTCATCTTCTTATTATAACATTAGCAGATCTGGATATTTTGCATTTTAATGATCCTTCCAGGCTATTAAATAACCCCATTGCAGCCATTTATACCCCTTTCTCTTTTATTTTACTTTATGAAGTTTATCTTTTAGTTTATTATTTGCCAAAATCTACCTCCATTTATATAGGGAAGCAATATGAAATAATAGCACTTATAATTATACGAAGAGTTTTTAAGGATCTGTCTAAGCTGGAATTTACCTCAGATTGGTTTGCTACAAAAAATGATCTGCAGTTTTCATATGATCTCATTGCAACAATTATTTTATTTTCCCTGATTTTTATATTTTACCGATTTAATGACATAAATAAAACAGATCAGAAAAATTATATAAAACCATCACCTGAAATAGCCAGATTCATAAAAATGAAAAATATTATAGCCATGTTTCTGATCCCTGTTTTTCTTGGGTTGGCTATATTTAGTTTGTACAAATGGGTTTTTGAAAGTTTTTTTACCCCCAGCCTGATGGTAGATACTATTAAAGATGTCAACACCATTTTTTTTGATGATTTTTTTACTATATTAATTCTGATCGACGTTTTACTGCTTTTATTTTCTTTTTTGCATACTGATAAGT
The DNA here is from genome assembly GCA_031441485.1 of Chitinophagaceae bacterium. Classification (GTDB taxonomy): domain Bacteria; phylum Bacteroidota; class Bacteroidia; order Chitinophagales; family Chitinophagaceae; genus JJ008. Next base: position 20,909 of record JANOEQ010000052.1, read on the forward strand.
TCAGTAAGGTTATAAGAAATTCAGGATTTATTATTTCTACAATTCTAATTAAGTTGTCATTTGGAGCTGAAGGGTTGTTAAATACGATTTTAATCGTGGTTGCAGTTTTATTTGGAGTGATTATTCTGGGTATTCATAATTGGTATGAGAAGAAATTTATTCCAAATCATAGTATTGTGGTATAAAACCGGGTTCCCGGCCTTAGTTGCTGTTGCGCCAAGCCATCCCGCATAAGCCTATCGTGTGGACACATTTTTTGCGTAGTTTGTGTATTTATTATGCATAAAAGAGAGTTTACCGATTTGGAAGATCGCCGGTTAGACGGATTAAGGGAATGGGAGGGGGCACTTCCGATATAAAATGGGCTTCGGTATTAATAAAATGATTTTTGTCTTTGTTGCTCTTCGGAAGTGCAGGCACCAACTGCTGCTTTAGAATAATTCTAAGTCATCAGGCTGCTATAAAACCAGCTTTCCTGAATGCATCAATGCTACGGGCAGTCAGCAAGTCAAGCTCCGGGAAAATATTTTCATCCACCTTCTTAAAGTTAAAACAGGTTTTGCCCTGTATGCGTGCCTTCAATTCTTTTGCCAGGCCTTCTAGTAACTTTGTATTTCCATACACTCCCATCAGGTGATCGCTCACATAAGCTTTTCCAGTTTCAATCCATGCAACGGGCATGACAGGCTTTTTCATTTTGCCTCCCCATATTTTTAATGTGGCAAGCCCAATTGTCGCATACAAACCGTATTTAGCAGTTGTATCCGGCTTGACTGTAAATGGCACGGAATATTTCTGCAATATTTTTTTCAGGCGGGCAAATACAATATCAAATTCAGTGGCTATAGTTTTGGTAATATACATCTTTGTATTTTTTTCCAGCAAATCTTCAATCATAAACATTCACAGGCAAAGCCCGGCAGCAGCTGATACAAAAATGATATATCCCTACCGATGCTGGAGCGGGTTTATCGTATTGCAAATGAAGAGATCAATTCAATGACGAACCTGCCTGCCGGCAACGGCAGGTCCGCCCACATTACTTACACAGCTCCTTATGGGAACGCTACAAAGTGAGGCCCTGTAAGCTACATTACAAATAAAAATTGATAACACGATGGGGCTTATGAGATTTTTGGATTGTTAAAGTGCCCCGAGTTGTTTCAAATATTTTTCTGAATTGGCCCTTGTATTTGCCGGAGGGTTAAGGCTTAGTGATTTCTTAAAACATTTAATTGCATTTTCCTTGTCTCCTTTCGTGAAGTAGGCCTCACCTAAACTATCCCATCCGTTTGCACTTTTTGGAAAACGTTCAGTGTTGGTAATAAACACCTGTATGGCTTTATCATGCAGACCAAGACCAATCAGTTGGTACCCATAAGTATTAATATCATTTTCAGAAGCTTGTACTAATGCATCAGTCATGATTTTATCAGCTTCTGTAGCTTTTCCCATTCTAATCAATATTCTGGATTTTATTCTTAGTGCATTAAAATTCGTTGGTTCATTTACAAGAGCCTGGTCAACCCACTTCATTCCTTGTTCTATATCAATGCTGTTTTCAAATGAATATTGGGCAGCACTGATGAGTCCCAGTGCATTGAATCCGATAGGTCCCCGCAATTCATCTTTCGCATTGGACATTACAATCTCATCCACAGCAAATTCCACTTTAACTGGAAATTGTTTTTTCTCCCAATTCAAAACCAACTCCCCGGAATTCTTCATAAGGTTGATAAAATCATACGTTAGCAATTCAGTAAAAGCATTATCCCGCACTTGAATTTTCGCTCTCATCTGATCTTCCGATGGGTTATAGAAAAAACTTCCCCACGATCTGCTGTTTTTAGATAAAATCACTTCCCCGCTATTGTCTTGATTTATGACCATGAACAAACCATAGGTCCCGGCCGGAACCTGGATGCCCTCTACTTTGGCATCATGCGAAAATGTAATGGTAGTATTTTCATTTGCACCTGCACGCCACGGAGCAGAGTTGCCTGCACCAAATCCCTGCACATTCCAACCAAAAGGCACAAGATCCCCCCATACTTTTCTTCCTTTAACAGCAGGCCTGGAATATTTTACTGTAATACCTGATATACCGATCGTCTGTACAGACACTGCGGCAGGGCTGGGTGTACGTGGCGTGGTAACAGGTTGTGACAAGCATGGGTTAACAGCCAGCATTACCAGCAAAATAAGTGGCAATAATTTTAATTGAAGTTTCATATAATATTTGTTTAACTGTTTAGCACGAAGGGTTTGGCATCCAGGTCTGAGGTTTTAGAAGAATTAGAGTAAAGCACCTTTTTGGTATAACATCTTTCAATTGATCTGTTAATTAGCTTAAGTTAATTAGTTTTAGTAATAGTAAGGTTTGCAAAATCTCCCCCTGAAGTATCTGCAACATACAACCCAATATATCCAACATTAACCTGGGTTACTTTTTCAACTACCAGGCTTGGCTCCATACTGCCATTGATATAAGTTGAGATAGCAGAATCATTAATTACAATTCGAACCCTAACCCATGAATTGGGGTCGGGGGCTGGTTCCACTGAATGTTCATATTTATTGGGAAACTTCTCACGCAGGGTTCTCCACGGAAAGCCTGGTAGTGATATGTATTGTATCCCATGGCTTTTTGAAACTTCATCCTGTGCTTTGAAATTAAACGGGCGAAGATATATGGCGTCAAAAGTAGCATTGTCTGTACCATGAAAGGCAATTCCTACAAAACTGTGTTGTTTTACATCCTCCCCCCGCAAATCAAATTCAATAATTCCGTTTGAAAATTCAATACCTTTTAACCATGCAACTCCCTCTCCTTCGTCCTTACTTAGCCTGATACCCAAATGAGATTCTTCAGTAAGAAGGCTCAGTTCTCTGTTAAACACCTCTATACTTTTGTCTTTAACCAGCTTGTGCAGATCAATCGCTATTGCACTTTGTGAAAAAGATGAAACGGTCAGTAAGATTAAAAATCCGGTTGTGAGAAAATGATATTTTTTCATAATCTGTTTTTTAGAACTACTACTGATAAGTCAATCCTGTTTTGCCGGATACCTCTCAACGAATACAAAAGCTATCCCACAAAGACCACGAAGCCCACAAACCCTTTTCTTTGTGTCTTTGTGAGAAAATTGTTTGCGTCATATCAGACTTTACACGACACTAATTTTGGAACCTGAGTTTTTGAATAATTGCCTTGATTTTAAATTTGTCAGGATATATATCAATTTTTATTGTACAAAAATTCTTCCACCCTCCAGTGGCAAACACTGGCAACCGGTCATTAATAAGTTATACCCCGTTGATGGTGTTCTGGTATGAGTCTCTTACTATTTTATTTTACCTCAGATGAGCAGCAATTTTAAATATTATAAGCCCGGATTGTATACAAAAAAGCCAAACTAAAAGGGGGTTGTTTTTGAACAAGAGCAATGGCATAAATATTTTCTTCTTTAATTATACAGTTACTCTTTTGTAAATGAATAGTTTTTATTCCAAACTTTTGATCTGTAAAACAATTGCCCTGATTAAAACAAGCTGCTTTTACTATTTCAGTAATGGCAGATGGAAATTACACATTGCTGCAGACAAGTTGATACCACTCATAAAGTTTTCAGGATTTGACCAAAATAAATTAAGAGGATCTTTAAAAACCTATCTTTCATTTTGACCTCTCCTTTTCGAACTTAGTTCCTAACCTTCTCCCGCCCTTTTGACGGAATCGGTATCTCCGAATGAGAGGAAAGGAAGGTTTTTAGAGAAGCCTTTAAAAAATGAACCACAGTATGTGATAGAACAGAAAGAAATACACAGATATGCTTTTCTATGTGTGTATTTCTATGATAACTTCTTTTCTATGTGGTTCAAGCGCATTTTAGCGGCAACTAATTTTCAAACTGACCCACTACGGAATCTTCAAACAAACAGGAACAGTATAAACACATTTTGTTTCATCAAACATTTTCTTCATAAGAGTATATTCTTATCTCCGCACTACATCCATATTATTCAGTAATAGGTTATTTATTTTTTTCCATGAGTAACCAGTCAGTTAATTGTAAACTATTATTATTATTCAGATTAAATACTTAATATCTGCTGATGGCAAAATAATTTTTCATGCTGTTATTAAATAAACCAACTTAATTCTAACATGGCATTATAATTGTCGTTAAGAATTATCAATGCCGCCACTATCACACCTGGTAAAAAAAATATTTTTGCATGGATATGTGGTGATCCTTTAAAAATATACACAGTGTAAGTTTATGTAACAGTAACAATAATTTTCAGTCAGTCGCCAGAACCAGACTCGCTTCACAAAGTTATTTTCACTTCTTACATGGGTTCTATACGTATACCTTTTATTGTTCCGCATTCCATTCTGCAAAAAGGGAAAACCTGAACACCCTCATCAAGGTAAGGCGCTATGCTGTTATGCGTTATTAGCAGTATCTATTTAAACACTTAAAGTATGAAAAAGATCATGACAGGTTTATTATTTGTATCTGCTGCTGCAGGATTCAGCAGTTGCTCTAAGCAAACCGAAAGCGGTGAACAAAAAGCGTTGACAGCAAACAAAGCTGAAGCAAGTGCAGCAGCTCCGGCCCCCGCTGCCTGCGCCACAAAATACCTCGATCTGGTAATTGATCCTGCAACCGGTGGATCATTTCTTTACAGTATCGTCAACTCACCCAGCAATCCACCAGTAGCCGTAAATAATGTGATTGGATCTGCCGGTAATAATCAAATTGGCAGCAGTCTTCCTGCAACTACTGTAACCCGTATGACCGGGCTTTCATTTGATCCTGCAACCAGCACCTGCTATGGGATTACAGGCGCCGGAGGCTCGCACCCCAATTCATTAATCAAGTTTAATGTGGGCGATCCCAATGTAGTTGGTATAGCACCACTCATTTCTCCAGGCGGTCCTATTAACCTGAGTGATATTGAAAGAAATCCATTTAATGGAAAGTACTATGCTATTAACCGGGCAGCAGCGGCCAACAACAGGTTGGTTATTGTGGATGTTACTACTGGTATTGTAACCTTTCTTCCTTTAAGTACAGGCCTGCCATTACGCGGACTGGCAATGGACCCCGGTGGAAAAATTTATTTGATGCGCATGACCGGTGCCAGTGGAAATGTATATGTTGCCGATCCTGCTACTGGCGGCATTATATTGGGGCCATGCCCTTATGGAATAGTAATTTCTCCGGGTGTAATTGGTGCAAATGCCGAAATGGGATTACATTTTGATGATGTTTGTACCAACCTGCTTATCACTGGCAATTTTACGGGTACTGCATTTCAACTTACAGATGCTTTACCAGTCTGTTTGGGTGGCCCTGTTCCCCCTTCTATTCCTGTGGGTATAAAACCAACGGTAGATTTTTCACGACTGAATTAACGTAAATTGTATAACAGCTAATATCTTAAGAGGCTGTCTTAAAAGTCATTGCAGGAAAATTAATTTTAACCACTTTTGAGACAGCCTCTTTTATTTATTTCCGTTGCGACGTTCCAGTTTTTCTACAGATGTACCCATTGGATATTAAAGTATTACTGTTTCATTAGTTTTTTGAAGCATAATTGAAAGGCTGCGATAATCTCTGCCAGGCAATAATGAGGTGAGATTCATCTGCGATAAAACGAAATGTAATAAATCAACTGTCCTGGTTGCGGTCATACGGAATAATATTATCCCATTCTTCGGCTGAGGACCGGGCCACAAAGGCAACAACAGGTTCCGTGTCACTCATATTAAATACTTCATGCGGCACGCCGGGTTTTATATAAATAAAGTCACCGGCTTCATTCTCCAGTATTTTTTTAAGCCCCCGCCCGAATTCATGACGTACTTTTCCCTGTATGATATAAAGTATCAATTCAAAATCTACATGTATATGGGCAAATGCCACACCACCCGGAGGTATGGTGGCAATATTGGCGGATAGTTTGGTAGTGCCCACATTTTTTGCTGACATGCCCTGTTTATAATGAATGCCATTCCACTCCCTTTTCAGGCCGCCGCCACGAATTGTAAGTATGCCATCATGATCTTCTACGGCACTGTGTTGTATATTGTCTTTGTCATTTTTCATACTGTATTATTTTGAATTGTTAAGCTTTATTATTTTGCCAACTCAGTAAATTTAAATAGATAATGCCTAAAAAGAAAAATCATTTGGCCTTTCATCCTGGGCTGCAGGCTTTGGCACCTTTACCGCTTTCAGCTGTACTCTCCCTTTATTTTTCGCAATCAGAGGATTGTTTTTTATTTTGTAACCTTTCTGCCGCTCATGTTGTCAAAGCCTTATTATCTTTATAAAAAATCGTATAACATGAAAAAAGCCCTGCTACTTCTCATCAGTTTTTCCAGTTTTCATTTTTGTTTTTGCCAGGATATTGCCAAACTGGAAGAATTGATGGATGTTTATACCAAACAGGATAAATTTAACGGGTCGGTATTGGTGGCTTACAAAGGGGAAATCCTTATGGAAAAGGGGTATGGACTCCGGAATGCGGTTGATAGCAGCAAAAATGACAGGAACAGTATTTTTCAGATAGGATCTATCACCAAACAATTTACTGCTGCAGTAATATTGAAACTGCAAGAGCTAAAAAAGCTAAACGTAAATGATAAACTCAGCAAGTATTTCCCTGATTATCCAAAAGGAGACAGCATTACCCTGGCGCAGTTGCTTTCCCATACATCCGGCATTTACAGTTATACCAGTGACGGTGCTTTTATGGCCAACGAAGTAACCAAACCGTCTGACAGGCAGAAGATGATGGGTCTATTTAAAGATAAGCCCCTGCAATTTTCGCCGGGCACGCAATGGGGGTATTCCAATTCTGGTTATTCATTACTTGGTTATATTATAGAAGATGTGACCGGAATGCAATATGAACAGGCAGTGCGGAAGTATATTTTTAATAAAATCAAGATGGAACAAAGCGGATTCAACTTTACGCATCTAATGAATAAAGATAAAGCCACGGGTTACTTTAAACTTAAAAAGGATGGCAATAATCCTGCGCCAATTGTTGATTCATCGGTCTCATATTCGGCAGGGGCAATTTATTCCACCACCGGCGACTTATATAAATGGTACCAGTCATTGCAGAACAATATTGTTATCTCCAAAGCTTCAAAATTACTGGCGCAAACGCCGGTAAAAAATAAGTACGGATACGGGTGGGGTATTGATAGTATTGCCGGTAAAAGAGCGATTGGTCATAGTGGCGGTATTCATGGGTTTACCAGTAATCTTGTAACTATACCGGAGGATAACAGTTGTGTCATTCTGCTTTCCAATACAGGCAGCCCCAGCCTGGAAAAGATGACACAAAGTATTTATGCTATCCTGTATAATCAGCCGTATCAGTTACCGGCGGAAAAAACGGCGATAGAAGTGGCAGAAGAAATATTAAAACAATATACGGGTATATATGAACTGACCCCGGAATTAATTGTAACGATAAGACTGGAAAATGGCAAACTGATTGGCCAACCCGAAGGACAGGAGGCGCTTGAACTCCATCCCGAAAAAAAGGATTGGTTCTTTTTAAAAGAAATAGAAGCACTGATAAAATTTTCCCGTAATGAAAAAAATGAGGTAATTGAAATGACACTGATGCAGAATGGTAGAGAACTGACAGGTAAAAAAAGATAAAAGCCTTTTTTGCAGGCCTCTTCGCTTTGGGCCAGGTCACTAACTAAATAAATGAATGCCCTGATGCATATCTCCATGCATCAGGGCTTCTTATTTGGAGAAGCCGGTATTTATTAATTTGCTGAAACAGTGAGGGAAACAACCAGGTTATCTGACATTGAAAAACTGCTGCCTCCAACCCCAAAGTCTCTTCGGTTGATAGTAAACTCCCCTTTAAATAAATAGCCACTGGCCAATGGAGCAGCGCTAAATCCAAATTCCACAGCTTTTGTAACACCTTTAATAGTGAGGTCGCCAAAAACATAAAACCGTCCTTCAATCTTACTTTTAGTAACCCCGGTACTTACAAAACTAATGAGCGGGTATTTATCAATATCAAAATATTCGGCTTTGCGCAGGTGCTTGTCCCTTGCATTATTATCTGTATCTACGGTAGCGGCATTTACTGTTACATTAAATTTGCTGCTATTCAACGCTTTTGGATCAAATACAATACTTCCTTTTATCCCGGTAAAATCTCCACCCGTTTTAATGCCAAAGTTTTTGATTACAAAATGTACTTTACTTCCTGCGTCAGAAGGAGTATAATTTTGTGTATATGTAATGATAGCGGTAAGTAATAAAGACGCAACAAGGTAAACCGTTTTCATAGGTTTTATAATTATGCTGAAAGACATGAATATGATATTTTGTTATAAACACAAAGCTAATAAGACAGGAAGACAAACGGCCAGTTTTTCTTTTATCAAAACCCGGTATAGCTTTTATAGAACGCATTTCAAATTTTCACTGAAGGGGTTCTTATAGGATTCTTACGTAAAAGGAGAGGTCAAAATGAAAGATAGGTTTTAGAGATGCCCTAAATGACATTGCGGTGGAGGGGGGCAGGATAACTGACAATAAGATATTCTTTGAAGGGGGGGCCTGCTTGCGGCAAAGGCAGGGATTTGGCTGTGAAAATGTGAAATGCGCCCCTTTTATAAATCAGCAAACTATTAAATTTGCTGATGAAAAAGATGTTGGCGCCATTAAATCAACCTTATCCCTACTATAATACCCCGGATAAGATACTTAAAAATACAATACTGGTGTTTCTCTTTGTATTCCTTTTTCTGTATTTATTCACCCCTTTTCATGTCAATGAAGCAGAACATAAATTCCGTTATAGTTTCATTTGTATTGTACATGCCCTTAATGCATCTATTATATATTGTTTATTCTTCTTGCTGTTTAACAGGGTTACAAATATGACGGTGAATGAGCAAAAATGGAAAGTGTATAATGTTATTAGTATCACAGGAATACTTTTTCTGTTCATAGGCTTCGGCAGCTTTTTATTGCGTCCATTGATTTATACTACTCCCAATAATTTCTCCTGGCGATATTTCAGGACGGAAACAATTAATACCTTTCTGGCCGGTACCCTGGTATTCGCCGCCTTTACATTGATTGATTACTACAGGCTGGTAAAAATTAACCGGGGCAGGGCCTCCGTTTTTGAAGAGGGGCTTGCAACCAGCACTGAAAAAGATACGAAAACAGCAACAGCTGATGAAAATAACTGCCTGACTATTACGGTGGAAAATGAGCCTTTAGAATTGAACATTTCAGAATTTCTTTTTGCCAAAGCCGATGGGAATTATACAACTTTTTACTTTAACAGAGACAGAAGCCTGGAAAAATTGCTGAAAAGAACTTCTCTTAAAAACATTGAGGACCAACTGAGCGGGCAGCCACTTGTTTTAATAAAAACACACCGGTCCTTTATTGTTAATACCATGCATGTTAGAAAAATTGAAGGCAATGCACAGGGCTACCAGCTTTATTTTGCCGGGGTGGATTTTGCCGTTCCTGTTTCGAGAGGCATGATACCTGCCTTTAACGGTGTGATGAATGGCAATAAGCCTGTCAGTCATACATAAAAGTTGTTGCCCGTCACAAAGGCTTGTTACCCGTCCCATACTTTACTCCGTTACAGTGGAGCCTGCTATTTTTATATTTTATAAAATTAATCGCAGGTAAAATGTTCAAGAGTAAAACAGGTCTCGTTATCCTGGTATTTTGTATTATTAAACTAATTCTTCATCTTATTGCTGATTTTAATTCCGGTTTCCAGGGAGATGAATTACTGCATATTGAAACCGGGAACCATCCGGACACAGGTTATATGGAATTTCCACCCGTAATAGGGTGGCTGGCATTTGTACAAAACCAGTTTCAGTCGCAATCGGTATTTGTTCATCATATTTTTTCACATATTGCGTCCCTGCTTATCTTGATATTGGCAGCGCTAACTGTGATAGAATTGGGAGGAAAAACCAAGGCCGTTTTTATTTTATTGCTTTGCCTGTTAACGGCCCCGGCATTTGCCAAGTCGCATCAATTATTCCAACCGGTTGTTTTCAGCCAATTATTTTGGGTACTCAGTTTCTATCAATTGGTTCGTTTTAGCAGAGCATTGGACAATAGATATCTTTTATATCTCACCATTTCACTGGCGGTTGGGTTCTTAACAAAGTATGATATTTTGTTTTTTATCGCAGGTCTTTCGGGATTACTCCTGTTTAAGCGAACGAGGGAAGCGCTGCTGGCCGGCTCTGTTCTGAAATATATATTGCTGTTTTTGGTATTGGTCGCCCCCAATATATGGTGGCAATTCCAGCATGGCTTTCCTGTGTTCACTATGTTTTCAAGGCTGTACGAAACACAGTTAAATGAACTCACCATCCCTGGTGTTCTTATTGATTTAGTTCTTTCATTGAATCCGCTGACAGCCTTTATATGGACAGGCGGGCTGCTATTTATGTTTGCAGGAAAACGAAAAGAAATATACCGGCCTGTTGCGGTTACGATCGTTTTGTCAGTTTTATTGTTAGCTATTACCAGGAGTAAGGCCTATTATTTTTTCCCTGCAGTAATTACGCTTCTCCTATTTGGCAGCATCTGGTTTGAGGATAAAATATTACTGCGGCGTAAATGGGTTTTATACCCGGTTGTCATCCTGCTGATAGTATCCGGTAGTGTATTAGTTCCACATGGTATGCCGGTTCTTAGGTTAAATAATTATATAAAATTTACAGGGCTGAAAAAAAAGGATGACCGTTATCAAATACATTTTGCTGAATTTTATAGCCAGTCAAAATGGCAAAACACAATGGCTGCCATTAGAACAGTATATGACAGCCTTCCTGCAATTGAAAGAAAAGATTGCCTTATTTGGGGAAAGCATTATAGCCAGGCTGGCGCAGTTGTAATATTTGGTAAAGACTATGGTCTCCCCGGATCATTTTCTTACCACGGCAGTTTTTATTCATGGGCGCCTGGCGGGGCCATGCCGAATACCATTATTGCGTTTAGTAATGGTAAGGCAGGAATTGATTTTTTTAAAAATTATTTTGAAAATGTAATTCCTTCAGCAAAAGTGTATAACCCGTACGCCGATTTTGATAAGGATTTGTGGCAAACTGTTTATATCTGCAAAAATCCAAAGCAAACTTTTGATAATTTAAGGATATTATTCAAGGAAAGAATATTTGAATGATACTGATTGTGCAGGTGTAATTTCTCGCCCGGGTATCAATTTTTAAACCAGTAGTACACCTTACAAATTACGAACCACAAATATCACCACTGCAATGATAATACCTGCTACGATAAGCATGACTGTCAATTTTCCAGAACGGTAAGCAACAGCAGCAAGCCGGGTTTCAAATTGTTTTTCTCTGATATTGTCATTGAAATTTAGTGATGATAAAAAACGGGACATACAAACACTATCTTTTTGAGTGAGGGCAATTTTCCTGAATATAACACTTGCATGATAGCTCACACCGTTAACCAGGAAAAAATAATTGTACCCGCTTATAGCTTGGCCCGACAGTTTTCCCGTGTAGTGCATCTTTTTTCCGGATACCCCATCGCAGGTAGTATCTCCGGAGAAAACGTTCCAGTTATTCTCCCAGGCAGTAGTTAAAGCACCTCTGAGAAGTTCGTCCATCGCATTTTTGTAATCTTCTTTATTATTGATCTCTATTTTTTCTTTACTGATGCCTTTCATAATAACAAACCCTGCACTGTCTATTTTGCAGGAAAATATTTCAAAAATATATTTATCGATATTTGATTGTCCGGCTTTCTCAGCAGGCCCGGGAAGTTCGACAGTCAAATTGGAGTCAATAGTTACCTTATTCCATGCAGTATCCTGCGCTGATACTATTTGTGCAACCAGTAGGGGAAAAAGAAGAAAAAACGTTTTCATGACTTGTTATTCAAGGGCAATAATAGTAAAAAAGGACAATTTAATTGCCGGATAGATTATTGTAAAAGGCCGGGGGCTGAAAGGTTCGTTTTTTTCAACATTATTTATTTAATTGTAATTTGGACCGGAGGACATACACTGCTAAACTAACTTTGATCATTCCATTAACTACTTGTTATGAAAAAAGCTTTATTAACCCTTTCCCTGTTACTGTTTTTAGTGCGGGCCATTTCCCAAAATTATTCTCCTGCTGCTGAAAACATTGCCAATAGAAATTTATTCCAGGACAATAAGTTTGGTATGTTCATTCATTGGGGCGCATCCAGTGTGCTGGGACATGGTGAATGGGTAATGAATAACCGCAATATAAAAGTGGATCAATATTCAAAACTGCTGAATATTTTCAACCCTCAAAAGTTTGATGCAAAAAAATGGGTACAGACAGCCAAAGCTGCGGGGATGAGATATATAACCTTCATTACCCGGCACCACGATGGATTCAGTAACTGGGATACTAACCAGTCTGACTGGAAGATCACCAATACGCCTTATAGAAAGGATGTGCTGAAACTGCTGGCGGATGAATGTCATCAGCAGGGAATCAAATTGTTTTGTTATTACTCACTGCTGGACTGGTACCGTGGCGATTACCAGTATGAAACAGGGAGAACAGGAAAAGGGACAGGCAGAACAGTAAAAAGCAACTGGGAAAATTATATCCGCTTTATGAAAGCACAATTGACGGAGCTGCTGACAAACTATGGAGAAATTTCTGGAATATGGTTTGACGGACACTGGGACCAACTGGATAATGACAATGATAAGGCATTGCAGCCAAAAGTAAACTGGCACTATGAGGATATCTATAAACTCATTCATCAATTACAGCCGCAATGCCTGGTAAGTAACAATCATCATTTGCAACCTATACCCGGTGAAGATTTCCAGGCATTTGAAAAGGACCTGCCCGGTCATAATACCACTGGTTTTGGAGGGGCTTCCGTTTCAACACTGCCACTGGAAACCTGTGAGACGATGAATGACAGCTGGGGTTTTAATATCACAGACGGTAATTACAAGTCAGTCAAAAGCCTGATCAGGTATATGGTGAAGGCGGCAGGGTATGATGCTAATTTTTTATTGAATGTGGGTCCCATGCCCGACGGAACAATACAAGCCGAATTTACAGATACATTGAAACGCATTGGTGAATGGATGGAAAAGAACGGGGAAACGATCTATGGTACAAGAGGTAATGTTATCCCGCCAAAAGAATGGGGTACCATAACCGCTAAGAAAAAAACACTTTTTTTACACCTGCTGCAGCCACCTGCTGATAAAACCCTCTTTATTCCCGAATTAAAAGACAAAATCACCAAAGCCTTTTTATTTGCTGATAAAAGAGTGATAACAATTAAGCAGCAGGCGGAGGGTACATTTATTTACCTGGATGGTGTATCGTTTGATGATACTGATACAATCATACAGGTGGAACTGAAATAAACTCCCGGGGATGAACAGGCGCCTGCTGTTTTCAGGCAGTTTCACAATTACACCGGTATTGCCAGCAGCGGGATATTGATATAGTACGACATTTTTTTTGTCTTACTTCTGTCAAAAATGCTTTCAAGAATGTTTTTTTTATGGGTCAGCATTACCAGTATATCAATATTGTTCTTGTCTACCCAATTGTTCAGGCTTTTACTAAAGTGATGACCCGCGAGGTGTACGGCATGGATTTCCACATCTGGGTATTGAGCTTGTAGAATATCCCTGAAAGCGGCGATCTTTTCTTCATGCTCATCATAGTCTTCAACAAAGTCATCGTCTGTATCGGTAAAAATAGTTGCCTGCACACTTGCGCCAAAAAGGCGGGCCAGTTTTATGACCGGCTGCAACCGGGTCTCTTTTTCATCAAACCGGTTGATGGCCAGTAAGATTTTATTTGGAACTTTCCATTCACTCAGCAGCGGAATAGCTAATACGGGTACCGGGCTCTTCCCGATAACACTGGCAGTAATACTGCCTATTATTTTTTCTTTTAGCGCTGTATTGCCAAGTGTACCCATTACCACGACATCGGTGTTACATTCGCCGATCGCATTCAGGACAGATTGTACCGGCTTTCCAAGAAATAATTTTGTAGTGATAATTATCTTTTCATTATCGGCAATACTCTTTTTAATAAGCGCCATTTTTTCACCGGCATTATTTATCTCCTTATCCATCATTTCCGATTCAATACCATGAATCAGGAAGATTTCCCCTTCTGTTTTTTTAGCCAGTTGCACGGCAAAGTTCAATGCCTTATCCGCATTTGGGGAAAAATCAGTGGGAACCAGGATCCTTTTCATATTTCAGTTTTTTAGTTGATGGTAAGTAACGCCTAATTTCAGGGCTTTTATTTGATTTTAATCAGCCGGGAGTTTGATTTACATTCTTCAGTATTTTACCGGCCTGATAACTGTATGGTGAAGTGGAGTACAATATGATAAAAGCCCCTGCCGGTTGTGGTTGCCGCATGAAGGAGGAGCGTTGCAGGTAAACTGTGAAGACACGTACAATAAATAAAAAGAGTTGAACCGGTTATGGAACAACTCTTTTTGCGTCAGGGCCCCGGAGAAATATTATTTATTAATGCTTTAGTTTCTCTTTAAATACTTTCCTGAATTTATCCAGTTTGGGCTGTATCACTATTTTGCAGTAGGGATTAGCGTTGCCGTTCAGTTCAAAATATTGCTGGTGATAATCTTCTGCCGGATAAAATACGGTAAAGGGAGTTACTTCCGTTACAATCGGGTTGGCAAATGCACCGCTTTTGTTTAATTCCGCTTTATACTTTTCTGCTTTTTCTTTTTGCTCCGCAGTATGATAAAAAATACCACTGCGGTATTGGGTGCCCACATCTGCTCCCTGCCTGTTGAGGGTGGTGGGGTCATGGGTTTGCCAGAATACTTCCAGCAATTCATCAAAAGTTACTTTGGCAGGATCATATACGATCTGCAGGCATTCTGCGTGGCCGGTTTGTCCTGAGCAGACTTCTTTATACGTTGGTTTTTCTGTTTGCCCTGCGGTATACCCCGAAGTGGCGCTGATTACACCATCCAGCTCTTCAAAAATTGCTTCGGTACACCAAAAACATCCGTTGGCAAATGTGGCGATTTCAGTGGCCGGAAGGGCCGGGTTATCTTTGGGTAAAGTGTCAGTTTGTTCCATTTTTGTTTTATTATTAGTATTACTTGACGGTGTTTTTTGAGCACAGGAAGCCAGTGTGGCAAGTCCTGCAAATGCTATTGATAAAATTGATTTCATTCTTTTCATTTAAAGGTATTCAGTTCAAATTTCCTGCAATTTAGCTTCAAAACAAGAAGTTGTTTTGTAAGGTGCACGACAGTAGTCTTTTTTTGAGTTATCATTAACAAATAATACAACAATCACAAATACGAATAGTTGACTAAAAAAGATGTTTGAGTAACTGTTTATTACCGGCTAACATTTATTGTACTGGCAGGATGTAAGACAACTGCTATAAGGGCCACTTAAAAATTAAATACGATAGCTATGCGGGCACTCAATTCTCGTCAAACCGGGGCTGAAGCGTACCATTACAACAGCAAAGTATGGCAATTAAAAGAAATAGAGCAAGTATTGAACCAAATACCCAATAGGTATAACTTTGCACACTTATATAATATGAAGTGTGAAAACGACAAGCAGTTATGAAACTATATCCCGAATCCGCATACGTACAACTTGAATTTAATAAGGTAAAAGACCTGCTGGCCAATTATTGCCAGACTGAACATGCCCGCGCAAAGGCTGAACAGCTCCGCATCCATACCCGAAAAGATTTTGTGGATACCGAACTCCGGCAAACACATGAGTACCGGCAACTGATGATAAACAGTATTTATTTTCCCAATGATTATATTCTGAACCTGGCCCGGGAGTTAAAACTATTATCCATTCCGGGAGCTGTATTGGGCGGTGAGGAATTTCAATTGCTGCGAAAACTGGCCGGGAGCATGGAGAAAATTTTTCGCTGGTTTGATGCAGAACGAAAATCTGCCTATGGCGCATTGGCAAAAGTAATAGAAGGTACATATTACGAAAAGGCGATCATCCAAATGATAGATGAAGTGCTGGACGAGGGCGGGCAGGTAAAGGACAATGCATCGGAAGACCTGAAGAATATCCGGATGGGCCTTTATAAAAAAAGAAATGAACTGCGAAGGTTATTTGATAAGATCGTCTCAAAACTGAATAAGCAGGGCTACCTGGCTGAGATAGAAGAAAGCTTTATGAACGGGCGAAGGGTGCTGGCTGTATTTGCAGAACAGAAAAGAACGGTAAAAGGAATTTTGCATGGCGAGAGTGACAGCCGTAAAACTGCATTTGTAGAACCGGAAGAAACCATAGAACTGAATAATACCATTTACAGCCTGGAAAATGATGAACGAAAAGAAGTATACCGCATTCTGCGGGAGCTAACCGGCAAACTGTCTATCTATGTTTCATTGCTATCTGCATGGCATACGGTGGTGGGCGAATATGATTTTATCAGGGCCAAAGCTAAACTGGCCACGGAGATAAAGGGAGAATTTCCCATTGTGATTGATAAGGCCCATGTGCAACTGGTGGAAGCATATCATCCCTTATTATACCTCTATAATCAGCGGACAGGCAAGCCCACTATACCGGTAACTATTACCCTGGATGACAGCAATCGTATTTTGGTTATCAGCGGGCCCAATGCCGGTGGTAAAACGGTGACGATGAAAACCATCGGGTTGCTGCAAATGATGGTACAGAGTGGTTTGCTGGTGCCGGTACATCCATCCTCACAGTTTGGTATTTTCAAACAACTGATGATACATATTGGCGATACACAAAGTATCGAATTTGAACTGAGCACCTACAGCAGTCACCTGCTGCACATGAAGCATTTTATGGAACATGGCAATGGCCGTACCCTTTTTTTTATAGATGAGCTGGGCAGCGGCAGTGATCCCAGCCTGGGTGGTGCTTTTGCTGAAGTGATTCTGGAAGAGTTGTCGAAAAAACATGCGATTGGAATTGTAACCACGCATTATCTTAACCTGAAAGCGATGGCTGGTAAAACGGCCGGAATTGTAAACGGTGCTATGGCATTTGATGAAAGAAACCTCCAGCCCTTATATAAACTACTGGTGGGTAAGCCCGGCAGTTCCTATACATTTTCCATTGCAGAAAGAATTGGGTTAGATAAAAAACTGATTCACCGGGCCCGCCAATTGGTAGATGAAGACCAGTTTCGCTTAGATAAATTATTGAACCGTACCGAACAGGACCTGCAGCAAATTGAAAGGAAGGAAAAAGACCTGAACCAACTGCTAAAGGAAAATGAACGGTTGAAGAAAGAGATGCAGCAGGTAACGGAAAAAGAAAGGCACCGGCAGCAGGTGGAACTGTTGAAAGAACAGAACAAAATGGCCGAAGAAAGAATTGTCTACCTCAAAGACATGGAACGAAAGCTGAAGCAGCTGCTGATAGAATGGCGAAAAGAGGAGAACAAGAATAAAGTGGTAAAGCTGATGGAAGCGCTGTTATTTAAAAAAGATGAAAAAAAAGTGGTGAGTAAGATGCAGAAGAAGATAGATTCAAAATTTAATGAAGTGGGCGGTGATATTAAAGTGGGGGATAAAGTAAAAATGAAAAAGAATCACCAGGTGGGTGAAGTGATAGAACTGCGGGGCAAAAGGGCCGTGGTAAAAATCGGGATGTTACCAATGCAGGTGGATAGTAAGGATTTGGTGGTGGTAAAAGAGAAAGAAGGATAATCGAACGCTGTTCCGTTATAGCCGTAACGGAGTTCCGGCATCAAAAAAAAGCGAAGCCTTACGGGGCTTCGCTGTGTATTTAACAGGTAAATAAGTAGCTTTTTATTGCTGGATATAACTTTCCAGATGGCTGATAGTTTCTTTCTGCATCAGGATGGTTTCTTTCACTATATCACTCATAGAAATGATACCGGCCAGTTTTTTTTCATTATCAAATACCGGCATGTACCGGATATTTTTATTGGTCATCAGTTGCATGCAATGGTCAATGCTGTCGGATGGCCTGATGGCCGGCAGATCAGTGGACATTATTTCTGAAACCTTGGTGGAGGTGGAATGTTTTCCTTTCAATATCACTTTTCTTGAATAATCCCTTTCCGTCATGATGCCTAAATAGTCACCGGCCTCCATTACCACCACGGAACCAATATTCTGATCGGCCATGATCTGTAAGGCTTCCGTAACGGTGGTATCCGGAGATACTGCAACGGCAGCACGGCCCTTTCGGGAAATTATGGAAGATACTGTATGCATATAGAATCGCTTTCTTAACGAAATTTACTGTAGTGTATCAATTTGATTATAAAACGGCTTTCACACAATTTTGAACCACAGTATGCCATAGAACATATAGAAATATACATAGGAAAAACTATGTGTGTATTTTCAGGATACCTTTTTACTCTGCGGTTCAAACTGAGACACTATCGAATTTACGAAAAGAAATAACCCCGCCAAAAACTATTTACTAAATTATTGTTGCCGGTGGCTGTATTTGCCCGCAATGTAAGAGCTAACCATCATTAAAACCACCGAAATGGCGAAAAGGGTGGTGCCACTTTGCAGTTTGGAGACGATGATGGTGGAATCAAATTTCATATTCAGTATCAGCAGGGCCACCACAAACACATCCAGCATGGCCCACTTATTGATAATCTCCAGGACTGTACTTAAAAACCGCCGCTCCGGATGGTGAAAGCCGAGCAGGGTGACGAACAGGAAAATGTATTTAACTACCGGGAAAATAATTGTAAAAAATAAAAGCAGTGCACCGATGAATACTTCTCCATTGTTGAAGAAATAGCGAAAGGAAGTGCCAATATAAATATAATCTGACCGTAGGGTAAAGGGGCCAATGCCGTAGCCGGTTTTCAGCAGCGGAAACATGAATCCCATACAAAAGAAAAGGGCAGAGGTAATAAGCAGCAGGAGAGCTATCCATTTTTGATAATCCCTTTTTTTCATTGCATCAAGATATAAAACTCAAAGGAATAATTTCAATTGAATTTTATACCTTGTATTTTTATGCTACTTATAAACACTTCATGGAACAAAAACCCGCTACTATAAAAGAAATAGCCGGGCGGCTAAATGTGTCTGTTTCTACCGTATCCAGGGCCCTGCATGAACATCCCAGCATAGGTCTGAGAACACGGATGCAGGTACAGAAGCTGGCCAAAGAGCTGCATTATGAGCCCAACCAGGCGGCTATTTCTTTCAAACAGGGAAAAACGATGACATTGGGGGTTATTCTCCCCAATCTTGGGGAAGAATATTTTTCAATGGCGATCAACGGCATAGAAGATGTGGCGACAAAGAATAATTATACTGTATTGATAGGGCAGTCGCATGATGATACAGAACGGGAAATAAAAATTGTAGACACGATGCGAAAACACCGGGTAGATGGAATTATTGTGTCTCTTTCAAAAACCACAAAATCTTATGAGCATTTTGAACAGCTGAAAAAGCATAAGATACCCGTAGTGTTTTTTGACAGGGTGCCTGGTAACGAAGACATGTATTCGGTTTCCTGCAATTTGGAGAACAGTTCGGTAGAACTGGTGGACTGGCTGGTAAGCAGGGGGCATAAGCAGATTGGGTTTATCAAAGGCCCTGACACGATCACCCATTCTAAACAACGGCTGGATGGGTATCTCGAAGGCCTGAAAAGGCATAAGCTAAAAGCGGATAATTTGCTGGTAGTATCGACTGACCTGGGTAAAAAAAAGACACAAGAGGCCGTACATAAATTACTGGGTTTAAAAAACAGGCCCACTGCCATCATTGCATTTAATGATTATGTAGCGCTGGATGCAATAAAATATACCCGCAGCCAGGGATTGAAGATCAATAAAGATATTTTCTTTGTGAGTTATGCCAATTTACCCATCACCAGTTATATGGATGAACCACCTATTGCTTCAGTGGAGCAGTTCCCTTATCAGCAGGCAGAGAAAGCAACGGAAATTTTATTGCAATTGATAAGTGCGAAAGGGGCAGATGACACGATTCCTAAGAAAATAATGCTGGAAAGTAAGGTGGTTGTGAATGTGAATCGGTGAATTTTTTTATACCTCTTCCTTAATATTAAATGTATGTGTGGCAGGGCACAAAAACTCTCCTTCGCCAAGGCTTCGGAGGGTAAAAGCCCCTTTCGCTGAAGCTATCGGGGCCGATGGCGGGAGACTGGGGACAAATTTCCAGCATGTGTGCACTAAGCACCATTTCATTGGTTGGTTCAAAATCATTGTTGCCGAAAAAAAAAGAGGTAGGTAAAAACTGCCCCTTATTCATAGCTTAGAGTTACCACACTTTTCTGCTATGAATCAATTTTTCTTTGTATTCTTAGTGGCCTTTGTGGGAAAATATTTTACGACATAAGAAACTTAACTTAGCACCAGTTGAAAGCTTTGTCGGACAATAATGATTCTTAATCAAATAGCCCGGGCATCCTTGATAGCGACACATCCTCTTTCCTGTTCTTCACCACAAACCATCCAGTTACTGCCAGCGACAAAATAAAATAAGCTCCCAGAATAAATTTTATAGAAGACAACCATTGGCTGGCGCCAAACCAGTCATCCTGCTGGTATAAAAAATAAAGGCCCAGGCCGTTGCGAAGTACCTCTGAGATAATTGCATATTGATTACGGTCCATCAGGTCAGTAAGGGCATATACAGATAAAAACAGGAAACCGCCGTACCAAAATATGTAGGAGCTGTCGAGTTTGTTGAGCAACGCAATATTGGCAAACATATAACTCACGAATGAGAGGATCATCAATAACTGTATCCAGCACCAGGCATTCAATGCCGGTGAAGTGCGGGTATCATATTTATCAAAATGGTATACATCCTGGATTTTATATACGGGATGCTTTGCTGCCACATCAGCCGGGCGGTAACCAGTATGCCTGAACCAAAGGGTGAATTTTTCTTTCCAGCTTTTCGTCCGAAGTGCATCTTTTATCAAAAGCCATACATGCTGAAAGTTTATGCGGATGGGGTTCCAGGTACGAACGGGACGGGTAATGCCATACACGGGTGGTACAGCAGCCATTTCTTCCTGGTATGTACCAAACCATTTATCCCAGAAAATAAATATCTGGCCGTAGTTTTTATCAATATACCCGGGATTAATGGCATGATGCACCCGGTGATGGGAAGGGGTGACGATGATTTTTTCCAGGAATCCCATCTTATTAATATGTTGGGTATGGTACCAGAATTGGGCAAAGAGGTGCAGCGGTGCCACTACATTCACCACTTCAGTGGGAACGCCAGCTACTGCAGCCGGCAGCAGAAATATCGCAAATGTTTTTACAACAGAGGATATGCTTTGCCGTAAGGCACAAGCCAGGTTGAACTCCTCGCTGCTATGATGTACAATATGACCATTCCAGAAGAAGTTGGCCACATGCTGAAGGCGATGTACCCAATACCCCGCAAAGTCCAACGCAAAAAAAGCAATGACATAGACGATAATCGTATTGGGGACTGCCGTAACGGACAGGTGCCGCAAAAAGAACGGATAGGAGAGAATGACGAAATACACGCCAATCACATCTTTCGTCACATTGGTGATCCCACTGCTCAGGCTGCTGATCATGTCCATGTTCCGGACCGTATCAAAACCTTTGCGCCAGCCATACCATTTTTCAAAAAGTACCAGTATCAGGAAGGCTGGCATGGCAATGAGCAGTATCTTTCCATAAGTTTCCATATAAAAGCAATATTGTACGAATTTACTAAAATAGGCTCATGAGAAAATACTTAATATTTTGCCCCCTGTTTTTGTTTATACTATCCCTTTATTCGGGAGCCCAGGTTACCACCGGTGTACAAAAGCTGACCGCATTTAAAAAACAGCAGCTATTATTACAGCAGTCTCCCTATAAAAAACTGTCATGGCGGCTGGCCGGTCCGGATAATAAAAGTGGCCGCAGTACCGATGTAGCGGGCATTACGGGCAATCCGGATATCATCTATGCAGCTTATGCCACCGGTGGTTTATGGAAAACAGAAGATGGTGGCAATAACTGGACATCCTTATTTGATAAGGAGGCAACTTTGTCAATCGGTAATATTGCTTTAGCCTCATCGGATAATAATATTTTATACGTTGGAACAGGTGAGGCCAATATCTTCCGGGCTTCATTGCCGGGTATAGGAATGTATAGGTCCGGCAATGCAGGGAAAAGCTTTCAGCATATCGGATTGGAAAATACAGGAACGATTGCCAGGGTGGTGGTGCATCCCCAAAATGCATCAATCGTATATGCAGCCGCCAGTGGCAACGAATGGACTTACAATAAAGACAGGGGCGTTTATCTCAGTACCAATGGTGGTAAAACATGGACCAATATTTTATACGTGGATGAAAAAACCGGTTGTATAGACCTGGTAATGGACCCATCGGACCCCAATATTTTATATGCTTCTATGTGGAACCGTATCCGCCGCCGCTGGAGTGATCCCGTGCCCGAAGATGGCGACCATATTTATAAAACTACTGATGGTGGCAAGACCTGGAAAATCATTTCCAATGGGTTACCCGATACAAAACTGTCAGGAAGAATAGGATTGGCCGTGTCCCATTCCAATCCCAATGTTGTATACGCTTTTATAGACGATCATACGAAGAAAAGAGATCCCAAGCCGGGCGAAACAGATAGCTATGAACGGCAGGTGCAGAAAGTGGTGATCGGCGGGGCGATATACAGGAGCAATAATAAAGGGGAGACCTGGGAGAAGATGGGAGAGGTGCATGATTTCTTCAAACCCTTTTCCGGTACGTATGGCTGGGTGTTCAGCCAGGTACGTGTACACCCGAAAAACGAGAATGAAGTGTATGCATTGGGAGTATCTATGGGAAAATCAGAAGATGGTGGCAGGACCTGGAAACAATTTCGTCCATCAGATAAGAAAAGTGAAAATATACACGGTGATAATCATGCATTGTGGTTTGATGAAGAAAACCCGGAGCGGATCATTCTTGGTAATGATGGCGGCGTAAGCACCACAATGGATGGTGGCAAAATATGGGATAATTTTTTTGATAAAATACCCACCACGCAATTCTATACGGTAACTTATGATATGGAAACGCCTTTCAATGTATTCGGGTCCATACAGGATGAAGGTACTTTTAGCGGCAGCGTAAATAATACATTTGGCATTTCGCAGGATACAATGCTGCGTAAATGGGACTATGCACCCGGCGGTGAAGGCACACAGATACAAGCAGACCCCCAAAATTCCAATATAATCTTTTCCAGCAGTTTTTATGGCCGGCTGATGAAAAGTGATATGAGTAAACCTGACAGTTTGCAAAATGAACGTATCAAATTGTTTTCTGTAGGTGCCATTGATTCATTACGGGGCGAATGGCTGGCAGGAACTTTGATGTCAAAGTTTGATAATAAAGTAATCTATCATGGGTTACAGCATTTGTATAAAACAGAAGATGGGGGTGAAAACTGGAAGATAATAAGCCCCGATCTTTCTTATAATGATAAATCAAAAATGGGAGTGTATCCCTACCTTATCTATCACCAGGCTATTACATCAGTTGCGGAGGGAATGAAGCCCGGTTTAGTATATGCAGGCACAGATGATGGCAGGGTATGGAAAATGGGGGGCGGGCCGCAGTATTCAACTACTTGGATTGAAGTAACAAAAGGAATATCCATTAATAAGCATGTGGCAAAGATTACAGCCTCTATGCATAAAGAAGGCCAGGTGTATCTTGTATTGAATGACAGGCGGGCAGATAATCATACACCGTATATTTATTTATCGGACTCTTACGGCACCAACTGGAAATTAATTGCAGGCAACCTGCCATCATCTCCGGTGAATGTGATCATAGAAGACCCGGATATACCCAACACTATTTATTGCGGCACTGATATGGGTATCTATATGAGCAAAGACCTCGGCAAAAAATGGGTGGCATTGAATGGCAATATGCCTGTGGCAGTTTCAGTAAATGATATGTTTATACATCCAGTAGATAAAAAATTGGTAATAGGTACGTACGGAAGAGGGGTGTATGTGCTGGATGAGTTATCGGCTTTAAGAAAATAATTGTAATTTATTGCTGTAGGGCAATATTTTTTTTCCTTTGAACCCCATTACACTTAAGGGTTCTAAGCCACTCTCCTTTCGGAGAGGGGGTGGGGGTGAGGAACTTCTTTTTTAATTTTGAAAAATAGCTGAGGAGTAAATGATGGTAAAAATATTTAATAGAATCAACTGCTTCTTATTACTGTTGTTATTTGCATCGCCGGTTGAAGCGCAGCAACTGCCAGAATCATCCTGGCAAATGAATGGGTTTGTAAAACCGGCTTTCAATCCCATCATGCAGGCCGATTCTTCCTATACTTTCTTTTGCCCCGTAAAAAAAGAATTAGTGCAATGGCAAAAAGCAGATGTGTTTAACCCCGCCGCAATCGTTCGCAATGGGAAAGTGTATATTTTATTCCGGGCAGAAGATATTCCCGGTACGGCTATCGGTATGCGAACCTCAAGGATTGGATTAGCCGTAAGCAAAGACGGATTGCATTTTAAAAAAATGAAAGAACCGGTATTGTATCCAGACAGCAGCAGATTCATACAATATGATTATCCCGGCGGTTGCGAAGATCCCCGCATTGTAGAAAAAGAAGATGGCACTTATGTATTGCTCTATACCAGTTGGAACAGGGATGTAGCCAGGTTGAGTGTGGCCACTTCACCAGATTTACTGCACTGGAAAAAACAGGGGCCTGCTTTTGCAAAAGCATACAATGGAAAATTTTTAAATACCTGGAGTAAATCAGGATCGGTAGTGACAAAACAGGTAAACAAAAAAATCATTGCCGCAAAGGTGAATGGTAAATATTGGATGTACTGGGGCGAAAACCCGATGTACCTCGCTTATTCAGAAGACGGGGTGGTATGGACACCCGTGGTAAATGAACAACAGGAATTAATACCGGTGATGAGTGGAAGGGATAAAAAATTTGACAGCCAGTTGACAGAGCCCGGCCCTCCTGCATTGATAACTGACGAAGGAATATTGCTGATCTACAATGGAAAAAACAGTGAGAATGAAAATGCCGATCCTGCATTGCCCAAAGGCACTTATTGTGGTGGACAGGCTTTATTCGATCTGCATGATCCTTCCAAATTGATTGGACGCTGTACGGAATATTTTATAAAGCCAGACCTGGCACATGAAGTTTTTGGCCAGTATAAAGCAGGCACTGCTTTTACAGAAGGATTGGTATTCTTTAAAGGGAAATGGTTTTTATATTATGGTACTGCCGACAGTATGGTAGGAGTGGCGGTGAAAGATAAATAGAGTAAATAAATGAGGCTGTCTCAAAAGTCAGAAAATCACGTAAAGACGCTACGGCGCAAACTATTATCCCACAAAGACACAAAGAGAAAGCTTTGTGGTCTTAGAATCTTGGTGGGATATGCGCCAGTTTATAGATAACATAACACTAGAATCAAACGTTGCGACTTTGCATCTTTGCGGGGAAATTAATTTAAAATACTTTTGAGACAGTCTCGCTTTGAAATAATTATGGCAACACATACTTTTCATTGTATAGATGCACATACCTGTGGCAATCCCGTGCGGTTAGTAAAAGAAGGCGGGCCCCAATTGCAGGGAAAGAATATGAGTGAGAAGCGGCAACATTTTCTCCGCGAATATGATTGGATACGCACAGGGCTCATGTTTGAGCCAAGGGGACATGATATGATGAGTGGAAGCATTCTTTACCCTCCCCATGATCCGACCAATGATATGGCGGTATTGTTTATTGAAACAAGTGGCTGCTTACCTATGTGCGGGCATGGAACCATCGGAACGATCACCATCGCCATTGACGAAGGATTAATTATTCCGAAAACACCAGGTATTCTAAGAATGGAAACGCCGGCAGGATTGGTGATGATTGAATATGCAGTGAGTTCGGCAGGGTTAATGACTGGCCCTGGGCTTCAGCTAATGACTGGCCCTGGGCTTCAGCCCAGGGTAAAGAGTGTGAAGTTAACCAATGTTCCATCGTTTCTCCATTCATCAGAATTAATTGCAGATTGTCCTGAATTAGGAGAATTAATATTAGATGTTTCCTACGGTGGAAATTTTTATGCTATTATAGATATACAGAAAAATTTCAAAGGGCTGGAACATTATGCAGCAGATAAACTAATAGCCTGGGCCAGGGAATTGAGAAAGAATATCAATGCAAAATATGAGTTTGTGCATCCGGAAGATGCAACGATTAAGGGCTGTTCGCATATTTTATGGACAGGGGCTGTACTGGATAAAACATCCACGGCAAGAAACGCCGTTTTTTATGGAGAAAAAGCCATTGACCGTTCACCCTGCGGTACCGGTACATCAGCCCGTATGGCCCAATGGTATGCCAACGGAAAATTGAAAAAAGGAGATGAATTTATTCATGAAAGCATAATTGGCAGTAAATTTACCGGCAGGATAGAAGAAGAATTAATGGTACATGGCAAACCGGCCATTCGCCCCTCGGTGGAAGGATGGGCAAAAATTTATGGGTACAATACTATCTGGATCGATAAAGAAGATGATCCGTATGCGTATGGATTCCAGGTTTTGTAATTAAACATTATCTATGAAACTGTTTTTTATTTTACTACTAAGTTTTTATTGTTTTACCGCTATGGCACAGAATAAGGCAAAACAACTGGACAGCCTGTTTGCAAAAATGGAGAAGGAAAAAAACTTTAATGGAAATGTGCTGGTTGCAGAAAAGGATAAGATCATTTTTCAAAGAAGCATAGGTAAGGCCGACCTGGCCGGTAATAAAGATCTGGATGCGGGTTCCCTGTTTGAACTGGCCTCTGTTTCAAAACAGTTCACCGCTATGGGCATCATGTTGCTGAAAAAACAGGGCCGACTTAGTTATGACGACAGTCTTCGCCAGTTTTTCCCCGAACTGCCTTATCATAACATCACCATCCGTCATTTACTTAATCATACTTCTGGCCTGCCTGATTATATGAGGCTGTTTGTTAATAACTGGGATAGTAAAAAGATAGCCACTAATACGGATATGCTTGCATTGCTGGCGCAACACAAGCCTGCAGCATTATTTGCCCCCGGCGATAAGTGGGAATACAGTAATACGGGTTATGCCATACTGGCAAGTATTATTGAAAAGGCATCTGGAAAACAGTTTGGCGACTATCTGAAAGAAAATATTTTCGTTCCGCTCGGAATGAATCGTTCACTTGTGTACAGGCGCAGGTATGAAATGAAAAAAATACCCAACTATGCTTTTGGTTATGTGTATGATGACAGGGAAATGAAATTCGTTTTGCCAGACAGCCTGCCTGTCACAGCTTCCATCGTTTATTCTCTCGATGGGATTGTTGGCGATGGCACAGTCAATTCAACCACCGGCGATATGTTTCTATGGTCAAGGGCGCTTACAGAAGGAAAACTCGTGGGCAGGGAAATGATTGCTGAGGCTTTTACCCCCGGCACATTAAACGATGGGAAAAAACATAATTATGGATTTGGGTGGATCATCAGCAGCGATAAAAAAACAGGAACGATAGCAAGTCATTCCGGTAGCTGGCCGGGCTATATCACCTATATTGAAAAAAGTATTGACAGTGATAAAACCATCATCATACTTGCCAACTATGAACAAGGGGCTTTACCTGCCATAAAAATCGGTAATATCCTCTATGGTATAAAAGAAGAAAAAAAAGAAGAGATAAAACTGCCGGAAGAACTGCTGCGGCAATATGAGGGAGAATATGAACTGGCACCCGGCTTTATTATCACAATATCTGTGGAAAATGGAAAAATTTATGAACGGGCTACAGGGCAGGCAAGGCTTGAAATTTTTCCGGAGAAACAAGATGTTTTCTTTTTGAAAGAAGTGGAGGCGCAATTGAAGTTTATAAGAAATGAACAGAAACTGGTAAAATCATTGATTCTTCTCCAGGGAGGACAAGAAATAGAAGGCCCGAAAATTAAATAATAATTCAATAGTCAGGTTCGATGAAAATTATAATCATAGGCGGTGGTATCATCGGGTTAAGCTCAGCCCTCTATTTACGGCAGGCCGGGTGGGAGGTAACGGTACTGGATAAAGGAGATTTCAGTGATAATTGTTCCTACGGAAATTGCGGCTATATCTGTCCCAGCCATTTCATTCCATTGGCCACTCCCGGAATAGTAAAACAGGGATTCAAATGGATGTGGAATTCCAAAAGCCCTTTCTATGTACAGCCAAGAATGGACTGGAATCTGCTGAGTTGGGGAATGAAATTTATACGAAGCGCTACAAAAGAAAATGTGGAAGCAGCAGCTATTCCCTTAAGAGATATTGCCATCCTCAGCAAAAAGGAATACGAAACATGGCTGTCCATACCCGGGTTTGATTTTGCTTATGAGCGTAAAGGGTTACTGGAAATTTTTCAAACAGAAGCCGGGGCCGCACATGCTGCACATACAGTAGAAAAGGCGCATGAACTGGGATTGCATGATACAAAGCTGCTGAGCAAAGAAGAAATGCAATCCCTGGAGCCGCATACCCGTGTAAATGGAATTGGCGCCATTCTCTT
Source organism: Chitinophagaceae bacterium (assembly GCA_031441485.1). Classification (GTDB taxonomy): domain Bacteria; phylum Bacteroidota; class Bacteroidia; order Chitinophagales; family Chitinophagaceae; genus JJ008. Next base: position 49,576 of record JANOEQ010000052.1, read on the forward strand.
TAATTGTGATGCACACTGCTATCCCAATAAACTGATGAGTAATTTAATTCAATACCTGAAACAACAGGGGGTGCAATTAATACCCAGCCAGGATGTGATAAAATTTGAAAAAATAAATAACAGCATACAAAAAGTTATCACCGCAAATAAAGCGTATGAGTCCGATGAAGTAATAGTTGCCACCGGTTCCTGGGGAAGGGAAACGGCCCGCCTGCTGGATACAAAAATACCGATGATGCCGGGCCGGGGCTACTCCGTTACACTGGAAGATTCACCCTATAAAGTAAATTACCCGGCGGTGCTGCTGGAAGGAAGAGCTGCCATTACCCCAATGGATGGAAACAAAATACGTTTTGGCGGAACGATGGAGATCACTTCTCACAAAACACCGCCACGAATGAACCGGGTGCAGGGCATACTGGATGCGGTGAAACGATTCTATCCTGATTTTAATGTGCCCTTGCCGGCCAAAGAAAATATATGGTATGGTTACAGGCCCTGTTCCGCAGATGGATTGCCCTATATTGGCCGCATAAAAAAATATACGAATGTTACCATCGCCACCGGGCACTCCATGCTGGGATTGAGCCTTGGCGCCGGTTCCGGTAAACTGGTAAGTGAAATCGTGAACAATCAAACCACCAGCATGAATATAAAGCCCTTTATGGTGGAACGGTTTTCATGACAGGTAAAAGTTTTTGAACCACATAGAAGGATAGATACATAGGAATACAAACATAGTTTTTCAAATAGCAAATTCTATGTTTGTATTTCTTATGATAACTATGAACTATGTGGTGCAAAAAACTAAGGATAAATGCTTTTTCTGAACCACATAGGAGGATAGGTGCATAGGAATACACACATAGGAGAATCCTTTGAGTGTATTTCGATGCACTGTGGTAAATAATTGTTTAAAACCTGCTAATTTCACAACCGGTTTATGAGTTCACCCGCAGAGTCCTTAATTTTGCCCGGCCATACTACCTTTACCGAAGCAGCACGAATAATATGAATTGTACATCTACCCGCTTACCTTACCGCCAGACAGGTGCTTTCTCAAAGATCGCATTGGATTATATTGACCAGGCCCCTGCCATAAAACCATTCTTTGTGCATCCGCCAACCCTGGCCGGCATTCAAAAAGCAATCGAAGCAAGAAAACAGTTTGCCACTCCCAGGGGAGTACTGGTACAGGAATTAAAAAAACAATATGAAGGTGTGCCAGCCGATGAACGTGTGACCGGCAATATTGAATCATTATTATCCGGCAATACATTTACCATTACCACCGCCCACCAGAATAATATTTTTACAGGGCCCTTGTATTTTATCTATAAAATTATTCATACTATCAAACTGGCCGACCAGTTAAATACTTCTTTACCCGGTCAGCATTTTGTACCTGTATTTTATATTGGAACAGAAGATGCCGATCTCGATGAACTCAACCATATCTGGGTGAGCGGGCAAAAACTGGTATGGGAAACCAAACAGACCGGCGCTGTGGGAAGAATGATAATAGATAAGCAACTCGTAAAATTAATTGACCGGATGAAGGGGCAGTTATCTGTATTGCCAAATGGAAATGAGATCATTTCCCTGCTGAAGGAGTACTATAAAGAAGGAACAACTATACAGGATGCCACTTTCCGCTTTGTCAACCACCTGTTTGCTTCATACGGGCTGGTAGTATTATTGCCTGATAATGCGGCATTAAAAAAACAACTGCATACCATATTTGAAGATGATCTGTTGCATCAAACGGCTTCGGGCATTGTGGAAAAAACAGGGCAGCAATTAGATGCGGCAGGATATAAGGTACAGGCCAATCCGAGAGAAATAAATTTGTTTTACCTGCTTGATGATGTGAGGGAAAGGATAGAAAAGGAAAATGATCAATATGCAATAATCAATACGAAATATTCATTTGCGGACTCTGCAATGAATACAGAGTTGAATGAGCATCCCGAACGATTTAGTCCCAATGTAATTCTACGGGGGCTGTACCAGGAAACGATACTTCCGAATATTGCATTCATTGGTGGCGGGGGAGAAACAGCTTACTGGTTGCAACTCAAAGACCTCTTTGTGCATTATAAGGTTCCGTTTCCTGTGCTGGTGCTCCGCAATTCTTTTTTGCTGGTAGAAGATAAATGGCAAACCCTGATTAGCAAGACTGGCTTCAATTCAAGTGATTTCTTTTTACCGGAACAGGAATTGATGAACAGGTTGGTGGCCAGGGACAGTAATAATGAAACAAGACTGAATGGTTCTTTAAGCGAACTGGAAAACCTGTACGAATCATTTAAGAAAAAGGCAGCGGCAGTAGATACCACGCTGGAAAAACATGTGGATGCTTTGAAAACTAAAACCGTCTATAGACTGCAGGAACTTGAAAAGAAAATGCTGCGGGCAGAAAAAAGAAAATTTGCCGACCGGGAACGTCAGATTCATGCCATTAGAGAAAATCTATTTCCGGGTAATGGGCTGCAGGAACGGAGAGAGAATCTTGCATATTATTATGCCAAATGGGGAAAGGAATTTTTAGATGCCTTATATGAACATTCGCCGGGACTGGAACAGGAGTTCATAACCCTCCGTTTTTGATACTGGGTTAAAAGTTATTAAATCAATATTCTTACCGTCCTCTCAGGTACACACTCAACGTAACCCCTCTTTTTTTCAACGAGGATAAAACATCTGAAAATCCCGTAGTGCCAGTTTCTTTCTGATCATTAAAGCCCTGTGTGTATTTTAATTCCGGAGACAGTACCAGCCTGCTTTTCCCAAGCTGGATATCCACACCCAGCCCGGCATCTCCAAGGAATACCGATTTTTTTACCGGTACTAATTCTGATGAAGTGGCATCCTGACTCAATATGTAACTAAAACTTGGACCAATAGAAATGAATGGCGCAATTTTTTTATTAGATAAATGAAAAATAACCGGGACTGCAATGCTGATGGATGTATTCTTAAGTTTTACGGTATCTTGAAAAATTTGTCCGCCGGTAACCAATCTCCGGTCGTACACCAATTCACCCCCTTCTATTGATACAAGCGCCGTTGGCCTGATGGAAATATTGTTACTAATACCCAGTTGGTAAATAAATCCAAGGTCTGCCTTAATTATATCCCGCGGGTTCACGCCAATAAAATTAGTGTTACGGCTTCCTGCAAAGCCCGGGTTCAATTGGCTGATACCGCCACCAGCTAAACCGCCAAAACTGCTTTTCCGGATTGGTTTTTTACCAGCCGGATTTTCAGGTTTATTTTGATTTGGTTGTTGCCCTGTGTTTTTCCTTATTAATGCCAACGTGATCAAAGCACAGTTCCAGTTGGGTGCTGTAGCAGTGGCTTTCTCTGCATAATAAGTGGCGCTGTCAAGCCGGTTATTTTCTAAATGAAGCAAGGCCAGTTCATTTTGTATATAGGCGCCGTTGCGGTCAATAGCCAATGCTGAGTATGCATTTTGAAAAGCAGCAGCAATGTCTCCATTGTTGGCACCTGCTGTATGATCGCCACTGGCTTTTAATAAATACATTCTTCCCCTGAGTGAGTTGGCAAAATCCGGATCTTCTTCATTTAAGATAGCGATTGCTTTTTCCAAGCGCAATCCGGCTTGGTAATTAGCCTGTTTTTGTTTGGCCGTAGATTCTGTGCAGCTAAGGTATTCGTCCACCCTGGCCTGCGCTTCATTGATGTATTCCACCGCCAGTGTGGTTTTGGCATCAAGCGTGTAGGGGTTGCCCGGAAATTTTTTAGTCAGTTGTGAAAAATAATCTTCTGCAGAACCATTCCCTGCGATCTTTTTACTTTTTACAGCCTGGTAAAAACGATTGTATGTTTCAATTAAAAGGGTATCAACAGCTTCAAATTTATCTGTAACAGGAATTGATAGACCATTGAATGAATTGCCGCCACCACGATTTTGCTGTTTCTTTAACTTAAGCCATTTGCTTAAATAGGCGGTGTCCACCACGCTGATCACTTTATCACTATTTTCATTGCAGCAGAAAAACGGGTCCTGCTTTCTGCGGAAACGTTGCTGTGCCACAGAAGGGACGTTCTGGTCCACATAAGTTTTTATTTCCTGGAAACTTACTTTATTATCCGGGTTGCCGATGTTATCTGCCACACCACTCAACCCATCCACGAGGTAATAGGTAAAAAGCCCGTGTCCGGTACCGATAGACGCATCTTCCAGCGATTCCTGCCCGGCACCCGTAGCCAGCATAATGATTTCCCCAACCTTTTTTTCAGAGATGGCACTGTTTAAAAAACTTTGACCTGATGTACCGCCGGGTAATTCACTCGACCTGCATGCATCCATGATGAATACCACTTCCACACCTTTCGCAGTTTCTGCCGCAATTTTCTTTTTCAGGTTATACAATTGAATAGTCCCTGCCACCAGGTAATTGTTTTTATCACCATTCGGGTTGCAATCATAACTGAGAAAGAAGAACTGGTCTTCATCAATCGCATCACCATGACCTGCCAGGTAGATAAAAAGCTTATCCCCTTTTCGCAATTGTTTGGCCCGCAACCATTGAAATCCTTTTGACCAGAAATTGGAGTTAATGGCTTCCTCATTCAACAGGCAAAAAACATTTTCTTCTTTTATACTTCCGCCACCGGGTGATTTTAAATAATCCCGGAACATTTCAGCATCCTTATCAGCATACGCCAGCGGACGAACGAATTTATATTTTGAAACTCCCATGATGATGGCAAATGTCTGCGGCCCGGTAATGGACGGGTCTCTTGGTTTCAGGGGACCTTGTGCAATAAGGGTATATTGAGAAAGCCAGGACAGAAGTAAACAGATTAAGAAGGCAGTTTTTCTCATAAAATAGGTTAACGTGACAGGAGGATCAATTGCTGAAGTAAAATACTACATTTTTATGGGTTATCCGCCACTAATCCTTTTCAATAACCACTTTAAACAGGGTGCTGCTGCCATTATCATTATCGGCTGCTAACAGGAGGTACAAAAGATCGGGAGTCTCTTTGATAATACAAACGGATTCAATTTTTTGCCGGTTGAAACGTTCATCCATTTTTTCGAGGTCAATAACCTGATCGGGGTAGATGGCCTTCAATTTTCTTTTGCCCGAAATGTTTTTTATGATCCATAAATAACTTTTGCCGATTGCTCCATCATCCACATTATTACGGGTGTCTTCAGTGGAAACGGTGAGGATGAGGCGGTCCGTTTTTAAAGCATAAGTCATGCCAGACACTCCGCTGAATTGAGAACTGTCTGTGTTTGCACCTATAATAACGGTTGTAATGGGGGTGGTGGTTTGTGTTTCCCAAAAATGATCGCCGGTAAATATCAATTGGTTTTCAGGGTTCCCTTTGCTGCCCCTGTTAGATAAAACATGGTACCCGGGTATTGCACAGGCGCCTTCAATATTTAATTCCTGTATGCCATTTGTTTTCAGCCGGGAATAAAATGTATCAAGTTGTATACTGTCTTTTTGTTTTGTAACAGGATCTATCAGCCAGGCAGTATTGCGGTAAGGATCTTTGGAACCGGAACCGAGGAGTAATAATTTATTGTCAGCAGTAAAGCTTATTGATTCAAGATCAGCTTTCAGTGGTTTCGGTATTCTTTTTTCTGAAAAGGAATACAGTTGAATGGAATCTTTTACGACCAGGTTACTGTCAAGGATCAGTAAATCATTTGCATCATCGCCGACAATATAAAAATGGCTGTTGAAGTATTCAATGCCCGAGGCAGAAGGGTAGTTGTCGAGTATTTTAATTTCTGTAAGCATGCTATTTTGTCTACAGGAGGCGAAGGATATTGATAAAACTAATATATACCTGAGTAAAATCTCCATACGAAAGCTTTACTGAACTATTAATAAAGATCCATAAGTCGAGTGAAATTTAATGCATCAAACCCTCGTTCAATAATCATGTGATATAGGGCCAAATCATCGGTAACTACCAATGAGTTTTGTTTTGCTAAGTCTATGATGCCTGAATCTGCTAGACCGAACTTATAAAAAGCTGCATTATCATTTTTAATTAGAGTAATTGAGAATAGATTTTCTTCTTTGTATTTTTCAATTTGAGTTTCAAGAAACTTAAAAAAGCCGTAATTCTTGTTTTTGTTTAAGGAATCGGATAGATTGCAAATTTCAGTAATAATGTGCGGTGTTATTAAGATTTTGTCAGAAAAAAGAGTTACAAACTTGTCTATTAAATAAAAATCTTCTTTTGAAAATTTTTTCAACCTATTGAATGATAAAATTTGATTTTCATCATAGGACCCTACTAAAAAAAGTAAAAGCAGATTTGTATCAATAATTAAGCCTTTGTACTTGTTTTTATTTTCGACTATTTGCTCTAATGTCATCAGTCAAATTTTCTGATTTTTACCGATTTTACGTCCCCGGTATCTGAATCAATTTGGACAATTTTGTATTTACGTTTCCCAGCTCCTAAGACATTTGCTAAAGGCAAGTTCTCGTCGGCCATGGATACAGTAATTAACCAATACTTGTTGTCATTAGTTATTTCAACCTCTTCAATACCATATATTGAAGTGTTTTCAAATAATAGGTGCATATATCCTATTGCTTTTTGCGCAGCTACTTTTACTGGTATCATATAGTATTATATTATTTAATCAAACTTATTCTCCCATCCATCCCTCTTCATCTTCTCCACTTTTTCAATGACTTCATTGTTCAGGGAATTTTTATAGTCAGCCACTTTTTGGGAAACGGCTTCATCGGCGGTACCTAATATTTCAGCAGCAAGGATACCTGCATTCTTCGCCGCATTCAGAGCCACTGTTCCCACCGGCACACCATTAGGCATCTGTAATATGGAAAGTACCGAATCCCATCCATCAATCGAATTGGAAGATTTAATAGGCACCCCAATAACCGGCAATACAGTAACAGATGCCACCATACCGGGCAAATGAGCAGCGCCACCAGCCCCGGCAATAATTACTTTCAATCCACGGGCCTTGGCAGTAGAGGCATATTCTATCATGCGGTGAGGTGTGCGGTGTGCAGATACCACCGTTACTTCATGCGGTATATCAAATTGCTTCAGGATATCTGAAGCAGCCTGCATAACGTTCAGGTCACTGTCACTGCCCATGATGATGCCAACAAGAGGATCCATTTGTAAAGTTTGATAGCAAAGAAAGGCTAAAAATTGTATCTCGCAAAGACGCAACGGTGCAAAACAATTTCATTCGGGGCTTTTCTTTGTGGCTTAGCGTCTTTGCGTGACCTGCTATTTCACCAAATCCCCTTTTAACCGCAGCAATTCAGTCTCAGAAATCTTCGTATTATACCGTGCCGTTATCAGCCTTGTATAGGCGTCCTGCAGGCTTTTTTCCGCTTCCTTTAATTGTATGAGCGTGGTGGAATTTAATTTATACACTTGAAAAACAATACTCACATTTTCTTTAGCGAGGACTATATTTTCTTCTTCCAGGGCCAGCGCTTTTTTCTGCTGTTCATATTCCAAAAATGCATTTACAACAGCAAGGTTCAATTGCGATTTTTGATTTTCCAGTATTAACTGCTGGTTTTGTATGCTCAGCCCTGCCTGTTTTATAAGCCGCTTTGTATTAAACCCATTCAGTATGGGGATAGTGGCAGTAAGGCCGTAGTTCAATCCCCTGTTCTGGTTAGAAATGGGCAGGGCAGGATTGAGGGCAACATTATTATTTGTTCTGGTAAAATTATACGTTGAACTAAATGATACAGTCGGGAAACGTTCTGCTTCTCTTTCTTGCAGGGTAAACCTGGCGATATCAATATTTTTTTTGGTGATAAGCAAAGCCGGGTTGGATGATTCAATACCATTCTGAATTTCACCCAGCGAAAGTTTTGTGTCCAGCGGAATAGAATCGCTTACATCATAAGGGGGGGTATCTTTTACATTCATTACCTGGTTCAGCTGTTCTTTCAGTTGGCGGATTGAAGTTTGCTGTTCTAATTGGAGCGCTTTCTGTGCATTGTTATCCACTTTGCTCTGCAGCACATCGGGCTTGGCGCCAAGGCCAATATCTAATTTGTACTGGGCCAGTTTCACCCTTTCCTGGCTGAGCGACATTTGTTCTTCAACAGCTTTCAGTTGCTGTTTCTGTCTTACAATATTATAGTAAGTGCTGATTACTGAAGCGATGGTATTTATCAATTGATCTTTTATACCTAATTGTCCGAGCCGGATCAATTCTTCGGCTTTATCCCTTGTGGCAAACATTTTCATGCCATCAAATAAAGTCCAGCTGAGACTCACCGCAGCATTGAGGTTATTTGTTTTTACTTTACCCTCCCTCTTTGTATTGTTGGCAAATTCCTGGTTCTGTTTATTGTTTGTCCAATTGGCGCCGAGGTTACCATTTACCCTTGGTAAAAAAACAGCATTGCGGTAGGAGTAATCAAGCGCTGCCACTGCTGAATCATTTTTTGAAAGTTCAATATCATAATTGTTTTTCAGGGCAGTGGCAATAGCTTCCTCCAGTGTCAGCATTTTTGACTGGCTGCTGCCAAATAGCGGGGACAATATGAGTAATAAAAAACTACAACGTTTCATCTTTCGGCACTTTCTTTTTTGATGATAGAAAGGAATACATGGCAGGTACCACATACAAGGTAAGTATAAGGGCAAACAACATTCCCCCTATTATGACAATGCCTAATGGCACACGGCTTTTTCCACCTGATCCGAAAGCCATCGCAATGGGTAATGCACCCAGTGTAGTAGCCAGTGTGGTCATCAGGATGGGACGTAAACGGGCCACCGCTGCATCAACAGCTGCCGGAACTTTGGATTCACCTTTTCTTCTTTTCTGATTGGCAAATTCCACGATCAGGATACCATTTTTTGTTACAAGACCTATAAGCATAATGATCCCTATCTGGGAAAATATATTCAATGTTTGCCCGAATAATTTTAAACTCAACACAGCCCCGGCTAATGCAAGCGGTACGGTGATCATAATGATCAGCGGGTCAACAAAACTTTCAAACTGTGCGGCTAACAATAAAAATATCAATACCAACGCCAGTATAAATGCAAAAGAAGTATTGGATGAACTTTCAGAAAAGTCGCGGGAAGCTCCGCTGAGCGAGGTGGTAAAAGATTCGTCCAGTAATTTTGCAGCAATGCGCTCCATTTCAGCAATCCCGTCGCCGATTGTTTTTCCGGGAATGAGTCCCCCTGAAACCGTAGCACTTTTAAAACGGTTGAAATGGTAGATAGTCGGAGGGTTGGCCGTTTCTACCATGTTCACCACATTGTCAAGCTGTATTAATTCGCCTTTATTATTTCTTACATAAAAGGATTTAAGGTCTAATGGGTCGTCCCGGTCATTACGTTCCACCTGGGCAATAACAGGATATTGCTTTCCATTCATGATAAAATATCCGAAACGGCGGCCGCTCAATGCAGACTGCAGTGTATTATTAATATCAAGTACTGATATTCCCAGCTCGTTTGCTTTTAAGCGGTCAATGGTGATCTGCAGTTCAGGCTGATTAAATTTCAGGTTCACATCAAAGCCCTGAAACACGGGGCTTTTAGATACTTCTTCCATGAATTTCGGGACCATTTGCTTCAGCTTATCGAAATTCAAATTTTGCAAAACAAACTGAACAGGGAAGGCACCCCTTCCGCCTAATCCAACCGAAATGGTTTGTTCCTGTATGGCAAACACCCTTACGTTATTATACCGCTTGTACATACGGGTCATAGCCTGCGCCACCTGGTCCTGTGTACGTATTCTTTCCCCGGGGTCTTTCAGGCCCATGCTGATAAAAGAACCATTGGAGCCACCGCCGCCAAAACCGGGAGCAAACGCCAGTACCACACTGTTTTCCGGAACAGAGTCCAGCAGCATTTGCGCAATTTCATAATTCACCTTATCAGTAAAATCAAAGTCAGAACCTTCCGGCCCGGTTATACTTGTACGTACCCGGTTGCGGTCTTCCATCGGCGCCAGTTCAGACGGAAGATTTTTGCCAATAAAATAAATAGCCGCAACGCAAATACCAATTATTACAAAAGCAAACCAACGGAGACGCATAAAACCCCCTAATGAATTGCGGTACAGTTTTTCCATACCGGTAAAGAACGGTTCTGTTTTGCGGTAGAACCAGGAATGTTTTATTCCCCCTTTTGGTGTCAGGTAAATATTTAATACCGGTGTTAAAGACAGCGACACGAATGCAGAGATCAAAACGGCGCCTGCGAGTACAATGCCAAACTCACGAAACAACCTTCCTACAAACCCCTGTAAAAAAATGATGGGCAGGAATACAATTGCCAGTGTTAATGAAGTGGCAATAACTGCAAAATAAATTTCTTTTGAACCTTCCAGGGCGGCTTTATGTTTGTTCATGCCCTGTTCCATTTTTTTGAAAATGTTTTCTGTTACCACAATACCGTCATCCACCACCAGGCCGGTGGCAAGAACGATGGCAAGCAATGTAAGCACATTTATGGAAAAACCGAATACATACATAATGAAGAAGGCCCCAATCAATGACACGGGAATATCAATGAGCGGACGGAAAGCAATGGCCCATTCCCTGAAAAAAAGAAAGATGATAATCACCACAAGGATCAGCGCAATAAGCAGTGTTTCCTTTACCTCGCTGATCGCATTGCGTACAAAACTTGTCCTGTCATATCCCACTTCGAGCAGGATATCGGGCGGCATGTCTTTTTTAATTTCATTGATACGTTTATATATTTCATCAGCTATTTCAATCTGGTTGGAACCCGGCTGGGCAATCACACCCAGGTTTACCGAAGGGATATTGTTTTTGCGGGAAGCGCTTTCCTCGTTGTCCGGCCCAAGCGTGGCATAGCCAATATCTTTGAAACGGGTGATTGAATTGTCACCTTCATGGATAATGAGGTTGTTGAAATCACTTTCAGTGGTAAGCTTGCCATACGTTTTTACAATCAGTTGTGTATTATTGCCCCGTATCTTTCCACCGGGCAATTCAATATTTTCCCTGTCCAGTGCTGCCCTTACATCATTGATGGTAAGTTTGTAGGCGCCGAGTTTAGCAGGGTCAATCCACAAACGCATTGAATATCTTTTACCAAAAACATTAACAGAACTGACACCTGAAATGGTTTGCAGCCTTTCCTGCACCACATTCTCTGCAAAATCTGTCAGTTCCAGCAGCCCTTTCTTCTGGCTTTGTATCTGCATAAAGATGATGGGGTCAGAGTCAGAGTCGGCTTTTGTTACAATAGGAGGTGAATCAATATCCTGGGGTAAGTTGCCAATTGCCTGTGATACTTTGTCACGTACATCATTGGCCGCTTTTTCCAGGTCCACATTTAATTCAAACTCTACGGTAATATTGCTGCTGCCCTGCGCACTGTTGGAAGTGATATTCTTTACTCCCTGCACTCCATTGATTGCTTTTTCCAGGGGCTCTGTGATCTGCTGTTCAATGATGTCGGCATTGGCGCCAACATAAGATGTGCGGACATTGATAACAGCCGGGTCAATAGCAGGGTACTCCCTCACAGCAAGAAATTTATAACCAATGGCCCCGAAAATTATAATAACAATGGAGCAAACCATTGCAAATACCGGTCTCTTTAAACTTAGTTCTGATAAATTCATTGCTGCTTATTGCTCAATTGATCTTTGAAATCTTTACATCACTGCCGGGCTTCAAAAATAAAAGGCCGGTTGTGATTACTGTATCGCCTGTATTTAAACCTGTCAGCACCTGTATATTTATTGAATCACGGGTGCCTGTTGTTATTTCAGTTGATTGTGCCGTATTATTCTTAAACAGGTAAATGATTTTTTTCCGGCCCTGTGGTATCAGGCAATTATTCGGTATCATCAATGCATTTTCATTTTTGCCCAGTATAATTTTTACTTTGGCAAATGCACCGGGTATCAGTTGAGCATCTTTTGATTTTACCAAAGCCCTTACTGCAAGGCTTCTTGTGTTTTCTTCAATTGTCCCTTCTGTGGCAAGAACAGCAGCAGTAAAATCTTTGAGAGTGCCATCAATGGTGAAATTGATATCCTGCCCTTTTTTAATCATAGCGCCATATTTTTCGGGGATATTGAATTGCAGTTTCAATTGGTCCACCTGGCTGATGGTGGTGATAACCGTTGCAGGAGTAATATATGCGCCAGGGCTGATATTCTTTAATCCCAATTTACCGCTGTAGGGCGCCCTGATATCCGTTTTGCTGATAGTACTGCTGATTATTTCAATATCAGCATTGATATTATGCACCTGCAACAGGCTCATGTCATAATCCTGCTGACTGATACCCTGTATCTTCAGCAATTGCGATTGGCGGTTTTCTGTTTGCCGGGCAATTTTTAACTGGACCTGGAGTTTTCGTAGTTGTGCCTGCAGGTCGCCGTCATACAGTTTTGCCAACAAAGCACCTCTGCCTACAAAAGCGCCTTCTTTCACGTTCAATTGTACCAGGCGACCCGAAACTTCAGGATGAATTTCAGTGGATTCGTTGGCAAGTAATGAGCCGGGTACTTCTATATCCGCATTAAGCGCCTGTTGCTTTACGATCATAGCTTCTACCGGCAACGGCGGTGGTTTTTGAGCAGCTGACTGTTTAGTGTCTGCAGCTGCTTTTTTGTCTTTGCTGCCGCAGGAAGTTAAAGAAAGCAAAACCGCTGTGAGAATGGAAGTGAAAAGAAATTTCATTTTTGTTGTGCAGTGTAATGGGTAAAACAATCAGTCAATAAAGATAATGTATAATGTCAAGCTTTTTGACGTCAAAAAAAGCAGTTTCCTTTTCATCAAAACCGGAGAATTATAAACGGTTTTATATTTGGATAAAGGGTATCATGCTTTTGGGAGCAGTGTTCTCTTTATTTTGTTTGACTGGTGAAGCAGTTCTTGCTTTTCATTGCTTAAAACAGTTACATGCCCCATTTTGCGGCCGGGCCTGGTATGTTTTTTCCCGTATAAATGCACAAAAGCGTTTTCAATCTTTAATACTTCTTCCAGGCCTTCATACTTTACCCCGCCCTCAAATCCAACTGCACCGATAATGTTGACCATGATAGAGGGAAGTATAGCATCAGTATTACCCAACGGGTAGCCAAGCATTATCCGCCACAGCATATCAAATTGTGAACAGTAATGCGCTTCAATAGTATGATGCCCGCTGTTATGCACTCTTGGTGCAGTTTCATTCACAAGCACTTCCCCATTTTTATCTATGAACATTTCTACCGCAAAAATACCGGGGGATTTAAATTTTCTTACAACAGCCAGGGCAATAGCTTCTACGCGGTACAAGGTTTGTGTGCTCAGTTCAGCGGGACAAAGCTGGTAGTCCAAAAGATTAAGGTCTGGATTGAACAACATTTCCACCGGGGGATACAAGGCCGATTCGCCTTTTTCATCAACGGCCACCATCTGTGCTATCTCTTTATGAATGGCCACCATTTTTTCCAGTACAGCGGGGCTGTCAAATCCCTTTGCAATATCTTCTTTTGTTTTCAGCAATTGAACGCCTTTACCATCATAGCCGCCTTCTCCAATTTTATGAACTGCGGGTAAGAATTTTTCCTGTTCGGTTAATTCCGAAAGTGATTGAGTAATTACAAATGCAGACGTGGGGATCTGGTGAAGCTGGTAATATTCTTTTTGCCAGATCTTATTCTTGATGGTTTTTAATACGGATGGCCGCGGATATATTTTTACTCCTTCCGTTTCTAATTTCTCCAATGCCTCCACGTTCACATTTTCAATTTCAATGGTAATAGCGTCAAGTCCCCTTCCAAAATTATATACCGCATCAAAATCTTTTATATCACCGGAGGTAAAATGATGGCAGAGATGGGCAGCCGGGCAGGCGGGATCATTTTCTAATACAAAAGTTTCAACAGGGTAGTTGGCAGCAGCCTGCAGCAGCATACGACCTAATTGTCCTCCACCAAGTATGCCTATTTTTTTTTCGCTCATTGCTTTTGGGTGTATTGTTTTTGTCAGGCTAATCTTTTCAGCATATCTTTCGAAAGGCCGATCCATTGCTGGTTATACCTTTTTTCCACACCGCTTAATTGTGGTATTTCCTCCACTATCTCTGTCAGCACCTGCCTGGCTTCCGGGTTGCGGCTGTTTTTTTGTAAAAATAAGGCATAATAGTAACGGGCCTCGAAGTTGGAAAACCTTCCTTTCATTCCCAGGAATTCTTTTTCCGCTATTTCATCCTTACCAGAATAAGCCAGTGACATGGAATATAATATATGTGCCTTTGACCGGGGAAACTGTGGTAGTTTATAAATTTTAGGAACAATGCGCAGTACATCCTCATATCTTTTTTCAGCATAATAAGCTGACACCAATTGTGCGATCACATATTCATTTTCTGTAAAAGCACCGGTAAGGCTGTCTTCATACAGGGAAATGGCTTTGCCTGTTTGTTTGGCAGCGAGGTATGCATCCGCCAGCGCCACCCTGTTATTAAATGTATCGGAGAAGCGGAGGTTTTCTTCCAGTTTTTTGATGGAACCTGATGGATTGAATATCTCACCTACGCCAGACTTTACGGTTCGTATCTCCCTGTTTGTAAGTATCTCGGAAAAAAAATACACCAGGCAGCCAATAAGCGGTAAGAACACGATCAGCCATATCCAGTTTTGTTGCTTTCCTTTTCTTATACAATGGATAACACAGATAGCCTGAAGGGCGATAGTGATGATGTAAAATGTACTGCTGAAAAAAAACATACTATCGGATAAGATGTTAAAAGCTGTTGGTGGTCAAAAATAGGGAAATAAAGAATTGTTTTTTTACAATTTTGAACCACAATATGTCATGGAACAGATAGAAATACATACAACTTGTCCTGCATCGCCTTCGCTAAAGCTTCAGCGAGCAAGGCCTTATCCGTGGATAGAACATCCCTATATGTATATTTCTATGATTACTATGATCTATTCCCGGATTGCCGGGACAACTGTTGGTTCAACCTGCGGCACTGCCTAAAACTCTATTATCCGGTAAAAATCGAACTTTTTTTCTAACTTCGTAGCATGCTTCCCGATTACCCGCATAAGCTTTTCTCCGACCATCGCAGCCATTTCAATTTGCTGATGGAAACACTTGCAATGGACAGCAACTGATTTTGAACCTGCATACGTCAGGATTGTTTCGTTTTATTTCTTCATTTCTTAATTCAAAATCATGAGTACATCAACAATTGTCAATAAATCAACTGCTGCACAAACAGATTTCCTTCCCCTGCAGGGAACAGACTACGTGGAATTTTATGTTGGCAATGCCAAGCAGGCAGCCCATTTTTACAAAACCGCATTCGGTTTTCAATCACTGGCTTATGCGGGGCCCGAAACCGGTATGAAAGATAAAGTGAGCTATGTGATACGGCAGCACAAACTCACCTTCATATTAACCACTCCCTTACGTCCGGATAATCCCATTGCCGAGCATATTTACAAACATGGCGATGGAGTAAAAGTAATTGCCTTGAAAGTAGAGGATGCCCGCCGTGCATTTGAAGAAACCACCAAACGTGGCGGAAAAGCATACCTGGAACCCACCATATTAAAAGATGATAATGGAGAAATAATACTGAGCGGCATTCATACCTACGGTGATACCGTGCATTTATTTGTGGAAAGGCAGAATTACAACGGTGTTTTTATGCCCGGCTTCCGGGAATGGACAAGCAATTACAATCCATCTTCTACAGGTCTTTTATATGTGGACCATTGTGTGGGCAATGTGGGCTGGAACCAGATGAATCCCCGGGTAAAGTTTTATGAAGAGGTAATGGGCTTCCGCAATATTTTAAGTTTCGATGATAAGGATATTTCCACCGAATATTCTGCATTGATGAGTAAAGTAATGAGCAATGGAAACGGCTATGTGAAATTTCCCATCAATGAACCGGCGGAAGGCAAAAAGAAAAGCCAGGTGGAAGAGTACCTCGATTTTTATAATGGCGAAGGGGTGCAGCATGTGGCCATTGCCACGGCAGATATTGTAGCCACGGTAACTGAATTACAAAAGAGAGGCATAGAATTTTTAAATATACCACCCAGCTATTATGAAACAGTACTGGACAGGGTGGGGAAGATAGATGAAGACCTGGAACCATTGCAACGCCTGGGTGTATTAATAGACAGGGATGATGAAGGCTACCTGCTGCAAATATTCAGCAAGCCGCTGGAAGACAGGCCTACTTTATTTTTTGAGATCATTCAGCGCAAAGGCGCACAAAGCTTCGGCAAAGGAAATTTCAAAGCATTGTTTGAAGCATTGGAAAGAGAACAGGATGCCAGGGGGAATTTGTAGCAAGAGAAGTTTGGAAGTCAGAAAGACTGGAAGACTTGAGGACAGTTTATTCTATCGTAAATGTCTTCCAGACTATCTGACTTCGGTAGTGTCTCAGTTTGAACCAACACTTGTCCTGGTCATCCGGGGATAGGTCATAGCAATCATAGAAATACAGAAATATGGCTATTCTATGTGTGTATTTCTATGATTGCTATGACCTATGTGGTTCAAAATTGTAAGAAAGGCATTTAAAATTCAAACTGAGACACTACCCTGACTTCCGGTCTTCCCGACTTCTCCGTCTTTCTCACTATCTTTATACATAGTTTAGCAAATTATCCGAAATAAAATCCTGCACCCTCCGTTAATCCTAAATAGCAAAAGAAGCATGAAGAACCTGTTAGCACTTTCATTCATAATCAGCAGTATTGGCACCGTAGCAGCGCAGCCGCCCCAACAAAAAGGCGGCACAAACTCTTATTCCTTTATTGACTACCAGCGCACACTCCCACGTCCCGGCGAAGCACTGCAGCGGAAAGAAGACACCCTGCAAAAACAATTCGAAGCGAAGAAACTAATATGGCCCGCCAAATATATTTACATCCGTTCCTTCAAATACGACAGCCAACTGGAAGTGTGGGTGAAGAACGAACTGAAGGATCAATTCCAGTTATTTAAAACTTACAGGGTTTGTGCATTGGCCGGTACCCTGGGCCCCAAGCGCATGGAAGGCGATTACCAGGTGCCGGAAGGTTTTTATTATATCAACGAATTTAATCCAAAGAGTAATTATTATTTATCACTCGGTATCAACTATCCCAATATTTCAGATAAAATATTGAGTGATTCATTACGTCCCGGCAGTGAGATTTATATCCATGGCAGTTGTGTAACTGTGGGCTGTATCCCAATCCGCGATGAACAGATTGATGAATTATATATACTGGCAGCACATGCCAAAAACCAGGGGCAGGATTTTATTCCTGTTCATATATTCCCTATCCGTTTTAATGTGGAACGGAGTATAAAGTTTTTGGAAAACCTTACCAAAGATGATGCAAGGCTTAAGAAGTTTTCAGAACGTATGGAAGATGCATTTGACTATTTTGATAAATACAAACAATTGCCGGTGGTGATGGTGGGTGAAAAAGGAGAGTATATTATCAATGAAGTGCCCCCAAGAAAACCCAAAGGCTATAAAGAAGAGAAAGTCGAGATCAAAAGACCGCCGATGCAGCACCGCACCAGGAATGTGGGGGTATTGGTGGCATCTGTGCATCAATGGCCACAGTTTCCCGGTGGTACAGATGCATTCACCAGGTACCTTGATAAACTGGGCAATGAAATGACAGCCTATTTGCCCAAAGGCATTGCAAAAGCCTATGTGCAGATAGAATTTATCGTAGATAAAGATGGAATACCGGTAAACTTTAAATTATTAAAATCAGTAAAAGACGGAGAAGATTTTAATGATGAACTCATTGTACGTATGGAAAACATGGGTACCTGGAAGCCCGCAATCCTCAATGATAAACCGGTAGCTAAAAAAATTATTCAGACTATAACGGTAGCTGCCCCGCAGTAATAATAAGATTTGTGCAGGTAGTTGTACCGGTAATTATCCCATTATCCTGATGGGTTACCCTTACAGTTAATTATTTTTCCCGCATTTCCTTTTCTTTTTGCCAATAAAGGATATACATTTATCCCGTTAGCAGGTATTGCTTACGGCTATACCTTGTTGATATAACAATTTTTTAATCCAAATCACAATCTATGAAAACAATTCGCCTCAGCTATTTGTCTTTTATTGCCATGGTATTAATTACCGCCTCCTGTCAAAAAGACGCACATTCAGATTCTGTCATTTCACCGGTAAGCCCGGCAACGGCAACACCCATTACAGCCCAGGGTAGTGCGTTATCTTCCAGGGGAACTGCACCCACAGGTCCGTGTAATTCCACAGCTTATACCGTAGTGCTGGAAAGCCGCACATTAATAAATGCAAATTGGGAATGGGTATGGAGTGTGCAGAATTCAAATCCCGGTAACGGGAATAATGGCACTGTGCAAAACCTGAGCCATTGGGGAATGCAATTAAGCCCCTGTGTTCCCTGGACTTCTGTAACAGGCGCTTCTTACAGCAGTGATGGTATAACATGGACAGGGTTTACACCCGTTTATCAGTCTGACCCAAGCCAGGGTTGTATGACAATGCCGACATTAAAATTTGATTATGGCACCACGGGTAGTGCAAAATCATATTATAAGCTGGTGCTAAACCATGAATACGTAGCAGTACCCACAGCCGGATATTACAAGTCTGGTGCAAATACCGGCTGCTGCACATTTGTTTTTTCAGGTATCGGATGTGGTGGGGACGATGATATAAGATAATTCGCAATAATAAAGGTTATCCCTTCTGATGATCCGTAAGCAGGAGCTGAATGGTTTCCGGAGTTTGCTGCCGCAGCAAAATTGTTTTGCCATCGGTCAGCTTTTCGAAAACTTCTTTGGTGTAATGTCTTACCGTCAGAAGGGATAATTCTTTTACCACCTGCACGTCTAAAAAAGCAGATGCTTCCAGTGCCAGTTTTTCAATCTTATCGGCCCTGTCGTCCAGTACACATAAAAAGCTGATAGCCCCGTTTTGGGTGAGGTTGGGTTTGATATGCAGTTTTTCAAACAGCGTATACAAATGGCCCACATGCTGTTCACCTATAAAAGAAAAATCCCTGGAACTCATTTCAATCAGCACCTGTTTTTCTTTGAGTACGATAACAGGCGGCAGTGTATGCACCGGTTTGTTATGAATGACAGTACCCGGCAGGGAAGGATCTAAAAAACATTTTACATAAAGAGGGATGTCTTTATTCTGCAGGGGCTTGATTGTTTTTGGATGAATGACCTGTGCACCGTAATAGGCCATCTCAATTACTTCATTGTAATTCAGTTCATGCATTGGCACCGCATCCGGAAATTGTTTAGGGTCAGCATTCATCACACTTACCACATCTTTCCAGATGGTCAGGCTTTCAGCATCCAGCATATTTGCAAAAACGGCGGCGGTGTAATCACTGCCTTCCCGTCCAAGGGTGGTGCTTTCATTTTCATCAGTGGCTCCGATAAAACCCTGCGTGAGTACAATATTTGTTTGATTGAACGAAGGAACTACAATACGTTGAACTTTAGAATCCGTGAATTCCCAATCAATCACTGCATCCCGGAAATCATCATCAGTGCGGAAAATATCCCGTACATCCAGCCATTTATTAGGTATACCTGCTTCATTCAGGTAAGCGCTGACAATAGCGGTGGAAAATAATTCACCCGCACACACCACCTGGTCATAATAATAATCATAATCCCGCACCGGTTTATCATGCAGCAGCCATTCCACTTCAGTAAAGAAATCTTTCAGTTGGGCCTCGCAGGACAGATAATGGGTAACGAGTAAATATTTAGCTGTGGTAAGGTGCTGTTGCTTTACCTGGTCGAATAACCGGAGAGCCTCTTCTTTATTACCCGCCACAAAAGCGTCCACCACTTTTTCCAACGCATTGGTGGTTTTGCCCATGGCGGAAATGATGACCACGAGCTTCTCCTTTTCCCAATATTTAAGAATATGGCCCACATTCTGTATCCGATCTACACTATTGACAGAGGCGCCGCCGAATTTGAAGACTTTCATGAAAAAAGTATGAGTTTTAAAACCCCTGTAGCTGACAGGTTTGCAAAAATCGGAATATTCATCTCAATTTTGAACTATAAAGCTCAAAAGTATTCCCGCAACCCTCCACGGCCTGCCCTGTAGCCCGAGTCTGACGGTCCCCGTCTGACTCGAACACGCCTGAGCCCGAATAATTGCTGATAGTACTTCCAAAAACCGTATGAAAGAGGAGTGGTGAAAAAAAAATAAACAATCAGACAATCATTATTCATTACAAAAAAACTACAGCCGGACTACTAAACATGGGTTGTCATCGTGAAATACCCAAACAAAGAAGTTTTGATTTTGTCAAAGCCTGCAGCCGGTTGTTTTTCTTTCGTCAATTGGCGAAAGAAAACATCAATACTATTTAAACACAAGGACTTGTAGTTCCGCGAAAATCGGAGTCTACTCATAGAACGCTGGTAATGGATGATGGCTGTTCTGCCAATGGCTCGAAAGAGTTTGCAGGAATGCAGAAAACAAAATAAATTTGATATGGACAAAAAACAACTTGCGAAGGCGGGGGATAATTGATCAATTAAAAGTACTTTATCTCCTGCTTTCAAAAGAAATATTACTTTTACCATATAATCCTCCTCTAAGGCCTATATACATAGGACCCTATGTTAGGCACAGTTCTTCTACTCCTCTTTAATATATGGCTCATAATTATTCTGATATCCAACATTAGAAATTGACCTGTCAGTAATTACAGCCCTGTATAAGGGAATTCCGATTTTTTCACATAGAATGTTCAAGGCAATTTGAGTCGTTGGGTTCATCCTTGCTCCAGCTATTACACCTTTTATTTTTTTCTTCAAGTCAAAAAAAGGTTCGTTGGTTATAATTCTTATTTCTTCCTCGTGTTTCCAAGAAGTTCTCTTCATTAGTAGAGGTTTAATAATATTCTTGGGATTTTCATAATCCTCAATCATTTCACTGAAGAACAGTAAATCATTTGAATATTCAATTTCAAAAACATTGTCGTCCGTCTCTGGCAATTCTACAATAATTGCAAGTCCAGTATGTCCATTAGCATAGTATGCCCATAGCTGGTGATTGTCAGCAGTTTTTGATAATGAGCATATTCTATATGTTTTGAGTAACTCATGATAGTGTTTCATTTTTTTAATGAATTCTCTTTCTCTCCCCGTGTCAACGCCTGTCCTTATGTCAGCTTCAAATACATCGTTCAAGTCCCTGTAATCGGCACAATAAAGTCTCTTATTTAATAGTATGTCTATTAAAAAATCAAAATTGTTAGTACTTCTAAACTTGTAAGCTGTCATTTTTTTGTCGTAAGAATTATGTTCGTAGGGTGTCCAATAGAATTGTGCCTAATGTCAGGTATTTATGCAGTATGGGCATTCTGTGTTACGTCAGCTTGGAACGTCAGCCGAGCAAAGATATGAAGATGAGGATATGCACATAAGCTGATTTTTATTCGCTCAGCCCGAACTACAGATGATTGAAAATATGGGCTGAGAATTTATTCGTCAGCCCATATTGCATAAATACATTTGTTGTAAGCACACCCTTTTGAGTATCGCTACTGTTTTGTTAATGTTAGGTTTATTGGTAGTGTAAAACCATACTGAAAACCGGTTGGACGTATCCCTCTTGGTTCGGTTAGCTTCCAATTTAAAAGTGTGTTTGCAGCATTTATCATCGTTAAATACAAATCACAATTTTTGTTTTTTGTTAAGTCATCAAATGTCCCATATAGTTTGGTGGGAGATTGTCCCCACGCAAAAACAGAAGAATGACCGCCTATATATGGCTGTCCGGAATATTGAAGTGAGGATTCAATGACTATTCCGTTGCTAATGTATTTATGCCAACCTACAATGTTTTCAACATCGTAATTCAACGGAGCAGGATAATGAATTGCCTGTTTATATAAGTGAAGAATTAGCGAATCGTTGCCAGATGTCCACACCCAAGTGCCAATGAATTTGTTTAATTCAGGTTTTGATTGATAGCTTCCTGATGGATATGGTGTCTGAGCTTTGCAATTAACAAAGTATGTAAGGGATAAGATGAGAATGATATTTTTCATGTCAAATAGTTTTATTAGTTACATAATGAGGGCCTTACCTGGTCACTTTCATTAACTCTGAGTTTTGTGAATTGAGTGATATTATTATTAGCCCTGAAGAATGAAATTCCTGTTCCCAGCCCTTGTAATGCTTTCAGGAACGCTTTCTCATTTTCAGCAACGGATTTTGCTTCGTGGATTCCATATCCGTCATAGAAAACAGACATAAAAATTCTTATGTTTTCCCTATTGTTTAAGTAGGTGTTCCCAAAATTGGCAAAAGCAGTTGAGTCTGTAACCATCATAATGTAGGCTGAACTATCCGTGACCATGCCAAATGTAAAAGTTTGCAAGTTGTTGATACTACCGTTGCTGAACCAGTCATATAGCTTGTAGAAATCATCAAAAGAAAAAACTGACAAGCTTAGCGAATCGTTATAGTGATTATGTACTACCCCACCCATGGGGGTTGCTGGGTTCATATCAACACCTAATGTTCCTGGAACACCGTCCACTTCCTCAAATGTGGTATTTGCAGCAAATGGATTCCAGAACATGAAACCACTTTCAAAATTATTTGTTACGCCATTTCTTAGGTTAGTGTAGTAGAGTGGGAAGTTGTTAGTTGTCATTAATGAATCTACAACCTTGCAAGGATTTTCCGGAAAATTACTTGTGCCTGAACCCGGATTAGGTGTCCATCCGCCGGTACAAGGATTAGTTACGTTTTCCGTTCTTGCAGCAGGAGTGCTAGGGCATGGAGGCGGAGTAGAGCCTCCACTTGAGCCGCCTCCAGTTCCTCCCGTACCTCCACCAGAGCCGCCCCCACTTCCATCATCCACATATTCTGTCCAGCAATATTGGTATGAATAATGGCTTGTACACTCCCAACAACCATCGCAGGTTGGTGTACAATCTGGATGTCCAGGATATGTACAGTCAGTAAAATAAACGGTTACATCCTGGCATACTTCAACGGGCATCAACAATTCTGCAAGATTGTTTTTGTTGGAATTTGTATTTGAGAGAGTAATAAACCTTGCTTCAGTGTTGCCATTTTTAAAAAGGTCTTTGTCAGTAATATTAAAATTGTTATATCCGAAGACATTTTTGTCCAGTGTCATGAAGAAAATGGCAAAATACTCGGCTGTATCTTGGTAACTTGCCGTGTTATTTTGCATTTGGCTGTACTGCCAGTCACAGAGATATGAAAAAGTTGTGTCGCTCGGGGTAGTTCTGATTGCCATAGAGGCATTAACATAGTTCTGTGAGTCCCGCACAAAAGGAATGTAATAAGTAATTGCAGAAGAATCTGATTCAGTTCTGCCCGCAAATCTGGAAAAGGAAGGTGTTAGAATTTTGTCCCAACGAGGAAATCCAATTCGTTTTACAGTCGTCCCTACGAACTTTTCCTTTTCATTCACTCTTTTCAAATAATCAACCAGAGCTTTTTCTGTCGGGTCATTTGAACGGTGCGAATTAAAGAATTTGTCGGTAACAGTGTTTAGTGAGGGGTAATTGGCATCGGGTGGAGAGTAGTCCATTTTCCGGCAGGTAATAAAGAGCAAAAGTCCCGCCAGCATGATGAAGAGTCCAGATAATCGGTTCGGGTTCATAAACAATCAGTTTTAATGACAATAAAAATGGTTTAAGAGTTGCATAGCGCAACCCATAACGGTGTTCGCAATGTCCAATGAAGCGAAATATTTCTGAATTGGTGTCATATAACGCTGCAAGTAAAGATAATCCTGTCAAACAAACAATTATAGGAATAAAAAGCAATATCCCAATACCTCCACTTGCAACTGTCGCTATTATGCCAAGTACGATAAGAATGTAGGCAATTAAAACATTTCTTTTTTTGTCTGCAACTTTTGTTTGCTGGTTTGAAACTTTTGTTTTGTGTTCATTGAGCTTCTGTTTTAATTCGATGATTAATTGTTTGTCCATATTTTATTTATTAAGGATTTGCATTCAAATTATCTAACTCTACAACTGCCGGGCCTTGTATATAAACATATTTTCCTTCTTTTGTTTTTAATAAAAGTGTAGGAGCATCAGTTAAGGAATATACAATTTTGGCATGTTCATATATTTTCGTTGAATCTCCTACTCTTACAGTAACAGTCCCAGTAGCATTTACAATTGATTCATAATTAAACTTGTCCTTTGTAGCCTCAAAAGGCGCAAATCCTCCCTTGCAGGATGATAATAAATAGGCGATTACAAAAATTGAAATAAATAGTCTCATATGTTTTAGTTTTGATTTATTAGAGTGCTTTACATAGCAGCCAACAAGTGTATTATCTCTATAATCCGCCACTGCCCCTTTCTTTAATTTACTCATTATCAAAGCTACCAGTAGCGCAAATACCCGTTTCTAAACGACTATAAACGTTTATACACGTATAATATACTAAGCAGTTACACTTTCTATTAGCAACCTACACTATCCCATCAACCCCCACAATACCAAAAACAGGGTATTTTTTACCGCCACCCTCTCAAACTCCCCTCCTTTGTAAAAAAAATTCTACATTTTCTATCGAACTATCTCTATAAATAAAAACGACAGGGCTTTCTACTTTGCACTCTTGTTGTTCAATAGCTGTTCCGCTTTGGGGGCTTACAACACAAACTAAATTTTATAAACCTAAACACTTTTCCATGCTCTATCATACCATTACTATTGCTGCATCGCAGCCACAGTATCACCACTTCGCCCACGCCCCTCCGGTAGCCCCTCCCGCTGCAACCGCAGCATAACAACACTTCTAATATTATTATATTTTTAAACAAACTAAATCTTAATAAAATGAATTCATATCAAACGGCCAGGTATAAAGCCTATTCATTGGCGCTGGCCTATGTAAAAGAAAATGAATCAATCACAAGTTCAGTTCCCATATTTGCAGCAGTATATACATCCGCCATTGCCTCCCTCGATGCCATTTCAAATACCAATAAACGGAAAATCGAGAAACGTAAAGGTGTGGCTGATAATAAGCAACAGCACCAGGACAGTCTTTCCGTTCAGGCGCAGAGCATTGCCTCCATCATCGGCACATACTCCACCATCAAAAAAGACCTGGTACTCAAAGAGGCCATGAATTTTTCCAAAACAGAATTATTCTACGGACCCGATCAGTTGCTCAATGAGAAAAGCGCCAACATTCTTACCAAAGCAAAAGAACTGGCCGCCGATCTCAAAGACTATGGTATCACCCCCGCCCTCATCGCCAGTTTTGAAAGCCAGTTGAAAGACTATTCCAGCACTATCAACGAACCCAGGAATGTGGCGATGGAACGAAAGCAGGCCGTTGTGCAGATCAAAGACCTTTTTACGCAATTGAAACTGGTCTTTACCGAACAACTGGACCCGCTGATGCAGCTCTTTAAAACGGATAACCGTGATTTCTACGATCAGTATCTGCTCAAAAGGTCCATCGTAGACCCCGCCCGCCGTAAAACAAGGGTAGAGGGTACCGTTACCAATAAACTTACCGGCAAAGCCCTTCCCGGCGCCACGGTAATGATAAAAGACACGGAATTTGTTACCTCCACGCCCGATGATGGCAGCTACTCACTGAATGTGCCCGGTGTAAAACAGGTGCCGGTTAGCTATCAGAAAGACGGCTACAAGCCCGTCACCAAACAAGCCATCTTAAAAAGAGGCCAGTCCACCATCCTCGATGTAGAACTGGAAGAAATATAATAATTGGTGATTAATAGTTCTCTTTTAGATGTAAGCCCCGGTATTTCTATACCGGGGCTTTTTCCTTGCCCTCCATAGCTTTAGCGAAGGAGGGTTTGCCCACCATAGCTTCCTCCATAGTCCCGAACGCTTTCGGGACTATGGAGGATAAATCAGCGAAGGCGGATTCCCCTCCATAGCCCATACCTGTCGCTGGCAGGGCAATCGCCCTTGCCCGAAGGCTGACCTGGATGGGGCAAACTCTCTATAGCAACGCTGCGCAGCTATAGTTCACTTCTAAACAGTTATAACTCGTCGTTACGCAGAATTTTTCGACGCTCTGCAGCTATAGTTCACCGCTAAACAGTTATAGTTGGTCGCTCTGCAGCTATAATTCGTCGCTAAACAGCTATAGTTGGTCGCTCTGCAGCTATAGTCCGTCGCTAAACAGTTATAACTCGTCGTTACGCAGAATTTTTGGCCGCTCTGCAGCTATAATTCGTCGCTAAACAGTTATAATTCGTCGTTACGCAGAATTTTTCGTCGCTCTGCAGCTATAGTTTGTCGCTAAACAGTTATAATTCGACGCTACGCAGAATTTTTGGCCGCTCTGCAGCTATAATTCGTCGCTAAACTGTTATAATTCGACGTTACGCAGAATTTTTCGACGTTATTTCGTTTTGTTTGGCCGTTGTCGCAGAATTTTTTGCCGTTGCGGTGTAGAGACAGGGCATGCCCTGTCTCTACACCGCCGTTTTGCCCTTCTTTTTGCCGGTATTCCCGCCTTTCCCATATTCCCTTACTTTTGTCGGGACCCAAACCTTACTACATGGCTATCAACAGAAAGATTTTAACCCTTGATGAATTTACCATCCAGCAGCTCCGGGATTTTCCCAACGCCACCGGAGAATTATCACGCCTGTTGCGGGATATGGGACTCGCCGCCAAACGGGTAAATGTGGAAGTAAATAAAGCCGGCCTCGTGGATATCTTAGGTGATGCCGGTACGGTGAATGTACAGGGAGAAGAAGTAAAAAAGCTGGATGTATTTGCCAACGACCAGTTTACCGGTGTACTGCGCCACGGAATCAGTTGTGCCGGAATCGCCAGTGAAGAGCTGGATGATTTTGTAGCTTTTGATGATGAGATAAGTAATAAATCAAAATACGTTTGCCTCTATGATCCGCTGGATGGCAGCGCCAATATAGATGTGAATGTATCCATCGGTACTATATTTTGTGTATACAAACGGTTATCGCCAATAGGAACACCTGTAACAAAAGAAGATTTTCTGCAACCCGGCAACCAGCAGGTTGCTGCGGGTTATATGATCTATGGTTCCTCCACCATGCTGGTCTATGCTACCAGGAGAGGGGTGAATGGCTTTACCCTTGATCCTTCTATTGGTGAATGGACACTCAGTCATGCCGATATAAAATGTCCTGAACTGGGAAAGATATATTCAGTAAACCACGGCAATTTTTTTGAATACGGCGAAGGCGTAAAAAAATACATTACCGCCTGTCAGAAAAAAGACAAGACCAATGGCGGTCCTTACACCCAGCGATATATCGGCAGTATGGTGGCGGATGTGCACCGCAACCTGATAAAAGGCGGCATATTCACATATCCCGGTACCACCAGTAAACCCAAAGGAAAACTGCGGTTGTTATATGAATGTAACCCCTTTGCTTTTATTGTGGAAGTGGCAGGCGGAAAAGCCACCGATGGAAAAAAACGGATACTGGATATTATTCCCGCAGAATTGCACCAGCGGACACCTTTTTTTGTCGGCAGCAGGTTAATGATGGAAGAATTGGAAACGTATTTGGAGGACTGACCTTTGGCTGTTGGAACATTACTGCACCTGTTTAAATAGGGTCAAGTTAATTCGGCCTCACCCCATCACTTTACATTTATATCGAAGACTCTACACCCCCTCTCCGAACGGAGCTACCGTTAGGACACATCTTATGTTTTTCTTGCCAGTTCCCAACCTTGGTATATGGCATTAAATTTATCTGCTCCTTTTTTTAACAAAATAGGCCCGGGTGGTCTTTTGCTGTCATAATTTTTCCAACCACCTAATCT
>JANOEQ010000053.1:0-34759 GCA_031441485.1 Chitinophagaceae bacterium
ATTTTGGCAAACACCCGGATAATCTGAATATGAACCCGGATGGCGGTTTCGCTATTTAACACACTTGAGAGCATCGCTACCCCGTGTTCAGTAAAACAAAAGGGCGGATAACGTAATCCCATTTTATCAGAATTGGAGGTCACAAATTGTGACCTCCAATTTTCTAGTTCTTCAGAAGTCATTTCAAACATAAAATCGTCCGGAAAGCGATCTATATTTCTTTTAACCGCCTGCTTAAATGCTTTCGTTGATACACCATAGATTTCTGCGAGGTCTCTGTCCAGCATCACTTTTTGTCCGCGTATCAAATAGATTTTGCTGATTACTGTTTCATCCGGCAGCAGCACCGCCTTTTCAGTCTTTGCCATGCTATTATTGTTTTCAGGGTTACGAATTGCAGGTGTAAAATTAAGGGCAACTGCAATATATTCTGTTCTGCAAAAACTTATACCAGTTATTACTTACGTTAAGCAGTAATTTTTTTACCCTATTCTCCTCACACAGCGATAAAAGAGGGAGAGAGGAAAGGCATAAAAAAGGCTGTGAAACCTAAACCCTGTATATCTCTTTTTCTCTTTCCCCTCTGTGCGAGTCGTATTCCTCTTTCTCTCTTTCTCCCAATGTCATTTAGTTCATTCAGCATATTCGCTGTTTCGCTGTTGAACCCCTCTGGGGTTCGGTGGACCCTGTATATCTTATTCTCCGGGTTTCACCCGGAGTTACCGACATTTTGCCCCGCTGGGGCAAGTCCTTCGCTTATGAGCACTCGACTCCTTGACTAAATGACATTACCCTTCCAACTCTGTGCGAGTTGTATTCCTGTATTCCTCTTTTTCTCTTTCACCTCTGTGCGAGTTGTATTCCTGTATTCACTCCCAAAAACCATTAACATCCCCTTAGTAAACACCGGCATCCCTTATGCATCTTATATGTATTCATTCACTTTTAAAAATGTAAACACATGAAAAAAATCTTTACACTTGTATTCGCTGTTGGCCTGTTCACCTTTGCCCAAGCTCAGCCTGGCGACAGGGACAACCGCCAACGTGACCGACGGGACTTTGATGATAAAGACAAAGTAACCGTGATCGTAAACGACAACGACCGTTTCAGCAGGGACAACAACACTTACGAAAGAGGCCTGCGTTTCGACGACCGTATCTCTCCTGAAAGAAATATCGCTTTTCAAATTGCCCGCATCAACCGCGAGTTTGACTACCGGATTGAAAACGTAAGGCGTAATTTCTTTCTGAACCGTTATGAAAAACAACGGAAGATCTGGTACCTGGAAGATCAGCGCCAGTGGGAAATTAAAATGGTATACAGGGCTTTTAAAAATGGCAGGGGCCGCTATCATGATCAAAACAGACGATATGATGACAACAGGCATAATGACCGTCGTTATTAAAAAATACACCCCGCACGGAGAGAAAGAGAAATACAGGAATACAACTCGCACAGAGATAATTTAACTGTAGAGCGGCTGTTCCTCTTTCTCTCTTTTATCTCTGGGCGGGGCTTTTTATTCTCAGCCGTAAAGCATTTAGTTTTGACTCTGCTTTTTCTGCACCGGCATATTATCATCATAATAGCGGCTTACTTTTTTATTCCAGTTGTTAAGCATTTCAGTACGTTCTTTATTGAGCTGGTTATTCAGGTCGTTGAAGCCTTTCAATGATGCATTCATATCATTCACGGCATTATTATAGTCATCAATATCCTTTTGTGTACGGTCGTTGGCCCGCTTGCTGTCAAACAGCTTCTTTGTTTTTTCAAATTTTTCTTTCTTTAAAATAAAATCACTCATGCCCTTCGACCTTAATGCTTCACTTTTATAAAATTCCAGCGCCTTACGGCAGGCATCTGTTACAATGGGGTCATTATTGTAGGGCTTTATATTATCCAGTTTTTCCAATCCCTCTCTCGCCATCTTCTCCAAAGAGTTAATGTTTTGCTCTATCGCCACCAGGTTTGCTTTTCCCAATGCATCAATCAGGTAGGCATCCTGCTTATACGGTTTGAAAAAAATAAGGTACACTTCATGATAGTGCTTATTGACCGCTGATGCCGTCTTACTTTTCAGACTGGTCTCTGTTTCTCCCTCCACCAGGTTTACATTGTATTTTTTGGCAAAGACCCTGGTTATCTCATGCTGCTTTTTCGCCGCTTCCTGCAGTTTATCACCGGCCTTTTCCTGTGCCAGCAGATAGGCTTCCATACCATCATAACTTTGCTCGGCTATCTCTTCCATATTTACAATCTTGGCATAATCCTCATTGAATACTATGTTGAGTATTTTCAGATACGCCACTGTTGTGTCTTTATATGTTCTGTCGCCCTTCCAGGGTGGCATGCCCTGTATGGAGGTGCGTGTATTAAAAATGGCCGTTACCACATCGCTTCTTCTTTTTTCCTGCTTGCGGGCACTTTTGTTATGGGCCACAGCGCTCATGTAGCTGAGGTAAGTGGCGCTCAGTTGCTCATTGGCTTTGGTAATATAATCAATGTACTGGCCGGCATCTTCAAATGCCTGGGCCTGTACCGGTTTTGCACCAAAGAGCAACAGGGCTGCGGCAAACATAATAGTGGTGAGTATTTTTTTCATTGTGTTGTAGTATGAATAGTTATAGTGATTATTTCTTTTGGGCCTGCAGCAGGTCTTTTATTACCCGAAAGGCCTCCTGAATATAAATATCTTTTTCTATGCTCTGCAAAGCGGCTGTATTCAATTCCGTGTTATATGAATTATTTTGCAATCGCTCTTTTTCCAGCCGGTAGTTGGTTGTTTTAAATACAGTATTCTCTTCTTCCACTTCCTCATCCATGAACTGAAGCTGGGCTTCTTTTTCTTTGACCCATTTTTCAAACAGATCGGGCCGTATAGGTATTTCTGTTTTCTTATTGGCCATTCTTGTTTTTCGCAGGCTGATGGATTTTTGCATTTCCTGAAATGCTTTGATACTATTAATACGGGCCTTGCTTGCTTCTGCCAATGCACTTACAGGCAGCGGGGCCAGCGGTTTGTAATAACTGTTTTTCCTTGCTGTATCAGCCGGAATTACAAAGGGCATAAATTTTTCACGGTATTCCAGCCCGTCAAATGCATCGGGCAATACAACATCCGGCACCACGCCATTGCACTGTGCTGTTTGCCCGCTTACCCGGTATAATTTTCCGGTAGTTAGTTTTACAAAACCATCTGCCGATTTGGCTCCGGGTTTGGCCGTACTGTCCATCGGGTACACTACCTGCATAGTAGCTTTGCCATAAGTGGGGCTGCCCACTATCACCGCCCTGTTATAATCCTGCAGGGCGGCAGCCACCATTTCAGAAGCAGAAGCGCTTTGATTATTCACCATTACCAGCAGCGGCCCGTCATAGATAGTGCCGCGGTTAGGATCTTTGGCAAATACCAGCTTACCCTCTTTCTCCCGGATGGCAACCAGCGGGCCTTCATCTATAAATATTCCACAAAGCTGCAGCGCTTCATTAAGGGAACCACCCCCATTGTACCGAAGATCAAGAATCAATCCATCCAGGTTTTCTTTTTTCATCATGATGATCTCTTTGGCCATATCATTGGCACAGCCGCTCCCCTGCTCATCTTCCCAGGTGGTATAAAAATCAGGTAATGATATATAGCCGATCTTCTTTTCCCCATCCAGCAAATAACCTTTTACCACATCCAATTCTGTTTCTATTTTTTCTTTGCGCAATGTAATAGTGCGTACTATGCCGTTGGCTTTCTTTATTGTTATAGTCAGCTCATCGTGATTGGATTTGGCCAGTTCCTCCTCCACTTCGTCTATATCCGCACCGGATACTGTTAACGCCGGGCTTCCCTTCCACTGCAATTGCAGCAGTTCATCATTCTTATGCAGTTCACCCGTTTTCCAGGCAGGTCCGCCAGGTACCAACTGGTTCACCGATATAGTGCCTTCCTTATTTTCATCCACTTCAAGCCCGAATGAATATTCCTCGGTACTCAGCTCTGCCTGGAAATCTTCATTTTCCCGTGGAGAAAAATAATTACTGTGCGGATCATACACAGCGGCTATTGCATTGAAGTATGCTTCTTTTGTATCTGTATCAAACACGGCGGGATCCAATGTTTCTTCAAATCCTTTGGCTGTTGCCTTACGCAGTTTTTCCCGCAATTCTGCTTCTTTTTTAGTGAGTATAGCAACAAGGGATGGTTTGGTGCTGTCGGCAGAAGCTAAACTGTATGCCTGTGTAAGCAGGATGTATTTAAACCGCCTGGTCCATTTACTTTTTAATTCTTTTTCATCAGCCGCCAAGACCAGGTCCTTTTCACGGAAGAAAATAAATTTATCATCTGTTTTAAATTCAAGTGGTTTCAGTAAAATTGATTGGGTGATACTATCTGCCCGCATCAGCCGCTGGCGGTACAGTTTGGTGGCCATATCTAAAAAAGTCCAGTTGCTCCCGGTTAGTTCTTCATTCAATTTGTATTTGTAAACAGCAAGATTATAATAATCAGTACTGGTGAAAATATATTGTTCAGGATCCAGTTCCCGGACAAACATGGAAAAGATGGAGGCGGATAAACTGTCATCAGCAGGCCTGGGACTGTAATGGAGACGTTGCAATTGCCGCTGCAGGGTGATGGCCTGCCGTTGTGCTGCAGGTTGCTGTGCCAGTATAGGTACATGCGGCAATGCAAGAATGAACAGCAAAATAGTAAAGGTTCGAAAAGAAGCCATCGGTGCGGAATTAGTGTGGATTACTAAAATAAGCGAAAGATGGTGAATGGCAATGGATGGAGGGTGCATTTTAAATTGTCGCAACTTACATTTTCCGGGGCTGGCAGACAAAATACTGAATAGCCGTATAAAACAACTGAAAATAAAGCGTTGCACCTTTATCTCTTTGCGGGAAAAACACTTTTAAGGTTCTTTTGTATTTCCATTTACCCTGAGTAAGGCCGGACTGAATCCAGTTTCTGATGCGGAAATGCTTTTTTTAAAATTTATAGCAGAAAGAAAAGATACATGTTGTATGCAAGCTTTTCGGCACCCTACTTAAAATCGGCAGGCTTGACAGACAATGCTATAAAATTATTAGTTTAGTTATCTTCGCCATCTTATCTTCAATGGCTTGAGTATAGTATCACTGAATATCAACCGTTTAAATCATCTTTTGACACTTTATGGAGTGACGAAGGGAGAGTTATTGAAACGACTCAACGTTAAAAGGAAAAATCTCTTAACTGAAACAGACATTTTTAATGAAGAAATAAAACTCAGCATTTTAAAAAAAATCGATTCTGTTTTTCATAAGGGACTATCCTATTATATTGACCCCAAAGAACCAAGCCAATCAAAAGAAGAGAGTATTTTTTTTAGAAAGGATCATTTCAATGCAAAGCTTAATCTTGGAGCTAAACAAATTGTAACTAAATTCGAGGAAGAAAAAATTGCCTTCTCTACTTTGGCAAAGTTGTCCGACTTTAAAATTAAAAGAAATATTCCTGTATATAAAATAACCGACAATCCAGAAATTGTTGCTTCTGAAATACGGAGGACACTTTATGCTCAATTTAATATTGACAAGAAGGAATTTTTGAAAAATTTCATTTCAATATTTGCAGATAATGGTATTCTGGTTTTTGAATTTGTTGAAACACATAATAAGAAAGAGAAAGCTAACATTAACGGGTTTTATTTAACTCCTAACGTTATTGTTCTGAAAAGAAATCAAAAATCTTTTTCCAGAGAGATATTTACCCTTGCTCATGAACTTGGACACTACCTTCTAAACGAAGAAGAAATTGATGATAATGTTAGTGAGGTAAATATTGAATACAACAAGCTTAATAAAATTGAAAGATGGTGCAATGATTTTGCATACTATTTTTTGGTGGGACAATATTCTAAATCAATAGACAAATTAGACAACGCAAATAGCTCCAACGATTATCATCACGAAATAATCAACGAAGTTTCAAAACATACTCACCTAAGTACAATTTCACTTTACACACGACTGTTACTAAGTAATAAAATCTCTCCTTTTAATTATAGACAAGTAACAGACGAAATACTTGCAAGTATAAAAGACTGGGAAGAACGAGAAAAAGAAAGGCTTGAACGTGAAAGACAAAAGGCAATTGACGAAGGTAGAACCCCTCAAGCTTCTGCTCCAAAACCTATCATTTCACCATTGTATTTAAAAACACTTCAAAGTGCATTATATAACAACCTTATTAATGAAGCCGACTTTTGTAGAAAGCTGAATGTTAAACCCGAAAAAATAGAAAAATATCTTACGTGAATGCAATTATAGACACATCGTCATTATTGGCATTTGTAAGATATTACTTGCCTTTTGACAAAAGTGGAACATTTAAAGGATTATTTCAATCGAAGTTTGAAAACGGTGAAATAATTATACTCGATAAAGTCTTTGAAGAATCTAAGTTCATCTCACAGGGTATTATTCTAAAAGAACTTGAATTCATAAATGATAAGAAAAAGCACATCAATACAAATAGTTTAATCCCTAGTAAGAAGTTTTTTAATTTACTGGAGAATCAATTTTGTAATAAAGATATTGTTCGTTTAAAAGGTATTACTGAAGTTGAATTTGAACAAGAAAAGACCAGGTATTTGACAACACCTGATGCAAACTTGCTCTTATACTCTTTATCAATAAAAGCTAACAGTCCCATTGTTGTAACTGAAGAAACCAAGACGGCTAACGACAATAAAATTTTCAAAAAAATTCCTGAAAATTGTAAGGAAATTGATATCGAATGCTGCTCTTTACCCAAGCTACTAAAAGACCATTTCAAAATAGACATCAGTAAGCTAACGATGTAAGCCTGCATACAACAGGGGGTCCGATGGCTGGATATTCTATTATACAGCTTCATCAATATGATTAATAACAGCCGCATTGTTTATCCCAAAATACTGTTTCACTTTTTCAACCGTATCATCTTTATCTCTTATCACCAGCAGTATTTTTTCCTGCCGTATGGCCAGTACCTCTTTCAGTACAGGACTAAAGCCCCCGCCCTTCAATTCCAGCGGGCCTATTTCATCTATTACCAGCCAGCCTTTTTTAGAAATATTTTCCCGTATTATTTGTATGGCTTTTTCAAAATTGGATTTACTGAATACAAACTTTCCCACTGTAATTATTTCGGCATCTCCTTCTTTTGCTTCCATTAAAAATAACTGGCGGCTGTGTGCATCCATAAACATTCGTTTACCGCTTACCTCCGGTGTCAGTATACCATATACATCTGCCCGGTTGGCCGACCATTTTACCAGTGATGTTGTTTTACCGCTGTGTATCGGCGCAGACAGCAGCACTATTTTGTCAGCAATAACAGGATGCAATGCATTTACCAATACCAGTTTGGCTGTATTGATTACCCGTTTCCATCCTTTATACTCTGCGGCTTGTTTCCAGCTTTTTGCCGCCAGTTGCTGAGTTACAGGCAACAGGCGCAGCACATCCCGTATATCCTGCTGCCATTGTGTTTGTTTGCGCTGAAGCCATTTGTGTAATAATTTTTTTACCAGTGGCCCCACTATAAAAATCCAGGAGAAAACAATGATGATGGACCGCAGAAATATCTTAAGTGAAATATGTGATGAAAGTAAAGGAGTGCCTATCTTATAATAAGACTGCACATACAGGGCTATCAGCAGCACCCAGATAATAAACAATCCCATCTTCATCCGCCTGCGCCGCCTGCTGATAACAGGTACTGCTGTATTTTCCCCTTCCTCCACCAAAATAGAAAGTTGCTTATTGCGGCTCCATGTTTCTATACGGCCCGGCAAAACAGATGCCCACCAGCCCACTGCCAAACCGGTAACCAGGTGCAGCAATACATATCCCCCGCCAATCAGCAGGCTGTAATTGGTGCTTACTTTCTGTTTGGTAAGCCCGTTAATAAAATTGTTGATTACTTTCCAGATATCATTGCCATACACAATGGTTAACATTAATATCCGCTGCAGGCCTGATTCCAGCAGGGCCAGTACCGCCAGTACTATACAGCTCAACCGAAAAAACTGGTGGTTGCGGCGGAATAATAATTCACCCAGCAAGCCCTGAAAAAACACCGCAATATAAGCAGGTGGGGGGGTCTGCGGACTCAGCATCATTTTAAAGATGGCTACTATAATGGTGGCTTTAATGATGGCCCCTTTTCCAGGAACATACCACGCAATAAGACAAATACAGGTAACTGCACAGCTACCCACCACCAGGCCCGACACCGGCATATTGAACCCGTGTATTATACCGCCCAGCATGGCTTCACATAAAACCCATAAGGCAATAAGACGGAAGTAAAGTTGTTTATTCATAACGCTGATACCCGAAAATCTGTACAGAGTAAGACACAGATAACAACTATACCAAAAAAATTATTGCTTTTCATTGGAAATTTTAATTTAAACGTAATAATCGCATGCCTGTTACCGATGGTTGCCATGCAATATACTATTCTACCTGCCAAACCCTTTACACATTAAACTATTGGTAGTGTCTCAGTTTGAATTTTAGCTGCTTTTCTTACAATTTTGAACCACAGTATGTCATAGATCAGATAGAAATACTCATATAGGGCTATTCTTTGTGTGTATTTCTATGATTGCTATGATCTATGTGGTTCAAACTGAGACACTGCCAAACTATTATACAGCCTGTCCTATTCGGCCAATTATATTAACTTTATTACCAAACAAGTTTTTTTGATACATTTTATCCTTAACGACAAAACGATTGCCACGGATCTGCCTCCTGGAATGGTAATACTGGATTTTATCCGTTACCAACAGCATCTCACTGGTACAAAGATAGGCTGTCGGGAAGGGGACTGCGGTGCATGTACGGTACTGGCAGGAGAATTAACAGGGGGTGTTCTGCATTACCAATCCATGACAAGCTGCCTGCTGGCGATAGGAAATGCACATGGCAAGCATATTGTTACAATTGAAGGCATCAATATGGAAATCCTGAATCCAATACAACAGGCCATGGTGGATGAGGGCGCCACGCAATGCGGTTTTTGCACACCGGGTTTTGTAGTATCGCTGGCAGGTTATTGTCTGCAGCATGAACAAGAATCCACAACTGCCAAAGCTATTGCCGCTATTGATGGTAATATTTGCCGCTGTACCGGTTATAAATCTATTGAAAAAGCGGCTGCTAAAGTTGCCACGCTGCTAAAGAAAAGAAAAGAGGAAGATCCCATTGCATTTGCCACAGGAGAAAAAATCCTTCCTCTATATTTTTCCGGAATTAAACAGCGATTATTTGAACTGCAGGCTTCTGCAAAAAAAAGGGTTTTGCCCGATCTGGCATCGCTGGAAAAACGCCCCCGTATACTCGGTGGGGGCACCGACCTGTATGTGCAGCAGCATGGGGAGATGACGGATGCCGATATTCATTTTTTGTTTGACCATCCCGAACTGATTGAAATACGTAAAGAAGGCAGCCATTGTATTATCGGACCATCGGTTACGGTTAGTGATTTACTGGCATCGGCCATCATTAGGGAGGCCTTTGTTCATTTTCAGGGTTATGCGAAATTAGTTTCATCCACCCCCATCCGCAATATGGCCACCCTGGCAGGTAACTTTATCAATGCTTCTCCAATCGGTGACTTTACTATTTTCTTTTTGGCACTGGATGCACAATTATTATTAAGCGATGGAACGACAAAAAGAAAATTAGCGTTGCGGAAATTGTACACCGGCTATAAAACACTGGCCAAGACTCCTGAAGAACATATTGAACAGATACAGTTTGAATTGCCGGATAAAAATACTTTGTTCCATTTTGAAAAAGTAAGCAAGCGTACCCACCTTGATATTGCAAGTGTGAATACGGCTATACAGTTACATGTAAAAGGAGGTACAATTACTAAAGCCGGTTTATCAGCCGGTGGTGTGGGGCCTGTGCCGGTGTATTTGCAAAAGACGGTTGATTTTTTACAAGGAAAGAAAGTATCGGAAAAGCTGGTGCAGGAAGCCATAGCAGTAATGCAAACAGAAATAGCACCTGTCAGTGATGCCAGGGGAACGAAGGAGTATAAGGCACTATTGCTGGGGCAATTGATAAAGGCTCATTTCATGAAATTGTTTCCGGGGGTGGCCACGAATGGCACGAATGTCACGAAAAAAGACAATTGAATACGAATTGATTGCCTTTGGCAATATGATAAGGTGGCCACGAATAGCACGAATAACACGAAGGAATACAATTAAAGACAAATTGATTGCCTTTGGCAACATGATAAGGTGGCCACGAATGGCACGAATAACACGAAGGAATACAATTAAAGACAAATTGATTGCCTTTGGCAACATGATAAGGTGGCCACGAATGGCACGAATAACACGAAGGAATACAATTAAAGACAAATTGATTGCCTTTGGCAATATGAATCTCTTATTCGTGACATTCGTGTAATTCGTGGCTAAAAAAAATGAAGAATATAGATTCATACACACATGTGCGGGGCGAATCAGTTTACCTCGATGATATACCGGTGGTAACCGCTACACTGTATGCCGTGGTCTTTGATTCGCCGATTGCGCATGGAAGAATAAAATTCCTGGATACACAGGAAGCTGACACCATGCCCGGTGTGGTGCGGATATTTACCGCCGGAGATATTCCGGGTGAAAACCAGATTGGTGGTATTGTACCGGATGAAGAATTGCTGGCAGATACGCATGTTCATTTTTGTGGTATGCCCATTGCATTGGTAGTAGCCACATCCGATGAAGCGGCCCGGTTAGCTGTAAAAAAGATCAAAGCGGAATTTGAACTATTGCCGGTTATCACCGATCCCCGCGAAGCAAAAGAAAAAGGCGAGCTGATCATCCCGCCCCGCACCTTTCAACTGGGAGATACGGCTGCTGCCTGGAGCCAATGTGCCCATATCGTGGAAGGCAGGGCCGATACTAACGGGCAGGAACACCTTTACATAGAAACGCAGGGCGCTTATGCCCTGCCACAGGAAAATGGAGCTATAAGAATATACTCCTCCACGCAGGGGCCCACTGCTGTGCAACGAACAACTGCCAGGGTATTAGCTGTTCCCATGAACCAGATAGAAGTGGATACAACAAGGCTGGGCGGGGGTTTTGGCGGTAAGGAAGACCAGGCCACCACCTGGGGAGTGCTGTGTGCACTGGCTTGTTATCATTTAAAAAAACCGGTAAAATATGCGCTGCACCGTATGGAAGATATGCGGATGACTGGTAAGCGGCACCCTTATTCATCCGATTTTAAAATCGGGCTGAGTAAAGACCTGAAGATACTGGCCTATGAAGCCATATTTTATCAAAATGCTGGCGCTGCTGCAGATCTTTCCCCGGCAGTTATGGAACGGACATTGTTTCATTGCACCAACTCCTATTTTATTCCGCATGTAAAAGCCACCGCATATAGTTGCCGCACTCATTTACCTCCCAACACGGCCTTCCGGGGTTTTGGCGGACCGCAGGGAATGTTTGTTATAGAAGCGGCCATTGCCAAAGCTGCCGGTCAATTGGGTATTGCCGCATACGAAATTCAGCAACGGAACCTGTTACAAACCGGAGATGAATTTCCCTACGGGCAAAAAGCTGAAAGCGAAGCCAATGAATGCTGGAGCCGGGCCAACCGTTTATTCGGTATTAAAAAAATACAGCAGGATATTGATGCATTCAACCAAAATAATAAATTGTATAAAAAAGGAATGGCCGTTATGCCTGTCTGCTTTGGTATTTCTTTTACCAAAACACTGATGAACCAGGCAAGATCGCTGGTGCATGTGTATACGGATGGCAGCGTGGGCATCAGCACCGGCGCAGTAGAGATGGGCCAGGGGGTGAATACCAAAATGCTGCAGGTAGCTGCAAGAGTATTCTCTATTGACCCATCCCGGATAAAAATTAATACAACTAATACTTATCGTATTGCCAATACATCCCCTACAGCCGCAAGTGCCGCAGCAGACCTGAATGGAAAAGCAACGGAGCTGGCCTGCCATGCTATATTGGAGCGAATGAAGCAGGTGGTGGCTGATGACCGGAAAACTGAACTCCGTTCAGTTGAATTAAAAAATGAGAGTGTATATATAAATGGCGAAAAAACCGACTGGAACTGGGCCAAACTCGTAATGGCCACCTATGTAAAGCGTATCAGTTTATCCGAACTGGCCCATTATACACCGCCGGGTATACATTATGATGCCACAAAAGAAAAGGGGCATCCTTTTACCTATCATGTGTATGGTACCGCCATCACCACGGTTACGGTGGATTGCCTTCGTGGTATATATGAGATGGATGCGGTGAAAGTGGTGCATGATTTTGGCAGCAGTATGAATACGATGATTGACATCGGGCAATGTGAAGGCGGCATAGTACAGGGCATCGGATGGATGACCATGGAAGAACTGGTGTATGATAAAGAAGGCAAACTGCGCAGCAATGCTTTGAGCACATATAAAGTACCGGATATATATTCAGTACCCAAAGAAATAACCATTCATGCATTGGAAACTGCAAAAGATAACCTGGCCATCTTCAGAAGCAAGGCTGTGGGTGAGCCACCACTTATGTATGGTATTGGTGCTTATTTTGCATTGCGCAATGCAGTGAAGGCATTTAACCCGGCAGCTATTATTCCATATAATGCCCCGATGACACCGGAAAAGGTGCTGATGAATTTGTACGCCCAATCCCTAAAGGGGAGTGAAGAACCTGCTAAAAAAACGGGGCTTCCTGATGAATAAGCAAATATCAGTTTGGATCTTTATTGCACAAACACTACAGCAAGATATTGCTGTTATGCTTTTGTATGTACTGGAAAGCAAAGGCAGCAGTCCCGGGCGGCAGGGCTTTTTTATGGCAGTAGATGCCAAGGGGAATATGCATGGTTCTATCGGTGGCGGAATGATGGAACATAAATTTGCGGAGCTGGCGAAAGAAAAGCTGCTCGCTTCTGGCCATACACTGCAAGCCGGGACCATTCGAAAACAGGTGCATGATAAGTCGGCGGTAAAAAACCAGAGCGGAATGATCTGTTCTGGTGAGCAAACCATTTTACTGTACCCGGTCCAAAAGAAAGATGCGGATACTATTGAACGTATCATTGGATCATTGAAACAACATAGAAACGGGACATTGCTTTTTTCTCCTGCAGGAATTGGTTTTGAAGAAACAGTACCTGAAAAAGACATGGTGTTTACTTTTCAATCTGAAAACGACTGGCAGTACAAAGAAAAAACGGGTTATAAGAATAAACTGTTCATCATTGGCGGAGGGCATTGTGGATTGGCATTGTCCCGGCTTATGCAATCCATGGATTTTTATACCTGCCTGTATGACAACAGAAAAGAATTGAAAACGATGGTGGAAAATGATACAGTGCATGAAAAATATTTTATACACGATTATACGGAGCTGGCTGCATTAATTCCGCCGGGCACTACACATTATGTGGTGATCATGACTTTTGGTTACCGCACAGATGATATAGCACTGAGGGCTTTGCTGCATAAGCCTTTCCGGTATATCGGTGTACTGGGCAGTAAAAAGAAAATGGAACAATTGTTTGATCAATTCCGGCAGGAAGACATTGCCGGTGAAATCTTAAACAAGATTCATACGCCCATCGGTCTTGCAATCAACAGTCAAACCCCGGAAGAAATTGCAGTGAGCATTGCTGCTGAAATAATACGGGTTAAAAATCAATATTGACTTTCCCGTTCAATTTTTTTGAACCACATAAGTACAGCAGAAAGCATAAGGAATACACACATAGTACCAGCTATTTAAAAACTATGTGTGTATTTCTATATCACCTTAAAATCTATGTGGTGCAAAATTAGTTAGCCGCCACCATCTATATCTCTGTTTGGTCATCTACTGCAGCTGCAGGGGCATTCTTTTTTACACTTTCGATTCCCTTTTCCCTGCCTGCAATGCTTTCATACATTTCGCTGGTGCCAATCACCTGGCCGTTGCCGGCCTTCAGGTTAAAGTAAGCTTTACCATTGATTGAAGTTTTACGTTGATAGCAGTCATCATTGGATGCATTTCTTTTTACCCTTTCAATGCCTTGTTCACAGGAACCTTTGGTGGTGTATCCTTCGCTGATAAGGATATTCTCCCCGTTTATTGCCTGTAAACTGAACTGGAATTCACCATTTTTCCTCCTGCTGATTACAAATTTTCTCATACCTTTTAGTTTTAATTGTTGAATAATGTATAAGCTGCCGAAACATATAATTTATTTCTCTTTTGTATTTTTCTTTTCGATTACACTCCCTTTTTTGGCCCTGGGGCAGTCTGAATACCCGACCAATGATTTGAAAAATGGTAAGTTCAAAAAAGACAGCAGCAATATTTATACCCTGCCCTTTGAACATAAAAAGAGGGTGTTCTTAATTCAGGCTTATGAAGGATCATTCAGTCACAAGGGAGAACGGGCATTGGATTTTAAAGTAAAAACGGGAACTAAAGTTTGTGCAGCAAGAGGTGGTGTTGTAACTGCAACAAGAGAAGATTCGGAGAAAGGTGGATTGAAGCCGGAAAATTTATCAGATGGTAATTATATTATTATACAACATACAGATGGCACAGTGGCCAACTACTGGCATTTTCAAAAAGAGGGGGTACTTGTAAATGCTGGAGATACGGTACAAAAGGGGCAGTTGATTGGCCTTAGTGGCAATTCCGGATATTCTGCTTTTCCTCACTTGCATTTTGAAGTACAGGGTTATGATGCTTCCGGGAAATATGTGCAATTGCCCACCCGGTTTTATTCACAAAAAGGGGTTAGTTACCTGCGGCCTGGTAAGTTTTACCGGGTGTTCCATTAAATGACATCCTTTTTTCCGAAAGTATACAGCGTTTTGCCTTACGTTAAAATCAATCACATAATTGGACATACTGTACCAATTTCAATGTTTCAGCGGCAAATAAACCAGCCTTAGAAGCATATAATCTATCAAAAGGCTTTCATAGTAAGGCACTATCAAATGACAGAAGGTTTTTCTTCCCGGTTATTATTAGGTATCTTAACCGTCCAAAATTTTTTATTTATGCTTGTCCTTTATATTTTACTCGGTCTTATCATTGCTTTATTGTTGGGGGCGTTTCTGATGCCTAAAGCCTATAA
Organism: Chitinophagaceae bacterium; assembly: GCA_031441485.1. Taxonomy (GTDB): domain Bacteria; phylum Bacteroidota; class Bacteroidia; order Chitinophagales; family Chitinophagaceae; genus JJ008. The sequence continues at coordinate 15,166 of JANOEQ010000053.1, forward strand.
CGTGGAAAAAACCATTGTGATTACTAAACCAACGCCCGAAGTAATGGGCAAAATTTCCGATATGAATTATTACAGCCAGTGGAATCCCTGGCAGCAAAGCGACCCCACATCCAAAAGCACCATTACCGGCACGCCTGGCTCAGCAGGTCATAAATATGCCTGGGTGGGAAAGAAAACAGGGGTGGGCAGTTTGACCCTTAACAGTACTGATGAAAAACATATTCATTTCGACCTGGAATTTTTAAAACCCTGGAAGGCGAAAGCAAAAGACAACTGGCTGTTTGAAAAGTGGGGAGATGGCAGCGAAACAAAAGTAACCTGGCAAAACAGCGGTGAACTTCCGTGGCCGATGGCCCGCCTGATGGGACCAATGATTACTAAAAACCTTAACCACCAGTTTGGTGTGGGATTAAATAATTTGAAGAAGATGTGTGAGGAGGGATAAATACAGTTTATTGGTAAATTAGTTTATTGGGGGGAGATTGATTTTTTTTGGAGTGATTACAGGCGCTGGAGATTGGTTACTGTTTTTTCATTTACAATATTACCGGTGTTTAATGTAGCAGCAGGTTCGAAGAGCATGATCTCCACTTCTTCTTTTGCAACTGGCTTATGTTCCACTCCGCGGGGCATGATCAAAAATTCGCCGGCATTTACAGTGATAACCTTATCCCGCAGATGCATATCAAAACTTCCTTTTATCACATAAAATAATTCATCTTCATTATCATGATGGTGCCATACAAATTCTCCCTGGAATTTTACCAGTTTCACCTGCTGGCCGTTTAATTCACCGGCGATACGGGGATTGAAATAATCGCTGAATGTGGACAGTTTCTCTGCAAGGTTTATTTTTTCCATTCTTATTTATTGAATTGTGATACGGTCCGCCGCTGCTTTTGCTTTTTGTCTTAATATGGTTGTGTCTGCATTCACCTCATCATATACCAATGCCACTGCCATTCTGCGATAAGGCCGTGTGGTGGGTTTTCCAAAAATACGTATATCTGTATTGGATTGTTCCATTGCATTTTCTATACCGGTAATGATAAATTGTTCGGCTGATTTCTTAGCCAATATCACTGCACTGGCCCCGGCCCTTTCTAATTTTATTTCAGGAATGGGCAATCCAAGAATAGCTCTTGCATGCAGTTCAAATTCGGATAGGTTTTGTGTACCGGCCAAAGTAACCATACCTGTATCATGCGGGCGGGGGCTGAGTTCAGAGAAGTACACGCCTTTATCCGTCAGGAAAAATTCAACGCCCCATAAACCGGCTCCGGTTAACGCAGCCGTAACTTTCTGTGCCATCACACAGGCATCATTGTAATCTTTTTCACTGATGGCAACAGGCTGCCAGCTTTCCTGATAGTCGCCCCTTTCCTGCCGGTGACCGATGGGCGGGCAAAATAAGGTGGTTCCATTTTTTTGTGTCACCGTCAGCAGGGTTATCTCTGTGTGAAAGGAAATAAATTCTTCAATGATAACTTCTTTAATATCGCCTCTGGAATTATTGATAGCATAGTCCCACACGGTTTGCAGGTCCGCTTCATTTTTCAACACACTTTGTCCCTTCCCTGAAGATGACATCAATGGTTTTACCACGCAGGGCAATCCAATTTCCTGTACGGCTTTTGTAAATTTATCGAAGGTGGTGGCATAAAAATATTTCGCAGTCTGTAATCCGAGTTCTTTGCTGGCCATATCCCTGATCAGCTTTCTGTTCATTGTAAAGTTGGCCGCTTTGGCGCTGGGCACCACCTGTATGTTTTGTTTTTCGTAATCATAAAACCGTTCGGTACGTATAGCTTCTATTTCCGGTACAATTAAATCAGGAGTATGTTTGGCCACCACAGCATCAAGTTGTTTACCATCGAGCATATCTATCACTTCAAATCCATCAGCCACCTGCATGGCGGGTGCACCTGCATAACTATCTGTGGCTATTACGGTTTGTCCCAGGCGCTTTAAAGCAATAACCAATTCCTTACCAAGTTCGCCGCTTCCCAGCAGCAATATTTTTTTATGCATACTGCAAAGTAAAATAAAAAAGCGATGTGTCATTCTGCTATTGCAAATGATACATCGCCAGATAGTTTTGTGGAGCTGTGTTTAAAAGAAGAATTGTTCTTTTATAATTTTTCCTTCTTTTACTTCAAATACAGCTACCTCATCCAATTTCATGCGGTGTCCGCCTTTCATGGTTATATCCATGCCCATTGCCACGCTAAAAAAATTACCGCCCACCACCGGTTCGGTACAATAATTACCATGCACAGCTTCAATAGATTCATTCCAGGCATTGCCCTTGGCTTTTACCGCATCCAGGCCTTTGGTAACAGTTTGCATACCCATGGCTGCTGCATGCTCGGGTTCTATGCATACCACATCTGCACTGTACAGTTCGGTTTGAATGTCCATCCACTTTCCCTGTTTTTCCAACTCCATGTACCGGTTGGCTACTTCTTGTGTTGTCATAATAATTAATTTTAGTTTTAAAATTGGGCATAAAAGCTAGGCATTTTTTATTTATAAAAAAATTAATTCAGTATGAATCGGGAAATTTGCAGGATGAGCTTATTTTTAACCTGATGAAATATTACCTATTTATTCCCTTTTTAATTTTTTCCGGTTGTTCTGTCAGCAAAAGTCCGCTGCGCCAACAGGTAAAGCAATTGCAAAAAGGAATCATTAAAGATGATACCAGCTATGTATATGCATTGCCATATAAAGAAGGTAAAACCTTTAGGGTGATACAGGGATACTTCAGCCGCTTTACTCACAAGGAAAGGGCTGCGCTTGATTTTAATATGAAAAGAGGCACAACAATCACTGCTGCCCGGGAAGGAGTAGTGGTGCGGGTAAAAGAAGACGGCACACTGGGTGGCCTGCGAAAAAAATACCGGCCGCATGGTAATAATGTTGTGATACAGCACCCGGATGGCTCCCGGGCCGGGTACTGGCATATTAAACATAATGGTGCAATAGTAAATATGGGAGATACCGTGAAGAAAGGACAGGTGATTGCATTGAGTGGTAAAACAGGCTACGCAATGGTTCCCCATCTTCATTTCTTAGTATGGAAATTTGAAAAAGGCAACTGGCAACAGATGGCAACGAGGTTCCGGACATCGAAAGGAATAAAGTACCTGCGAGCCTGGAAAAAATACAGTAACGACAATGCCCTTGCCCCGCAGAAGTGAAAGATATTGTTCCGGCCATCTTTCTTTAGTACTTATAATACTCTTTCATCCTGCTCATAAAGATTTCTTTTTTCCTGCGGCTAACTTCAATATCATGCCCGTTGGAGAGGATAACCGTCCCTCCTTCACCGCGGATATATTCCTTTACATGTTCCAGGTTTACCACAAAAGATTTATGGATACGAACAAAGCCGCAGTCTTCTAATAATGTTTCATATTCATGAATAGGTTTGCTGGCGCAGATAACAGACCGCCCGGAAAAATGAAAATTAGTGTAGTTGCTGCTGGCTTCGCAATAAATAATTTCTGAGAGCTTCACCACCTGGAAACCTTTTAATGACGGGATGCACATTTTCATTTTTTGCCCGCCCTCTTTGCTACGGAGATTATGAAGCAGGGTTTCAATACTGCTATCGGTTGTTTTTTCTTCAATCCTTTTTGCAGCTCTTTTCACCGCTTCGGCCAGCAGGTTGTCCTCCACCGGCTTCAGTAAATAATCCACAGCGCTGAACCGGAAAGCCTGCAGCATAAAATCATTATGCGCTGTAACAAAAATGATTTCAAAGCTGATGTCATTGAGTTCATCCAGCAGGTCAAACCCGGTTTTTTCCGGCATGGCAATATCAAGAAATACCAGTTGTGGTTTTAGCTGCCCGACTTTTTCTTTCGCTTCATCAGCGCTGCTGCATGTTGCGGCTATTTCCAGTTCAGGACAATTGAACTCCAATAATTTTTTCAGGGAAGACAATCCCCTTGGCTCATCATCCACCAGGATGGTTGTTATTTTATTCATAAATCATTTATTTCAAGTGGTAAACTTATTATTACCTGTGTGCCTGTTCCTGTGCTGCCCGGAACATCTTTTTTGTCCCGGATACTTACCTTGCAGTTCAGGTTGTATTTTTCATTCAAAAGCTTTACCCTGTTTTTGATATTACTGATGCCAAGCGGCCGGTGCCTGCCCGCCGTTTCGGTTTTATTCTTTTGCGACTGGTTTACGCCAACACCATCGTCTTCCACCGTGCATACTATTTTGTCATTTTCCTTTTTGAAATGAATAGTGATATGAATGGTTTTATCAGCAGCGGCAACGCCATGCCATAGCCCGTTTTCAATAAATGGCTGGATGAGCATGGGAGGAATAAATATTTCGTCTTTGTCCAATTTTTCATCTGTAACAATATTATAGGTCAGTCGTCCATTGCGTATCTGCTCCATTTCCATATACCGCTCCAGATAATCAATCGTATTGCGGAGCGATACCATTGATTGCGAAGACTGGTCCAGTGTAATCCGTATCAGGTGTGCAAACTTACTCAGGTAGTGTGAAGCGTCTTTGTTTTCATTGTTCAAAATCATTTCCCGGATGCTGTTCAGGCTGTTGAAGATGAAATGCGGGTTCATCTGCGCCTGCAGCGCTTTCATTTCAGTTTGGGAAAGTTGTTTGTCAATCTCCACCTTATGATGTATGTGGCTTACCCTTCTGCGGTAGATAACATAGATTCCTGCGGCAATCAACAGCGCAGCAAGGCTTATGAACCAGGTCTTTTTCCATAAAGGAGGTTTTATGGTAAAAGAAAAAGTTTTTGTTTTTTCTATTCCCGGTTTGCCGGAAGCTTTTACTTCCAGTGTATAATTTCCGGGTGGCAGGTTATTGAGGTTAATATTTCGCTGGCTCCCCATCACATTCCAGTTATCAGTATTATTCAGCCGCCAGGCAAACTGGTAGTTGCTTTTATCAAAATCAATAACCGAGCAGTTGATGACCAGGTTGTTCCGGTTATGACTGATGCTGATTTTATCTTCCGGACTGTAATATGTTTTTTCGTTATTCACATTTACATCTTCAATCAGCAGACCGCTGCTGAAATCTTTTTCTTTTTCGGGGGAATGCGGGAAACGTACCAAGTATTCGTTGCTGCATAAATACAAAAGGCCGCTTTGCTCATCATAATATATTTTTCGCCCGGTCGGTTTGTGTTCCGGCAGCCCGTCCCGGTAATCATATATGGTAAACTGTTTGGTCCGTATATCAAAAAGGGAAAGCTGGTTGTTGCCCGCTATCCAAAGTTTATTGTTGATTACCGGGCTTAATGAATTGAGTACATCCGAAGGAAGGCCATTTTTCATGGAGTAAGCTATAAAGCGCTTTTCCCTTATTTTATATTCCAGCAGCCCATTGTACGCATTATGCATCCAGAGCGAACCGTTGTTATCTGCACGGATGGTTATTATATCGTCATAATATTTATTGTCGCCGCCATAAACGGTAATCAGTGTATCAAAATTTTTCTTACTGTTGTTCCATTTTGCCAAAGAGTGGCCGCTTATCCATACATCGCCATAGGAATCGTAAACAATGTTTTTTACTTTTTCAAATGGTAAAGCAGGGATGGTTTGAGTTGTAAATAAGGTAAAGGTTCTTGACGGTATATGATAACGCACCACTTTACCGCTCAGCAATCCGCATATCCAGGCATATCCATCCGGCCTTGCAGGGGCCAATACTGCCGGAAAGCCGGCAGCCCATGGATATTTTTTTTCATCCAGCAGCTTTCCATAATGTTCTGTTTTAGTATCAAACCACAGCAAACCGGCATTGGTACCAATCCATAATGTGTCGGGGTGGTACATTTCTATACTCCTTACTTCATTCCAGTTTGTTTTGTCCGAAAAGAAATCAATTTCTTTTATCAGCTTCATGGTATGCGGGTCAATGATGGCAAGCCCCTTACTGTTGGAAAAACGGCCTGCATACAATTTGTCTTTATACCGGTAAACAGTACTGAACCCCCCGGTATACTTCTCCCCACCAGCGGGCTGGTAATGCCAGGCATTGATGACCGGCTGCTGTAACTCCTGTTTCAGTAACCCTTCCGGTGTGCCGGCCCATAACCTGTTGTCTTTACCGGCGAAAAGACAAAGTATTTTATAATTGCGTAAATATTTTATTCCGTCTCCAGTAATGCCGCCAGTTTTCCTGTTTATTTTCAGAATATAAAAACCGTTTGTACTGCTGTTAATAACCAGCGTACTGTCGTTCAGCATTACAATCTTGCTTTCCCAGTTCAGCGAATCGGCTATTCGGTTAGGGAGTGCGGAGACGACCCGCTTTTTCAGTGAGTGGTTATAATAGACGATTTCATTCACACTGCTGCTGATGAAAAGAAATTCATCTTTGCTTAACTGGTACTTTACCGCCAAATAATCCTTCTGCTGAAACGGGGTTTGCAAGAGCAAGGCGCTGTCTGCACGGCTTTTTCCCAGTTCATGAAAAGTTTTTTTATGAGCATCATAAACAGCGAGACCTGATTCATCGGTGTATACCAGGAATAACTTGTCTGTCAGCTTAAAAATGTCCCTCCCGTACAGTATTCTTTTTCTGCCGATATCATTTGTCTTATACGCATCGTACCGGTAAAGCACTTGCCCTCCGGCGCTGAACCGGTAAAAACCTGCCGCACTGGTAACTGCATACGATTTGTCCGGCAGCTCTGCTGCATCCCACATGGAATTTACGTACACACTGACAGGGGTGCTGTCCTGCACGAGGTAATTCCGTACAGTATAGTTTTTTGTATTCAATACCTGGAACCCGCCCCTGCTGAGTATGCCCATTTCATCCGGGCCAAAGCATTTCAGCCTTCTGATGTTTACAGATGGTAACTGAATGGGCGCCGTGCCCCTGTAAAATTTTTTAAAGCTGTTACCATCAAAGCGATTAAGCCCGGCATCAGTGCCAATCCACATATAGCCCTGGTCGTCCTGCTGCAGGCAGTTGATATTATTATCGCTCAGGCCATCCCTTACTGTATATCGTGTAAAATTTTTTTCATCATACTGTGCGTTTGTGCTGATACAAATACATAGCAGGCAAAAAATGGTGATAAATAATATATTGACTGATTTTACCAGTATTATTTCTTTTTTCATTGCAGCATTAAAGGTAAGCTGGTATTCCTCTAAAAAATACCGCCGGAACCGCAGTGGCTGTCTTGCACGCAGATAGTATGATGTCTCCAGCCGTTAATGCCGGAAAACCCGCCGCTGGCGCAAACGCACTATCAAAATTTTATTAAACCCGTTTTCCGTACAATCAAATACCGCCGCCATTGGTGAAAAGCGGCTCATGACCGGATGTGCAGAAATCTATTTTTACTCCGTAATAAAAAAGTATAGCCATGAAAAAACAATTATTCATCTTCTTCTTGCTGGTAACATGTTGCCAGGTTTCATTTTCTCAGAATGTGGGTATCGGCACTACTACACCTAACAGCTCCGCAATGCTTGATTTAACAAGCACATCAAAAGGTTTGCTTATTCCCCGGATGACTACCGGTTCTGTTTTTGCTATTAGCAATCCTGCTAGGGGACTGCTGGTTTATGATTCATCAGTCAATCTTTTACTTGCTAACAAAGGAACAGGCGAAAACCCGGCATGGCAGCCTGTGGATAACAATAACGGCTGGAATATTACCGGCAATAGCGGCACCCAGGCTTTGCATTTTATAGGAACTACTGACAATAAGCCTTTACGGTTTCGCATCAATAATGTACAATCCGGTATCATTGATTCGTCTGGCAGGACAACTTTATTGGGCTATAGTTCAGGGAGCAGTATTACAACCGGCGCAGCCAATACCGGTTTTGGTTACCGGGCATTGTACAGCAATACGGCCGGCAACAGCAATACTGCAGCAGGGGCATATTCATTACAGGCCAATACATCCGGGAATAATAACAGTGCAGTTGGTTATGAGTCGTTGTTCAGTAATTCAACAGGAGATAATAACACAGCTGTTGGCATAACGGCCCTAAGGCTTAATACCACCGGTAATAATAATACTGCCACCGGTACAGAATCTCTTTATTCCAATAGTTCAGGCAGTGAGAACTCCGCTTATGGCTTTAAAGTGCTTTACAGCAATACCATCGGAACAAATAACACAGCCTTTGGGAACTATTCATTGTTTGCAAATATCAGCGGTAGTTACAATACAGCCGTCGGGATTGCTTCACTCAATTGGAATTCTAACGGCGTAGGAAACAGCTCTCTGGGATATTGGGCCCTGTTTAATAATTTATCCGGTTCCTATAATACTGCAGCAGGCATGTTTGCCCTCAGCAGCAATACTGTGGGGGTTCAGAACACAGCTTTCGGCAATAACGCCTTACTCAGGAATGTTAATGGAAATTATAGTACAGCAATGGGCTACTCCGCACTTAAGGAATGCATTAACGGGTGGGGCAATACCGGTATCGGGCATGAGGCAATGATTAATACGCTTAGCTCCAGCTATAATACGGCAATTGGTTACCGGGCAGGCTTTAATGCCAATAACGGATGGAACAATACATTTATCGGCTCTGACGCCAATGCCAATTTCAACGGTTTATTCAACACAATAGCAATTGGGAATGGCGCCCTCACAACAGCCAGCAACCAGGTAAGGATTGGCAACAGTTCCAACAATTCAATCGGAGGCCATGCCAACTGGACTAATTTAAGTGATGGCCGTTTCAAGAAAAATATTCAGGAAAATGTACGGGGGCTTGATTTCATCATGAAACTGCGGCCGGTTACTTATAACCTGGATGTTACATCGCTCAGCAAATCATTGCATGAACCCGAAAACAAAACATGGAATGATGACATGAAGAATGCCTCGGCGGAAAAAGAACAAGTGTTGCAAACAGGTTTTGTAGCACAGGAAGTGGAAGCCGCCGCCAAACAGCTCGGTTATGATTTCAGCGGGGTGGATAAACCCAAGAATGAAAATGATTTTTACGGGTTACGTTATGCCGAGTTTGTGGTGCCATTAGTGAAAGCGATGCAGGAGCAACAACATATCATTGAATCACTGGCAAAAAAAATTGAAAACCTGGAAGCTGAATTGAATACAGTTAAAATAAAAAGATAAAATTTTTAAATAAAAAAACAATCAAACCTTAACCATTAAACCTTTCGTATGAAAAAGAACAGTTTTAGTAAAATGATGATGATGGCTGCACTTGCCACTATGCTGGCAACGGCCTGTAAAAAAGAAAAAGATGCAGTACCCGATGTTAATTCACCTGCTTACAAAATTGCAGAAAGTGAAAAATTGGTAATTCCTGCTGAAGTTGACCTGCCTGCTAATTTACCAAATGGCAATTCAAGAGTGGCCACTTATTATGCGGAAGGAGTACAGAAATATAGAGCACAGGTAAAAGCTGGCAGCAGCCCGCTTACTTACGAATGGGTATTTGTTGCCCCAAAGGCTGATTTGTATGACTTAACAAATAAAAAAATCGGAACACATGGCGCAGGTCCCTTCTGGGAATTGTCCCGACCCCAATCAGGAATTAATGACAGCATATTTGCACAACAATTCAGTCCTGCAAAAACTGTAAGCCCTGATGCCAACAGTATCGCCTGGCTGCAACTGATGCCCAAAACAGGTAAAACAGCAACAGGAATTTTTGCCAATGTTTCCTACATACAACGTATAGCAACAAAGGCAGGCAAAGCGCCATTAGCATCGCCGCAAAGCCTTTCGGATACTGCTGATATTTTTTACACTGCTATTTACCGGTTTTCAAAAAAGAATTAACAACTCAATTTATAATTATTAACTATTAAACTTTAATCAATTATGCTAACAAAAGAAATTCAGGGAAAATTATGGAGTACAGCGCCGTTATACTGGTCAGCTCATTTTGAACCATTCTTTCTCCCCCTTTACAAAAAAACAATTGAACAACTGAATGTAAACGAAGATTCATCATTACTGGATGCGGGCTGCGGCTCCGGTTTGTTTTCGCACATGGCCATCAGCACCGGCGCACATGTGATAGGTATTGATGCAGCACCCGGCTTACTGCATGTGGCAAGGGAAAGAAACCCGGGAAATAATTTCCTGGAAGAAGACCTGGAAGCAATGCCTTTTACACCTGAAAGTTTTGATGTAGTGGCCGGGTTCAATTCATTTCAGTATGCCGGAAATGTTACTGCTGCCATAGCCGAAGCAAAACGGGTATTGAAAAAAGGCGGTCGTCTTATTATCGGTATCTGGGATATGCCGCAGTTCAGCGATGCCCCCAATGTGCTGAAAGCAATCGGTGTCCTGCTGCCGCCACCGCCCCCTGGCACACCCGGTCCCTTTGCTTTATCTGAAGATGGAAAGATGGAAAGCATCCTTCAGTCCATTGATATGAAAATGGTATATAAAACCAAAGTAAGCTGCCCTTTCCTTTATCATTCGCTGGGCGATGGCATCAAAAGTTTTATGGGAACAGGGCCCGCTGCTGCTGCGATGAACTATGCTTCCAAAAAAATGGTGGAGCAAACCATTACAGATTCGCTGCAGCCTTATCACCTCACGGAAGATTTATATCATCTTCAAAACAGTTTCTTATTATTCATTGCAGAAAAATAAATCAATAACCATAATCCTGTCTGCCGACAGGCAGGCATTAAACTTTCTTTTTTATGAAAAAGATAATCTTATTACCAGTCTTTATAGTAGTGACCATCTTTGGCGCCTGCAAAAAAGGCTCAACACCTGTTGAACAGGGAAAAAATGCATCTTCTTATTCATCCGATGTACTGGATAAATGGATGACGATGCAGTTACGGCTGATGCGCAATGCAACGGGTATTCCTAACCAGGCATTCTCAAGACATTTCGCTTATACCGGCGTAGCAGCTTTTGAATCACTGAAACCCGGACTGACCGGAGCTAATAAAAAATGGAGCGAAAAATGGAACGGCTTAACCGGCCTTCCCGTTACCGGGCATAAGAGAGATTATTATCTGCCGGCTAATGCCAATGCTGCGCTGGCAGCCATCAACAGGGCTATGTTCCCCAACGCCAATGCAACTGATAAAGCAGCCATTGATTCTTTGGAGGCTGTTTTAAAACAGGAATTTCTTACTAAAGAAACGGTTGCTGTTATTAGCAACTCAGAGAATTTTGGTAAATCAATTGCCATTGCTGTTTTTAACTGGGCAGAAACCGACGGATATAAAAATGCCGGCGCCCCTTATACAGTACAGGTGGGTGCGGGCTTGTGGAAACCTGCACCACCGGCATTCGCTGCACCTTCAACGCCGTATTGGGGAAATAACAGAACGATTATTACAGGTTCTATCAACAACACCTCTGTAAACGGTCTCTTTACTTATTCAACAGACCCCGAATCATCCTTTTTCCAAATGGTAAAAGATGTATATGATTCTTCATTTACATTAACTACTGACCAAAAAGCAATGGCTATGTTCTGGAGAGATGTGCCCGGCGTTACATCACCCGGGCATTGGGTTAGCATACTGCAGCAGGTAATAAAAGAGAAAAACTCTTCATTAGAACTTGCGGCACTTGCTTATGCACTTACCGGTACTGCTTTGAATGATGTGCTGATTCGTTGCTTCCAGACAAAGTACCAGCACCTCACCGTACGTCCGGTTACTTATATCCGTGAAGTAATGGGTTACACAACATGGTCATCCTTTATCGGCACACCGCCGCATCCTGAATATATTTCCAATCATGCAGCATTGTCTGTAGCAGCAGCCGAGGTAATGGAAAAACTATTTGGTAAAAACCAGGCATTCACCGACCATACTTATGATTATATGGGAATGGCCCCGAGAAACTATTCTTCTTATTCTGCCATTGGCCTGGAAGCCGGCCTGTCCCGTTTTTACGGCGGCATCCATTACAAACCAAGCATTGAAGATGGAAATACCGTGGGAAGAAAAGTAGCGGAAAATATATTTAAAAATTAACGTAGGTAAAAGAAAAACAGGTTTGATTAACAGTGGTGGTTTTCTAAAAGCCCCTGTTGTAAAAGACGGGGCTTTTCTAAAAACAGTAAAAAAGATTATGTCACTGAAATATTTCATCTTATACCTCATCATTTGCTGTGCAGGCCTTATGATGTATAGCGCTTTCAAATTTTTTTATTGAACAATCAAAAAAAATAAAAATGCAAACACTCACAAAAAAAGTTGATGCCCCTGAACTGGAGAAGAAGGTAAAAAAAATGTATAGCGATGTGGCGCTTTATCCCAAAGGCGACTATCATTTTGAAATGGGCCGGGCACTGGCCGAAAAACTGGGGTATGAAAAAAAAGACCTGGACTGCATTCCATCTGCCGCCATAGATTCATTTGCCGGAGTAGGATATTATTTTGATTTGGCAAATATTAAAGAAGGAGAATATGTGCTTGACCTGGGAAGCGGTTCGGGAATGGATGTTTTTGTTGCCGCGTTAAAAACCGGCAGCACCGGGCATGTTTCTGGTGTGGATATGACGGAGGAGCAATTGAAAAAATCAGAACAACTGCGAAGGGAAAATAAATTTGAAACCGTGTCCTTTCACAAAACCCACATTGAAATGCTTCCATTTGAAGATGCTTATTTTGATGTTGTCATCAGCAATGGTGTTATCAATCTTAGTACCGATAAAGAAAAAGTATTTGCAGAAGCTGCACGGGTGCTGAAGCCTGGGGGAAGATTAGTTATTGCCGACATTGTTACTGAAAAACAATTACCCGAAAATGTAGTTTGTAATGCTACACTATGGGCGGCCTGCATAGGTGGCGCAGCACAACAGGATGATTACAGCAGCGCTATTGAGAATGCAGGCATGGAAATTCTTCTTGTCAGAAATAATGATGCGTATGGTTTTATTTCTAAATCAGCACAAGGCGCTTCAAAAGATTATGGCGTAAAAAGTGTTTCAGTGATTGCAGAAAAAAAATAAATACTAAAACCAAAGAAGTATCGGATATTCTAAACCTTTAAAAAATCTTTTATTATGAATGCTGATAAAGAACTGGAAGCATTGGGTATGGCCTGCGTAAATCTTACACCAAATATCAAACAGGCCATTTCATCTATGCAGGGCAGTGAAGTGCTCAAAGTTTTTAATGATGATACTGCAGCACGGGAAGGTGTTCCTGCCTGGTGCAGGCTGACAGGACATTCACTTATAGAAACAAAAGAGATCAGTCAGACAGAAACACTATTTTATATTCAAAAAAAAATTAATTAAAAACAAAATCATGTCACAATCATTATTATTTCATTGCACTCATGGGAAAGAAGAGGCAGAAAGAGCTATTCTTCCTTTCGTTGTTGGAAATGTTGCCGTAACCGCAGATCAGCAAGCGACTATTTTTCTTACTGCCGAAGGAGTTTGGCTGGTCACTAAAGGTTATGCTGAACAGGTAAAAAAAGAAGGGTTTACTCCCTTAAAGGAGATTATGGATTCTTTTATTGCAAATGGTGGGAAAATATGGGCCTGCGGCGCCTGCACAAAACCACGGGGTATTGCCGCTGCAGACCTTATTGAAGGGGCAAAAATTGTAACCGCAGCAAACCTGGTTGAACTATTGGCAAGCGGAGTGGTCTCCTGCACCGTTTAATATTGTAAGATAAAACTATTCCTCATAACAAAAAATTTGCGGGCAGAGAAACAACGAACTGCTGAGAAGGGATTCAGAAATAAGCATATTAGGAAAGAGATTCAGCAAAGGGAAACCACTTTTTTGCAGTAAAAGGGCTCAAATTATTTTTTATTACAATCAATTTTCTGAAAGATTAACTGCCCGTCTTTTTTATTTATGTTTACAAAAAATACTCCTTGATTTTACTCGGCATCTGGCAGCAATTTGTTGAAGGCGTGCAGAACACCACCCTGCTGGAATACATTGCCGTGTTTGCCGGTATTGCCAGTGTGTGGTTCAGTCGCAAAGAAAATATTCTGGTGTACCCGGTAGGACTTATCAATACCGTTGTGTATATCTACCTGAGCTTTAAATATCATTTGCCCGGTGAGGCCAGTGTAAATTTTTATTACACGGTTATGAGTTTATACGGCTGGTATGTGTGGATGAAAAAAGATACCCGTCAGGAAGCGGTGCTGCATATCAGTTTTAGTAATAAGCAACTGTGGCTGTACCAGATGTTCTTCTTCTTTTTCTTTTATATTACCATCTATTTTTCATTGGTGTATCTTAAAGATAATTTTTTTGAAGGCGCCATTCCCTGGGCGGATGCTTTTGCTTCCGCCACCGCTTTTACCGGCATGTGGCTAATGACAAGAAAAAAAGTGGAAAGCTGGTATTGGTGGATTGCTACCAATATTGCGTCTGTTCCTTTGTACTTTGCAAAAGGACTGGTGGTTACCAGCGTTTATTACATTATTCTGCTGGTAATGGCCCTATTTGGACTGGCAGAATGGAAAAGACGTGCAGGCCACCCTGCTTAAAACGGCCGATAGTTTTCTTTTCGCCATTCAAAACGGTCCACTGGTCAAACAGATTTCCGCCGGGCTACTGCCAGGTATAGGTTTGTAAAAAATCAACCTTATGCAAGCAGCATCTTCTTCCCGACAGGCCTACCTCGATTGGCTGCGGATTGCGGCTATCCTCGGCGTATTACTTTTTCATGCCGCCATGCCTTTTGCAAAGGATGAAAGCTGGCATATCAATAACCCTGAAAAAAGTGACCTGGTGGCTGAATTCAATTTCTGGTTGTCCCGCTTCCGTATGCCGTTGCTGTTTTTTATCTCCGGAGCTGTTAGTTATTATATGCTAAAAAAATACGATGGCCGATATTTTATACGCCAACGGTTTCAGCGACTGATCATCCCTCTATTATTTGGCATGCTGGTGATCGTGCCCCCACAAATTTATATGGAACGGCTATCGCAGGGCTATTCCGGCAGTTTTTGGCAATTTTATCCAACGATATTTGAAGGAACACCTTATCCAAAGGGCAATACCAGCTGGCACCATCTCTGGTTCATTCTTTATCTTTTTATATATGACCTTATCAGTGTGCCTTTATTCAAATGGCTGCTGTTTGGGAAAGGAAAAAGGTTTGTCGAAGAAAAACTGGGCTGGCTGTCAAACCGGAAAAATATCTACCTGCTCATGCTACCAGGTATGATTGCGTATGCCACACTTATTCTTAAATACCCCGGCACCAATGCGCTGGTGGGGGATTGGGCCATGCTGATCTACTGGTACCTGTTCGTGCTATTTGGCTACCTGGTGATGTGCAACCAGCAGCTTATTGAAAGCATGGTGCGAAACAGACGCTTTTCCATGCTGCTGGCCTTTGGGTCACTGATCTTTATAAATTATATCCGCTGGAATGACCTCAGGCCTTCTCAGATTTTGGATGACGGGTGGAAAATAAATCCACTTACCTATTTGTATCTGGCTATATACCCGTTTATTGCCTGGAGCTGGATATTTATGCTGGTGGGTTATGCCAAAAAGTATATTGATAAACCACACCGCATACATGGATATGTTAACGAGGCTATTTATCCTTTTTTTATTTTACACCAAACTGTGATCGTATTACTTGCCTATTATGTTGTAAAAACAGAAGAGTCCATCCTCTCAAAATACCTGTTTATAACTGCAGTTACGGCGGTACTATGTCTCTTCTTCTATCATATCCTTATAAAACCATACACTATTACCCGGGTATTATTTGGCATAAAGCCGGAGAAAAAGACAAGTACTGGAGCGAACAGGAAAAAAAAATCGCCGGAAAAGCAAACAACAGGCGCTGATTAATTTTTGTACCTTTTCATACCGTTTATGAAAAAAATACAGCATCATCTTTTTACTGTTTTATTTGGCCTGCTCATTTATTCCAGTATCCGGGTTATGGCAGATATTACCACTGGCAATAAATTCTGGGAGCGAAACTGGAAAATCAATGCTGCAGAAATCGCAGGAACCATATTCGTCAGTTTTATGATGAGGGGCATGCTTGATTTTTTTATCCATAAATTCAAACACAGGCCTGAGAATACAATATCGGGTTCAACTATTCTTAAAGAGTTCTTAATCATACTGGCAGCTAATTTTTTTATTTTGCATATATCAGCTGTTCCCCTGATAATTTTTACTGACAATGGAATGCAAATTGAGGACTATGTGATCGTTATGATTATCCCCTCCCTTTATGTGTTGCTGTATTTTGCTATTGCCCGCGG
Organism: Chitinophagaceae bacterium; assembly: GCA_031441485.1. GTDB lineage: Bacteria > Bacteroidota > Bacteroidia > Chitinophagales > Chitinophagaceae > JJ008. Next base: position 31,377 of record JANOEQ010000053.1, read on the forward strand.
CAACCAATATTTAAAAAATTACGTAAACCAGAAAGTACAACTTGAAAAACTAACCAATGACCAGTTACAGACAGAACTTAAATTCTTGAAAGCGCAATACCATCCTCATTTCTTATTCAATGCATTGAACACTATTTATTTTCAGATGGATGAGAGCGTTGCTGAGGCAAAGAAAACGGTAGAAAAATTTTCTGAACTTCTCAGATACCAGCTCTATGACCAGCAACAAACAGTAGCTATAAGCCAGGAGATTCATTACATGAAAAATTTTATTGCCATTCAGCAGGTAAGGGCTTCAGAAAAACTGATTTTACAAACAACTTTTGATACAGCGCTGAACGGGCAGCAGGTATATCCTCTTTTATTTCTGCCACTGGTGGAAAATGCCTTTAAATATGTGGGCGGGGGATATCAACTCTATATTGAAGCAAAAGCCGATCCTGGTGAAGTTCATTTTACTGTAGCCAATTCTTTGCCATTACAGCTACCGCCCGATAAAGAAACCGGTATCGGATTGGAGAACCTGAAGCGAAGGCTTATCCTGTTGTATCCCGGTCGTCATCAGCTGACAATTAAAAAAGAGAACCATACTTTTACAGCCCATCTTACACTTATACTACATCAATGAAGATCCGGTGCATAATTACAGATGACGAACCGCTTGCCCGTAAAGGCCTGCAGGGTTATGTTGGCAAGATAAATTTTCTTGAGCTGGTAGCTGTTTGCGAGGACGCTGTTCAGCTGAACTCAGTACTTAAACAGCAGCCGGTGGATCTCTTATTTCTTGATATTGAAATGCCTTATGTAACAGGAGTTGATTTTTTAAAAAGTGCTGCTAACCTCCCGAAAGTAATTTTTACCACTGCCTATGAGAAATATGCTATTCAGGGGTATGAGCTGGATGTGTTTGACTACCTGCTCAAACCTATTTCCTTTGAACGTTTCATTAAAGCGGCAAATAAGGCCTTTGATTTTTTTAGCAAAGAACAAAAAGGGAACGGGGGTTATATTTTTGTAAAAACCGACACCCGGCTGGAGAGGGTTAATTTTGACGAAATTCTTTTTATTCAAGCTATGGAAAATTATGTGGCCCTGTATTTATCCGGTAGTAAGCTTATCGTCCACTCCACTTTAAAAGGCATTGCTGAAATACTGCCCTCAGATAGCTTTACCCAGCCTCATAAATCCTATATTGTCAATAGCAACGCCATCCAGTCCATTGAAGGCAATCTGCTGCATATAGGTAATTATAAAATCCCCGTGAGCAAATACCAGAAAGAAGAAGTGCTGGAGCGGATCATCAAAAACAGGCTATTGAAAAAGTAGTTTTTTTGTCACAAGCCTTACTACAGGTTTTAAATACTGCCCTTTCTTTTTATACGATTGCCATATCCATATTTATCTAAGCGGCACCTGGTTTATTTGCGACTGTTTATTACTAATTTTAGATAACGGCATAAAATCTTTTAGGGTCATCTTTTTTCACCATCGTTTAACAAACCAGCCATGATAAAAAAAATTGTCATTATCGGCCCCGAAAGTACAGGCAAGAGTTTCTTGTCTGAACAACTGGCACAGCACTATGAAACTATGTGGTGCCCGGAATTTGCCAGGGAATACCTGCATACCAACGGTACCAATTATGAATTTGACGACCTGCTCACCATTGCCAAAGGCCAGCTGGCCCTGGAAGATGAATACACCAGTAAGCTGGAAATAAATTCACTGCCCATGCTGGAAGCCGGCGGACATTTGCCGCTGTTTATTGACACAGATATGTATGTAATGAAAGTGTGGTGTGAGTTTGTGTTTAATAAATGCCACCGTTATATTCTGGACCGGATACAGGAACGGGAATATGATCTGTACCTGCTTTGTAATACCGATTTGCCCTGGGTGGCTGATGAATTGCGGGAATCCCCGGATCTGCACACCCGAAAAAAACTGTACCAGGTCTATAAGGATATTATGATCAACCAGGCAGTGCCCTGGGTGGATATCAGCGGCGACAATGAGGAACGACTAAAAAAAGCTATTACTGCTACAGACAACCTGCTTTTATAATTGCTGCTATTTGTTGAACCACACAATCAACTTAGGGCTAAGTTAAGTCTGATCTGACGCAAACTATTATCCCGCAAAGACACAAAGAGAAAGCTTTGTGGCCTTAGAATCCTGGTGGGATATGCGCCAGTTGATAGATAACATAATATTAGTTTATTTCTTCGCCGGTGGCCCCGCACTTATTACCTGTTGTATATCCGGGTCGGTTTGCAGGTTATTCATCTGCTGTTGTATATTCCTTGCCCTGTATTGTACGTAAGAGGAAGGCGGTTTTACAATATATTTTTTCGGGTTGGGTAAACAGGCTGCTATCATGGCGGCTTCCAGGCGGGTGAGGCTACCGGCGGGTTTATTGAAATATTGCCGGGCCGCCGCTTCTATGCCAAAAACACCTTCTCCCATTTCAATCACATTCAGGTATACGTCCAGTATTCTTTTTTTGCCCCAAATCTTTTCAATCATAAAGGTGAAATACACTTCCAATCCTTTTCTTAAAAAACTTCTTCCCTGCCAGAGAAAAACGTTTTTGGCCACCTGCTGGCTGATGGTGCTGCCGCCTCTTACTCTACCAGGCTTCTTTTCATTGTACGCCATTGCTTTTTTTATACTTTTCCAATCGAAGCCGCTATGATCGGGATACAACTGATCTTCTGAAGAAATAACAGCCAGTTTTGCGTTTACAGAAATATTACTGCTGTTTATATAATCTCTTTTGAGGCCATGCCCGCTTATCCAGCTTACCAGCTGTGTCATCGTTATCGGCGGGTTTATCCATTTCAACAAAATGATATAAATAAACTGCGCAATAAATAGTACGATGAATATTTTTTTTGCACATCGCCAAACAGACAGAAGTAGTGGTTTTAGTTTCATTATATATACTGCAATATAAAAAATAATCCATTGCCCTCTTATTTAGCAGTATTCCTGTTTGAACCACATAGAAAATAGAAACCATAGAAATATACACATAGAGGTAGTTATTTAATGTCCTATGTGTGTATTTCTATCTGCGCTATTTGGTTCAAAATTACACTAGACCCATGGCGGGGAGACGATACTATATCAGATGAATATTTTTTGTCCATCGACAAACAGATAGAAGTAGTGGTTTTATTTTCATTATACACTGCAATATAAAAAATAATCCTTTGCCTTCCTATTTAGCGATATTTCTGCTTGAACCACATAGTCTACAATCAGGGAGCTGATGTTTGGGGAATAAATAACTTAGCAAAAGAAAGCTCCCTGCAGTTAAGACCATCTATTTTACTGGAATTACAGTCCATCACATAGTCTGGTTCTGCTTGCTGCTTATG
>JANOEQ010000054.1:0-5675 GCA_031441485.1 Chitinophagaceae bacterium
CTAAACATCGGCTCCAAAGAGCCGTCAAAACTTAGTCCTTTGAAAATGCAGATGTAAAATAGTGAGAGTTGTTGTGTTATTTTTTGTAAGCAGTCGGTAGTTATAAACTACCTCCACCGCCTGCGGCTTTCAGCCTTGGCCGCTGGTGCCATTGAAGCCAATACAGGATTCGGCACAGGTAACCCTGTCAGCAGTAGTGGAAGATGTGGCCATTACCACCGACTATTTTGATTCTACCGGCAGGCCCATACAAAAAGTGGTGCGGCAGGCTTCGCCGCTGAAAAAGGATATGGTATCGCTGGTGATGTATGATGAGTTTGGCAGGGTAACCATGCAGTACCTGCCATACATACAATCTGCCAATAATAATAATGACGGGAAATATAAAACCGCTGCATTGATACAGGATTCTATATTTTATAAATCACTTTTTCCCAACGATAATACATTCTGGAGCAAAGTGCAATATGATGCATCACCCCTGCAGCGAACCTTAAAGGTGATGGCCGAAGGCAATAGCTGGGCCGGGGCCGGTGTGGGAAAAGTATTGAACCAGCGGGCCAATGCTGCCAATGACAGTGTGCGCCTGTGGACGATAGATATCAGCAGCGAAGATGATGTACCGGCAACCACTGCCATGTATGCCGCCGGCAGTTTGCTGGTGGAAGAAGTAACAGATGAGAGCGGCATAAAAAAAATAATGTACAAAGATGAACTGGGCAGAATGATATTATCCAAAGTGCAGGTGGCAGCTTCTCCCGCCACGGGGCATTATGGCTGGCTGTGTACATATTATATCTATGATGAAATGAATAACCTGCGCATGGTGCTGCCACCCAAAGCGGTGGACGCATTGATAGCCGTAAGCTGGAACCTGGCCGGCAATGCCACTATACGCACGGGCCTTTGCTACGCTTATTATTATGATGTAAAGGGCCGGATGATAATGAAGTATATACCCGGCAAGGATAAAAGTTATATCGCTTATGATTTGCTGGGAAGAGTGGTGATGACACAGGACGCCAACCTGCGCACCACCAGCCAGTGGGCTTATGTTAAGTATGACGGGCAGGACAGGCCCTTTAAATCCGGCCTGATAACATCTGCATTGAGCAAGGATGCCATTATTGCCAATGCGGCAGCGAGTGCAGACTATCCCACACTGAGCGGCACCTATACTGTAAGCGGAGAAACCTATTATGATGATTATACCTGGGCCGGTAGTACACCATTGAGCAGTACACTGGTGACCACTAATATCAACAGTACCAATTTCTACACCACCTACAACGCTTCTCCTGAATATGCACAATCCATAACGGTGAGTACGCGGATAAGAGGAGCCGTAACGGGAAGTAAGAAAGTGATTATCGGCAGCAGCACATATTTATATTCCCTTTCGCTCTATGACGAATGGGGACGGGTGATACAAACCAAGGAGACTAATATCAGCGGAGGTACTGATGTGCTGACACAACAATACAGTTTTGCCGGTCTGGCCCTTCGTGCCCACCTGGCACACCAGAAATCCGGCACCAATGCGCAGAGCTATACCGTGCTTACCAAATACAGTTATGACCATACCGGCAGGGTGAAAACAGTGGTGAAAAATATGAATGGCGCAGGGGATAAAACGATTGTGGAGAACAGTTATAATGAGCTGGGCCAGGTAAGTTCTAAGAAATTAGCTCCGGCCTACAACAGCAATGCGGGATTGGAAACCCTGGCATTTGACTACAATATGCGGGGCTGGCTGCTGGGCATGAACCGGGACTATATAAAAGATGTGAACACCACGGCCTGGTTTGGTTTTGAAATTGGCTATGAAAACAGCGCCACTATTATATCCGGGCAGAGCTATGCCAACCCGCAGCTGAATGGCAATATTGCTGGCACCACCTGGAAAAGCAGGGGCGATGCGGAGAAAAGAAAATTTGATTATTACTATGATAAGGTGAACCGCTTAGTAAGCGCCGACTTTAACCAGTACACCAGCAGCAGTTTTAATAAAACAGCCGGTATAGATTTTAGTGTGAGCAATCTGAAGTATGATGCCAATGGCAATATAGCTTCTATGAAGCAGATGGGCTGGAAGCTGACGGGCAGTGCGGCAATAGATCAACTGAGCTATACCTATCCATCCAACAGCAACCGGCTGCAGCAGGTGTATGATACGGCCAATAATAATACCAGCACCCTGGGAGATTTTAAATATGACGGCACCGGGAAAACAAGCACCGATTATACGTATGATGCCAATGGGAATATAATTACTGACAAAAACAAAGCGATAAGTGATATACATTATAATTATCTGAACCTGCCGGATGTGATACGGTATAATTCTGCGGCGGCGCAGTATGATGGAACTTACGGATCGGTGATCTACACCTATGATGCATCTGGCCGCAAGCTGCAAAAAACGGTGGCAGACAGCTCACATGCCAGGGTGCTTACCACCACCACTACATATATAGCGGGCTTTGTGTATGAGGGCCGTACGGATATAGTAAGCGGCAATGCCGTGGCGGGAAATTATACAGACAGCCTGCTGTTTACCGGGCATGAGGAAGGACGGATAAGAAAAAAAGGTACCGGCTTTGAATATGATTATTTTATAAAAGACCACCTGGGCAATGTTCGGATGATATTAACAGAAGAGCAGCAGGCAGATATGTACCCGGCTGCCACAATGGAAACCGCAACAGCCACTGCAGAAGCATTGTATTACAGCAATCTTTCTGCCACCAGAGCAGACCTGCCGAGCGGCTACCCCACTATCAGCGGCAATGCCAAAGTGGCCAAAACAAACGGAAGTGGTAATAAGATTGGCCCGGCCATAGTGCTGAAAGTAATGAGCGGTGACAAATATAACCTGACGGTAAGCAGCTGGTGGAAAAGCACCAATACACCCGGCACGCCTGTAAGCCCGCTTACAGATTTGCTTTCTGCATTGGCAGGTGGTGTGGGCGGTGTGGCAGGTGGCCACGGCAGCGCTTCTGAACTGAGCAGCAGTGGCATATTAAGCCCCGGCGCAACCAGTTTTTTAAACAGCCAGTCATACAATAGCAGCAAGCCGAAGGCGTTTATAAACTGGGTGGTATTAGATGAGCAGTTTAAGTATGTAAGCAGCAGCAGCGGTTTTGAGCAGGTGGGGGGTAGTGATACTTTGAAAACACATATCCGCACAGATTTAACGATTGGCAAGAGCGGGTATTTGTATATTTATGTGAGTAATGAAACGCCGAATATAGATGTGTTCTTTGATAATTTGCAGGTGACTCACACAAGAGGGCCTTTACTTGAGGAAACGCATTTCTATCCATTTGGATTAACAATGGCGGCCATTAGCAGTAAGGCCTTTGGTAAAACAGAAAACAAGTTTGACTACAATGGTAAAGAAAAACAAAGCAAGGAATTTAGCGATGGCGGTAGTTTAGAATGGTATGACTATGGCGCCAGGCAATACGATGCACAAATAGGCAGATGGCATGTGATAGACCCGCTGGCGGAGGTAAGCAGAAGATGGACACCGTATAATTATGCATATAATAATCCGATTAGGTTTATTGACCCTGATGGGATGAGTGCGCAAAGTGTAAACGGAAATTTACAATTTAGTGGGATAGATGCCCAGGCGTTTATAATGGGTTTACAGTTTGGGCTTCAAACAGGTGATGATGATGTACTGGTAACAATTAAAAATCCAGTTCAAAAGATGATGAATGCGATTTTGATTGCATTGGGGGGTGGTTATTTGATTGAAGGAGGAGGAGGTGGTGGTGGCGGAAATGGAAATAATCAAAAGGAATTGAAGACTGGAGATCATGTGGATATCGGAACTGGCCCTTGCTTTATTGGTAGACTTGATGTAATGAATTATGGTAAAGAAAATCCGGGATACTTTAGACTACCTCATCATGGGTTAACAATTAGGTTACTTTTTAAAGACAACAACAGTGGTTTTATGGCATTTGAATGGATACAAACGGTGACAGCGACTCAAGATAAGCCAGAAAAAGAGACAAAAGTAGATACACGCTCTGAAATAGGAGATCATGATTGGCCTTTTTATTTAAGTGATAAAGACCTACAAGACCCATTTTTCGACCCACCTAATGGATATGATGATTATTTTATAGACACACCTGCAAGGACGGATAAAGGGTTTATTCAATCTTTTAATGCAGAATTAACGTTGTTAGGTGTTGACAAAAATAATAACCTAGTGCCCTTGATAACATTGACATATGGATTTTCTTTGACACCTGGGTCAAATGAAGTAGATCTGACTCCACTGGCAATTGTTTCTACATACCCGAATGGATATTCAAATTTGTCCTTTTTTCACAACTTTATATTAAATCGTGCAAAATCCAGACTTTAACTTTTAATAATACTAAAATGAAAAGGATTTTTCTGATAACGCTCTATTTTTTTCCGACCCTTTTTTTTGAATTAAATGCTCAACAGTCAACTGGTCCTTCAATAGAGCTACTTTATGAGGGTAGTCGATCTCGACAAGTCCAAATAGTGGTTTTTCATTTACCCGGTGTGGTAAATACGATTTATGACAGCACACATGTAAAAAAAATAGAAGTCTCAGAGATGACGTATAGGAACATAGAAAAAAGAGTAAAGGTGGTTGAAAAGTACTCAGGAGATTCCCTACTACACAGTCCATATGAATTTATAATTCGAAATGGGAATGGTGTGGTAGTTGTTTCGACTTTTAGTCTGACAAACATAAGAGAAGTATTTCGAGATATTACTAACGAGTTCAAAGCCAATAGAAAACAAAAGCTTGTAAATGAAGTCCTAAGCTACGTATTTAAGTGCCTGGAAATTGAATATCAATAAATCGGAGTTACTCCTTGTAGTGGTAATGTATCACATTAGCATATTTTAGAAAGCAGGATTAAATAAATGAATTACAGGGCTGGTATATCCGGCCCTGTTGTTTTATACAATAGCAGCAAGCCCAAGGCGTTTATCAATTGGGTGGTGCTGGATAGCATGTCCCGATAGCGCAGCGAATCGGGAAGCAGTTTAAGTATGTAAGCAGCAGCAGCGGCTTTGAGCAGGTGGGTGGAAGTGATACATTGAAAACACATACACGTACAGATTTAACAGTGAGCAAAAGCGGGTATTTGTATATTTATGTGAGTAATGAAACGCCGAATATAGATGTGTTCTTTGATAATTTACAGGTAACTCATACAAGAGGACCCCTGCTTGAAGAAACGCATTTTTATCCATTTGGATTAACGATGGCCGCCATTAGCAGCAAAGCCTTTGGTAAAACGGAAAACAAGTTTGACTACAATGGTAAAGAAAAGCAAAGCAAGGAATTTAGCGATGGAGGCAGCTTAGAATGGTACGATTACGGCGCCCGCCAATACGATGCACAGATAGGCAGATGGCATGTAATAGACCCGCTGGCAGAAGTAAGCAGAAGATGGACACCGTATAATTATGCGTATAATAACCCGGTTAGGTTTATTGATCCGGATGGGATGAAGGCGATAATGGTTAATGAGGATAATTTTTTTGGAGGGAATTTATCAGGATTTGATTCAGAAAGATTTAGGCAGGATTGGGGTAGTTCAGATGATTTTTTTGAAAATGAAGAATTAGATAATGAAAACGATAGTCAAGGTGGCGGCAATTCCAGT
>JANOEQ010000055.1:0-5878 GCA_031441485.1 Chitinophagaceae bacterium
TATCAATCACCCGATATGGGTGAGAAATTGCACCTGTTGCCTGGTTAATGCCAATAACAAAAAGGTCGCGGAGAGTAGCTCCTGCAGTGCTGAGTGAAGTACGGTTGCCGGCAATAACAATCGTATCACGGTTAATGAGCATTGATTTAGGAATATCTGTCAAACCGACAGGAGGTGCCGGGTCCACATACTGCCTGTTCCATACCAAGCCGCCTGCTGCATTGATTTTAAAAACCAGCAGCCTGCGGTCTGAATTAATGGAAGCTGCTATGATATAATTTTCAACAGCTTCATTTGTTTTTTTGATACAATAGGATTTTACTCTGTTGCCGGCGGCAAAATACCTGAAAGACCAGTTGATAATACCAACGCGGAACAACCAGGAAGACTGAATGCCAGCAGTGTTGGTAGTGGCGGCATAGATAAAGTCGCCATTGGGGCAGCGTATAAGTGCCGCAGCGGTTTCTTCTGTTCCTGCTATACCATAGCGGCGGCTAAATGTTACATTGCCGGCAGCATTCACGGCATGTACCCACACATCGTTGGTAACAACGGCGGCACTTTCTTGTATAGTGTTAATGGCCCGGCTGCTGCCGGCAGCGGTGGCCGTGGCTTCCACTACTGAAATAAGATTTACGGTACTTGAAACTAGCGGGCTTCCGGTGGGCCGGTAGTCTTTCATAAACTGTGCTGCTGTAAAAACAGGAAATACAATTGCCGGAATGATAAAGAACATTAATAACTTTTTCATACAATGAGTTTTTGGTTAATGATTATTATTAAATACATCATAAATATCCAAAACATGCACTCAAGAAGCATCGTAAAATCAACAGAACGCAGTTGTTTTTTTCCCAATTAAGTGTATCTTCTATTTTTTACTAAGGTCAAAGAATCAAAGAAGCTGAAGGGAGAGGTTCATAAAAAAAAGGTGTACCGGCAAAAAGCGGTTTTTTAATCTGGTTTGCCTTTTACAAACAGTAAAGAAGATGCGGCAGGTGTGAAGCCAAAAACTTTGAAAGCCGCTTCATATTCGCCGCCTTCCAGTTTTGCAAGCAACAAAAAGAAAAGCAGGCCAAACAGGATGATGAGGCCCCAACGGGCTTGTTCATTCTTTACCGGGGCTTGTACTATGCTATTCATATAGCCGGTAACACCCGCAAAAATGCCATCTGCCCCAAAAGTTACCACGAAAGAGGCATTGGAATAAAACCGGGCATACAATACGGCCAGCACCACATCAAACAAACTCACAATAACAAATGTTAGCAAAATGACACCTGTACAGCTAAGCAGCACCTTTGTGTTGTTGAAACTTTCATAAAAGGAAGATAATAAATTTTGCAAAAAATTTTTTGCCCCGCAATTTCTCTAATCGTATACTTTTGTGCCGTTAAATATTTTACTGGCCCAACCCATTTACCCCAAAATGACCAACTCTTACCACGATCTAGTAAAGCAAACCTTCAATTTCCCACAGGACGGTATTGTAGTGGAGGACAGCAATCTCCATTTCAACGGTCTCGACCTGAAGGCACTTATTGCCAAATATGGCACCCCGATGAAACTTACCTACCTGCCCAAAATTGGTATGCAGATTAAGAAAGCCAAGACCATGTTTGCCAATGCTTTTAAAAAGCATAAATACGAAGGGAAATATTTTTACTGCTATTGCACAAAAAGCTCCCATTTTAGTTTTGTGGTGGAAGAAGCATTGAAAAGTGAAATTCACCTCGAAACATCGTATGCGTATGACATTGAAATAATCAAAAAATTATATGCTAAAAAGAAGATTACCAAAGACATTCATATCATCTGCAATGGCTTTAAGCAAAAGACCTATACCAGGCGTATTGCTAACCTGCTAAACACGGGTTTTCAGAATGTAATTCCCATTCTGGACAATAAGGATGAACTGAAAGACTATGCGCAATCAGTAAAAGTTCCCTTTAAGCTGGGTATCCGGGTGGCGGCAGAAGAAGAACCCAACTTCCCATTCTATACATCAAGACTGGGTATCAGGGCCAAAGATATTCTGGAGTTTTATGTGGACAGAATTGAAGGCTATGAAACAAAATTTCAGTTGAAGATGCTGCATATTTTTCTTAATAAAGGAATAAAAGATGATATCTATTACTGGAGTGAGCTTAATAAAGTAATCAATCTGTATTGCCAGTTAAAAAAAATCTGCCCTGAACTGGATTCCATTAATATCGGCGGCGGTTTCCCGATCAAGCATTCACTGGGCTTTGAATATGACTACCAGTTTATGATCAATGAAATTGTACGGAACATTAAAGTAGCCTGTAAAAAAGCAAAAGTGCCCATGCCGAATATCTATACAGAATTCGGCAGCTATACAGTAGGGGAGAGTATGGCCCATATATACAGTGTGATTGCAGAGAAGGTGCAGAATGACAGGGAAACCTGGTACATGATCGATTCATCCTTCATAACCACTTTACCGGATACCTGGGGCATTGGTGAAAAATTCCTCATGCTGCCAATTAATAAATGGGATTCAGACTACCAGCGGGTGGTGCTTGGAGGCATTACGTGCGACAGCCATGATTACTATGATTCCGAAGAACATATCAACGAAGTTTTTCTTCCCAAGGTAAATGGTGATAAGGAACCGCTCTATGTCGGGTTCTTTCATACAGGTGCCTACCAGGATCAAATCAGCGGGTACGGAGGCATTAAACATTGTATGATACCTTCTCCCAAGCATATCATTGTGGGGCATGACAGGAATGGTAAACTGGTGGACTGGGTATATGCCAAACAACAAACGGCACAGAGCATGCTGAAGATACTGGGGTATAAATAATTAATAATTATTAATTCATGCTCGCTTATTGAAGATTTTTAAAAAGGCCCGTCAGATATAACGATGGGCCTTTTTTGTGTGGTCAGGTTTGTTTAGCCATTGCTGCTCCGGCTGTACTTTTTCCATTTGTTGTATTCCCATTTGTTGTAATTCACCCTGCTTACCTGCGATCTGTCCAGGTAGAAACGGTTGTCGTATCCTTTCCAGTAAAGATATCCCTGTTGGCTTCGGTGATAGAGTCTTCCATTCGGGTTTTGTTTCATTACAAATCCCGGTGATGGAGTGATGATCAGGGACACATTGCCGACATAACGCGGTGGAGGTGGCGGTTCCGGGCGACGGTATGTTTCAGGTTCGCTGTAATGTTTGGGTTCTTTCTTTTTAGTGGCCCAAACCCTGCTGGGTTTACAACTTGTGAATGTGATTGCCATCACGAGTACAGTAGTTGCTGACAGAATAAATGTTTGCTTCATGGAGTCTGTTTTAGATGATTAAATGTGAACAGTCTTATTGCAATGGCTTGGTTTCGACATCACCCCAACCGCTCTCCTCCGGGAGAGGGGCTTAGAGTCCTGAATGATACCTGGACTCAATGGATGCATAATATATCAAAAGGTCATTATTGTTTTTATTTTTCTCTGGTTCGTTTATTTCTTATTTCTCCCGGATTGGCTGCTCTCGCAACAGGCTGCGTTTCTGCCGGGCTATTTTTAGTGTCTGCCGCCACTGGGAATACCTTCTGTATTTCAGTTTTTGCTGTACTGTCTGTTGCTGCCAATATAGGTTTAGCCGGTACTGTAAGCGCCAGCTTATCCAGTGCGAGGGTATTAACAGCCGTATCCCTTCCCATAATAATATCAGTGCTTACCCAACCTTCTTGCGCTATGCCTGCACTGTCGATCTCCAGAAACCGGAGTGGCATGGTAGCCAAAACCTGACTGTCTTTTACAACAGGCATTCGCGGTGCAAATAGTTTGCTTGTATATTCCTTACTGGCGGCACAACTGGCTGCCAGCGCCACGATCATCATCAAAGCGACCGCTTGTAATATTCTTGCTGTTTGCATGGCGATAGATTTTATTTTTAGGTTATTAAATTTTACCGGTTACTCCCTTGCTGCCTGCCCGGCCGGCACATTGTCCGGGCAACTGTATGAGTAACGTCAATTCAATTCAATTCATTTGCCATAAAATCTTAAAATCATCTAACATGAAATATTTTTTCATACTATTAACAGTATTGCTTTGTGGAATAACTGCTAAAACACAGACTGCGGAGGATTCAGTAAAGAGGGTTATCAATAACCTTTTTACAGGAATGAAGAATGCCGATCCGGATTTATTGAAGAAAAGCTTTGCCGACAGCATGGTACTGCAAACCATTTCCCGGAATAAAGAAGGACAACTTGTGGTGATCAATGAAAAGCCGGCGGACTTTATCGATTTCATCAGCAAAGAACAACCCGGTAATGCCGACGAAAGAATTGAATTTGAAACAGTAAAAATTGACGGACCATTGGCCATTGCGTGGACACCTTATAACTTTTATTACAAGGGAAAATTCAGTCATTGCGGGGTCAATTCATTCCAGCTCGTACGTTTTAATGGCGAATGGAAAATTCAGTATTTGATAGATACCAGGAGAAGGCAGGGATGTAAGGAATAGATGATAGGTGATAGTTGATAGTTGAGAGATGTTTAAAACATGAATTGCCTTCCCCTTCAGGGAAGGCAAAAAATAACCCTCCCGTGGAAACGGGAGGGTGTAAACCAAAACCAACTGCTTATGAGAAAATCTTTATTATTTTAATTAATAACTATTGTTGTTGCTGATGCTTTGACTGCTTCTTTCTTCGGAAGGTTTAATGTCAATACACCATTGATGTAAGAAGCTTCGATATTCGTTGCATCAATTTTTTCATCTAATGTGAAAGATCTCTTAAAAGACCTGAAGTTGTATTCCCTGCGAATCTCTTTCCGGGTTTCTTCAGTCGAATCTGTTTTCTTATCGGCGGAAACGGTCAGCAGGTTGCTGTCCAGGTTCACTTTAAAATCTGTTTTTTCAAATCCGGGAGCCACCACATTCAATAAATAACTCTTTTCTGTTTCTATGACGTTGACCGGAACATAATCCTTACGTTCGAAATTGTTAAAATCTCCTTTAAACAAACCGGGCAGTTCTGCAAACAGGTCATCCACTAATGTGTTAATAGTTCCTTCAAAAGGCTTTCTGTTGAATTTTACGTGTGTCATACTTATTTAGTTTTTTAGTTTTAAGAATAATCAATTCCCTATCCAGTTTTCAAATGGCATACCATTCGTGATTTAACTGTTTTTTACTGTCATTCCTGGTCTGAAGACAACATTCAGGAAGACATAATTTCCGAATTAAGGAATTTCTACTGCCATATTTTCTTATTAATGGCAACTGTCATTAAAGAGTAAACATTTTCTTTAATTTTGTATTCAATTAAAAAACAAGAATATGTATCCTGAAGAAATAGTTATCCCGATGAAGGAAGAGCTGACCGACAATGGTTTTTCTGAATTACTCTCCGCAGCTGAAGTGGAACAGCAATTAGCAAAAGAGGGTACTACCCTTGTAATGATTAACTCAGTATGTGGTTGCTCTGCCGGTACGGCAAGGCCGGGTGTGTTATTGGCAGTGGCGAATACAGAAAAGAAACCAGATTTTTTGGCTACCAGTTTTGCCGGTTTTGATATAGAGGCGATAAGGAGTTTACGTCAGCATCTGCTTCCTTATCCTCCATCTTCACCCGCTATTGCTTTATTCAAAAACGGACAATTGGTTCATTTTATTGAACGCCACCAGATAGAAGGAAGACCTGCGCAGGTGATTGCCCAAAACCTGATCGGAGCGTTTGAACAGCATTGTAATTAACTAAGAGTTATAAGAAGCTGTTTGAATTATTTGTTTAGAATGGATTATGGATGTTTTTGGGAGCGAAACCAGGCGAATTTTGCAGCCATAGTCTAAACGCCTAAGGCGAAAAATTCAACGCAGTTGCAGCCCCAAAAATGCCATAAG
>JANOEQ010000056.1:0-17061 GCA_031441485.1 Chitinophagaceae bacterium
ATGGATTATGGATGTTTTTGGGAGCGAAACCAGGCGAATTTTGCAGCCATAGTCTAAACGCCTAAGGCGAAAAATTCAACGCAGTTGCAGCCCCAAAAATGCCATAAGACATATCAAACAATTAATTCAAACAGCTTCTAAAAGGTTTATGGGGAAATTATATGAACCCCGCCTCCAATCATGTCAAATCACATAGGCCAGCTGCTGCTGTGGCTAAATTCCTAAATCTGTATTAGCGGAACTGAAATCTACCCCTGAAACCCTATTTTTGCTAACCTTAAATCCCCGGGTAGCCTGGCTCCCCGTTTCAAGGATTCAAAAGGCAAAAAATCAATTGTATTACTTATGAACTTCAAAAAAGTCAATAACATTACAGGCTGGGCCATTTTTCTTATTGCAATGGCCACTTATTTTCTTACCCGTGAGGCAAGAGGAAGTTTATGGGATACGGGTGAGTTTATTGCCAGTGCAAAGGGTTTGCAATTACCCCACCCCCCAGGGGCCCCATTGTTTGTACTGATCGGCCGTTTTTTTATTGTCCTTTTTGGTGATAACGGGCATACCGCCGCCAGTGCTGTTAACTTCATGAGTGCATTGGCCAGCGCCGGTACTATTTTATTCCTTTTCTGGAGCGTAACCCATTTTGCCCGCAAAATGTTTGTGGGAGTGGGTGAAGAACTAAACAGCCATCAATTATTCACCACCATGGCGGCTGGTGCTGTGGGTGCATTAGCATATACCTTTAGTGATTCATTCTGGTTTAGTGCAGTGGAAGGTGAAGTATATGCATTATCCTCTTTTTTTACGGCTCTCGTATTCTGGGCCATGCTCAAATGGGAGCATGCTGATGAAAGAGCAGGTAACGATCCGGGTGCCAGGGCCAGAAGCGACAGATGGATTGTATTCTTATTCTTTATGATGGGCCTTTCAATAGGTGTTCACTTACTGAACCTGTTAACGATACCCGCTATTGTGATGATCTATTACTACCGCCGCTACCAGGTTTCCACCAAAGGAGCAGTTATTGCTTTCCTGATGGGCTGTTTGATAACAGGGCTGGTGCAGGTAGGGGTAATACAATACTCCATGAAAGCAGCAGGTATTTTTGATGTGTTTTTTGTGAACAGTGGCGGCATGCCTTTCTTCTCCGGCTTTGCTATTTATTTTGCAGCACTGGCAGCAGTCATAGCCTGGGCCCTTCGCTTCACTGAAAAGAATATTTCCAAAACAAAAATCATGATTTGGTTTGCACTGTTCCTTTTCTTATCAGCGCTTCCATTCATAGTGAGTACCGGTTCGGGTGGCGTTAAATTTTTAAAATTCTTATTGCTGGGTGGGGCCGCTGCGGTAGCAGGTTATTTTCTGAAAGCGGGTGCCTTACGGATATTAAAGCTGTCGCTTTGGTGCTATGCGTTTATGATGCTGGGATACTTCATGTATTTCACCACCATGATACGCTCCAATGCCAATCCTGCAGTGGATATGAATAATGTGGACAATCCCATTAACCTGGTTTACTACCTCAGCCGCGAACAATATGGCGAAGCCCCGTTACTATACGGCCCGCATTTTTCTGCTGATTATAAATTTGCTGAAGACGGAAATGTGGAATTTACAGACGGGGAAATGAAATATGTAAAAGGAAAAGATAAATATATTCCCATCGGCATAGATAGAAAGCCAAAGTATCAAAGCAGTGACATGCAGCTTTTCCCCCGTATCTGGGATGGCAGTAATGATCAGTACCATGCAGAATTTTATGCAGAATGGCTTGACATCGAAAGAGAGAAAAGTGAGGTTACGGGGCGTGACCGCTATGTGCCACCTTCGTATTCTCAAAACTTGAATTGGTTCTTTACCTACCAGCTCAGCCACATGTACATGCGCTACTTTATGTGGAATTTTGCCGGCAAACAAAATGATATACAGGGCCTGGGCAATAAACGGGATGGCAACTGGATAAGTGGCATCTCTCTTATTGATAGTAAAAGATTGGGAGATCAGTCAAAACTGCCCGACAGTATCAAACGTAACAAAGCACATAACACTTTATTTCTGTTGCCATTTGTTCTTGGTATACTTGGCTTTGTATACCAGTTTATAAAAAACAAGAAAGACTGGGTGGTGAATTTCCTGTTATTCTTCTTTACAGGCGTGGCAGTAGTATTGTATCTAAATTCGCCGGGCAACCAGCCCCGTGAAAGGGACTACGCATTTGTGGGCTCCTTCTATGCCTTTGCCATCTGGATAGGATTATCCGTAGTGGCCCTGGTAAAACTGGCCCGTGAAAAGGCGGACCAGCTTACTTTCCAAAACACCCTGCTCTTTGGAGGTGGTGTTTCTTTTATTGTAACCTACATGAGTTCATTTCCGGGAACTATTGGTGATGCAGTGATGACAAGCATTTTTGTAACCGCCCTTTATGCCATTGTTACAGCAGCGCTTACATTTATATTGAGAGCTGTTTCATCAAACGGGCAAAATGCAAGAGTGCTGAATATTGCCACCTCCGTTGTTTGCCTCGCTGTGCCATTACTGATGGCCCAGCAGGTATGGGATGACCACGACCGCAGCGATAAAACAACTGCGCCTGACATGGCCAAAGATTATTTAGAAAGCTGTGCCCCCAACGCTGTTATATTCACTTTCGGTGATAATGATACCTATCCTCTCTGGTATGCCCAGGAAGTGGAAGGCGTTCGTAAAGATATCAGGGTTATCAATAACAGCCTGCTGGGTATTGACTGGTATATTAACCAGCTGCGTTATAAAGTGAACGATGCCGATTCATTAGATGTGTTGTGGTCGCCGGAACAAATAGAAGGACATAACAGGGAATTTCTTCGTTACCGCCAGCAGGGTGATCCTAACCAGTTTTATGATTTATATGAGGTAATGAAAACAGTATTGGGCAAAGTCAATAAAGATGAAGAAACAGGCCGTGATGTAGGATATGGAAGCTTCCCTGTTTCCAAATTCAAAGTACCGGTAAATATTGAAGAAGCCAGGAAGAACGGCACTTTTACAGCCACAGACAGCGCATTGAGTGAAATGAGGTTTGAGATTCCTGAAGATAAATTGAATGGTGGATTAGTGAAAAGCGATTTTATTATCCTGAACATCATTGCCAGTAATGCAGCCAATGGCTGGAAACGCCCCATCTATTTTACTTCGCCGATGGGGGAACTTGGATTTTCACAATACCTGCGTAAAGATGGTTTAGCATACAGGCTGGTACCCGTGGCAAATAAATTCCCGCAGCAAAACTGGGTGGTGGACCAGGTATTGCGCCAGGCAAGAATGGGTGGTA
Organism: Chitinophagaceae bacterium; assembly: GCA_031441485.1. GTDB lineage: Bacteria > Bacteroidota > Bacteroidia > Chitinophagales > Chitinophagaceae > JJ008. The sequence goes on from JANOEQ010000056.1 coordinate 3,311, forward strand.
CACAAATCAGGGATAACAATACCGATATAATGTATAATAACCTGATGACGAAATTTGAATTTGGCGGGGCCAATAAAAAAGGTGTGTATTTTGATGAAGAAAACCGCCGCCATATCCTCAACCTGCGGGCTTTGTTTGGTGAAGCAGCAGGCAATATGGCAGATGCCGGCAGAAAAGAGGAAGCACAAAAATTGATTGATAAAGTAGAAGCAGGCATAAGCACGGAAACCCTTCCTTATGCTATGACAAGCCGTTATAACGGACATAATCAAACAGGATTACTATACCTGGAAGCCTGTTATAAAGCCGGCAAAACTGAACTGGCAGATAAAGTAAGAAAAGACTTGCGCAAAGACCTGGAACAGCAGCAGGCCTATTACAAATATATTGAGCAAGACAAACCGGAATACTATAACGGGTTTGTAAGATCTGAAGCCCCTATCAATGAAGCCATGCTGATGGTACTGGGTGCTATTGAAAGCAAATACGCCCCGCAAACAACGCCGAATAAAATTAATGAAGGTGATAAAAATATTAAACCCGGGCCAACGCCTGACACATTGAAAGGAAAAACCCCTTAATCAGGGATTGAAATAGTATTACCAAATGCCTGAGAAAACCCTCCCCAACGGAGGGTTTTCTATTTTGAACTTATCACAGCCTGAATTGTTGTAATAAAAAAAATGGTACCGGTAATAAAAATAACTGGTATTACTTTTGTCCAAAGAAGGAATGATAATACAGGCAATTGACAGGGCAACAACCAAATTACCGTAAATTGCTTACAGTCTGCAAAAGAGAGAACCGGTTTTTCCCTATAAAGGAAAGCCGCTGACTTCTTACTTCAGATATCCGACTTCAAATATCAGATTTATGAGGGGATTTCATTTTACAAAATTCGATCCGGACAGTGAAGGAAAAAGTAAGTTTCAGCAATTGCTGGATCTCTTCATGCAACTGCTCACCTACACCAGCGGTGATGTGGGCGAAGCCATGCAATGGATGAATGAACTGGATAAACAGTATAAGTTGACCGATGATGAATACGGCATGGGCGATTTTATTGATGAATTGAAAGAGAAAGGCTACCTCACCGATAAAAATGAACAGGGTGAAATACGCATCACCCCAAAAACTGAACAGGGCATACGGAGAAGCAGCTTAGAAGAGATCTTTGGCAAACTAAAAAAAACAAAGCAGGGTGATCATCATAGTTTCAAACCCGGCCAGGGTGATGAGTTGAATCCCGACACCCGGCAGTTCCAGTTTGGCGATATGCTCGAGCAGATAGATTTTACAGAATCCATCCGCAATGCGCAAATAAATCACGGTATAGACAGTTTCCGGATGCAGGAAGATGACCTGAGTATACGGGAAACAGATTTCAAAGCACAAACATCCACGGTGCTGATGATTGATATTTCCCATTCCATGATCCTGTACGGGGAAGACCGTATCACGCCTGCTAAGAAAGTGGCGATGGCATTGAGTGAACTGATAAAAACAAGGTATCCGAAAGATACATTGGATATTGTAGTGTTTGGCAATGATGCCTGGCCCATTGAAGTAAAGGACCTTCCCTATCTGCAGGTGGGGCCCTATCATACCAATACAGTAGCAGGATTGGAACTGGCCATGGATATTTTGCGCAGAAGAAAAAATCCGAATAAGCAGATATTCATGATCACAGATGGCAAGCCCACCTGTTTGAAGATCGGCAAGCGGTATTATAAAAATAGTTTTGGTCTGGACCGTAAAGTAGTGAACCGTTGTATCAATTTAGCAGCGCAATGCAAAAAGCTGAAGATACCTATTACCACTTTTATGATTGCAACAGACCCGTATCTTCAGAAATTTGTGCAGGAGTTTACCGAAACGAATAATGGAAAAGCGTTCTTTGCATCGTTGGATAAATTGGGGGCGTTTATATTTAAGGATTTTGAAAGCGGGAAAAGAAAGACGGTTTATTAACCTCCCGTATCCGCCAACTGTGGATGACTTGGATCAATCATACATTTAATATAGCAAAACATCATACAGAAAAAGAGTGAACCATTAAATAAAACGACACTTCCCCTCCCTGGAGGGGCGAATTAAGGAAAATCTTCTCTGTAGTACTCCGGGGTGGGTCTGCTGAGCAGCGAACAGAACCCCGAAGAGTGCGACGCAACAAAAGCTGATAGTAGCACTACAGCCTGGATAATAAAAATAGACAACGCCAGATACCCAAACCCTGAAAGGGTTTAATATGAATAACACCGGATAAAGCCCCATACCCAACCCTGAAAGGGTTTAATATGAATAACACCGGGTGACAACCCGATAACTAAACCAAACAAATGAACATCAAAAAAATAAAAACCCTCGGAGAGTTAATAGCAAGTGGCTACCAATCCAAAAGTATCAAAGAAGAAATCAGGCAGAACCTGATCAAAAAACTGCAAAACAGTGAACCCACTTTCTCCGGGATAGTGGGATACGAAGACACTGTGATACCAGATGTGGAAAGGGCATTGCTGAGTAAACACAATATTCTTTTTCTTGGATTAAGAGGCCAGGCCAAAACAAGAATGGCACGTCAAATGACAGAGCTGCTGGATGAATACATTCCCAGTGTTGCCGGCAGTGATATCAACGATGATCCCCTGAAACCCGTATCGAAATATGCGCAGGAAGAAATTGCCACCCATGGCGATGAAACTGCCATACACTGGATACACCGCAGCGAACGCTATGGAGAAAAATTAGCGACACCCGATGTAAGTGTGGCCGACCTGATCGGTGATATTGACCCTATTAAAGCTGCCAACCTGAAACTTAGTTTTGCAGATGAAAGGGTACTGCATTATGGCATCATCCCCAGAAGTAACCGCGGCATATTTGTTATCAATGAATTGCCCGACCTGCAGGCAAGGATACAGGTGGCACTGTTCAATATACTGGAGGAAGGCGATGTGCAGATACGGGGATTTAAACTCCGGCTGCCATTGGACATACTATTTATATTTACGGCTAATCCTGAAGACTATACAAACCGTGGTTCCATTGTAACGCCATTAAAAGACCGTATCGAAAGCCAGATACTGACACACTATCCAAAATCGCTGGAGCATGCATTGGAAATAACAGAACAGGAAGCTGAAATTAGTGATGAACAAAAAGCAAGGGTAAATGTAAGCGACCTGGTAAAACGCCTGATCGAACAAATTGCCTTTGAAGCAAGAAGCAGTGAGTTTGTAGATAAGAAAAGCGGTGTAAGTGCAAGGCTTACCATCTCCGCATTTGAAAATGCAGTGAGTGCTGCAGAAAGAAGGGCCATCATCAACAATGAAAAACAAACACAGGTATGGATGAATGACCTGGCGGGTATCATACCTTCCATAACCGGTAAAGTGGAACTGGTATATGAAGGTGAGCAGGAAGGCCCTTACCAGGTGGCAATGAACCTGGTGGATAAAGCGATCCGCACACAGTTTGCACACTACTTTCCCAATCCAGACCAGTTAAAGAAAAGAAGAAGTACAGGAAAACCATCTCAAATTGAAAAAGAAGAGGAGAATCCTTATCGTCCAATAACGGGCTGGTTTGATAAAGGCAATAACCTGAACCTTTCCTTTAATACAAGTGATAAAGACAAAATACTTTTACTGTATAAAGTGGACGGGCTGCATTCGCTGGTAAAGAAATATTTTCCGCAGGTGAATGAAGAGCAATTCGCATTACTGATGGAATTTGTATTGCATGGCCTTTCATCTTATTCGCTGATCAGTAAGAAAATATTTGAAAACAAAGTGGAGTTCAAAGACCTGATGGGCAGTATGATGAACTTTACAGAAAAAGATTTTGAGTTTGATGAAGAGGCGTAGAATACAGTTAATTGGTTTATTAGTTAATTAGGAAGAGCATGAGGTTGTGAATTTCCGCTGAGGCCCCGCATTTCACGCCCCCAAATAAACCAATTAACTAATAAACTAATTAACCACCCTATTAAAACTTTATCCCTGCAGAAATACCGCCCCAGGGGAAAAAAGCCTGTCCGCCAATAATGATGGGACCTACGTAGATTCTTCCCACAAATCCTTTCTTTTCTTTTGCATATCGGTAGCCAACTGTAGGCAAATAAACAAATCCACCGCCCGTTTCATTAGAATCAAACAGGTTGACGGTAGCTGAAATATAGGTAGCGCCCATACCCAGTTCCAGGTGATGCGGTGCTTTTCCAACAAGGTAATTCAGTGCTACTGGAAAAGTAATGATTGTAACGTCAATACCGGTGGCCAACCCGATACCCGCCCTGAAACCAAATCCATTTTCATTTTTGGAAAACCGTGCATCATAGTTGGCTGAAAATACAAGGCCATTGCCGCCCAATTCACCGTACACTGCCTTATTACCCTGTGCCTGTAATAACATCGTTGCTGATAAAAGACAAACGATACCGAGTAAAATCTTTTTCATGTTGTGTTTTTTGGTTGAGTAATAGTAAAAAATAACAGTTAAAAACAAAAGTTAAATGATATTAACTTCCCTTTCGAGTGCAATATTAAACTTCTCTTTCACAGATTGCAGGATTTCTTCACTGAGATCATAAATTTCCTTACCAGTGGCTTTTCCATAATTGACAAGTACAAGGGCCTGCCTGGCATGACAGCCGGCATCACCCCTGCGAAAGCCCTTCCATGTTGCAGCAATCGGACCGCATTGTTCAATGAGCCAGCCTGCTGCGAGTTTTACAGAGCCATTGATATTTTCGTAGCCCGCAATACTTTGGAATTTTGATTGCAGATGCTGGAATTGCTCTTTCGTTACGGTGGGGTTCTTAAAGAAACTGCCTGCGTTGCCAATCTCAGCCGGGTTGGGCAATTTTGATGAACGTATACTGATAACAGCATCGGATATGGCCTTTATACTAAGTTCCTTTATTCCCATCTTCTCCAACTCCTGTTCGATAGCGCCATAACTGGTGTTAAAACGGGGCTTCTTTCTCAGTTGATAGGTAACGTTAAGTATAACAAATTCGTTTTTGAATTTCTGTTTGAATACGCTATCGCGGTAGCCGAATGCGCAATCACTTTTGGTAAAGGTCACCAGTTTTTTATCCTTAATATGCCAGGCCTCCAGGTCCCAGAACAGGTCATTTATTTCCACTCCGTAAGCGCCAATATTCTGCATGGGTGATGCACCAACATTACCAGGAATAAGCGATAGATTCTCAATGCCGGCCCAGTTTCTTTGTATGCAGTACAGGACAAACTGGTGCCAGTTCTCCCCTGCCCCGCCTTTTACATACACATACTCGTTATCTTCATGCAACTCGGTGATGCCTTTGATTTCGTTTTTTAAAACCAGCCCCTCAAAATTTTTAGTAAGAAGAATATTGCTGCCCCCTCCCAGGATGAGGAGTGGCGGTTGACTACCCAGAGAACCAGCGGCTTGAAATTGGAGGGCATCCTCCAGCTCATCCTTATCTTTAAATTGAATGAAATACCTGGCTGTGGCATCAATGCCGAAAGTGTTAAAGGGCTTTAATGAAATATTCTCCTGAATTTGCATACTGCAAACATCTTAATTTTTTATGAAAGCAACACTCATCGGCGCTACAGGACTAATCGGCAATTATTTTCTCGCAAAGACGCAAAGTTACAACGCCTGATTTTCAGTTGTTTTATACTTTGCGCCGTAGCGTCTTTGCGTGATTTTCTGACTTTTGAGACAGCCATATTAAAAGAAGAGGCTAAAAGAAATGAAGGTTTTTAGAAATGCCCTAAAGTATTAAAAGCCGATAATCCATTTCAATGTAACCATTGGAAATCAGCCATTGCAACTGGTTAACAAACTGGCGGCTGTACTTGCTTATACCCCCTCAACAACCGCGTATTAATCAACCAGCAACTTATTACCGGCAAGAACTCCATCACATAATAACTGAAATAAGAAATGGTAACAACCGGTCTTGGCATTACTTCCACCAATAACTGATTGCCGATCGTTTGACCGGAAAACACAACCATATACACCAGGTTCCAGCCAAGATGTATAGCTATGGGTACATATAAAGAAAAGGTTTTAGCATAACTATATGCAAGCACCAACCCCATGGTTCCTGTCATGATAAACTCAATCGCCATCTGCATTGGGTTACCCAATACTTCATGCGAAAACCAGTGGTAGATACCAAAAGCAGAAGCAGAAATGACAATGGCCCATGCAGGCCCCAGCTTTTTAATAAGTATGTATAAAAGCACACCCCGAAAAATCAGCTCTTCAAATAATACTGATTTTAAAGTAAACCATGCCCCCTTCAGGATAAGTAACACATCCAGTTGCGGGTTCAGCATCCAGCTTTGTTTGGCAATCCACATTTTCAACAAAAAACCAACAACAGCACAGGCAGCCGTAATAAGAAAGAACAGTGCAAAATCCTTCCCCCTTTTCTTTGTGGGCATCCACCCCAAAAAAGACAAATCCCCTTTTTCATAAAGCCAGATAATCAGCCATGATATCGCCAGTTGAACAACAATCCCAATCATAGAAGTAAAATACAATTAATAATATAAAAACCTGGGTATTGAAAAAACAAGCCCCCCCTCCAAAAAGGCATTATTCACCATTCACTACTCACCATTCACTACTCACCATTCACCACCTTACACCGCATCCACATCCGCCACCACCGTCACACTCCTATAACTTTTATGCTGGTGCAAAATGGCCACCTGTTCCAATAAATCTTTTTTACATTGATTGATCGTCTTGCCATCCCTCGGCAGTTTGAGCAATAATTCCATCAGGTACTGGTTTCTTATACGCCCCACCACCGGTTCGGCAGGACCAACAATCCAGGAACCATATTTTATTTTCATTGCATCAGCATATATATATGCCGCCCTTTCCACCACTTCCTTTATTTTATGCTTAAAACTTATATGGATGATACGGGAAAAGGGCGGGTAAAAAAATTCTTTCCGCTTCTTCAGTTCCTCGGCAAACATGGATTTGTAATCATGCTGCTGTACAAATTGTAATACCGGATGTATCGGTTGTGAAGTTTGTACCATCACCCTGGCCGTATCCATTTTACCGGCTGCTGTTTCAATAAATGAAGGCTTTCTTCCTGCCCGGCCACTCACCTGCTCCATCAACTGAAAGGCCCTTTCATTCACCCTAAAGTCTGCGAAGTGCAGCAGACCATCTGCATCCAGTATGCCCACCAGGTCCACATTATCAAAGTCGAGGCCCTTTACCACCATTTGTGTACCCACCAGTATATCAATCCGCTGCTGTTCAAATTGCTGAATCAGCACATCATGGGCATTCTTGCCCCGCACTGTATCAATATCCATTCTCGCCACTTTGGCATTGGGAAATATTTCCTGCAGTTGTTCTTCAATTTTTTCAGTTCCAAAGTTTCGCTGTGCAAATTTATCGCTGCCACAGGCTGCACAGGTATGCACGGGAGGGTAAGTGGTGCCACAATAATGACAGACTAATTTATTGGTAAGTTTATGAAAGGTCAGCGATACATCGCAGTATTTGCACTGCGGTATCCAGCCGCAGGTGCTGCATATCTGGTAAGGCGAATAGCCCCTTCGGTTTTGAAAAAGGATCACCTGCTTATTGCGGGCTATCACTTCATTTACCGCTTCCACTAATTGTGGCGACAGCATTACTTTGGAACGGTCTTTCTGCATCACCTTTCTTGTATCCACCATTTCTATTTGCGGCAGTTTCATATCACCATAGCGCTGCATAAGTTCCACAAGACCATACTTACCGGTAGTGGCATTGTAATAACTTTCCACCGAAGGAGTGCCGCTGCCCAGCAATGTCTTTGCAGAAAATAAAGATGCAAAATAAATAGCCGCATCCCTGCCATTATAACGGGGCGCCGGTTCCTGTTGCTTGTATGATGTATCATGCTCTTCATCACAAATGATCAACCCTAAATTTTGGTAAGGTAAAAAAACAGATGACCGGGCGCCAAGTATAACCCGCAATTCCCCATTCTTCACTTTATTCCATATCTCCACCCGTTCATTCTGCGAAAATTTAGAATGATAGATACCGATATAGCCACCAAAATTTTTTTGCAACCTTCGTATAATTTGCGACGTAAGTGCTATTTCCGGCAGCATATACAAAACCTGTTTGCCCTGCCGGATATATTCTTCAATCAGCTTAATATAAATATTTGTTTTACCGCTGGAAGTAACGCCATGCAGCAAACAAACAGGTTTCTGTTGTATCTGCTCCTGTACTTCCGCAAAAGCCTTTTGCTGAGCTTCCGATAATTCAAAATCAATCTGTACATTTTTTGGCAGGTATTGGATACGGTCAATGATTCTTTTTTCCATCCACAGTATTTTCTTATCCACCAATCCTTTTAGTTGGGCATCCGAAGCGCCTGACTTTTTCAGTAATGATGACTTTACCACCTCTCCTTCTGTCTTCATCAGGTGCAGATAACTGAGCAGCAGTTCCATTTGTTTTGGCGCCTTGGTCCAGTTATTCAGCAGGTCTGATAATTTATCTTCATTATCGTATTCGGAATTCAGCAGAATGTATGTTTCTTTCTTTGGCGAATAAGTTTGCTTCAGTGCTTCCCATACAAAGCACACTTTTTTTTGGATCAGCCGGTTGATTACAGGATATACGTGTGATGAATCCAATACCTGCTGCACTTCAGTAAGGCTTAGTTCTTTTTTAATCAGCAATGCTTCACCCACAATGTATTCATCATGATCGAGCGCCGTAAAATCATCGCCGTATTCTTCATTAAATACCAGTATCGTTTCGCTGGACAGTTTGAAATGAGCAGGTAAAGCTGCAGCCATTACTTCCCCTTCACTGCACATATAATAGGACGCTATCCATTCCCACAATTTCAATTGTTCATCATACACCACCGGTTCCACATCCAGCACATTCAGAATATCTTTCGTTTCAAATAATTCCGGCTTTTCCCGATGCAGTCTTTTTACAATGCCTGCATATTTTTTCGTTTTGCCCAGGTTTACTTCCACCCGGCAGCCTGGCTTTATAGTATCCAGCAAATGGGCAGGTACGGACCAAGTGTAATTTTTCGGTAAAGCAGATGGGATGATCACTTCGGCATACCCTCCCGCTCCGCCAGCCGGCGGAGAGCCAGTGATATTAATATGTAAGATTTCTTCCTGCATTTAAATAGTAAAGATAATGATGAATCAAAGTGACTTAAATATTCTCTTACGGTTGATATGCAATTTCATTGTTATGGTAATTGTTTTTTGCAAATCAGCTGCAAACCTGGCATTACCGGAGTATAAAGTCTCCCCAAAAGGGAGGTAAACTGAACTTCTTTTTTGCCGGGAAGGCGGGAAGAATTGGTTTTAAAAGATTGTTTACTTTCCGTCTTCACGCCTTCCCGGCTAATTGCTGGTAAATTGTTTTTTAATGCCATTTAGTTCATTCGCTTTTTCGCTGTTGAACCCCTCTGGGGTTCGGTGTACCCTGTATATCTTATTCTCCGGGTTTCACCCGGAGTTACCGACATTTTGCCCCGCTGGGGCAGCAAGTCCTTTACTGTATGAGTACTCGATTCTTTAACTAAATAACATTGTCCTTTAGAGGGAGAGAAGGCTTCATTTTTGCTCGTTCGACCGTACCATTTACACAAAGAATTAGATACTTTCCCCACACTGTGTTCAATGGTTCGACTTTGAGGATCAAAAATTCGACCGTAAAACTATCCTCTATCCTCTCTTATTCTCCGGGTTTCACCTGGAGTTACCGACATTTTGCCCCGCTGGGGCAGCAAGTCCTTTACTGTATGAGTACTCGATTCTTTAACTAAATGACATTGTCCTTTAGGGGGAGATTTAGAGGGGCTTCTTTCTCCAGGCCGCATCATATTCAATTAACTTTTTTTCCATTACTGCATACACTTCTTCTTTCAATCTCTTTACATCCGCCAGCGAATAACCGGCCACCGGTATTTCAGCAAGGTATACGATACGGCTGCGGCCCGGACTCATTAAAAATAAACTTTTATATGGCATTCTCCGGTAAGCATCCAGCAACAATACCGGCTTAACAGGTGTTTGCGTTTCTATCGCCACCCGAAATGCCCCGTCATAAAATTCTTTTAATGGCGTGGTGCCCATATTAAACGTCCCTTCGGGAAATACCATTACGGATATGCCTTTATTGATCAGTGATTTTAATACCCGCACACTGTTTGCCCTGTTTGTGGGGTTGCTGCGGTCTACGGTTACAATTGCATTGCGGTAAATAAATCCAAAGACGGGCACTTTAGCCATTTCCACTTTTCCCAATGGGCGGATGGATTGCCGGTACGCTTTTACAATGATGGCCCCATCGAGGTAAGAAATATGATTGCTTAAAAAAATATACGCCTTCTTTTTATCGTGCGGAGCTTCATATATTTTCTTATGTGAGATAAAAATCAACGCAAACCAGATATCTGCCCATAACATACACAACCGGATGGCCATATTGCCCCCTTTTATCCTTCCAAAAAAACTGGCGATAAAGGCGAAAGGAAAAATGAGCAGCATCACAGCCACAAAAGTGATAAAAGCATAGATGCTGTATATTAATTTCAGGAACTTCAATTTAAATAATGTGAATGTGGAAAAATGAGAATTTGAAAATATGGAAATTAAAAGTACTTACAGTTATTAAGAGGTTGCATCGGCCTGCTCAGTTCCGGTTTTTATATTTATCATCATCGCCGGGGCAGTGGCATTGAAAATCAGTTTCGAGATCTATTACCGTTACCACCACCGTCTTATCATTGCATTGGGCATATACGATCCGTACCCGTTGTTCATCAGCAGTTCTGCCTTCCACGGCATAGCGCGGGCAGCGGGCATTTTGCAGGTCGCTTTTGTTATAATTTATTTTTCCGTTCCGCATAACGTCCTCCACCTCTGCTTGTGAGATTTTACGGCATTGCATCCGGCATTTAGCGTGGTTGCTGTATTCCAATAAGGCTGTGCGGCGTTCAAATCCCTTATCCCGGTCTGTATTGTTAGTGGCCGGATCCCTGGGCTTATCATTATTCGTTACTTTCGGTTTTGGAACCGGCTCATTACCCTTTTTACACTGTTTTATGACGATAATGGCCGCAACCATCAGCAGCATCAGGATATATGGCATCCATTTCTTATTCAAAGCTTCTAATTTGATACAAATTAAAAGTAAATCCCTGACTACTGCCACATATCTCTCCCTCATCTTAAAAGACAGCGTTTTTAAAAAACGGATCGACCGTAAGTGTAGCCTTCCCTGTGGTTCAAACTATTGACCATAACGAGCTATTTCAGAGGACACTGCTCTCTGAGGCTTCCTGGTTTCGGAGTTTTTCCAGTCCGCCAGATCCAAGCCCATTTCAGCCCGCCAAATCTTAGTTCTTGCTTATCTTTGCCGTCCCTGCAAACTACTACCTGGCAGGCATTTGGCCGCGGTAGGCAAAGCAGTGGAAAACAATTATGGCAGCATCCCGGACAGTCGCATTCCACACTCTCGGTTGCAAGCTCAACTTTTCTGAAACATCCTCCCTTTCCCGGCTGCTGGAAAATGAGGGCTTTGAGAAAAAGGGGTTTGATGACCTGGCCGATATATATGTGATCAATACCTGTTCAGTTACGGATAATGCAGATAAAGAATGTCGCCAGCTGGTACGCCGCATCCAGCGAAAAGCGCCGGAAAGCCTGGTGGTGATAACCGGTTGCTATGCACAATTGAAACCCAAAGAGATTGCAGAGATACCCGGGGTGAACCTGGTACTTGGTGCCGGTGAAAAATTTAATATTGCCCACCATCTCCGTGAGCTGACCAAAGGCGACTCTGCCAAAATCTGCAGTTGCGATATTGAAGAAGTATCGGGCTTTCATTCATCCTGGTCAGTAAATGACAGGACAAGGACTTTTTTAAAAGTACAGGACGGGTGTGATTATAATTGTTCATTCTGCACTATTCCCATGGCAAGAGGAAAGAGCAGGAGCGACAGTATTGAGCATGTAGTGAATACTGCCGAACAACTTGCCAAACAGGGAGTAAAAGAGATTGTGCTGACAGGAGTGAATTTGGGTGATTTCCTCACCCCAACCCTCTCCGCAGGCGGAGAGGGTGCCCCGAAGAATCCTAAAGATCAGAAAAGAGATTTTTTTGATTTAATCGAAGAACTTGATAAAGTGAAAGGTATACAACGGTACCGCATCTCCTCTATTGAACCGAACCTGCTGACGAATGAGATCATAGAATTTGTAGCGAATAGTGATAAGATTATGCCCCATTTTCATATCCCATTGCAAAGCGGCAGTAATAAAATACTGGGACTGATGCGCAGAAGGTATAAAAAAGAATTGTATGCGGAAAGAGTGGCACTTATTAAAACACTGATGCCGCATTGTGCTATTGGTGTGGATGTGATCGTGGGTTTTCCAGGAGAGACAGTCGAAGATTTTAAAGAAACCTTTGACTTCCTTCATACATTGGATATATCTTACCTGCATGTGTTCACGTATTCCGAAAGGGATAATACACATGCACTCACCATCAAACCTGTGGTACCAATGCAGGTGCGGCATGAACGGAATAAAACGCTGCGCAATCTTTCTTATATGAAGATGCAGTATTTTACAGAACAGCATGCAGGCCAAACAAGAAAAGTATTGTTTGAAGGAAAAGATAAGAATGGAATGATAGAAGGATTTACCGATAATTATATAAAGATCGCCACACCCTGCCGCCCGGAATGGGTGAATGAAATTGTGGAATGGAAAATGTAGACAATCCATTGCAATTCTTTAATTTTAGAAGATGGAACTGAACCCCATTCTTCAGCAAATTAATTCCCTGAAACAGGAGGCCGAAAAACTGCAGCCGGTAAAACCAGAGCTGGAAAGAGTGTTTTGGGATAAATTCCGGCTGGAGTTTAATTATAATTCGAATCACATGGAGGGGAATACGCTGACGTATGGTCATACACAAATACTATTGAAATCAGGAGATGTTGTTGGTAAATATAATTTCAGGGAGTTACAAGAAATGAAAGCCCATGATCTTGCGGTAAAGATTATAAGGGAATCTGCTTTTGACCCGGAATTTCCTTTAAACCAAAAATTCATTAAAGAAATAAATCAAATTATCCTCGTTGAGCCTTATTATAATGATGCAATTACGCAGGAGGGTAATCCAACTCAAAAGCTGATCACTCCCGGTGAATATAAAAAGACACCCAATTCAGTCCGTCTTAAAAGTGGTGAAATGTTTTATTACCCAACACCGGAAGAAACACCCGCATTAATGGGGGAGCTAATAGATTGGTATAAAAAAGAAACTAACTCTAATGAATTACATCCTGTTCAGATAGCCGCCCTTTTTCATTACAAATTAGTTCGGATTCACCCATTCGATGATAGCAATGGGCGAACTTCGAGGCTTCTCATGAATTATATTCTTCTGAAATATGGCTATGCACCTTTAGTTATTGAAAGTAAAGACAAAAAGAATTATTTAATTGCATTAAATGAAGCCGATGCCGGAGATATGGAGGCATTTGTGAAGTATATAACCAATTTGGCCTTGCGCTGGCAAGGACTTTATGTGAAAGCCTTAAAAGGAGAAAAGATTGAAGAAACTGATGATTTTGAGAAAGAGGTTGAACTGTTAAAAAAAGATCTTAAAAAAATAGAAAAGAAAATTGACATTCCGGAAATTTTTAAAAAATCCTTTTTGCCTTTAAT
>JANOEQ010000057.1:0-15171 GCA_031441485.1 Chitinophagaceae bacterium
AGGCGTTTATACGAAACGTGAGAAGCTTCATTACGATGTGCAAAAAGCCTTGCCCATAAAACGGCAATTCAATTTCGACTAAGTCGAGAGATGCGTAATGAAGTGGCGGACTGAATCGTAGTAGTGAAGAAGTCCGCCGAAGGGCGGATGGAGCGAAGGGTTCAGCTCATTCGTTTGCACTAAGAAAGACAACACGGGGAAATCCGTGGACGATCAAGTTTAGTTCAATGATGTGTAAAATTCTTTTTATGCTGAATGAGAAAAGCTCTGAGGTGAGAATCTCAAGCACGGTTTTGTGAGAGGCTTGGGCTGAAATGCCCTTGCCTATCCGGTCCCCGTCGGCCGTTAGTGGTCATACAATTGTGACATGAGATTCAATAAAAGGAAAGTAATATTGTTGTAGCTAAAATATATTTCAATTTATGAGCATTCAATTTATATCTCCTGAAACAGCAGCCACTCCAAAAGGCCATTATTCACCTGGTGTTGTACACAATGGCGTTGTGTATGTAGCCGGGCAATTGCCCATTGATAAAGATGGGCAGGTACAATCAGGCACCATTGAAGAACAAACTGCTTTATGTATGCACAACATTGAACAGATATTGCTTGCTGCCAATAGTAACCTGCAGCATATTTTAAAAGTAAATGTGTTTGTAAGTGAAATTGCTTTATGGCCACGTATTAATGCAGTGTACACTAACATAATGGGCAATCACAAACCGGCCAGAATAGTAGTACCCTGCAACCAATTAAACTATGGTTGCCAGATAGAAATAGATTGTATTGCAGCCACCATATAAAAAAGAATGGAAAACAATATCAATATTGCCATTGTACAGTTTACGCCTGTGTGGAACAACAAAGCCGAAAATTATAAAAGAGTGGATGCCATTTTAGCAAACCTGCAGGCTGATATAATTGTTTTGCCCGAACTCTGCACTACCGGTTATTCTTTTCTTACAAAAAAAGAAGCATTGGCCGCAGCTGATACAGTTACAGAAACAGCAGATTATTTTCAAGTGTATGCCAATAAAAATAATGCTGTTATCATTGCAGGCTTTGCCGAAAAAGAAAAGGATGAAGTTTATAATTCGGCTATCATTGTTTCTCCAGCTAAACAGTATGAAGTGTATCGCAAAACACATTTATTTTTTAAAGAAAAAGATTGTTTTGCAACAGGCAACACTGGCTTTAAAGTTATACAGCATCCATTAAAAGACTGCAGAATCGGGGTGATGGTTTGTTACGATTGGCGTTTCCCCGAAAGTGCCAGAACCCTGGCATTGATGGGTGCTGATGTAATAGCCTGCCCTGCAAATCTGGTTACAGCTGTTTGGGAAATAGGAATGAAAAGCCGTGCCTTGGAAAACAATATTTTTGTAGCTGTGGCCAACCGTTGCGGCACAGAAAAAAGAATACTTGCAAACGGAACAGGACAGCAACTGACGTTTACCGGCAAATCAGTTGTATATAACATTAACGGAGCAGAACTTATACAAGCTGATACTGAAAATGACACTATACTTAATTATACAATTGACATCAGCGACAGCCGCAATAAAAAATTTAATGAATACAACGATATTTTTAAAGACCGTAATCCTTCATTATACAAGCTACACTAAATGACAATTACTTTACAACAAATACAGGAGGCACACCAACGTATTGCACCTTATATTCATCGTACACCTGTACTTACCAGCAGCACCATCAATAAAATGGCCGGCGCTGATTTACATTTTAAATGCGAAAACTTTCAAAAGATTGGAGCCTTTAAAATAAGAGGTGGTATGAATGCATCTTTAACAGTATCTGCTGAGAAATTAAAAAATGGGATTGCCACCCATTCATCGGGCAACCATGCACAGGCTATAGCATATACAGCAAGAATAACAGGCACCAAAGCATATATTGTAATGCCTGTCAACTCACCGGCAGTAAAAGTAAATGCAGTAAAGGATTACGGTGCCGAAATTACTTTTTGCGAACCCAACCAGGCAGCAAGAGAAAGCGCCTTGCAAAAAATTATAGATGCTACAGGGGCCGAGTTTATTCATCCGTATGATGATTATAGAGTTATAACGGGCCAGGCAACCTGCGCCAAAGAATTGATTGAAGATGCCGGGCCGTTTGATAGTATCATCGCACCCGTTGGTGGCGGCGGTTTATTTTCAGGCACTTGTTTAAGTACACATTACTTATTGCCCAATGCACTTATTTATGCAGGCGAACCCGAAGGTGCAGGCGATGCAATTCTCAGCATTAAAAGTGGAAAAGTAGAACAAGCCCCCTTTGTAAATACCATTGCTGATGGTTTGTTAACTACTTTAAGCGATAAAACGCTTTCCATCATACAGCAATACGTAAAAGAAATATTATTAGTAAGCGAAGAGGAAATAAAATCTGCTTTGCGGTTGGTATATGAAAGAATGAAGATTGTGGTAGAACCAAGTTGTGTTGTACCACTGGCTGCTATTTTAAAAAACAAAGAAAAATTTGCAGGTAAAAAAGTGGGTATTATTCTTACAGGCGGCAATGTGGATCTGTCAAAGTTTGGAGAATGGTTTAAAGATTAAGCAGCACCATAAACCAGTACAAACCGCAAACACGGGACTGTATCGAGACTCCCCCAACCAGCAGGAGACAAAAAATAATAATGTAAAATCTTGAAATTTATGCCAGACAGAATTACAAACTATAGAATAATTGAAAAACCAAATAAAGATGAATACCCGGCATATTCTGAGATGTATATGGAACTGATAAATGACAGTGGAAATATACTTCAATATATGAAAGACAATTTTCAAAAAATTAAAAAATTCATTTGCGAATTACCAAAAGACAAATTGACTTTTAGATATGCCAAAGATAAATGGACAATTAAAGAAATATTAGTACACATAATTGATGACGAAAGAATATTTTCATATCGGGCGCTGAGATATGGCAGGAATGACAATACACCCTTGCACGGTTTTGAAGAAAATGAGTACGCAAAATATTCTTATGCTAACGACAGGACGTTGAACAATATATTTGAAGAATATGAAGCGGTTAGAAATGCTACATTAACATTATTTCAAAACCTGCCTGATGATGCTTTTATGCGAAGCGGCGGTGGAATTGACGATGATGGCAGTATCATAAATATAAGAACCGTGAGAGCATTAGTATATCATCTTGTGGGACACGAATTGCGGCACATAAAAATAATAAAAGAACGATACTTAAATTTATCGACGGGGAATGGGGTTATTTAAAGAAAAACAACAAACCGCTAGTGTCGTGTCAAGTCTGATATGACGCAAACAATTTTCCCATAAAGACACACGGAAAAGGCTTTGTGGTCTTTGTAGGATAGCTTTTGTATTCGTTGAGAGGTATCCGGCAAAACAGGATTGACTTAACACTGGCATTAGGAACATAAGCCGAAAGCCCCTGCAATACCCGCTATAAATGAAATTGCTAAGTATGGACTTCAGCTAAACCTGAAAATGGTGAACCGGGAAAAATTGCCGGAGAGAAATCTTACAAAAACTTACAAGCTGCTGAAATATACCCAATTTGTGGTATTGTTTTTTCTTTGCAGGCAGCATACCTTTATAATGCTTTTTAATTCCACCTTCAGGAATGCAGACCGGACCATAGGAAAAATGCCTGGGGCCGGACGCAGTTTAGCCGTTTTTTAGTATTCTAATTCTGGAATGATAAACGGCCCCGCACTGATTGGTCAGCAATATGGCCGTACCGTATTGTTATTTTATTGTAAAAAGAATAATGGAGTAATGTAATGTTCGTTTTGCGGCATCTGAAATAAGTATCGAACACCATGTACAAAGACTGGTGTAAATAATATTGTTAACCACAAATAAGCATCCGATGCTACTAAAAAAAGAATTTTTCCGGCGGGTAGCTGCCCGGTATAAGTTACTGCCTCCTGTGATTGCTGTTTTTTTGCTGCAGGCCGTCAACCCCGCAGCGGCACAAACCATTAGCCAGCTCCGCGATGGAGTAGTGGTGAATGCAGGCCGCAATGAAGTATATATCACCACCCCCGATAATAAAGTGCAGGCTTTGACAATCAGTACGGGGCTGCCTTTATGGACCAGTGCCACAAAGGCCCGGCCATTGGCTGTGGTAAACGGTAAACTGGTAAGCCAGGAAAATATAATGGCTGCTGACAACAAATTATCCATTATTGAGCTGGACATCAATCGAAAAGGCCGGCCATCTCCTGGCTACCAGGTAAATCTTCCAGCCAGTATCAAAACTAATATGCTGCAAACTGCAGAAAATAATTTTACCCTTTCCACCCGGGTATTTAACAACAACACTTATTTGTACTGGGAATACTCTTCAAGGCCCTTGCGGGGCCTGCTTGACAGTGCTGATATGACGGGGCTGAACCGGGGGTATATTGATACAGGTATTTTCCGCCTCAACAAAAGCACAGGAAAATTTATTTCACTAAATAATGCACAAATACCTTCAGGGTTCCGGGCAGAAGGTTCTATACTCTATTCACCTGTCAATGAAAACTTAACTGATAAGGGGCGAAGATTTGTTTCTGCAGATGGAAAGCATAACATGGTATCTGTAAAAATTGCCGGTGATTCTATTTTCATGAATTACCGGTGGGAGATATATGAACAGTCTTCCGGTAATAAAATTGGTGAGTTGATGGATTACCGTTCATATACCCCTTTTGTTGTAGCTGGTAATATTCTTCTGTATGAAAAGGGCCCCTATATAATTAATACAAAGAATGGCATTACTGAAGTGCCATTGCAACTGGTGGCTGTGGATATAAGAAGCAGCAATGAAGTATGGAAAACCTCCATCTATGATTTTATTTACCGCGGACCAGATCCATCTTCACCAGGGGATTGATTTTTTAAAGAAGGCATACAGTTTAGCCGGTGGTATTTACCGGTAACTGTTTTTTACTGATTAGCAGCAAAACAATAAAGAGGTCTGTAATGGCCACTTGATTGTACTGTATAAAACTAACTTTTATTAAGCCTTCTGTTATGCTGCACAAACCGAAACTATTTTCAACTGCCAGTCAGTATTTTTTTGCCGGCTTATTAAAAGCGGGCCGGATTGGCGTTTTCCCCGTTGCAATACTTCTGATACTCTGCGTACCTGTTTCTGCACAATGGATTCAACAGGGACCCGGCCCCAGTAAAAACGGCCAGGTGGAGGGGATTACAGACCGTAAAATTGTGGGGGCCATTAATTGTGTGGCGCCTCATCCCACTGATGCCAACATATTATATATCGGTGCCGTAAATGGCGGTGTGTGGAGCAGCACGAATGCACTGGCAGCTTCTCCTTCCTGGACATTTATTTCTCCTGATCTGAACAGCCAGTCAATAGGCGCATTGGAATTTGACCCTACCGATGCAGGGTTTCAAACACTTGTGCTGGGCAATGGCCGTACAAGTTCTTTTTTTGGTGTGGGTTCCGGCAACCGGGGCATTTTCAGAACAACAACTGGTGCAGGGCCCTGGACAAATATAGATGCCGGCAGTATTTTCAGCACCCGCAATGTAACCGGCATTGCTGCAAGGGGGGCTACTATTATTGTGGCCAGTAACAGCGGAGGTATATGGCGCACCACCAATACCGGCGGTGTATGGAACCAGCTTTCGGGTGATGGGGCCAGCGGATTGCCTGCCGGTAATTCTTTTGACCTGGTGGCAGACCCATCAGACAATGCTGTTTTTTATACCAATGCAGGCACAGGCGGTATTTATAAATCAATCAATACAGGAGCCACCTGGACCAAAGTAAGTGATGCAGCACTGGATGCAGACCTGGCAGGGGCAGGTAATATTGAACTGGCTGTTGGTAATAGTAATAATGTGTATGTGGCCATAGTAAGGGGCGGAAGACTGGGAGATGTGTACCGCAGCGGTGATGGCGGTATAAGCTGGATATCGTTGGACATCCCCAATACAGTGGAAAACGGTGTGAATATTGGTATTCATGTGGGTGGACAAGGGAATACTCATTTATCGCTCGCTGCAGATCCATCTAATAGTAATGTGGTTTATATAGGGGGTGACAGGCAGCCCGCCGTAAATGAAGGGACGCCAATGATAAGTTTCCCAAACTCTCTGGGTGCCAATGATTTTTCCGGCCGGCTTTTTCGCATTGATGCTTCCCTGGCACCGGGTATACAGGCCGTGGCCATTACTCATTCCGGTACAGCCGGTAATAGTTCACCTCATGCTGATTCAAGAGATATAGATTTTGATGCGGCCGGTGATATGATTGAATCAGATGACGGAGGTGTTTTTAAACAAACTTCACCGGCAGATGCTACCGGCAATTGGTTTTCGCTGGTGGGTAATTCCAATGTTACAGAAATACACAGCCTTGACTGGGATGCAAATTCCAATATTATTATTTCCGGTGCCCAGGACAATGGTGTTCCGGAGCAGATATTTCCCACCAACAGTACATGGAATAATATCCGGAATGGTGATGGGGGAGATGTGGCCGTGGATGATATCAGTGCAACTGCCACTTCTGTAAGATACCTCAGCACCCAAAACTTGGGAGGCTTCAGGAGAAGGGTATATTCTTCAGGGAATGTTTTTCAGAGCCAGGTTTTACCTGCATTAACCGATGTGGCCACCGGAATACGGATAGCAGGTTTTTCATTTGTGGCACCGTTGAAAATAAACAACCAGAATGGATCCCGGCTTCTTATAGGTACTGCGGCTGCATTATTTGAATCAACCGACCAGGGAAATACTGTATCCAGCATTGGCGCTTTTGCTGTGAATGGCAATGGGATTGATGCGCTTGCTTATGGTGCTGCGGGCAATGCTGATATTATTTATGCAGGTGCAGGGAACACCGTAAGAATAAGAAGTGCTGCTCCGCCTGCAGCATTTGCCACCTCTGCTGCTTATCCCGGTGCAGCTACTATACAGGGGATAGTAATAGATCCGGATGATGCACTATCTGCTTATGTGATTGATGCCACCAATGTATTTGAAACAATCAATACAGGTGCCAATTGGGCAAACATCACCGGCAACCTGCTGGCATTGAATCCCGGAACCTTACGTTCTATTGCTTATATTCCCAACAGTACAGATGATATACTGGCGGTGGGTACCGACCTGGGTGTATATATTGCACCGGGGCCAGCTTTTAATGTATGGGCTAAACTGGGTACTAATCTTCCTTCCGTGGGTGTGTATGATCTGGAATATGACAATGCCGATGATATATTGCTTGCAGGCACGATGGGCCGTGGCGCCTGGACATTTAATTTTTCTGAAAGAGACCCTGTGGATGTGGCCCTTGTACTCGATTATTCCGGCAGTATGCTGCTGAATGCATGTCCCACCTGCGACACAAGGCTCAGCGTATTGAAAGATGCAGTGGAAATATTCATGCAATTGTGGAAAGGGCTGGCGGTGGAAGACGACCGTATAGGGGCAGTGTATTTTCGCACTACTGTAGACCAGTATGAAGAAGGAGGCAATATGCTTTTGCCGGTAATCGATAAAACTGATGCCATTATTGCGGATGTAAGAAATGAGAATACAACAGCAGCACAACTTACTGCTATGGGAGGGGGGCTTCAGTCGGCCTTAAACCAGCTTACGGATGCTACACGACCGCGGAATATTATTTTGTTTACCGACGGTATGCAAAATGTAAATCCCGGAGTGGTATATCCTTCATTGAATATTGAGAACGGGGTGTTTAGCACCAATTCAAATATCAATGCCACCAGTCCTGCCACTACGCTGAATGCAGCATTGAATATTAAAGTAAATACGATCGGGGTAGGGGCCACCAGTGCTTTTGAAAGCCAGCTGGCAGATATTGCATCGGGTACCAACGGCATTACAAAAATTACTACAGCACCTGATGAAGAGCTGCGCCGTTTTTTTGTGGAAGAGCTGGTGGATGTATTAAGAAGCTTCAGCCCGCAACTGGTAGATTACAGGAAAGGAACTATTACCAGCATATCGTCTGAAAGTTTCTCTATTAATCATACACCCAAACAGATCATGTTCAAAATAAGCTATCAGCGTGGTGATGAAGCGGGCATATCAATTTTTAAAGGGAAAATGGATGTAACCAGGTTGGCCAAAAGAACCAATGGCTCTTTTTACCAGATTTTTTCTTTCCCTTTTGCCAAGCTGGCTTTATTGCAGGGGCCGCAATATGATGGGCCCTGGGAGGTAAGAATGAGAAACGGCAGCAGTAAACAGGTGAAGTATGAGATAGCTGCTATTGCGGATGAATCCATGTTGAAGTATAATCTTTCCCTGGGTAATGCCCCGCATAAAGTGGGCGACCCCATCAGCATGTCTGCCGGAACACTGGTGGACGGGATGCTGGTAACCGGGGACATTACAGTGTCGGCCACGGTAGACAGACCGGCACAGGGGCTTGGCACATTGCTAAGCACTACAAATATGCCGGCGGCGGGCGCCATTGCATTGGAACCTAATATTAGTTTGGGCGCAAAAAAATTTGCCTTACTAAGCCAGGATGTCAATTTTATATCCAGGCTCAGGCCCGTTACAACTGCAGCCACACTTAGTGCCGGGGCGGATCATTTATTTCACGGAGATTTTACTAATACAACTGTGCCGGGTACTTATACAGTGACATTTAAGATAAAAGGAAACCATCCTTATACCGGACCATTTGAAAGAATTGAACAGCGGGCTGTGGTATTGCGCTTCTCCAATTTTGACCTTGCCGCTTCCGGTGTGCTGGTAAGAAAAACAAAATTAAAAACCGCTAACGATGTATTGTGGACCTACCAGTTTACACCAAAAGATAAGTATGGCAATTTTCTTGGCCCGGATTATGGGAATTTACTGCAGGTGAAATCAACTGATGGAACCATCCGTGCAGTTAAGGACCTTGGGAATGGAGTATATGAAATTGAAATTGTAACGACAACCAGTACCAGGCCACATTTAAATTTCGGCCTTTATGATGAAGTGTGGTTTGATGGAATGGTCCCTTCTCCGAAAGAATCAAGATACAGTTTAAGTATCCATGCAGGTGCTTCTATACCGGTGGGTAATTTTGGTAATGCCTTTACTGCAGGCTGGTATGCCAAGCTGGATATAGAACGCCGCCTGCGGCATAATTTCTCCATTCAGCTGGTGGGAGGTGTGTATAATTTTCGGAAAGACCTGCATGTGCCATTCGGTGCATTGCAGCTAAAGAAATATTTTCCTGCCGGCAGCAGGCTGAACCTGTATGCAGAAGCAGGCCCGGGCATTTATTCTTTTTCCGGAGGTGGTAATACGTATGCAGGATTTGATGCGGGAGCGGGATTAGATATTTTATTGGGTGGAAGAAACCGTTTTTCTGCCGGTGTAAATTATAACGGGCTGTTCAACCATCCGTCCGGTTATAAATGGGTTACAGCGGGGATAGGTATTCATATCGGGCTGTAGTGCGGAATTGCAGATTGCAGTATTGTGTTTGCACAGCAGGATATACTGCTGTGCAAACACAATGTTTTTACTTCGCCACTGCCATCTTCACTTTCTTATTTTTAATTTTCTGCTCTTTGATCAGCCGGAGTGTTTCTCCCATTTTTATCTTCTTCACCGCTACAAAGGAGAAAAAATCTTTTACATCTATTAAACCGATATCTTCTTTTTTCAACAGGCCCTTGTTGGAAAGAAAGCCAACGATATCAATTTTATTTACCTTGTCTTTTTTTCCTGCGGCAATAAACAAGGTTGACCACTGTGGCTTATCAGGCAGGGTGGTGGTTTCGGGTAATTCAATTGTTTCCGTAGCAGCATCTATATATGCCGGCAGCGTTTCTTCGGGTGACAGAATAAGAATAGCAGTACCACTTGCATCCATACGGGCGGTGCGGCCATTGCGGTGTGTAAAAATATCTTCGCTCCCGGGTAAGTGATAGTGAATGATGTACCGGATATTTGCAATGTCAAGCCCTCTTGAGGCCAGGTCGGTGGTGACTAATACATTGGCTGTGCCATTCCTGAATTTGCACAGGGCCGCATCCCGTTCCTGCTGCTCTAATGCACCGTGATAAAACTCGGTGATAATATCCTTTCCTTTTAAAAAATTACAGGTACGCTCCACCGATTCCCGGTGATTGCAAAAGATGATAGTGGACCGGTTGCCCAGCATGCAGATAAGCCGGAACAGTGTTTCTAATTTATCTTTTCCATCACTGTACAGCATTTTAACGGTAAGCCCTGTTTCCACTTCTTTATCCTGAAGAAAATCGAGTTTGACGCGGTCACTCATTCCAATAAAGGCTGGTATCTCCACCGCTTCAGTGGCAGAGGTTAGTATTTTTTTACGCAGTGATTTTAAAGACCCTGTAATAAACGACACTTCTTCCTGGAAACCTAATTCGAGTGACTTGTCAAATTCATCAAGCACCAGCGTTTCAATACTGTCTATAGTAATATTGCCCCTGCGGATATGATCGGCCAGCCGGCCCGGTGTGCCAATTAGTAATGCCGGTGGCTGCTTGAGGTTATTCTCTTCTGTTTCCCTTAAATGGCCACCATAGCAACAGGTAACTTTCAAATCAGTCCCCATGCTTTTAAAAACTGTTTCAATTTGTAAGGCCAGTTCCCTGGATGGTACGATGATAAGGGCCTGCGAGTTTGTATTGGCCGGATCTAATATTTTAAGTAATGGCAGCAGGTAGGCCAGCGTTTTACCGGAACCGGTTGCGGATAACAGCAGCACATTATCATTCGATTCAATGGCATTGCCAGCCGCCAGTTGCATTTCATTCAGCGCTTTGATCTTCAGTTTTGCCAGTATTGAAGCTGTGGCAGTTTTATTGGTGGACATAACCGCAAATGTAAGCTAGTTCTGCGTTATTAATAGTACCTCCCGCTAAGTAACCTACTGCATTGATTCAAGAATCAACCCCTGCTTCTGCATTTTAACGGTTTAATGGGTTAATCCTGTTTCTTTGGTATGGTTTTTTGAGGTTACTTGCAGTTCTATTACAGATATTATTGCAATTTTGCCAAACTTTACCTGCAAGTTTAAGAGATGCAGGGAACAGTGCAGCAGTAAATAATCACCGTTAAAAAAATATATGAAAAAGAAATTTTTAGCAACAGTTTTTATGGGATTTACAGTAATGACTGCGTTATTGGCAAGTACTAACGCCATGGGACAGCATTCCACAAAAGATCAGCGGCTGATTAGGGATTGTCAGGAGGCAAAGGAAGATTTTATTAGCACCGACAAACTGATGAGCAGTTTGTTTACCAGCGCTTATGGGTACGTTATTTTCCCCAATGTGGGGAAAGGGGGTATTGGAATAGGTGGCGCTGTGGGAAATGGTATTGTATATGAAAATGGATCAGTAATTGGCAAAGCAAAACTTACCCAGTTGAGTATTGGTTTTCAGTTTGGCGGTCAGGCATACCGGGAAGTGATCTTTTTTGAATCAGAAGAAGACCTTGACCGGTTCCGGGAAAATAAAATTGAGTTTTCCGCACAGGCATCAGCCGTGGCCGTTACTGAAGGTGTATCGGCGAATGTAAAATACAAAGACGGTGTAATGATTTTTACCCAGCAAAAAGGCGGACTGATGTATGAAGCATCTATCGGTGGACAGAAATTCAATTTTACAGGGTTTTAGCGGGCAGTATCTTCACCCGGAGTTATTCGTATTGAACCCCTTTGGGGTTAGTCGTATCCTGTCGTATTGCTCTGGGTGTGACCCGGAGTTATTCATATTGAACCCCTTCGGGGTTAGTCGTATCTTGTCGTATTGCTCCGGGTGTGACGCGGAGCTATTCATATTGAAGCTCTTGGGGTTAGTCGTATGATAGAGAATGATTGATATTCTTTATCATACGACATTGATGTGAGTATCCTAAAAGCTCTGGTCATCTGCACTCGGGCCATAGCTGCCCGGTATAGGTATATCCAGCAGGCGGAGATATACTCCCAATTGCGCACGGTGATGTACCACCTGGCAAAAGCAATCCCTCAATACTTCCAGTTTGGGCTCTGTACTGAAAATCTGCTCCCCGCTGCGCATGGTCCAGGTATCTTCCAGTTGTTTGTCATTCGCTTTAGCCAATTGTGCTTTTCCATCGGCAAGTGAGGTTTCAAAATGCTTTACCAATTCATCACCGGTATTGATAACAGCCGGGTTGTATGCATTACTGGCAAAATCAAGTTCTGCAGTGTTCAATACCATACCAATCCAGGTTGGGATCTCTGCCACATGTGTAGACAATTGGCCCATCGTCATACTTTTTTCATGCGGTTTCCAGTCAAATTTGTCAGCGGGTACCCGTTCCAGCATTTTGCGTGTGGTGTGTGACTCTTTTTCCAGTTCTTTCAGAAATGATTCAATAAATGTCATGTTTTTTTGTTTTAGGATACAAAACAAACACGCATCACTGACAACCCTATGTCAGTACGAAAAAATAAAATTAATAATCCACGGGCAGTTGTTTCATATAGTCGTTCAGTTCTATATGCTTCATTTTCCGGAAAGGTAAACCGGTATCGGTAAGTTTAGAGATGCGGGAGACCCTGAAATCACGGTAATCATTCCGCTGGTGGCACCAGCCTATTACATGCCAGTTGAAGGCATAAAAGATAAGCCCGATGGGTTCTACTTTTCGTTTGCTGATCTCCTCCTTATTATTGCGGTATTCTATTTCGATGACGGTGCTGTTGCCAATAGCATTTTGCAAAACAGGAAGGCAGGCGAAATTCAGGTTGAAGCAGGCTGGCTTTTGCAGGCGGATCTTTTCATTCAGCAATTCCAGTCTGCCTTTCTGATGTCCTTTTAATACAGATTTTATTTTGTCGAGGGCGGTTGTGTAATGCTGCCGGATAGAATTATCGGTAAACCCGTTTACGAGGGCTTCTATTAATATCAGGGCATTGGCCTCTTCAGTGCTGAATGAAACCGGGGGCAGAAAATAACCCTGCACAATAAAATATCCTTTCGGCGCTTCAAAACTTACGGGGATGCCTAATTCTGCCATCGCCTTCATATCACGGTATACCGTGCGAATACTGATATTGTATTTATCAGCTATTTTTTGTGCTGGTATGAATTTCTTCGATTGCAGTAAAGTAAGAATGCCAAGCAGGCGGTCCATCCGGTTCATACCATAAATGTAGGTGGAAAAAGCAGACCGGAGTTCCAAAATTATGCACTGGTGGGTATTGACCAGTATCATGCATGCAGGTGAACTTATTCAACCCGCAGTAATGTATATATTCGAACTTTATAGAATGAAAAGACTTTTCTTTTTAGGAATGATTACAGGGGTTCTCTTTTTACTGTTGAAAGCAGAAGGGAGTATTAGTGCTGTAAACGATAAGCAGGCTGCCGGGGATACTTTGAAAGCAGAAAATTTACTCTATCCGGAATTAGTCAATAAGTTTTATCAACTGAAAGGAGATGGCCTTTTTTGGTTTGCCTCCGGCAATGATGCCTTTCCGATGCGTCAGCAGTTACTACGTATCATAGACAGTTCCCGGTATTATGGATTGATCGCAAAGCCCTATCATTATACCGCCCTGGTTGGGGTGTTGAATACCGTTGCCACAGACAGTGCTGCACTTATCGGTGCTGACCGCCTGTATACAGATGCTGCCATTGCTGTTTGCAAAGACATTTACCAGGGATATAAGATGCTGCCATGGGTGGGCTACGATCAGCTTTCCGAAAAATATAACAAAGCGGATAATGATTTTTTGATAGTACTCCTGCTGCAAACATATTCAGCTGCCCAATTGCAACGGGCAGCTGACCTGTTGGAACCTGTGCATGCCACCTACTCCATATTGAAGCAGGAGCTTCGCCGGGAAAAAGAAAAAAATGACAATGGGAATGTGGTGTCGCTACAGTTGTCCCTGAATTATTTGCGGTGGATCCATCATTTCAGGTTTGAACAATTTATCATTATCAACCTGCCTGCAGCCAGCCTGCAGTATTTTGAAAAAGATACCCTTGTACTGCAAATGAAAACAGTGGTGGGCAAATCATCCACTCCCTCACCAAGGTTTGCCACTTATTGCGATATGGCTATTATGTATCCTTACTGGTATGTGCCGGGCAGTATTCTATTTAAAGAATACCTGCCGAAAATAAAAGCCAACCCATCCTGGTTGGATGCGCATGGTATGCAGGTAGTAGATGGCAAAGGAAAAGTGCTCAATCATCACCAGTTAAACTGGTCAGCTTTTCATTCCGGTTATTTCCCTTACATTCTCCGGCAGTCTACCGGTTGTGATAATGCGTTGGGGATTTTAAAGTTTAATATCAATACACCTTACGGAGTGTACCTGCATGATACTAATAACAAAACTGCTTTTTTATCAGCATCCCGTTTTTACAGTCATGGTTGTATCCGGTTGGAAGACCCATTGGCGTTAGGAAACCGTCTGCTGGCCGGTAAACTGGATACTAATTTTTTGCAATCCTGTTTTAAAGAGCAAAAGCCGGTTCCGGTGCTGTTGAAAAAACCAGTCCCGGTATTTTCGGTGTATATGCCCGTTACGGTGGATGCGGGTGGGAAAGTGTATTATTATAAGGATGTGTACAAATTGATGAAGAAATAAAATCAAACAGTAGCGGATCAATCTGATCGCAGGGAGTCTTTCAGCAATTTTTCACCACATAGGCCATAGAAATCATAAGGAATACAACATAGGACCAATCATTTGAAAAGGCTATCCACGCATTAGACGGGACAAGTTGTGTGTATCCTATATATCTATCCTTCTATGTGGTTCAGCTGGCGAACTGGCGCTCGTACTGCCATCCGAACTGCGAAATGGGCGACTTCACGTCCTTTCCGGTCCGTTTCTTCAGCGTGTCGACGATCGAGCCAGTCAACGCCGTAATGCCGAAACGGGGGCCGGTGCGGTACTGCCGGGTGCCGATCGCCTGACCCTGCGCGGCGAGTTCGCCGCCCAGCGTGGCCACTGCGATGAGGCCGAGAACTACGATGCGTCCGATCATTGGAAGCTCCTGGTGAGAGTTGACACCACCAGAATGCCTCCAAACTCCTCCTTCGAAGTTCGTATTCCTTGCGTAGGGGGCCGGGTATTCTTACGTACTCGGCGACAGGCCCAGTCTACGTAAGTTCAACTCCGACAACGGGTTCATCGTCG
>JANOEQ010000058.1:0-48886 GCA_031441485.1 Chitinophagaceae bacterium
CATCACCTGGAAATGAAGTTGGAAAAAATTTCATTGAAAAGAGTGGATGCAGATGTGGTAGATAAACTAATTGTAAAAGAAGATGCAGAAAAACATCAGTTAACTGATGATGAGATTGGCAAACTGAAAACGATATTTGAAAAAGCCATCAGCAATCCCGCAATGAAAGTGGAAGTGGAAAGTCAGCAGGCGGATGGCATGCCGGTAACCATTACGATGGAAGAATGGATGCGCCGCATGAAAGATATGAGCAAGATGGGCGGCGGTGGCGGCATGAATTTCTATGGCGCTATGCCGGATAATTATAAAGTGGCTGTCAATGCCAATCATAAGATCATCAATAAAATATTGCAGGCAGATGAGGCGCAACAAACGGCAATGGCCAAGCAGGCATTTGACCTGGCGATGCTGGCACAGGGCTTATTGAAAGGCGCTGACCTTACTGCGTTTGTGGAAAGAAGCGTGGAAGTGATTTAAAACTAATAGATAATAGTTTATTGCACAGGAAACAACTATAAACTATTGGTTATTATCTGTAATTGCCGTCACAAATGCCACGAATAAGAGAAGACAGCCATTGGCTGTAAAAATTTGTATTCAATTGTATTAATTCGTGCTATCTGTGTAATTCGTGGCCAAAAGAATTTATTGTGGCTTTTCCTGCGGGAACCCGGGCTTCATTTCGGGATTGAATACTAAAAACTCGGGTGGCTCGGGTGCCATCTGCAGCAGCTCCCTGTATTTTAATTTGAGGGTGCGTTTAAACTTACCCAGGTACCCTGGAATCCGGAGGTCGGTAGTGTTGATTGGGACCGCCTCTATAAGGTCGTTCCCTAAATACATCATTAACTTCATGGTATTGGATATTGGACTAAACAAAGCAACAGTTTTTTTTAAGAGAATACAAGCTGATAAGTACTCTTCTTTAATACGTAATTTTACGTATTATGACAGGATTGCCGGCCTTTCCCACAATAAACATTTTAAGAGGCTTAATTAAGGCTGGATCCCAAGGGCTAAATTTATCTTACCTGTTTGCTGATTCGTAGTTTTTTAAAACGGATATTTATACAACGATCTGCTTTGCAATTTTCTTTTATAAACCAAAAACCTTCTGCCATGCGAATGATTTTATTTCTCATCGTTCTTGCAGGTTACTGCAGTTGCAATAACAATAAGTCCGGCAATAAAGAGCCAATCACTGCAACAGAAAATATTACTGCAATTGATATAGCTGTCAACCCGGACTCTGTACTCTTCAGTTTTGTATTCATGGGCTGCAACCGGGTGGATAGAGGAGATATCAGCAACATCAATACAAATGCCTCCACAGCCAATGTACCGGAGCTGCAAAGGACCTTCAATGAAATAGCAGCACTGAATCCCCGGCCGGTTTATTATTTTTTCCTGGGTGATGAAGTGCTGGGCCTCGAAAAAGACACCATCATATTGAGCAATCAACTGCAGGCATGGCGGCGGCAGTACGAGGATAAAACATTTTCTGCCCTTCCGGGTTCGGGTGTTCAACTGGTGGCCATTCCCGGCAACCACGAAATGCTGTATGACAACAAAAAAAGTAAAGAAAAATATAAAGAAGAACCCAGGAAGCACACTATACAAACATGGATGAACCAGATGAGCTCCTATATGCCTGCCGGGGTAACCATCAACAGGGTGGGAGGCAAAGACAGCCTGTATGACCAGATGACGTATTCATTTACTTATATGAACACCCATTTTATTTTACTGAATACGGATACGTACAATAAAGAAGGGATAACAGGCATGACCCCTGCCGGCTGGGTGAATACAGATATTGCAGCGGCCAAAAATGATACCGCGGTACAACATGTTTTTATACTGGGGCATAAACCGGCTGTTGTTTCCCAACCGTTGTATGTATATGATGGCGAAAGCACTATGGATACTGCTGTGGTAAAAGCTATCTGGCCGGTAATGGAAGCCAACATGGTGGAAGCCATGCTGTCGGCACACAGCCACCAGTACGATCGCCTGCAACCCAATGCCAATAAAACCTACCAGGTAATTGCCGGCAACGGCGGCAGTCCTTATGAACACAAAGCATCGAAAGATACTGCCCGGCAATTCTTTGGTTACACAATTGTGTATGTGATGAAAAATCAACAGGTGATTTTGCAAAGTATGGGCCGGTCGGTTCCTTTCGACAACTACCTGGAATCTATTCCGGCCAGCTTACCCACCACCATCCGCGACCAGGTGATGATCAGCTGGGGTACTAATGCCGGTACATGGAACCCTGATACGAAAACAAAAAGATAGTCCTGTGAAAAGTTAAACTATCACCAAAACCCGGCCATAAGGGATGATTTCCTTGTGCATTATTCGGGACTTTTGCATCTTGGACATATAAAACCTACATTATGAACCTGCCGGCAAAATTATTCGCAGCTGTCACTTTTGTGGCAGCATTCAGTTTTTCCACCCCTCTTACACAACCCAAACCTCTTGTTACCACCCCCGCGCCTGCCCCTAAAATCCAGGTGGCTATCCTGCTGGATGTAAGTGGCAGTATGGAAGGATTGATAGCACAGGCCAAAGAACAATTATGGAATATGGTGACCACACTGGGTAAAGCACAGTGTACGGATAAAACACAACCCAAAGTGGAACTGGCCCTGTATGAATATG
Source organism: Chitinophagaceae bacterium (assembly GCA_031441485.1). Taxonomy (GTDB): domain Bacteria; phylum Bacteroidota; class Bacteroidia; order Chitinophagales; family Chitinophagaceae; genus JJ008. The sequence goes on from JANOEQ010000058.1 coordinate 2,671, forward strand.
GCCGCAGTACCAATGATGCATCGAAAGGTTTTGTAAAACAACTGAGTCCTTTTACCAACGACCTGGATGAAGTATCTAAAATACTTTTCAGTCTTACCACCAATGGCGGCAATGAATATTGCGGGCAGGTAATTTATACTTCCATGGATGAACTGGCCTGGGATGCAGCGCCGGATAATTATAAAGTGATCTTTATTGCCGGCAATGAAGATTTTTTACAGGGCAATCTTCATTATAGTAAAGCGTGTGCCAAAGCCAAAGACAAAGGCGTGATCGTAAATACTATTTATTGTGGCAGTTATCAGTCAGGTATTGCTGAACACTGGAACCTGCTGGGCGAATGCGGCAGCGGATCTTTTACCCACATTGACCATAATGCAAAAGAACCGGATATTCCCACTCCCTATGATACCACATTGATAGTATTAAACAACAAATTGAACAATACTTATATAGGGTATGGAGCCATGGGAGCAGCTAATACCATGCGTCAGCAGGAGATGGATAAAGCCAATTATCAACTGAGTACTAAAGCAGGGCTTAAAAGGGCAGAAGCCAAAGCCCAATCCAATGTGTACAATAACGCTGGTTGGGACCTGGTGGATGCTATCAAGGCAGACAGCAGCTATTTTTCCAGAGTAGATAAGAAAACGCTGCCGGACAGTTTGAAAAATAAAACTAATCAACAGCTTAAGCTATTCGTTCAGGAAAAAACAAAAGAAAGACAAAACATCCAGGATGAAGTAATAACCTTGAATGTAAAGCGGAATGCATACATCACGGAGCAAAGGGCCATCAATGTAAAGAATAATAACCAACCCACCCTGGAATCGGCCGTGGAAAAAATAATCAAAGAACAGGTGCAGCGGGTAAAAATGAAGATTGATTAAATAAGGGTAACTCATTAGAGCTCGATTATTTTATTGTTTCTTTAAACGGAGAGTCCACATCTGTGGATATTCTCTACGCATAATTTGTTGCTGCTGCAGATTATATTCCACAACTTACAGACAACTAATCGAAACACTTCTTATGAGTAAACACTTCCGGATGTTACCAATGGCCATTATATGCCTGCTGGTAACTATAAACCTGTCAGCACAGGTTAGTATCACCACTACGGCCACGCCGTACACACAAAATTTCAATACACTTATTACAACAGGCACTTCATCTGTATTGCCAGCAGGATGGAAACTATTGGAAACAGGTACCAATGCCAACACCACATTAGCCGCAGATGATGGCAGCACAACAACCGGCAACACGTACAGTTATGGTACAGGCACTGCCACAGACAGGGCTTTCGGTGGATTATTATCCGGTTCGCTGACACCCACCATCGGAGTACAGATTACTAATAATACAGGTTCCACTATCACATCCCTTACCATTAGCTATACCGGTGAAGAATGGCGGTTGGGTACAGCCAGCCGAACAGACCAGTTGGATTTTCAATACAGCTTATCGGCCACTTCTCTTTCTACCGGTACCTGGACTGATTTTAATGCGCTTGACTTTGCCACACCCACCACCACCACCACCGGTGCAAAAGATGGTAATGCTGCTGCCAACAGAACAGCCAAATCTGCCATCATCACCGGCGTTAGTATTGCCAACGGCAGTACGTTCTGGCTCCGCTGGAACGACCTCAATGCATCCGGCGCAGACGACGGATTAGCAATAGATGATTTTTCCATTCAACTGAATGGTGCTGATGTAACACCACCCACCATATCCACATTGACACCGGTCAACGGCGCCACCGGTATTGCACCCAGCGGCAACCTTAACATTACATTCAGCGAGAATATTCAGAAAGGCGCTGCCGGTAATATTATAGTGAAAAGAACAAGTGATAATGTAACTGTGCAAACCACTGCTGTTACGTCTGCATATGTAACGCTGAGCAGCGCCACAGCCACTATTCCGTACAGCGGGCTGGCCAATGGCACAGGATATTATGTGAACATGGATGCAGGAGCATTTAAAGACCTGGCAAATAATAATCATGTGGGTATTACTACAACAACGGCCTGGACTTTTACCACTACCGCCCCCACCACACTGAATCATTATTTCGGCAACCTCCACTCACACAGCAGTTATTCAGATGGTAATGCAGATAACACCACTAAAATACCTTCCGACGATTATACCTATGCGAAAACAGCCTTATGTATGGACTTCCTCGGAATCAGTGAACATAACCATGCCACTGCCGGGATGAATATTGCTGACTGGCAGCCGGGAAGAACGCAGGCGGCTGCGGCCACCACGTCCACCTTTGTGGGTTTATATGGAATGGAATGGGGCGTTATCAGTGGTGGTGGCCACGTAATTGTATATGGTATGGATTCCCTGGTGGGATGGGAAGCCGGCAATTACCAGGTATTTGTAGCCAAGAATGTGTATCGGGGCGCCGGTGGTTTGTTTGATATATTGAACCGGCACGGCGGCAATGCATTGGCTTACCTGGCACATCCCAACAGTACGGATTACAATGATGTACTGAACAGCACGTTTGACGTGGCGGCAGATAATGCCATTGTGGGTTCTGCAGTGGAAAGCGGTCCGGCCTTTTCCACTAATACCACGTATACCAACCCAGCCACTTCTATGTCGTACCTGGGTTATTATAAAAATATGCTGGCAAAAGGTTATCATCTCGGACCCACGATTGACCATGATAATCACAACCTTACTTTCGGGCATACAGCCAAAACAAGACTGGTGATACAGGCAGCTTCGCTTTCTGAAAACAATTTGCTTGATGGTATGCGGAAAATGCGTTTCTATGCATCGCAGGACTGCAACGCCAAAATAAACTTTTCGATCAATTCAGAATATATCGGCAGTATTGTAACCAAAGCCGGGGCCCCGGCTGTTACAGTCAGCACGTTGTCCTCAACCTCTGCTATTTCATCAGTAGCCATTATGAAAGGAGTGCCGGGTAGTGGTACAGCTGCCGCCGTATTGACCACCAATGCCTCTGGCAACTTTACATATACCGATAATACACTGACCAATGGCAGTCAGGCTTATTATTACCTGGATATTACTGAAGCTGATGGTTCCCGTATTGTAACCTCTCCTATCTGGTACACACGGAATGATGCAGCCAAAGGTATTACCCCGGCTTCACTTACTTCCTTCTTTACGGTAAATGAAACAGACAGGGTGATACTGAAATGGACAACTGAAAATGAGGAAGCAGAACAGTGGTTTGAAGTACAGCGTTCTGCTGATGGAAAGAATTTTGAATGGATGGGAACAGCGGATGGAAAAGGGCTGTCTGCAAATGTACAAACATATTCACTCAGCGATATGAAACCACTGGAAGGTGTAAGCTATTACCGGCTGGTACAGCGCCACCGGAACGGTGATATCCGCTTTACGGATGTAAAAGTGGTGAACAGAAAGGCTGCGCCTGCTTCTTATTATACGCTATATCCCAATCCGGTACAGGGAATGCTGAATATTAAGATCTCAGCTGCCAGTAGCGACAGGGCGTTAGTAGAAATATATGACATGAATGGACGGAGAATGCTGGGCCGCTCTTTTGATGTACTAACCGGTCTGCAAACACAGGGAATAGATATGGGCCGCCTCGGTAATGGTACGTATGTGCTGAAGCTTACATTTAATGGCAAAACAAGTTCGCAATTGGTAAATAAATTTTAGTGTTATGTTATCCATAAACTGGCGCATATCCCACAAAGACACAAAGAAAAAGCTTTGTGTGCTTCGTGGCCTTTGTGGGATAGCTTTTGTATTCGTTGAGAGGTATCCGACAAAACATGATTGACTTAACACTAGATACAATAAAGGTTATAAAAAGCCCTGTCTTGTAATAGAGGCGGGGCTTTTTTGAATATCGAACGGATGAACCACCGCTTAAGGCGGTACAGGCCCACAGGGCAAGCAGGGAATATCGAATGAAGAACTCTCGTATTTTCAGGGTCTTACTTCGGGTCAGGTTTATTTAATGGGGGGAGGCATTAAGAATGTACACTAAAAAGATCGTTGGAATAAATAACTATTCGCCTGAAAAAAATCTACTGCAGACTGTGATTGACTAATAGATAACCTGACTGGTTATTTTCTTTACCGGTTCGCTCCTTTGTTCCAGCCTGCTAATGTCACCCTTTCAGGGTTTTGCTCGATTTATTCTGTTTGTTTTCTATATTAATGTCAGCCTTTCAGGCTTAAAATCCCAACGGCCTGCCTGCTCACAGAGTCCTGCGGACCGGACGGGCAGGGGTGACATTAGAGAGGCTATGATATAGCAACCAATTCCAGTTAAATAATTTTGGTCAGTCCCCAATAAATAAATTTGATCCCTTACTTCCCTGTTCATCTATTCATCTGTTTGATATTCTTCTCAGGGACTTTGCGTACCTGCCCCCTGTTCAATCCAGCACCTGATGGCATCTCTTTCTTTGGGCGTTATATTGGTCTTATTATTCTGGGGCATTGTTTTGGTAATGACCACCCGCTGCATGATCAGCTCTTTCTTTGCCACTATCTCCCGCGGAGTGTCATACTTTACACCATTGGGGGCAGTTGTGTAAACATTATCTGTTGGCCTGGAAGAATGGCAACTGATACATCGCTGCTGAATGATAGTATTTACTTCAGCAAAACTCACATCCCTGCATTTGGTATTCGATGGTTGTGGCGCAGTAATAAATGCTACGGCGAGTAATAATATTACAGCGGCCGGCATTATCCAAACACTCAGTTTTCCCTGTTCACGCAGGTTGAGCCAGTGCTTGATGCCTGCCGCACCAATACTGATGGCCGCCAGCACCACCCATTGATATTTGTTGCCAAATGTGCTGGGAAAATGATTGCTTACCATTACAAACAAAACCGGTAAGGTGAAATAATTGTTGTGCAATGAACGGAACAAAGCATTTTTTCCCTTTTGAGGATCAGGAGGAGTGCCACTTTTTGCAGCCTTCACCATCGCTTTTTGAGATGGGATGATGACAAAAAAAACATTGGCCACCATCAGGCTGCCGATCATGCCACCGAAATGAATAAAAGCAGCACGGCCACTGAATACATGACTGTAAAACCAGGCAAATGCAATTAGTATAGCAAGACCAGACAGTGTAAACAGCGCCGGCTTTTTACGCAAAGGCGATTTACAAAGTAAATCATACAGACACCATCCGGCAATAAAGGAACCAATGCTGATGCCAATAGCTGCCGCTGTACTCAGCTTCATTACATTCACATCAATAAGCATGGCCGATGCGTTGAAATAATAAATGATAAACAGCAATGCAAAACCGGATACCCAGGTAAAGTACGCTTCATACTTAAACCAGTGCAGGTGCTTTGGAATAGCCTTGGGGGCCACTTTGTATTTTTCCAGATAATAAAAACCACCGCCATGTACCGCCCAAAGATTACCAGCCAGCTCCTCCCGTACATTATCGGTCCGGTTAAGTGCATTCTCCAGGAATACGAAATAGAAAGAAGCGCCGATCCATGCAATACCAAAAGTAATATGCATTACCCTGACGGCAATATTGAGCCACTCCATTAAATGGCCCTGGTAAGGGGTTCCGCTGACCATCCAGAATATACAGGCGATAACAGCTATAAGGGTAAAAACAATAGCAGCATAGATCCAGTTCTGTATCAGACCTGCTTTTTCTTCCTGCTCCTCTTTCCTGCATTCCTTCTTTATAATATTATGCATCCGGTAAGTAAAGACGATAAGCATAACAAGAATGCAACAGAATAATATGAGTAATATGGCAGGCATTTGTCTATGGCTTTGGGTTATTCCGGTAAATCAATGACCAAAGTAAAAAATTGTTTTCATTAATTTCAATGAATAAGTGTGGCCGTTTGATTAAAAACTGTAAAGTACGCTATGTTGCGTTCCTTTGCAGTGGATTACTGACTTTTATGAGTACCATTTAAAATGAAGCTGAATGATTGATACTGCCCTTATAAGTAACCGGGTCATTACTCCAAACGGCATACAAAAGGCCGTGGTATTGATAAAGAACGGAAAGATTGAATCCGTGGTGCCTGAATTGCCCGAAGGAGATTTTCCCGTGAATGATTTAGGAGATACGGTACTGATGGCGGGTATCGTTGATCCCCATGTACACATTAATGAACCGGGCCGTACAGACTGGGAAGGGTTTGATACCGCCACCAAAGCAGCCATTGCCGGAGGTATTACCACATTGGTGGACATGCCGCTCAATGCATCGCCTGTAACAACTACAGCTGCAGCTTTTGATGAGAAGGTAAATGCAGCAATTGGTATTGATCAAGCCGGAAAGGTGGGGCCAATACCAGGAAAACTGCACACCAATTGCGGCTTCTGGGGTGGAGTGATTCCCGGTAATGAGAAGGAGATTGAACCATTGATTGAAAAAGGTGTGTTGGGTTTTAAAGCTTTTCTCACCCATTCCGGAATAGATGAATTTCCAAATGTAACAGCAGAGGATTTGAAAAAAGTAATGCCCATCATCGCTAAATATGGTTTGCCATTACTGGTACACTGTGAACTGAGTTCCCCTCTCCCCCGGAGGCGAGGGGCGAGGGGTGAGGTTTATCAAAACTATCTTGCATCCCGGCCCCAAAAATGGGAGGATGATGCAATAGCAATGATGATACAATTATGCGAAGAGTTTAACTGCCCGACACATATTGTGCATTTGTCATCAGCAGGTTCAATAGAACAGCTTTTTAACGCAAAACAAAAGGGATTGCCGCTAACAGTGGAAACCGGGCAACATTACTTATATTTTTGTGCAGAAGATATAAAAGATGGACAGACAGCATTTAAATGTGCCCCGCCAATAAGAGAAAGAGAAAATAACCAAAGATTATGGCAGGCACTGAAAGAGGGGATCATAGATTTTGTGGCAACAGATCATTCACCTGCCCCGCCGGAAATGAAAGAACTGGCATCCGGAGATTTTATGAAGGCATGGGGTGGTATTTCATCCATACAGTTTGCGTTGCCGGTACTTTGGACAGCCGCCCAAAAAAATAATAGCGGATTGAATAATATTGCCAGGTGGTTATGTGAAAAACCGGCATTGTTGCCCCGGTTAAAAACTAAAGGGAAAATTGCCAAAGGTTTCGACGCCGACTTTACAGCCTGGAACCCGGAGGCAAAATTTACAGTTACAGAAAACATGATTCAGCACAAACACAAAATCACTCCCTACCTGAATGAAGAATTATCCGGTGTGGTGGAGCAAACATGGCTTGGAGGGGAAAAAGTGTTTGATGGAAGAAAGTTTTTACATTTGAATAAAGGGAAGATAATCACCAGGAAAACTCCCTGATTAAAATGAAGGGCTTTATTTATATGTTTTCGTGATAAATAAATATTTATGGCTGAACCAGTATTTACAAAACTAACAGACCTTGCCGCGGAACGATTAGGCGGAAAAACCTTATTATGCAGTGATGATTTCTTTGCAGAAAAAGAAAATCTGTTGAAACAGGGCCGGGGTATTTTTATTACTGATAAATATACAGACCGTGGCAAATGGATGGATGGATGGGAAAGCCGCCGCAAAAGAACACCGGGGCATGACTGGTGTATTATCCGGTTAGCCACTTCAGGGAAAATATATGGAGTGGATATAGACACCAATCACTTCCTCGGCAACCATCCGCCGCATGCTTCCATAGAGGCGACTACCATTTCCACGGAAGAAAATATTGACTGGGAAAAGGTAAATTGGAAAGAGATACTCCCCCAATCACCATTACAAGCCGGCTCACAAAATTTTTATGAGATAACAGACCATCAAATATATACGCACTTAAAGTTGCATATTTACCCGGATGGCGGCGTGGCAAGGTTAAAAGTATATGGAGAAGTATTTAAAGACTGGAATACCGTTGATGGTAGTGAAACAATAAACCTGGCAGCTGCAACGAATGGTGCCAAATCTGTACTGTGTAATGATATGTTCTTTTCGCACATGGATAACCTTATAATGCCGGGCCGGGGAATCAATATGGGCGATGGATGGGAAACAAAAAGAAACAGGACCCCCGGTAACAAAGATTGGGTGATCGTACGCCTGGCACATGCCGGCATCATTGAAAAGATATTGATTGATACCTGTCACTTCAAAGGCAATTACCCGGATAGTTGTTTAATTGAAGGCTGTACTATCTCAACAAGTGAAGAAGATAAATTAAATACAGATACTGTTAAGTGGACAATTATATTGCCGCCATCAAAACTGAATGCCGATTATGAACATTTTTTCGAGGAAGAAATAATAAGCAAAGGCCCCTTCACGCATGTACGGTTAACTATTATTCCGGATGGCGGGGTTAGCAGGATGCGATTGTGGGGGAGGATAAAATCCCTGTCCTCTTAAAGGGGAGGTTTATGGTAGAGAGATTTTCTGCATGCAGTTATTTTTAAGAAGACATTTAATAATTAACGGTGAATATTAAAAAAGCAGGGGCAGTGTATTGGGGGCCGCCTTTTAGGGAGGCCGGGAAGATATGACATTACACCAATTCAATATATTGCCCGGACAACAAGTCATTGAAGAGCTGACCAAATGCTGTGGCTCATCAACATGGGTAAATAATATGCTGCCATTTATTCCTGCCGATGATATGGTGGAGCTGCTCGAAGATGCAGAAGAACAATGGTATAAATGCAGCGAAACTGATTGGAAAGAAGCTTTTGCCCATCACCCTAAAATTGGTGATATTGAATCACTCACCAAAAAATTTGCTTCCACAGCGCAGTGGGCTTCGGGGGAGCAAAGCGGGATGAATATTGCTTCCCCGGAAATCATTGAAGCACTTGCTGAGAGTAACCGTTTGTACGAAGAAAAATTCGGGTATATCTTTATTGTTTGTGCAGCGGGAAAGAAGGCAGAAGAGATGCTGGCCATCCTGCAATCAAGATTGCTTAATGCCCCGGAAAATGAATTAGAAATTGCGGCAGAAGAACAAAATAAAATAACTAAACTGCGTATTCAAAAATTGCTGGAGTAAAAACTATGCAATTTTAAAACTATATTTAATAAGTAAAGAAAATTGCTGTTCTGCCTCAGTAGAAAATGGACAGCAGTAAAGAAAAATGAGCCAGCTTACCACACATATTTTAGATACCGCTGCAGGAAAACCTGCACAAGGCGTTGCTGTTTTTTTATTTCATCAGCAAACCGATTCCTGGAAGCAGGTTGCTGCCGGCAAAACAAATGATGATGGCCGTATTCCAGAGCTGCTTCAGAAAGAGGCCACACTAGCCCCCGGGGTGTATAAATTGAAATTCGAAACAAAAGATTATTTTGACCGGCAGCAGATCCAAACATTTTATCCTTTTGTTGAAATCAGTTTTATAATAACCGGCAGTGAACATTACCATGTTCCCTTATTACTAACCCCCTTTGGTTATTCCACGTACAGGGGTTCCTGACCTCCCTGCGCCTTTTCGGGACACCACTAAACTAATTACTCATGAATTTTTCCATCGCAGAAACCGAAAAAGAAAAACTGCTTAATTCATTAAGAACTGCCAATCTTAAATTTCAGGAAGTCTATCCCGGCGATAAACCGGACAGGCAGGCTGTACATACAGTATACGGCGGGGCCAACCTTTTTAAATCAGACACCTGTGTAAAGATGGCTGAAACAGCATTAAAAAGCTTACAAACCTATGCGCCGGATTTTGTAACACTGGCCAAAGTACTGAAGATGGAAGGACATGAGGACTTACCGGATGAAGAAAAAAAAACCGCAAAGCTGATAAAGAAACTTGATAAAATGACAGAAGCAGCAAGGAAAAAGCATGCTGCCTGTCTTTCTTATACCATCTACAATAAGATCATACAAAAACTGCAAACGGAAGCAGTTGAAGATTTCAGAATTGATTTTGAAGATGGCTTCGGCAACAGACCGGATGATGAAGAAGATGCAACAGCAGTAAATGCAGCCAATGAACTCGCCAGTGGAATGGGTAATAAAACGATCTCTCCTTTTATCGGTATTCGTATAAAACCCTTTACGGAAGACTTGAAAAGCCGTGGTGTAAGAACCCTCGATATTTTCTTAACATCATTGCTGGAAAAAACAGGAGGGAAACTTCCGGCAAATTTTATTGTAATGCTGCCCAAGGTTACCATACCGGAACAGGTAACTGTTATGGTCCGTTTGCTGGAGATCATTGAGAAGAAAAATAATCTTGCCCCGGGTACATTAAAGATAGAGACAATGGTGGAAGCCACGCAAATCATCATGGATGAGGAAGGCCGCAACCCATTGATGAAAATCATAAGAGCAGGGGAAGGCCGGTTGATTGCTGCCCATTTCGGCACGTATGATTATACAGCATCCTGCGGCATTACAGCTAAATATCAAACCATGGCACACCCGGTTTGCGATTTTGCCCATCACATGACCAAAGTGGCATTGGGCAGCACAGGTATATTTTTATCTGATGGGGCAACGAATGTAATGCCCGTGGCCCCGCACCGTGGCGATAATTTAACGGCCAAACAATTAAAAGAAAACCGCCAATCAGTTCATAATGCATGGCGGATAGGATATAATCATACAATACATTCGCTGATCAATGGTTTTTACCAGGGATGGGACCTGAACCCCGCACAACTTCCCATGCGGTATGCAGCCACTTATAATTTCTTTTTAAGCAGTATTGAAGATGCCACACACCGGTTAAAAACATTTGTAGAAAGGGCCGCCATATCCACCCTGACCGGAGATATTTTTGATGATGCTGCAACGGGACAAGGCTTGCTCAATTTCTTTTTAAAAGCGATGAACTGCGGCGCCATCAGCGAAGAAGAAGCAACTGCCACCGGCTTAACGATTGATGAAATCCGCAGCCGCTCATTTTACAAGATCTTGCAAGGAAGAAGAGAAAAGGCCCTTAGCCACTAATAGCACGAATGGCACGAATAAGAAAGACTAAATTTTCAAAGGCAATTAATTTGTATTTAATTGTATTTTTCGTGCCATTCGTGTAATTCGTGGCTAACTTGTATTCTGTATAAAACTCCATTCTCACTAAATTTGTACAAAATCACTCCCGATGAAAATAGCAGTATTAGGCGCTGGTATGGTGGGCAGGGCTATTGCGCTGGACCTTGCCAATAATTATTCCGTTACATCATTTGATTTAAATGGATCCAACCTGGAAGTATTGAACAACCGGAATGCCGGTGTGCAGACTATTGCTGCTGATCTTTCTGACTATTCTTCTTACAATGATTGGTTATCACCCTTTGACCTGGTGGTAACCGCCGTTCCCGGCTATATGGGTTTTGCCACACTTGAAGCTGTGATTAATGCAGGAAAAAATTTGGTAGACATTTCTTTTTTTCCGGAAGACGCATTGCAGTTGGATGCGCTGGCAAAAGAAAAGGAAGTGACCGTGATCACCGATTGCGGAGTGGCACCCGGTATGAGCAATTTTATTATCGGGTATTATAATGCAGTGATGAAAGTGGATGCATTTGAATGTTATGTGGGCGGGCTGCCTAAAGAAAAAAAACCACCGTTTCAGTACAAAGCGCCCTTTTCACCGGTGGATGTGATACAGGAATATATACGGCCGGCCAGGTTAGTGGAAGCGGGAATGATTGTAACTAAACCCGCACTTAGTGAAAAGGAACGTATGCAGTTTGATGAAGCAGGTGAACTGGAAGCATTCAATACGGACGGACTGCGTTCATTGATATTCACTATGGGGCATATTCCGGATATGAAAGAAAAAACCTTGCGTTATCCGGGGCATATCGACCTCATTATCGCATTGCAACAAGCCGGTTTTTTTGATACCACTCCTTTGCGAATAAAAGATTGTACGGTATCGCCGCTGGAGTTTACATCAAAGCTCTTGGTGAATGAATGGAAACTTGGCACAGAAGAAGAAGAGTTTACGGTAATGAAAGTGATCATAAAAGGGGAAGGGAAAACCATTGTATACAATTTGTTTGACCGTTATGATGCTGCCACCAAAACATCGTCCATGGCAAGAACGACCGGCTACACCTGCACTGCCGCAGTGAATCTAATTGCCAAAGGACTATTTACTGAAAAAGGAGTTTTTCCACCAGAATTAATTGGAAACAGAAAAGACTGCTTTGATTTTGTGATGGGGTACCTGAAAGAGAGAAACGTAATCTGGAAGAAGAGTTAGCCACGAATTACACGAATGGCACGAAAAATACAATTAAATACAAATTAATTGCCCTTGAAAATTTACTCTTTCCTATTCGTGTCATTTGTGCCATTCGTGGCAAAACAAAAAAAGCGGCAAAGCCGCATTTACATAAATCATTCTAATCAATTCAATTCAATTCAATCAACGGTCTATTCAGCTTCCGCCACCACTTCTTTTACTTCCGGTATCATTCTTTTCATCATGCCTTCAATACCAGCTTTCAATGTTATCATTGAAGAAGGGCAACCACTGCAGCTACCCTGCATGGCCAGGCTTACTGTTCCGGCTTCATAGCTTTTGAACTGAATAGCGCCACCATCCATTTCCACGGCAGGGCGTACATAATTATCCAATAACTCTTTGATTCTTTTTACCACGTCATCATCATCAGCAGATACTTCATTGCTGCTGGTTTGTTTTACCGTTGCCAGTTCTTCTTCATTGATGACCGCTTTGCCTTCTTCCAGGTATTCTTTTAAAAACTGGCGGATGGAAGGAATAGCATCCTGCCAATCTGTTTCGGTGGTTTTTGTCAGCGTTACAAAATTGCTGGCAATAAACACTGCTTTAATAAAAGGAAAACCAAACAACTCGGTGGCCAGCGGAGAAGGTTTTGCACTTTCTGCATCTGGAAAGTCAATACTCTTGCCGGGGTATAACAGCTTATTGGCCACAAATTTTATTGTCTCCGGGTTTGGAGTCATTTCAGTATAAATGCTGATAATGGGATTGCCTGTTTTAATCATAATTCACGGTTTAGGATGGTCAGCCTTCTCCGCTGGCTGGCGAATATGGCTGATAAACAAAAATAACAATTATGCGGGGTAGTTGTTTACGAAGGCGGGAAACAGCGATTTTTAGCCACTAATTACACGAATGTCACGAATAAGGGAGAGTAAATTACAAAAGGCAATCAATTTGTATTTAATTGTATTTTTTTGTGACATTCGTGTAATAAGTGGCAAACACTAAAGCCGCCTCAGCAGCATTTTCAGGATAATACCGGTGGCCTATTCCTTAAACTTTCCTGTTTTTTTGAGGTAGCGGATAAGGATATATATGAGCAGCAGCATTCCCAGTACTATTCCCAGCAGCAGATTGCGGAATTTTTCATCATGCCCCGTCAGTCCGGGATAATTCAATAGTAATATAAGCGTGATACCTATTAACCAGATAAATTGGGTAGTGTGTTCTTTTAATATCCAGCGCTTCCAGTTGAAATCCATACTGCTAAAGGTTTTTCCAATGCCTTTCAGGTTGGGAAACCAGCGGTTGACTTTCTTACAGTATTCATCAAAGCCGGGACCGAATTTCCCACGCAAAAAGTTTTCTTCTGCCAGTACAATTGCCTGATATATGAATAGGAAAACAGGAATGACAATAGCAACATACACCAGTGAATTAGCAAGTATCCCAACGCCAAGGAGCATCAAGATATTTCCGACATATAAAGGATTACGGCAGTGATTAAATATTCCTTCTGTTACCAATCCTTCAGCATAAGGCTTTCCTTCTTTGCCGCCCCGAACGATATAAGCAAGACCAATCGTTAAACCCCGGATTAACTGACCGAGGCAGGTAATAAGTAACCCAATGCCAATGGGCCAGATATAATAATGGCTTCCAAATTTTGCCGGTGAAAACAACGGCCAGGAGGGAATAAATAAAGCGCCGTAAAAAAGAATGAATATCCAGTTGCGGTACTTGAAAAAGAAATTGCCGATTGCTACCATAAGAGATTTTTTGTCGCACAGAGGAGAAGGAGAAAAAGAGGGATACAAGAAATGAGGAGTATTGCCCGTTCTAACTATTCTCCCTGTGCGAGGTGTATTTTTTATCGCCCGGAGAAAAAAGAGAGAAAGAGACTGCTACGCATCAGGTGTATTCTCTTTTTCTTCTTCTGCTCTGTGTGAGGTGTATTTATTTCGCATAATTATTAAAAAGCCGTGTAATCCCTTTTATTAATAGTTCTTCATTAAAATTAATTAAAAGTCCAATATGTAGTTTTGCAAGCCTCAGGTGATTCAGCAGTTTCTTTTTAAAAAAGGGCGTTACGGTTTCAACAGATTTAAGCTCCACTATTACTTTCTTTTCCACCAATAAATCCATTCTGAAACCAACTTCCATTTTAATGGCATCATAAATAACAGGGATTGGCACCTGTCTTTCTGATAAAAGCCCTCTTTTTGTCAATTCATAGTGCAGCACTTCTTCATATACAGATTCCAGCAAACCCGGACCTAATTCTTTATGAATTTTAATAGATGAATCAACTATTACTCCTGTAATATCATTTATTTCCATAGGGGTATTTTGTCGACAAAAGTAATGCTTTGTATTTTTCTTTTTCTCCTCTGTACGAGGTGTATTCCTCATTTCTTCACTCCCACCAGCCCCGCAAAATTGTACCACTTAAAAAACACTTCACAATGAGAGAAACCTTTATCCCGAAGCAGCGTGATGTTTTCACTCAGCTTGTAAGGCACCAGCACATTTTCCAATGCTTCCCTTTTCTGCGAAATTTCCATTTCACTATAATTATTCCGGCGTTTGTAGTCATAATAATAGCTGATAAAGTCACGGTTGAAATTGCTTTCTTCTGCCAGTATTTTCTCTACAAGTATCAGCACACCGCCGGGATTCAGTCCGTCATAAATATCCTGCAATAACCGTTCCCGGTAAATGGGGCGGACAAACTGAAGGGTAAGGCAAAGTACCACCACCGAGGCATTATTAATTTGTACACCATGTCCCAGATCGGCACAACGCAATTCATACTCACGGGAAAAACCCAGTTCCATCAATTTCGATTTGCATTTATCCAGCATCTCCTGCGAATCATCAATGCCCACAAACCGGATGTCTTTGTTTACCATAGTGTCCATTCCAATCATAGTGGTGCCGGTGGAGCAGCCAAGGTCGTACACATCGCTGCCTTCTTTAGCATGGTCGGCGGCCAATTCTGCCATCATACGTTGTATTTCACCATAAAAAGGCACGGAACGGTTTACCATATCATCAAAGACCTTGGCTACGTTGGCGCCAAACTTAAAATCACTGGCTTTCTCTATTTCGTCGCGGAAAACTTCATCTTTGCCCATACGAGTTAGTTAATTGGTACAAAGTAAAGGATTTTACGGCAGTGTTTCAGGACAGCCGGGTTTTGCCACTGAAACAAGGAAAAGGTTTTTTGGATTAAATAGTGCTGAGTGAGGTTACTAATAACTTATAGCATTGTAGTATTTTCAGTGGCATAAAATTTACCGCTGGGTGAACCAACGCGTAACTATTAATGTATAATAACTATGAAAAAAGTATATCACCTTGCCAACTGCACCACCTGCCAGGCCATCATCAGGGAAACAGCAGTGGATAAAAAAGGGTTCACCATGCAGAATATTAAAGAAGAGAAAATAACAACAGGCCAGCTGGATGAAATGAAAAAAATGGCGGGTTCTTATGAAGCCTTATTCAGCAGACGGGCAGTAAAGTACAAAGAACTGGGATTAAAGGATAAAAAACTGGAAGAGAAAGATTACCGTAAACTTATACTGGGGGAGTACACGTTCTTGAAACGCCCTGTCGTCATTGCCGGAGATAAAATTTTCATTGGCAATGAAAAGAAAAATGTTGAGGCATTGAAGCAGGCTGTCAAATAGAAATGTTAAAAAGAGCTGCTGTATTACGATATGTCTGCTGACAGACAACAAGCACCTCCTTTCGGATAATAACTTGCAGTATAATTTAAAACTGACTGCAAGAAAAAAACGTTAATACAAAGACTAAATTTTTAAAACTATGCGATACTCCATTTTCTCCATGCTTTTGCTCGCGGCTTTGTTGAATACAAGCTGCGGAAATAGCCAGACAGGCAAAAAAAACATGAATTACACCAATCCTTCTATTGTGGCACATAATGCAGAATTTCCGATGAAGTTTACCGAAGCACAGTGGAAAGAGCGGCTTACACCCGAGCAGTATTATATTCTCCGCCAGGAAGGAACAGAACGGGCCGGTACTGGTAAGTATGATCACTTTTATGAAAAAGGAACGTATTATTCTGCCGCTACTTTACAACCGTTGTTTAGTTCCGAAGCAAAATTTAACTCCAGTACAGGCTGGCCCAGTTTTTATGCACCCATTACACCAGATGCCGTACGCCTGGTAAAAGATGAAAGCTTTGGATCGGTTCGCTGGGCGGTAGTGGACAGCAAGAGTGGCTCTCATTTAGGCCATGTATTTGATGATGGCCCGGCCCCAACAGGTAAACGTTATTGCATGAATTCACTGGCATTAATATTTGTTCCCGAAGGAGGAAAAGCACCCACCAGCTCTAAACCACAGTAAATAATAATCATGAAACTACCTTTTTTTATAGCAGTAAGCATTGCATTTGCAGGTTGTGCGCAGTCGCAAAACAGTAATGTGAAAATACCGGCAGGAATACAGCAAAAGTCTTCCACAACAGAAGCAGTGGCTTATTTTTCCGAAGGCTGCTTCTGGCATACTGAAATTGTTTTTCAAAGCCTGGAAGGAGTAAGAGATGCAATATCGGGGTATGCAGGCGGCACCGATACAAAACCTGATTATGAAAAAGTAAGCTCCGGTAAAACAGGCCACGCAGAAACGGTGCAGGTGTTTTATGATCCGGCAAAGATTTCATTCGAAGCATTGGTAAACGCATTCTTTGCCAGTCATGACCCTACCCAGCTAAACCGGCAGGGGAATGACAGGGGTACTGAATACCGGTCCATCGCTTTCTATAGTAATGAAAAAGAGAAAAAAATTATTGACCACGCTGTAAAGGCCATAGCCGACTCAAAAAAGTATGCTGGTAAAATTGTTACGGAAGTAAAATCATTCAGTAAGTTTTATTCTGCGGAAGACTATCACCAGGAATATATTCTCCATAATCCCGGTAATTCCTATGTGCAACATGTTTCCATTCCTGATTTCCTGGAATTCAAACGGGAATTTAAAGGTAAGTTCAAATCCTGAGCAGGAGATTAAACAGCATAAAGTTTTTACCTGTAAAGCGGCTAAAGAAGAACAACCGGTTTTACTTTTTTTTCTTTTTGCAATACATAATAAGCGATAAGCACACTCAGCAGCATAAATACAGCACCCAATAAGAAAGAGATACCGGGAAAAATAAACGGTGCTTTATCCGTGGTGAAAAAAGTAAACAGGTTATTCATCATCAGCGGGCCGATGATGGTGGTAAGGCTCATCAGGCTGGTTAATGCACCCTGTAATTCTCCCTGTTGGTTTGGCGATACATGCTGCGAAATAGTGGCCTGCAAAGAAGGCCCGGCAATGCCGCCCAAACAATATGGAATAAGAAAGGCAAACATCATCCAGCCCTGTGTGGCAAAAGCAAACAATGTCAACCCAAGGGTGTAAAGAAGTAATCCCAGGTAAATACTTTTTTCATTGCCCAGTTTGGGATTAATAACCCTTGTTAAAAACCCCTGAACAACACCCACTAATAAACCCACCACTCCCAAAGAAATGCCCACCATATCTTCTGACCATTTAAACCGGTGAATGGTAAAGAAACTCCAGTTGCCCTGCACAGCCTGCGCTGCCAGATAAATTAAAAAATAGGAAATAGCAAGGCCGCCAATACCGGGTGTTTTTTTCAAAAACTTTAAAGATCCAAATGGATTCGCTCTTTTCCATTGAAAGGGCCGGCGGTTTTCCTTACTCAATGATTCGGGCAATACAAAGTATCCGTATAGCCAGTTCAATAAACATAAAACTGCTGCTGCATAAAAGGGCGCCCTTACCCCAAATCCTGCCAGGAACCCACCCAAGGCAGGGCCAATAACAAAACCCAGCCCGAAAGCTGCGCCGATCATACCAAAATTTTTGGCCCTGGTTTCTGCCGTGCTAACATCAGCAATATAAGCAGCCCCGGTAGTAAAACTGGCACCGGTAATACCTGCGATAATGCGCCCAACAAATAACCATCCGTAAGTGGGGACCAATGCCAGGAATAAATAATCTATACCAAAACCAAATAAAGAGGTAAGTAACACCGGCCGCCGCCCGTATTTATCACTCAGGTTGCCGATAACCGGGGCGAATATAAATTGTGTAATGGCATAAACAGACAACAGCAGGGCGCCATAAGAACTGGCTTCGTTTATTGGAATATGCTTTAGCGTGGAAATCAATTTGGGCATTACAGGAATGATAAGCCCCCATCCCATTACATCAATAAGAAGGGTGATAAAGATAAAACCAACTGCTGCTTTGCGGGGTGCTGCCATAAGGGATGCGAATGATGAACTGCAAAGTTGTAAGATTTTTATATCCGGCAGGATTATTTCAGCAAAAAACCAAAAGGGCCTCCCTATCATAAAACCACCTCACTTTTTGTTAGGTTCACCTAACTATTTCTTAGGTCAGGTTAAGCATTTCTTAGCTGTACTTAAAGCTGCGATTAACTGGAGCTGACAATTTATCAGCCCGGGCTATCAGTATTGATAAGTGATGCTAAGAATTTCTTAGCTGTACTTAATGTTGTGATTAACTGGAGCTGACAACCTGACAGCACAAGCTTATCATGTTATTAAGTATAATTAAAAAAAAGTGAGGTTGTCGTGCGCCTTCATTGACATAACCTGGTGATAATGTGTTGCTTATTTGTTTTAGACAGGTGGTATGCCCTCATAAGTTGTGTGAAAGATAATAATGGTATTATTCGATTACTATATAATACCCGCAGATCCCTTTATAACGGTAATACAGGCAAAAAAATGCCGGAGAAAAGCAGAAAAAATGATTTAATCATTAAATCAAAAGCCTGCACCTGTTTTTGATTTCAGCGAATAATAACTTTCCCAAAATCTGCGCAGCGCAGCGATATACTCTCTTTTTGCATTGTCTTTTGCGGCCTGGGCCGCTTGCAGCTCCAGCAGGCTGACTTTACCTGACTGAAACAGGCGGGTGGTGATAGCAAATCTTTTTTGGGATAATGTGTCGAGTATAAGCGATTGGCGGACGTAATTTTTCAAAACAGGTAATTCCTCTGCTAAACCAGTTATTTCAACTATCAGCTTTCCTTCTTCCTGTTTGATGTTTAATTCTGTTTGCTCCTGTTGCTGTTTGGCAATGGCAATGCTGTTTTTTCTTTTACCCCAGCCTGTAATGGGTATATTAAAACCTATACTGAAGCGCTGCTGATCTTGCGGGTTTCGGTAGATGGTGGAAATATCTGCTGCGGCATTATTTAATCCATAACTGGCCACCAGGTCTATCTGTTTGCCCTGCATTTTAGCTTCGGTGGTTTTACTTTCCGCTTCTTTTCTTTTTCGCTGAAAGGCGATGTACTGCGGCAGGTTTTGTTTTGCCAATTCAATAACTGTTTCTTTAGGGGGAAGTGATACCGGCAGTGTTTCAGGCAATTGCAATTGTTTTACAGTTGTATCTCCGGTATTAATATAAGTGTAAAGTTCTGCAAAGGCGTTACGGATATTGAACTGCGAAGTTGACTGCTGCTGCTGACTTTGAATTTGCTGCATTTCCAACTGCAGCACTTTATCTTCTGCAGAAACGCCGAGCTGAACTCTTCTCTTTTCAATAGAGAGATTGGCAGTATTGTTTTGAAAGTTGGTTGTGGCTAATTGTTCTTCCACCTGGGCGGTTATTATCGTAAAAAATAACCGGCATACTTCATATTCCAATTGCAGCAGGCCGGCTTTATATTTTTGACCGGCTTCCAGCAATTTCAATGGGGCAATTTGTTTATCCCATTTAAAAGGATTGTAGTTGAAAAGAGGTTGTGAAAGGCGTATAAAAACGGGTGTGCCATTGTACTGTTTTGTCTTTGCAGTAAAATCATCAAAGCGGTACAAATCAGTATTGACAGAAACGGTGCCGCCGCTGAATGGCAGCGGCTGCGAAAAACCAATACCGAGGTTGCTGTAGTTCTGGCTGCGGGGCAGAAATTTAATACTGCCATCGGGCTGTGTTACTGCATAGTTGTCTTTGTTGTATACAGGTACATTACCATAAAAAGATAAGGAAGGCCGCAGCCCTGCTTTAAAGGAGGCATAGTACAGTTGCGCAAGCTTCTGCTCGCTGCCAGCAGACCGGAAGGCAAGGCTGTTTTCTTTTGCCTGAATGATAATATCTGTAAGAGTAAAAATTTGCCCGCTGCCATTAATATAAAACAGCAAAGAGAGGCCCGCAAGTATTTTTTTCACTGAATATTTTTTCAAACATAAATTTTTCTGGTAAATAGTCAATGGGAGATTTATTTCAACACAAGTGTAATTATTAATGAGAGCTATTAAGGCAGACTTAAGCTGCTAATGGTATACCCTTAATTTATTTGTTTAGCTATGCCCATTTAAGTTATTTACTTCCTCTAACTGCAGTATAGAAAAAATTTAATTTTCACAAACATTTTTCAAAACAAAATTTGTTTCTTCAAAATTTGTTTTATTTTCATCAAATAAAATATTGATGTAAGTAATTTAAGGAACTCCCTCTGTTGAAAACTTGCGAACTTTCAAATGAGACGTGGAGTGGCTTAAGTGAACACACCTGTAAACGGTGTGTTCCTTTTGCTGACTCTAGTCTCAAGGGCTCCGCAAGTGCCTCAACAGATAGATGATGCAATCGGGCACACCGTTTTGTTATTACTACCGGGAGACCGTATACTATTAAGCCTTTTTCTATGCACCAGCAAGTAGCCTTTCTGTTGAAACAAATGGGTATGTCCGTATCTGCTGATTACCTGCGCTTGCGATTGGAAAGCCACCCTGACTATCCCTCCTTAGTAGCTATTCAGGATACGCTGGAAGAATTGGGTATTGAAAGCTATGCCTGTAGCGGGAGCAAGGAAGAATTGAGAATAGAAAACAAACCTTTTCTCGCTCATTTTAATTCAGGAGGCGGCGATATACAATACTTTAAAGATATTACTGTTGCCGAAAAAATGGTAAAAGACTTTGACAAACACTGGAGCGGCAATATCATGTTTGCAGAAACGGCAAAAACTTATGGTAATACAGCTCATGACAAACAGCACAAAAGAGAAAAACTAAATAACCGGTTTGGGATAGCAGCATTATTACTTTCCTTTACAATACTGGCAGGCCTTGCCATTATCCAAGGCACTTTAGCAAGTATATTATTGACAGTACTTAGTTGTATCGGGCTTTATTTTAGCTGGTTGATAGCTCAGAAGGAGTTTGGCATAAGCAACAGTGTGAGTGATAAAATATGCAGTATGGCTAAACACAGCCGCTGCGAATCAGTGCTGTTTTCAAAAGGGGCAAAACTGTTCAGTTGGCTTACCTGGGGCGATGTGGGAATAGTGTATTTTGCCAGTTCACTTATATACGTTTTCATCAGCTTACTTATTGGACAAACAGTTGAACTAAATTTTTATTTTCTTCTTTCATTAGCTGGGATCATATTTCCATTGTATTCCGTTTATTATCAGTGGAAGGTGGTAAAGCAGTGGTGTATGCTTTGCCTGGGAGTGGTGTTTGTATTGATGCTAAATGCAGTATTGGGGGCTATGATGTTACCATCAATGGAGTTTGGGGAAGTTCGCCGGTTAGCAATAGGTGCGCTGCTGTTTGGAGCAGCACTAACAGTTGTTTTGTGTGTGTGGCAGTTGTTGAAATCAGGTTATCAGAAACAGGTTTCCTCATTAGAGAATGAGATAAAAGCCACCCGGCTAAAGCGGAACCCCGATATTTTTAATGCGCTACTGCATCAACAGGAAATCAATCCCATTAACCTGCCGGAAGCAGATGAAGCTATACGATTTGGAAACCCTGAAGCGCCTTACCAACTGGTGATTGCCTGTAATCCCTATTGCGGGCCTTGCGCAAAGGCACATCAGGCAGTAGAAGAGTTGTATGAAAAATACCCGGACCGATTATCGGTAACGGTGAGATTTGCCTTGTATAATAATGATGATAAGAATGGCAAGATAGTAGCGGCAAAGGAAATTTTAAAAGTGGCTAAAGTAAACCCATATAAGGCCATAAAAGACTGGTATCACATATACGATTTGGAAAAGTTTAAGCAATTGCATAATACGAATGGTATGGATGTGAATAGTACAGTGGAAAAATATATAATCTGGAACGAGAAAGCCGATATAAAAGGTACGCCTACTTTTTTTATTAATGGGAGACAATTGCCGGAACTATATAACTGGGTTGATTTTATTGAAATTATAAAGTTTGATATGAAGGATTAAAATATTGTTTGGCCAAACAAGAGGGTTAAAGCCTGTACCCTGCTAAAAAGTGAAACGGGCATTTAACAACAATTAAAACTTTTAAAAATGAAAAAGTTACAAAGAAGTGAGATGAAAAATCTCAAAGGGGGATTATTTGATGGCGGTGGTGGTGGTGGTAATGGTACCTGCACTGCTTCTGCTAATTGCACAGGCTGCCCCAAAATATCCTGCTCTGGAACCTCATCCTGTTCTGCCCAAGACGATAATGGGGTGACTTGCGACGGAGTAAAGACCAGTTGCCGTACATGGCCAAACTGTTCATAATTAACATTAGTGGCTATCATGGTAATTTTGATAGCCACTTTTTAACGCTGATTATTATATGAGATACATAACTATCATATTGTTTTCATTTTTAATTCCCCTATTGTCAAACTCACAGGTAAAGAAAATCAGAGTCGCCCTTTCGGCAAGCCCTGTTTATAATAGCGAAATTAGTAATACGGAATATTCTTTTTTTAATGATACGCTACTGAATTCCTATAAAGGAATTCCTAAAAATAGCTTGTGTATTTCTGTTAAGATATACTATACCAATTATAGCAATTATCTTTTTTGGTTGTACCAGACCAGGCAAATTTCAGCAGCGATGTTTAAATACGGCAGTGAGTTGTATAAAATCAAGCAAAAGGACTTTAAAAGAGAAACAAATTTCAAAATCGCAATTTTATGTGGAATTGATTCTTTAGGGCATCGATACTTTGTTGTAGACAAAAACTCTAATAATGACTTTGGTGATGAAGAAATGTTAAACAAAAACGAGTTTTACAGTAATAATTCATTTAAGGTTAGAAATCTGGAGTCAGTTATACGAGGCAAAGTTACCAACGGTAGTATCTGGATATTACCAGTCCCAAGCGGGAGTACTATTTTAGGAAATGATTGCACAAAATGGAATTTAAAAGTGCGTATATCTAATCAGCTAAGTGGAAGTATATTATCAAATGGCACTCTTATGAAAGTTTATGTATCATCTTCATTCTATCTGAACGCTTTTGAATATCCTTCCAAGAAAAGCGATATTTTCCTTGTTAATGATACATCATGCTATGCTGAACAAACAGAAATGGTTCCTTATTTGGTTCATGATACAATTTTTAGAGACGATGGCTATTGGATTTTAGATAGCCTTGATTTTTCAGGAAAATTTTTACAAGGTAGATTTATAAAAAGAAAAAATACTGTCAAGTATGGATTTAATACTAATTACTATTTGCCTAAGTATAAAATACTAAATCAGATGACTAAAAAAGACATTGATATTACTTCATTAAAAGGGAAATACTTATTTATTGATTTTGGGGGTTCGTGGTGTGTCCCGTGCCGCGAGATTTCACCTCTAATACGTAGCTTTTATGATAGTCTGATGCAGACACCTTTTAAAGACTCAATTACATTTATAAATATTTCAGTGGAAAATAGAGAAAGTTATAACCAGGACAGTGAGATTATTCTCAAGAATTCTCCCAATTGGATTAATATCTTACAGTACTTTGGGGATAATCGAAACTTTTCAACAATTATGCATATAAATGATGGCTATCCAACTTTATTCCTTATTTCACCAGAAAGTAAAATTATAAAGAGGGTAACTGGAAAAGATAAATTTGATAGTTTTAAAAAAACAGTTGTAGAATACTTAAATAAAGGAGCATACAATCATATGTATTAAATGCTTTCAAGGTCAGCGATTCATTATCAGAATAAGTAATAGACTGATTTCTACTATTTCTGAAAACTATATTTGCATTGCTCTTCAGGTTTTTATGTCAAATTTCCCTTACTATAAACAACACGATGCCATGGACTGCGGCCCCACCTGCATTCGTATGGTGGCCAAGCATTATGGTAAAATAGTAAATTGTAAGACACTTCGCAGGACATTTCAAATAGCAGAGGAGTGATTTGTTATGCGAGAATGAAGAAAAGATAATTGAAAATATTGTTTGGCCAAACAAGAGGGTTAAAGCCTATACCCTGCTAAAAAGTGAAACGGGTATTTAACAACAATTAAAATTTAAAAAATGAAAAAATTACAAAGAAGTGAGATGAAAAATCTCAAAGGGGGATTATTTGCACCTCCGGGAGGCGGACTTGGATGCCCAACCAGACCTTCCAGCGCTAAAGACTGTACATGCGTTGGACAAGATACTGGCTGGTGTTATGCACAGACAAATGGGCCTAATCAATGTCAGTGTGTTAATGCCGCTGGAACTGAATGCTATGTGTATGGTATGAGTTCAGGCTGTTCACTTTAATAAGCATAAAAACTGATAACTTTAAGAAAGAGCTTAGATTAATAGCTCTTTCTTATCCACTTTTAATATCATAGGTATGAGATTTATATGGGTAGCATTGATTTCTTTGTTGATTTCTGGAAACTTATATGCAAAAGAAATTAAAATTCATGGAAAATTAATTGGCTTAGAGGATAGCTATGTTTATTTATATCTTAGAATAAAAAACGCTAATAAATTAATAGATTCTGCTTACGTCAGCAATGAGAAATTTCATTTTAATGTCCCGTCTAAAGAACTGGCTATCTATTACATATTTGCACTAAATAAAAAAATCGTAATTAGCATTATTCCTGAGAGGAGCATTAGAATCAACGGGACAGTAGAAAAAATAAATGGTATAACTGTAACTGGCTCAAAGGAGACAAATATTTTCAAAGAATGGGATGGCAGATCCAGAAGTTTGGGATTCAAATGGATTCGACTAGATAGTGATAAACAGAAATGCTTTGAAAAGCAAGATACTTTTTGTGTCAACAAGCTAAATCCAATTCTTGATTCTCTCAAAAGAGAATTTAAAGAGTATGATTTTCAAACTATTGAGCGACACCCCGATTCATATACTGCCTTATTTGTATTAAACAAAATTTATTTAGAATTACCGTTAGAGAAATTTGAAAAATATTTGGGGTTAATAAAAAGAACATCAGGAAATCACTCTTTATACCTTTCTTTAAACGATAAATTTAATTTATTAAATAATACAAGAACTGGTAATCTAGCACCTGCATTTGTTGTAAAAAAATACCTGGAGCAAGATTCGATCCGCTTATCCTCTTTGGTGGACAGCTTTATTCTTTTGGATTTTTGGGGATCCTGGTGCGGACCTTGTATCAGATCCATACCTGACATAAAGCGAATTTTCAGGGAGTATAAAAATAAAGGATTGCAAGTAATCAGTGTCGCGTATGATGAGGATAAAAATGTTCCCGAGTTAAATAAAATAATTGATCAGTATAAAATGGATTGGATACATGGCTTTATTAATATGGCAGATAAAGACAACCCGGTGCTTACTAATTATTCCATACTTGCTTATCCTACCTATATTTTAATTGGTCCTGATAGGAAAATCCTTTTCAGAGATAATGGGGTTTCAAATTTTGATGTCCTTGAAAGAATCCTGAAGGAAAATATGAAATGATTTTCACTAATCAGGACTTCTTATTTACAATTGCGAAGCTTTTCTGAAACTAATGATTCAAGTGCTATTATGACAGTTTATAATGCAAACTTTTTCATTTTATAAGCAATACGACATCATGGACTGCGGCCCCACCTGCATTCGCATGGTGGCAAAGCATTATGGCAAAACAGTAAATATTGAAACGCTTCGCAATGCCGCACAGATAAGTAAAGAAGGGGTGTCCTTACTCGGTATAGCGGAGGCAGCGGAAAAGATAGGGTTCAATGCAAAAGGGGTAACGCTGACATACTATGAGCTTATAAGAGAAGCGAAACTTCCTGCCATAGTGCATTGGGGGCAAAACCACTTTGTGGTTGTTACACCCAATGCTGACAAACGAAAAATACTGGTTGCTGACCCTGGCAAAGGGATTATCACCTATACTAAAGACGAGTTTTGTAAACACTGGCTAAGTACCAAAGACGAAGTAACAGGCGATGGGTTGGGAGTAGCTTTATTATTGGAACCAACCCCACTCTTTTATGAACAGGATGAACACAAGGAAGAATCTAAAACAGGCTTGGGTTGGGGCCGTTTATTAAAATACCTTACCCGGCATAAAAAATATATTGCCCAGGTATTTATGGCCATGGGTATCGCCAGTTTACTGCAATTAATATTTCCCTTTCTTACACAAAGCATTGTAGATACTGGTATCAATACCAATAATCTGCCCTTTATTTACCTGGTACTGATAGCTCAACTGGTACTTTTCTTCAGCCGTATGGTGGTAGAGTTTATCCGAAGCCGGCTACTCTTATTTATCAGCAGCCATATCAATGCTTCCATTCTTTCCGACTTCTGGATAAAACTGATGAAACTGCCTGTCAGTTTTTTTGACACCAAAATGACGGGAGATATTATACAGCGGCTGGGAGACCATCGCCGGATTGAAAGTTTTTTAACAGGCTCCACGTTGACTGTATTGTTTTCAATAGTGAACCTTATTATGTTCTCTGTAGTACTGCTGTTCTACAATAAAACTATTTTTTTCATTTTTGTCACAGGCAGTATCCTGTACTTTTTTTGGATAAAGATTTTTTTGAAATACCGCCGTCAGCTTGATTTCAAACGGTTTGCTATTGCGAGTAAGGAAAATACAGTCACCATGCAGCTCATCTATGGCATGCAGGAGATAAAACTGAATGGGGCAGAACAATCTAAACGATGGGAATGGGAAAACCTACAGGCGCAATTGTTTAAACTAAGTTTCAGGGGCCTGTCCCTAAGCCAATACCAGCAAGCAGGTGTTTTTTTTATCAATGAAGGGAAAAATATCCTGATTACTTTTTTTGTAGCTAAAGCGGTGCTTGATGGCCAGCTTACGCTGGGGGCCATGATGTCCATACAATATATTATAGGACAGCTCAACAGCCCTGTGGAGCAACTGATCGGGTTTGTACAATCTGCACAGGATGCTAAAATATCATTAGAAAGATTAAATGAAATACATGAACTGGAAGAAGAAGAGCCTGCTGAAAGGAGTTTTATAAGTCATTTACCTGAAAGCAGAAGTTTGCAATTGAAGGGGCTGTCCTACACCTATCCCGGGGCGGGTAATGAACCTGTACTGAAAGATATAGAGCTTACCATACCTGAAGGAAAGGTAACAGCTATTGTAGGCATGAGCGGTAGTGGAAAGACAACTTTGCTGAAACTATTGCTGAAATTCTATGAAAACTACAAGGGAGAAATAAAAGTGGGCGAATCGGCATTAAAGAATATCAGTCCCAGGTTCTGGCGGCGGCATTGCGGGAGCGTAATGCAGGAAGGTTATATTTTCAATGACAATATTGCCAAAAATATTGCGGTGAGTGAAGAAATGCTTGATTATAAAAGGCTGGTGCATGCCTGCCGGGTAGCTAATATCCTGCCTTTTATAGAAAGCCTTCCATTGGGATTTAATACTAAAATAGGTGCCGAAGGAAACGGAATAAGCGCCGGTCAAAAGCAGCGGATACTAATTGCAAGGGCTGTATATAAAAACCCGGAATATATTTTCTTTGATGAAGCCACCAACGCACTGGATGCAAACAATGAGAAAGCGATAATGGAGAACCTGAACGAATTTTTCCGTGGTAAGACGGTGGTGGTGGTGGCTCACCGGCTGAGTACTGTAATACATGCAGACAAAATCATTGTGCTGAATAATGGTTGTATAACAGAGCAGGGTACCCATGAGGAGTTGACCCTGCAAAGGGGGGAATATTATGAATTAGTCAAAAATCAATTAGAATTAGGCAACTAATCTTATTTAAATGCCCATACAGGAAGAAAAAAGTCTAAGGAGTGAACAGCTCCGGGATTTTATCAGTCACCGCCCCGGTTTACTCGTTCGCCGTGTAATACCGATATTATTTGTGCTGTTGCTATTGTTAGCCGCAGGGAGTTATTTTATCCAATACCCCGATGTGGTGCAGGCAAGGGCTTCTGTTCAGTCGGTGAACGCACCCAAGCAGGTGATTATTAAAAATGGCGGGAGATTGATAAGGCTGTTTAAAGAAGATGGTTCGGATATACGGCAGGATGAGGTAATCGGCTATATGGAAAGTACAGGTAGTCATGATGAGGTGTTGAATCTTTCAGCAATTCTCGATACGCTGCAATATTTTGCAGACAGTAACCGGCTGGAAGAAATACCCCGTTTCTGGAATGACAATCGTCAGTCTTTTTCCAGGCTGGGTGAATTGCAGTCAGCCCATCAGACGTTTATGCAGGGATATGTTCAATTTAAAGATTATTTGAGTACCGGCTTCTACCCAACCAAGAAGCTGATGCTACAGAGAGATTTAGCTAATACACGAAAGTTACTGGGCACATTACAGCAGCAAAAAGACCTTCAGCAGCAGGATTTGACGATCATCCAAAAGAACTACGATGTGCATGATACGCTTCATAAAGAGGCACTGGTTAATGATTTTGATTATCGGAACCAACAGAGCCAGTTAATAAATAAAAAAATGAACATTCCGCAAATGAATGCCTCTATCATTAATAACGAGGGGCAGCAGAATGCGCTGCAGAAAGAAATGATGGAACTGGACAACCAGATAGCACAGCAAAGGACGGTATTTGTACAGGGATTAAATGCTTACCGGAATGTAGTGGAAGACTGGAAACAAAAACATTTGTTGATCTCTCCGGTAAGCGGAAGATTGGTGTATGCCGGATTTCCGCAGGAAAATCAGCAGTTTAAAACCGGACAAGTGATTGGATATGTAACTAACCCTTCTAATCAGTATTTTGTTGAAATGCTGGTGCCACAAACCAATTTTGGAAAAGTGAAAGCCGGGCAGTCGGTGCTGCTGAAATTTCCGAGTTACCCGTCGCAGGAATTTGGTAGTATAAAGGGCAGGATTGAGTTTGTCAAAAGTATCCCCAGTGATAGCGGCTACCTTGCAAAGGTGTCATTGCCCGATGGATTAATAACCAATTATAAGAAAAACATACTCTTTGTAGAAGGCCTCTCAGCGCAGGCAGAAATCATTACAGAAAAGAAAAGGCTTTCTGAACGGTTATTTGGGCGGATTGGGAGAGCAGGGAATTAGCGGACGCTATTACTACTTTTATTTATCCGGCAGAGAAGGAAGATAGGGATGTAAAAACCCAGATATGAAATATTGCCGATCAGTGGATTGAATTAAAATTGGTGCATCCGATAAAAGGAAGCTATGGGATTAAGAAAATAGGGTAAAAAAAATCCAGCACCCCCATTAGGTCGGCTCTAAAAAAGCCGACTTTCTTGTCTTATACGTCTGGCCGCTTAAAAACCAGGATACCCAAAAATGGAGAAAGCACCACGGCATTCACTAAATTCAGCCTTTCCCGAAGGATTTAATTAGCTTGAAGCGTCTATACTGAAATCCATTTGAATGAACAGGAATTGATACAACAACTGCGGCAGGGAAATGAACCTGCTTTCCGGTGGCTGGTAGAAAATTACCGCAACCGGGTGTTTCATACTGTACTCAACATTTTGCAGGATACCAAAGAAGCAGAAGATGCGGCCCAGGAAACATTTATACAGGTCTTTGAATCGGTAAAAACATTTAACGAAGAGTCTTCCCTATCCACCTGGATATACCGGATAGCCGTGCGGAAGGCATTGGATAAAATACGAAAAAGAAAAACGAGGCAGCGGCTGCATACCCTGATGCCCTGGTGGATGCCGGAAGAAAAAAAGAGCACCGATCAGTCATTTCATCATCCGGGAATAATGGCTGAGAATAAAGAAAAGGCAGCGGTTTTATTCAAAGCCATTGAATCATTACCCGAAAAACAAAAATTGGCGTTCACGCTGATAAAAGTACAGGGCATGAATTATGAAGAAGCCTGTGAAATAATGCAGCAAAATATAAAAGCAGTGGAATCGCTGATAAGCAGGGCAAAAACGAATTTGCAAAAAGAACTGGGAGATTATTATAAAACAATAAGATAAAAAAATGAAAGAAACCTTTACACCATTACTAGACCAACACCTGCAAAGCCTGCAGGGTATGCAGGAAGCCAGTACTGACGACTTCTTTTACACCCGGCTGAAAGCAAAGATGCAGAAAGAACTACAGGAGCTGGGCTGGAGCTTTCCACTAAAACCAGTTTGGGTGGTGGCAACATTAGTTCTGCTGCTGGCGGTTAATGGTTTTATGCTTTCGCAACAGTTTAAATCGAAACAGACAACCACTAAAGCATCTGCTTCGCCGCTGCAAAACTTTGCTACATCCTACGATCAATCCATTTCATCATATTGAAATTGAAGCACGACAAATGAATTCAGGAACAAAAAATAAATTATTAGTTTGGCTGGTGGTGTTGCTTTTAGTGGCCAATGCTGCTACGATCACTATGTTTTGGCTGGGCAGAACCAAACATCCGCCTCAACACAAAGGCACACCACAGGAATTTTTAGTACAGGAATTAAAACTGGACACCAAACAACAGGAGCAGCTGGATTTATTGAGAAAAGATCACCGGCAGGCTGCAGAACTATTGCGTGAAAAAATAAAAAATGCTAAAGAATCTTTTTTTGATTTACTGAAACAATCAAACGTAACAGATAGTGCAAAACAGGCTGCGGCAAAAGCTGTAAGTGCAAGCACAGAAGAATTAGACCTGCTTACATTAAACCATTTTCAAAAAGTAAGGGCTTTGTGTACACCGCAACAACAAACAAAATTTGATGAAATAATTCACCAGGTAACCAGCATGATGGGACAACAACGGCGACCAAAGGGCCCGGGTAATGACAGGAAAGGTCCGCCACCCGGTGGGCCAGATGGTGACAGGCCACCGCCTCCGGGATAATAATATTTTATTACCGAAGGGTTTTCAGCTTCACATACATCTATATAAAAACAGTCGCATGAAGAAAGTGATAATGGTTTCAGGATTTGTGTTTTTTTGCGATCGCCATAAAAGCACAACCACCACCACCAATTAAGCCGCTAAGCATTGAAGAACGTCTGAAAGAAACCAATGAGGTAATACAACAGGAGGTGAAGCCCACTGCCACACAAAAGACTGCCATTGAATCAGCATTCAAAACATTTTTAAATGAAGAAGATAAATGAAGGAAAAATAACCCACCACATCCCGGAGAAAAAGGGAATGGTAATTATCCGGCACAACAACTAAACCAGGTTAAATAATTCAATAAAACAATAATTATATGAAAATAGTATTTGGCATAGCTACTGCGACACTATTAACTGTAACTACACATAGTTGTAAAAAAGATTCTGTTGATGATACTGGCACAGGCGGCACCGCAACCGTACCCACAGTTTTCAGCAGCAATTACAAATCTGCCGTAACATTATCATCCAATGGTACTTCACTTACATTGAAATCAAATGGCACGCCTGACCATGTAACACCCTATTGGGGTGTTGGTAATACACTATATGAAGCGCAAACAGCGGGACAAACCGTAAACCCCGGAAACCTGCAATCACAAACATTTGTAATGTCCATTCCTATCAATCCTGTAGAAGCAAATACAAAGGAAGCAACTTCGCTTGGCCCAATTGGAATGGCTTTAAATGGGGTAGCTATTTACAACGACAGAGAAGGGGGAAATGTGCCGGTAGATGCCGGAACACTTCTATCTTTTGATAGAGCTGGTGCTCACAGTGGCCCGGGCGGTTTATACCACTACCATTTTAATGGAGATTTTACTTCTGATGATGATGTAAAGCTGATTGGCTGGTTAAGAGATGGTTTTCCTATCTACGGCAGAAAATGCAGTTCTACTGGTGCTTATGCCACAGGTTTGGATGCCAATGGCGGACATACCACCACCACCACCGAATATTCAACAGCAATTTATCATTACCATTGCTCAAATGTAAACTATATGAGTTCTGGATTTTATGTTTTAAAAGCAGGAAGTTATCATGGTACAAAAGGAACGTTTACTTTTTAAAATGATCTTTTTTGCTGCAACAATATTTTGTTTTATCAGT
Source organism: Chitinophagaceae bacterium (assembly GCA_031441485.1). Lineage (GTDB taxonomy): Bacteria > Bacteroidota > Bacteroidia > Chitinophagales > Chitinophagaceae > JJ008. Next base: position 35,102 of record JANOEQ010000058.1, read on the forward strand.
TGCAGCAATACAAAGGAAGAGATAGCCGTTAAACCCATCTCCTTCTTTGTAGATACTGCTTTAATACCTATGGATACGGTATCGGCAACTGATGAAAACCTTAGACTGGATAATGGTATTTATTATTTTAATAACCTTCCATTTTCAGGTTATCGAAGAGAATTGTATGAAGATAACCAGGTAAGCATGATCTCTGGTTATTTAAACGGAATGCAGAACGGAACTTCTATCAGTTATTATCCCGATGGAAAACTCCGGTTTATCAGGATGTATAAAGAAAATAAAAGTTTTGGAAAACATACCGGCTACTGGGAAAATGGCAATCAAAAATTCGAGTTTTATTATTTAAATGATAAAAGAGAAGGTGTAAACAAACAATGGTATGAAAGCGGCCAGCCTTATGCCTTTCTGAGTTTTAAAAATGACAGGGAAGATGGTATGCAGCAGGCCTGGGCGGAAAATGGTAAAGCATATATTAATTATGAAGTAAAGGATGGATTCCGGTACGGGCTACAAAAATCAGGGCTTTGCTATACATTGAATGATGAAAAATTTAAAACAGCCAATGATAAAAAATAGTGTAATATTTATTTTCTTGTGTATTTTGATTTCCTGCATAGAAAACGCAAGGAAATTACCTTATTATGATACGTCAGACTTTACACCCAAATGGGAAATGCCTGATAAAAAGATTTTTCATGCTATAAGAAGTTTTAAGCTGCTTGATCAGCAGGGGGCGGCCTTCACTGAAAAAAACCTGGATGGCAAAATTAGTGTGGCAGATTTTTTCTTTACCTCCTGCCCGGGCATTTGCCCGAAAATGGCAGTGAGCATGTCTGCTTTACAAAAAGAATTTTCAAATGACAATGATATTATTTTAATCTCTTATTCGGTAACACCTGAAAAAGACAGTGTACCGGTATTAAAAAAATATGCTGAAAAAAAAGGCGTTCAGTATAACAAGTGGAAGTTATTGACAGGTAATAAAGATGATATCTACAACCTGGGACGTAAATTTTATTTTGTTGAAGAAGACCTTGGCGTAAACAACGATACCAGTATTTTTCTGCACACAGAAAATTTTGTGTTGGTAGATAAGAACCGCCACATCAGGGGCATATACAATAGCCTTGATAATAACAGTATGACTTCTTTAAAAAACGATATTAAAGAGTTAAAGAAGGAAGAATAAATATTCTTTTTAGTAATACGAATTGTGTATTCTTAATTAAATAATTACGACTGTAACCATTTTGAATATGAATAAGCTGTTAATTGTTATTGTTGCTATTATTCTTGCTAATACCGGATGTAATACCCCCCAAAAAACCACTGTTGAAAAAAACGCTTCAAATTCAGAAGTGTTAAAATCTGAAGTGAAAACCGAAAATAATTATTTGGGCGCATATACTATAATTGATAAAACCTATGGAACAAAAACAGAGGTTACTATAGCAGGAGACAAACGGTTGATGTCAACCAACAGTCTTCCTAATCATAAAACGGGTAGCTTTCCCAATGCCGGTAATCCCAACACTATTTCAGCACAAAAAATTAAATATTCATTTCCATTATATCCTGTTTACACAGGCAAAGCCAAATGGGCGAGAGAACCAGGTGTTGCTGTTAATGGCGTAAAATTTGAGCCAGAAACGGCAGAAGCATTTGTGTGTGAAACCGGCGAACGTTACAGAATAGAGGCATTTCAAACCTTAGTAAACCTTGGCTTAGACTCTAACCATGCTCATGTACAACCTACCGGTGCTTATCATTATCATGGTGCACCTACAGGGCTTGTTGAAGCACTTTATAAAGGAGAAGATTTAGTATTAGTTGGTTTTGCACATGATGGATTCCCTATTTATTATTCAAAAAGCGGCAAATATAAACCAAGCTTTAGATTAACAAGTAAATCCAGAACTGGCGACCTATGTGTTTATAATACCAGAAAAGAAAAGATTAGTAAAGAAATGAAAAACACTGCGCCGGATGGAACATTTATTTCTGATTGGGAATATGTAAAAGGGCTTGGAGATTTGGATGAATGCAACGGTAAAGAGGTGAATGGAAAATATATGTACTTTGTTACAGACACCTATCCATACGCTGGTCGTTGTTTGATGGGAGAATATAGGGAACAAAGACCAAAAGGCCTACCGCCACCGGGTGGCCCGGAAGGTAACAGGCCACCGCCACATAATTAATAATTGTATCACCGGAGAATTTTTAAACACTCATTCATCTATATAAAAATAATTGCAGAAAGAAAGTAGTTATGGTTTCAGGAATTGTGTTGTTTGTTATTGCCATAAAAGCACAACCACCAAAACCGCCAACTATTGAAGAACGGTTGAAAAGTACCAATGAAGTAATACAACAGGAAGTACAGCCAACTGCCCCACAAAAAACTGCCATTGAATTGGCCTGCAAATCTTTTTTTATTGCTGCCGGTAAATTAAGAAAAGATAATCCGCCATCGCCGCCGCCAGACCTGAAAGTAAAAGACACAATGGATAAATTAGGAAAGGATAGAGATGAAGCTGTCAAAAAGGTATTAACAGAAACCCAATACCAGAAATACAAAGATGCAGCAAAAAAACTCCATCCGCGAAAACCGGGTGAACCAGGCGGCAATGATGGCCCGCCTCCGTTTCAACATTAGTTTTGGATATTTACCTGAACCAAAGGCTTACATATTCGTTTTATTCTGAACGAATACTTATTTTAGCCTATGCCTTTCGACTTCAACCTATACAGCTCCCTTTTACTGCCTGCCTTTCTTCAGGGGGTATTATTTTCTGTGCTATTGGCTTACCGGGGTTGGAACGAAGAAAAACTCAGTGATAAATTGCTTGCTTTCCTGCTGTTGATTAATGCCATTAAAATCGCTTACTGGATGCTGGGCTTCGCCGGCTGGTATGATACACATGACGGCTTTACCAGTTTTATGTTCTACTTCCCATTTGAAAATGTAATATGGATGGGTCCACTGCTCTATTTCTATTTTCTAAGCCTGACCAATGCAGAGTTTAAATTTGAAAAAAAACATTGGAAGCATTTTGTGCTTCCGGTAGCCTGGCTGTTTCTGATAGCTGGAAAGTTTGTTATTGATTATGCTTTCAACGGGCCATTCCCCAATACAGAAAACACCCAGTATGGAACCAAAGGGCCCCTGGCAGATTTAGATAAAAACATTTGGACCGGGTTAATTTCATATACTGTATTCTTTTATTATTTGTTTATAACCATCCGTTCTTTCCGTTCATACCAGCAATATGTAAAACAAAATTTTTCTGCTACGGAAGAAATCCGTTTCGACTGGCTGCGCAATGTTCTGTATGCAATCAGCGCCGGTGTTATTATTATTTTTTTATTCAATGTGATTGCACAGTTTAAAACGGTTGGTTACCACTCTTATATTTTTGACTGGTATGCTTATCTCTTCCTGGGTGTGATGACGTATTATTTAAGCATCGCCGGATATTTTGCCAAACCGCGGCTGCTGGAAAAACTTCATTTTGCAGAAAGGGAGCAACCGGTAGCTCCTGAAGAAAATGCGGTGCCTGAAAAAGAATCATTACCGGAATTAGCCCGCTGGAAAGAAAAATTGCTGGGGTACATGGATAATAAGAAGCCCCACCTGGAAGCTGAACTAACCTTAACCGACTTAGCCAAGCAGCTTAACACCAATACGTCTGTTCTTTCTAAAGTAATAAACGACGGAACGGGCAGAAATTTCAACGATTTCATTAACTCTTACCGGGTGCAGGAAGTGATAAATAAACTGAAAAGCGGCGAACAACAGCGGCAAACCCTTTTAGGAATAGCCTACGATGGCGGTTTTAATTCTAAAGCCACCTTCAACCGCTCCTTTAAAAAAGTAACAGGTAAAACCCCCAAAGAATACATAGATAGCCTCAGTGCCAACTAATTAGATAATCTGATACTTCTCATTATTTATTGAGACCTTATTTATCCGTCTCAAATCATCCTTTGCAGCGACTAAGGCTTTTGGCTGATGCATTTTTGATTTACAAAACAAAAATGTATGAAACTGATTTTCCTCCCCGTTTTTTTCTTTTGCCTCTCGCTGGCAGCCCAGCAAAAAGACACGACCAGCCAGTTCAACAAAGAAAAAAAACTGGGCGAGGTGGTGATAAGAAGCAAAAAGCCATTTGTAGAAATGCAGGTGGATAAAATGGTGCTGAATGTACAGAGCGACATTGTGGCTACCGGCGGCACCCTGTTCGAAATATTACAAAGAGCTCCCGGTGTTTCCATTACCAATGATGAAACCATTAATCTTGCTGGAAAAAATGGCGTAAATGTGCTGATAGATGGCAGGCCAACCCAACTCAGCGGGAAAGATTTGGCCAATTACTTAAAAGCTACCCCGGGCTCTGTAGTGGATAAAGTAGAAATCATCATGAACCCCTCTTCCAAATATGATGCACAGGGCAATGCCGGTATCATTAATATCCGGTTGAAGAAAAATACCGTGAGGGGAACAAACGGAAACCTGAGCACTTCCTATACCCAAAGCAATCATCCCAATTTCAATTTTTCTTCTAACCTGAACCACCGCCAGGGAAAATGGAACTGGTTTGCCAATGCCGCCGCCAGGAAATCAAGACAAAATACAAACGGAGCTATCAATCGTTTTGTAAACAGCAATGGTGTGGAGAAAACATTTGAGAACAGAACGGTTGACCAGGATAATTCTAAAAATATAAGTTTCGAGGCCGGTGCAGATTTTTATATGAGTACCAAAAGCACTTTTGGGTTTATGGCAAAAGGCAATGAATATTGGAGTAAGCTGTATACACCAGGCACTACTTTAATTAAAACCAATAACACCACCGACTCTTCGCTGAACACATTAAATGATAACCGTCAGCGGAACAGCCGCTATAATTATAACCTCAATTATAAATTTGAAGACACATTAGGTACGGAGCTGAATATTGATGCTGATTATACTTCTTTTAAAAATAACAGCAATGGATTGGTAACAACGGATTTGCTGAATAGTCAAAATATTAAATATGGTTATACGGCCAATGACCAGGCGGTGCTGACCAATATAAAGATTTACAGTATCAAATTGGATTTCAGCAAACAACTTAAGAAAATAAATGCAAAAATTGAAACGGGATTAAAGTGGAATACCATACAAACATCCAACGACCTCGATGCCTTTACCTGGAAGGTGAATCAATTACAGCCTGATACCGGCCGTACCAATATGTTTAATTATACTGAAACAATGGTTGCCGGCTATACAAGCTTTAATCAAAAAATAAAAAAGTGGGAATATCAATTGGGGCTGAGGGCAGAGCAAACAGTGATAAAGGGTAAAAGCACTGACTTAAAAAATGTTCAGCTAAATTATCCTGATACATCATATTTCAACATTTTTCCCACTGCGTTTGTTCGTTATACGATGAATGATAAAAACAGTTTTGGCTTCTCGTATGGCAGAAGAATTAACCGGCCTACCTACCAGGACCTGAACCCCTTTGAATATATCTATGATAATTACAGCCGGGAAAGGGGCAATCCTTACCTGTTGCCGGAGTTTAGTAATAATATTGAACTGACCTATTCTTACCGGGATGCGTTAAATGTTGGCATGGGTTACAGCCATACCAATAATTCTTTTCAAAGCATCAGCACCCAAAAAGGTGAAATAACAGAAGCCACCAATTATAATATTGGCAGTGAAAACCGGTATTACCTGAATTTCAGTTTGGGGATGCCTGTTACCAAATGGTGGGATAGTTATACCAACCTCAGCCCCTATTACAAACAATTCAACGGGGAAATACCGGAAGGGAAATTAGATAATACCGCCTGGGGGATGAACTGGTACAGCAGCCATACTTTTACCTTACCAGATAAATGGAAAGTACAACTGAGCAGCTGGGGCAATATTGCTACAAAAGATGCAATGTCCAGTACAGCCTGGCTGGGCAGTGTAAATGCGGGGGTTAGTAAATCTGTTTTCAACGACAAGCTAAACCTTCGTTTATCTGTTACAGATATTTTCAATACCCAACGCTGGAAACAGGAAGTAAATTTTGGTAATGTAAATTACAATTACCTGCGCAAATGGGAAAGCAGGAATGTTCGTTTGCAACTAACCTGGAAGTTTGGTAAAACCAGTTACAAGGCAAGAGAAAGAGAGCTGGGCGCACAGGATGAAATCAACCGGATTAAGTAAAAATAAAATTAATTTAAAACTATAGTTATGAAAAAGATATTATTTGCAGGCCTGCTGCTGATTGTTTCATCAGTTGTACTAAATGCACAAAAGGGGCCGCTGAGCGGTTCAGGAAAAATCATCAGTAAAACAGTTGACTATAAAGACTTTGATAAAATAAGCCTGACCGATTTATCAGGCAAAGTGGAAATAGAAGTGGGAAAACCCTTTTCAATAATGATTGATATTGATGATAACCTGGAACCGCTGTTATCCGTATCCAATAATAACGGAAAGCTGGTAATGGAACTGACAGGCAACCTTAATAACAAAATGTATATTGAAAATACGAACATTAAAATAAAAATTTCACTGCCGGAAATTTCTTTGCTGGATCACCACGGCAACGACAATGTAAGGGTGAATGGAATTACCGGCAATAATTTCAGGATAGAAAAATCAGGCAATGGCGATGTGGTGCTGAGCGGAACTGTGGCAGATCTGGAAATAAAGAAAAACGGTAATGGCAATGTAAATGCAGGTAATTTAATAGCACAGCAGGCTGTTGTACGCTCCTCCGGCAATGGCGACATAACGGTAAATGCGGCAAAGACATTTGCCGCCAACGGTTCCGGTAATGGCGATATAAAAAATATCGGAGCTGCATTGGCAAGTACAGGTTCTTCAAGATATGGTAATGGCGATATTATTGATCCCGGTTTTGTGCCTAAAGTGTCTCCTTATCCTGCAGAGCTGGAAGATACACGGATAAAAACCCGGATACAAAATAAAACTGGCAGGTTGATTGAATTAAAAGTAGTGTACCCTGTAAAAGGAAGCTATGGTATTGATATAAGGCCGGGCGCCGCACATAAAGAGTATTTCCCTTTGGGCACTAAAATTTATAAGCATGGGAAAATGAGTAAGCCACTCTTTGAAATCACTCCCGAAAACAGGGATTCGGTGTTGGTGATTGAATAAATACACTTCGCACGGAGAAGAAAGGAGGTTTTTTATAAACAGGTATTTCTCTTTCTCTCTTTTATCCTCTGTGCGATATTCTCTCTACTTCACTTCTTCAAACACGCCGGTCTGTTTATTCTTGCGAACATTATCCCAATTAAAGCAACGGCCATTCATGGCTACATATACACCCGGCGGTAATGTTTGTGCAAAAGCCAATGCACTGCCAAGATTGAATAATCCATCAGAGCTACCAAACTTTATAGGGATCATAGCGCCGGTAAGTACCACTGTTTTATTGGTTACTTTTTGTGCCAGCACATTAGCTGTTTCTGACATGGTATCGGTACCATGTGTAATCACAATCTGTGTTTCATCACAGTTATTGCATTGGTGAACGATCAGGTTCCTGTCCTGTTCTGTCATTTCAAGACTGTCTACCATCATAAGGGTTCGAATTTCCACAGGCACCCTGCTCCGGCCCATATCGAGCAGGTCGGAAAGATGAGTGTCCTTAAAATATAATTCCCCGTTCAGTTCGTTATACTCTTTATCAAAAGTGCCGCCGGTAATGAAAATACGAATAGCCATAGAAAATTATTTACGGTGTGAAGATATATAATCAGGCGCTCAGGACTGGCGGAGATAGATTGACTTTATTCAACAAAAAGCAGGAATAGGTAGAAATACTGAAAAAAAGCCGGAAGAAATTTTATTGCAATTAATAAATTGTTATTTTAGCGGGTCTGAAACAAAAAAAGGTCCTTCCGTAGAAACGGACTGACCTCTAACGATTGCTTGCCATATGAAATTCTTAAATACTGGAGTTTGATTGCTGACTCTCGTTGCCGATTATCAGTTTTTGAAGATATTTGGCTTTAACTTTGACCTCTAACACTTGCCCTTCCAACGCTTGCTGCCGTATGATTTATCTTCTGACACAAAAGTAGTGTGCAGTGCCTTGTGCTTCAAAACAAATACGGCAACATTTCAGTATGCCTAACAGCCCGGGACGTTTGCAAAACCTTTACTGGCAGGGGATTTCAGCAAAAACTCTTTATGATGCCCAACCGCAACACAGATATATTATTTCTACTCATTAAATCGCTTGAAAAAGCCGAAAAAAGGCATTTTAAGCTCTATATAAAACGAAGCTCCGGAAACGAAGACCTCAAGATCGTCCGGCTTTTTGATGCGCTCGACAAACTGAAAGACTATGATGAAAAGGCATTATTGAAAAAACTGGAGGATGTAACAAAGCCCCAACTGGCCAACCTGAAAACCCATTTATACAAACAGATACTTGCCAGCCTTCGGCTGCTGAAAAGTGCTGATAGCATGGACCTGCAACTGAATGAACAATTTGACTATGCCCACATCCTTTACAAGAAGGGGCTTTTCATGCAAAGCCTCCGCATTATAGACCGGGCCAAGGAAATTGCGAGGGCTAATCAAAAGTTCAATTTTCTGCAGCAATTGATTGCGTTGGAAAAAAGGATTGAAGGGTTGCATATTACCAGAAACGTGCAGTTCAGGGCCGATGCGCTGGCGCTGGAAGCCAATGAAGTAAGCAGGCATATTGATATGGTGGCGAGGCTTTCTAACCTGGCGTTGAAATTATTCAGTTGGTTTGTACAGCATGGCCATGCTCGTAATGAAGAAGATGAAAAGGATATAAAAGCGTTTATGAAAGAAAGCTTGCCTGCCAATGTACGGGAACAAACCGGTTTTTATGAAAGGCTTTACCTGTATCAGAGTTATACCTGGTATGCATTTATCCGGCAGGATTTTTTGCAGTACTATCGCTATGCTCAGAAACAGGTGCGGTTGTTTGATGAACAACCGCTGATGAAAAGGGTGGAAACAAGCCATTATATCAAATCCATCCATTACCTGCTCAATGCGCATTTTGATCTGCGCAACCACCGGGAATTTGAAAAAGCCTTACACCTGTTTGAAGAAGTGGCTAAAACCGACCGGGTAAAGGGCCATGACAATTTCCGCATACAGGCATTTATCTATATCAGCACGGCCCGTATTAACCAGCATTTTATTCATGGCACTTTTAAAGAAGGGCTGCTGCTGGTGCCCGGTATAGAAAAAGAACTGGCTGAATATGATATTTTCCTGGACAGTCACCGGGTACTGGTATTGAATTATAAGTTTGCCATGTTGTATTTTGGCAGCGGGGATTATAATCGTTCTATTGATTACCTGCAAAAGATCATCAATGATAAAACCAACCTGCGGTATGATCTGCAGTGCTATGCAAGGGTGGTACACCTGATGGCGCATTATGAGCTGGGTAATGATATGCTGATGGAATCGCTCAGCAAATCGGTGTACCGCTTCATGGCCAAAATGAAAAATCTGACGGTGGTGGAGGATTCGATGTTTAAGTTTTTACGGCAGTCCCTTCCCTTATCTCCCCGTCAATTGAAACCTGAATTTGAAAAACTATTGCATACTATCAAGCACCTGGAAAAAAATCGTTTTGAAACACGGGCCTTTGCATATCTCGATATTATTTCCTGGGTGGAAAGTAAAGTGTATGATAAGCCGATGAGTGCAGTGATACAGGAGAAGTATTTGAAGAGTAAGCGGAAGTAGAGAAAAAATATAAATCAACTACGCTGTTACACTCCTTGCAGGGATATTTCTTAATCTTGTAATTTTCGGCTTTTGTTTCAAAGGCAGATGCAGTTGATAGGGCCTGTTAAAAGCTTCGTGGCTAACTTTGAATTTTTCAGAGAGTACCCGGATGGTTTCTTTGGATAGGCCTTTTTTGTAGTGAAGTATATCGGAAACAAGACCTTCACTTACATGCAGGAGTTTTGCCAGGTCAATGGCTTTCATTTTATGTTCCTTCAGCAGGCCTTTCAGCAGTTCAATCGGGTCTGCATTATTCAGAAAAGAGTGCTCTGCATCATATTTTTCAATAAGAAGGGTCAGCAGCTCAATTTCTTCCTGAATGGCTTTGGCCTTCCTGCCACTATCTACCAATGCCTCCAGCATATCACAATATTTATTGTATTGTGATTCGGTTTTTATTATTTTATATTGTAAACGGTCCATGGTGCTTCTTTTAATAATTGTTTATGGTGTATTGCAGATTATCATTACAAAGCGCCGTATAAGCTGCATGAGTGCCGATCCATTTTACATATAAATGAACACAGGTTTCGCCAAAATGATATTTGCATATCACCCGGAAATTATTCCCTGCAATATTAAATACCACCCGGTTGCTTCCATTGCCAAGCAAGTCTGCGGAGCCAAAGGTTTCCGTAATAGCTGCCGGGTCATTCCAGTCTGCCAGTTTAAGCAGCGTAAGCCATATCCTGAAAGAATTTCTGCTTCTTGCATAGGATATGGCAAAGTTTTCTATAGATTTTCTCTTGATGAGCCGGATCTTCATAAATACTGCTGTAAATATAATAAATATTCACAAAAAGTGAAGTTTTATTCGACTGCTTATTCATATAATTAATAGTAAGTTTCTTTTCGTCATTTTCTTTAATTTTCAGCATGAAAAAAATATTTCCCCTCCTCTTTGCCATTTCTCTCAATGCTTCCGCACAGATCAACCCTGCCAATATCACTATTGCCCGTGATAGTTTTGGCGTACCCCACATCTTCGCCCCCACCGATCCTGAAGTGGCCTACGGCCTTGCATGGGCACATGCAGAAGATGATTTTGAAACACTGCAAGTAGTGGTGCTCAGTGGTAAAGCAAAATTGGGAACGGGCCTCGGAAAAAAAGGAGCTGAAGGCGATTATGTAATCAACCTGCTGCGCATACGAAAAACAGTGGATGAACAATGGAATACACTCAGTCCTGATTTTGTTGCCTTGATTAGGGGTTATGTAGCAGGCCTGAATGCGTATGCAATGACCCACCGCAAAGAAGTAAAGTATAAACAGGCTTTTCCTTTTGATGAAAAAGAATATATGACAGCAGTGGTTTTTTCAACCGGTCTTTTTTGCGGTATCGATCAGGTATTGCCACAGATATTGGGGGGCAAAGTGGCCACCATTCCAAATTTTAACCCACAAGGTTCCAATGCTTTTGCAATGAATTCAGTCAAGACAACTACCGGTGAAAGTTTCCTGGCCATTAATGCGCATCAGCCGCAGGAAGGGCCTGTAGCTTTTTATGAAGCGCATTTGCAAAGCGAAGAGGGATGGAATATGCTCGGCGGTTTATTCCCCGGCGGTTGCCTCATCTTTCATGGCACCAATGAAAACCTGGGCTGGGCCCATACGGTGAACTACCAGGATAAAATAGATGTATACCAACTTGAAATAAATCCAGCCAATAAGGACCAGTATAAATTTGACGGGCAATGGATGAACCTGGAAGAAGAGAAAGCCAAACTGCATGTAAAAGGCATACCCATTACCATCGGTAAAAAAATATACTGGAGTAAATACGGCCCCACCGTAAAGACAGATAAAGGCGTTTTCTCACTGCGGGTTCCGGCTACGATGGACATCAAAGCATTGGAAGAATGGTACCGGATGAACAAGGCGAAAAACTATACAGAATTTTACAAAGCCCTTAGCATGACCAGCCTGCCAATGTTCAACATCATGTATGCAGACCGGTACGATACGATCTTTTATATCAGCAATGGAAAAATGCCGAGGAGAAACCCTGATCCGCAATACAACTGGAAGAGTACCCTTCCCGGGAATACATCGGCTACCTTATGGACGGAATTTAAACCGGTGGGTGAATTACCGCAATATATAAATCCACCTTCGGGATATTTATTTAATACCAATCATTCTCCCTTTTTAGCAACGGATGTAAAGAATAACCTGGATAGAAATAAGTTTGATAAAAATGATGGGTATGAAACCTATCATAATAACCGGAGCCAACGGGTAACAGAATTGATCAATGGCAATAAAGTGGATTACAATACATTCAAACGTATCAAGTTTGACCAGCAACTACCCAAAGAATTAAAATACATCTATGGCATTGACACCATGCTGAATATGAATGCATCTGATTACCCAGCGATGAAAGACATCATAACCAATCTTGAACAATGGGACAGAAAAGCCATTACCAGCAGCAAAGGCGCTGCCGTGTTTTTATTGGTGTATGATTATGCAAGCAAAAAATTGAGAGGGGAACCTGCCAGGCAATTAACAAAAGTGGAATCAATAGAAACCTACCAGTATGTACAGGATTATATGATTAAAAATTTTGGTAAAACAGATCTCACGCTGGGCGATGTACAAAAACTGGTAAGAGGCAACGATGTCCGGCCCGGCTGGGGCCTGCCCGATGTACTGACAGCAGCGTATACTGAACCCTATAAAAATGGCATGCGGAAAATTATTTCAGGTGATGCCTATATCTGTTTTGTCCGGTATCAAAAGAATGGTGGATTACCTATCATTGAATCGGTAAATACGTTCGGTGTCTCCATGCATCCTGCCTCACCCCATTTTAAAGACCAGATGACGATGTTTCAAAACCAGCAGACCAAACCGATGACACTGGATAAGGCGGAGGTGCTGAAGAAGGCGGAGAGGGTGTATCATCCAGGGGAATAATTTTTTTTAAACGCCAGGAGGATCGGCATGATAAAGTTGAATGCAGTAAGGCGGTTGTAGGAGTTAGTTTATTAAAGTATAAATTATTTCAATTTTTAATAGCAATTAAAAATATAATACGGTTAGTATACAGGTTTGTATATATACAATTTTGTATACTTCTGGTTTGTAAATCTGTTTGCTGAAAATTGAAGCAGGAGAAATAGTATACGCACGCCGGTTTTGGGCGATGAAGGCCCGGAGGGCTGGCATCTCAGTAGAAAAGAATATCAATTGTGTAAGACCTCCGCTGGAGCAAAATATTAAGTTCCTGCTTTTACAGAGGTTTAAAAGCCTTGGTTTATCTTTTATCAATAAGAAATGCACCATGAGAATTGCTGACATTGTCAGTTAGCGAATCCTTATACTATAGGGTTCTTCCCCGCCCGGGCGGGGCGAATTGAGTAAGCCAAATGCTATAAAAGATTGGGGTGGGTTGTAAAGTGCAAGTAACCCACTCCAAATCTTCCAATTTTTATCGGAACAGGCTCTCCCGGGAGTGGATGCCTTGCACAGCCCCGCTTTTCGAAAAGGTTGAAGGAAGAAGAATAGATTTTTTAAAATTCCCATTATTATTTTCAACCGCCATTACCGTTTTCATTTGTTGGCAGGGATTAAACAGCCACTCAGAGGCGCGAAAATTTTAAATGCACCCATAAAATATTGCCAGTGATTTTATTGGTATATTAGCTATGAACAGAACCGACAGTATATGGCAACCAGTACTACAACACCAAAGAAAGCCCTTGATAGAATAACTGATTGTAAGAATAATAAAAGCATCGCAGAATTAGACCTTTCTGATTTAAAGCTTAAAGTAATACCTCCGGAAATAAATACGAAGGAGCTGGGACATATACAAGTATTGAATCTTTCTGACAATAAGATTACCGAAATAAAAGGGCTGGACCAATTAACCGGGCTCAACAGTCTTTCCCTTAGTTCTAACCAACTCACCGAAATAAAAGGGCTGGACCAATTAACCGGGCTCAACAGTCTTTCCCTTA
>JANOEQ010000059.1:0-20286 GCA_031441485.1 Chitinophagaceae bacterium
GCCATTACATTCTTGCCAATACAAAAAAAAGTGGCTTTTGCGTTATACTTCTTTAATTTGTCCAGTACAAAAGGGGTGGCAATGGGATGCGGTCCGTCATCAAAAGTCAGGTAGATGATCTTTTCATTTGTATCAATACTCCATAAGTAAGAAGGCCAAAGCTTCTTGAAAATCCAGGGTGTTTTGATAAAATAGTTCCGCATTTTCGCAAATATAGCTCCCTTTAGGAGTTGAGGATTTTATCTTTGCAACCTATGAATAAAAAAGTTAGAGTTCGTTTTGCACCCAGCCCCACCGGTGGTTTGCACCTGGGCGGCGTAAGGACCGTGCTATACAATTACCTTTTCGCCAAAAAACATGGGGGTGATTTTCTGGTGCGGATAGAAGATACCGATCAGAGCCGCTATGTGGCCGGGGCTGAAGAATATATTTTTGATACCCTGCGCTGGTGCGGACTGGAACCCGATGAAAGTGTGCAGCACGGTGGTAATTATGGTCCTTACCGCCAAAGCGAACGCAAGGCAGGCTATCGGCAATATGCAGAAAAATTAGTAACCGATGGACATGCCTACTATGCATTTGATACACCGGAAGACCTGGAAAAAATGAGGCATGATTTCAAAACAGAACAAAATCATTCGCCACAATACGATCATACAGTGCGGATGAAAATGCAGAATTCGCTGACCTTATCTGCGAATGAAGTAAAAGCATTGCTGGATGCAGGCACCCGCCATGTGATACGAATTAAAATGCCCGTAAATGAAACTGTTTCTTTTACGGATATGATACGGGATGAAGTGAGCTTCAACACTTCATTGACAGATGATAAAGTATTGCTGAAAGCTGATGGAATGCCCACCTATCATTTAGCCGTAGTGGTGGATGATCATTTAATGGAAATCAGTCATGCTTTCCGCGGTGAAGAATGGCTACCCTCAGCCCCAGTACATATATTATTATGGAAATACCTGTTCGGCCTCGACAATATGCCGCAATGGGCACATTTTCCCCTGATACTTGGCCCGAATGGAAAGCTAAGTAAAAGAGACGGAGCCAAATATGGTTTCCCGGTGTTTTCTATGAACTGGACCGATCCTAAAACAAATGAACTCACGGAAGGATTTAAGGAAAAAGGGTTTTTACCGGAAGCCTTTATCAATCTGCTGGCCTTGCTGGGCTGGAATGATGGTACGGAGAAGGAAATTTTTTCTAAAGAAGATTTGATAGAAAGTTTTTCTATGGAAAGGGTACATAGCGCCGGGGCAAAGTTTGATTATGAAAAAGCGAAATGGTTCAATCATGAATGGGTGAAGCGGTTGGCAATTGGCAATTTGCAGTCTGCAGTTAAGCCACTGCTGGATGAAAAGGGTATTGTTGTTACGGATGATGCTTTATTAGCGAATGTGATTGCACTTGTGAGAGACCGTTGTGTATTATTGCCTGATTTTGTGCAGCAGTCTTCTTTCTTTTTTGCAGCACCGGATACATTGGATGTGGGTGCCGTAAAACCAAAATGGAATGACGATAAAAAGAATTTTTTCCTGGCATATATAGAAAAGGTACAACCGCTGACAGATTGGAATGCAATTGCACTAGAAACCAGTTTTAAAGAATTAGCGGGTGAAAAAAATATAAAGGCGGGTGATTTGCTATTCCTTTTTCGGATGATGCTCGTAGGCGGGAAGTTTGGTCCGCCTGTATTTAATATTACAGAATTATTGGGTAAAGATGAAACAGCAGAAAGGATCAACAGGGCAATAATCTTGTTTGCATAACCGTTAAACGATCCCTGTTTCTTACAGTCAGAACTTCCTATGAAAAAAATACTGCCCCTGCTTTGTTTAATTTTTTCCCTTGCCTGCAAGAAGGAATCCTCCACAAACAATAATACTACCCCACCCACCCCGGTGGATAGCGCCCGGGTAACTGTGAATAATGGCTATGGCAGCGGCAAATATAAAGTGGGTGATACAGTTCATATTTTCAGCGTGGCGTATACCGACAATCAATTATTTGATACCTGGAGCAGCACTGATGCCTCTTTATTAAATGGCAAGGATGAATGGCATACATGGTTTATTATGCCGGCACGGAACCTGAGCTTTACCGGCAGTATCAAGAGCATTACTGCCGTAGCACTGACCCTGGAACAGATAAGGGGCCGAGACAGGATGAAACCTGTTTACTATTTTTTCCCGGCAGGACATAAAGGGTTTGTTTTTTTGCTGCATGGCTCAGGTGGCAATGCCCTGAATGTATTTAGCAGTTATGAATTCAAGCAATTTTATAAAGAACTGGTGAACGATAATTTCGGTGTAATCATTACAGAATCAGAAGAATCCACCACTGGCATTGATGCGAACGGGGATGGAAAAATAAGATGGGGTACCACCCCCTTTGACAGTACCACCAATGTGGACTATGCCAATATCAAAATCATTACTGATACATTTTACAACAGGGGTGTTACCAACCGGAGCAAACTCCGTTATTCAGCCGGTATGAGTAACGGCGGTAATTTTTCATCTTACCTTTCTTCGCTGTTTAAATATAAAGCAGGTATCAGTTATTGCGCCCCTTCCGGTGCACCAATTGCGCTTAGTTCCACCACACCATTACAGTTTTGTATGGCGCGGTTTGATAATAATGAGAATGTAGGGGCAACCGGTAATGCCAATGCTTTAGAAAATTCACAAATTCTTACCGGGCGTGGCATTTGCAGTAAATATCTAATCAAGGAACATTCCCCCCTGTATGCAGAACGTTTTGCCCGTAAGGGAGATATCACTATTGCCAAATCCATTTCCCTTTTCAATGAATTAAAAAGCAAGGGGTACCTGGACAGTAAAAATTATTTTATAGGTTTTTCTGATGCCCTGGTAACTGCATACCAGGCCAATCCAACAGCTTTTCCTGAACTGAACAGTTTGACCATCTTACAAAAACTAACTTATCTGGAGCAAGTTGACCTTTCCGTGTCTGATCATCAGATGTACAGTGATTATAACAGGGCTTCGCTGAAGTTTTTGAATTCGCAGTGCAATTAACCCTGCTGCTGTATAAGCTGTATGGCTTAGGCATTCGTTACATCAAAACAGGACTGCAAACAGCCAATCCTATTAAAAAGAAAATTCCCACTGAAATAAGCATTCCTTGTCCTGTTTCCTTTTTTTCAGGTTGATTAATATAAACAATTGCCACTATTAGCTGTATCAAAAGAGAAATAACGGCAATGCCAATTAGCAAAAACCCCCAGGTAACAGCATCATTACTTCTTATAAAAAGAAATGGAGCCATGCCTGCTAAACCAGCAAGCAAGTTATACCCTGCAGATTTCACTAAGGATTTTTTTACTGCCTTATTCATTTAACGTTTTTAAACAGAAGTGCATACTCCAAAACCAACTACCAGCGTAATCACGGCACCGATTAAAATACCCTGCCCCGATTACTCATACAATTGAATTATACAGCTGAACAAACTCCAAAACCAATCACCAATGTTGTAGCCGTACCAATTAATATACCCTGTCCAATATCTTTGGTTTTCTTATTAGAAACGGTAACTGACCCAATAATCAGCAGAATGAATAATTCAACCGCCATCACAACAGCGCCGTCCATCGCCCTGTAATTGTCACCGGCAAATACCACGCTCATATAATAATATATTATGCCTATACCGGCTACGGAGGTTACTAATGCAGCGATTAATTTTCTGTCCATAGATCAGGCATGTATTAATTTTTTCAGGGATTGTTCTTTTTCATCCCTGTAAAAAAGATTCATTGTTTCGAAAGGGATGATGCGGCCATCTTTATGTACGATATGCACACAGCTTTTTTTAACTGTTCTTACGTCAAAGTCGTACGCATCTATAAACCGCATGATAATAATACGAAAAAGGTTTTCATATTTCAGGCCCGGTGCACTTATTTGTGGCAAACAGCAAAGCAGTTGATGCATATTTTCATCGGCTTTATCCACTGAAATGCCGGTGCTGAATATTTTCAGCAGTTGCCCTTGCAGGTTGGTATCCTGCTCATAGATAATAGTGTTCTTTGTTGTGTTGTCCAGCAAAACGGCCGGGTCGAGATAGCGGGTCAAAGGCATTACCTCTCCTCCTAATTTTAAAGCATACCCCATTACAAGGGAATCGGGATTGCAAGGTACAGGCACCAGGTCATTTGGTTTGAAAATAGTTGTTTGCTCCAGAATTTTTTGACGCACCCCAGTCATGGTAATTCTGTCTGTTGCCGGATTAAAATTCTCTGTTCTTCCTGCCACTTGTGTGGGTTGAAATGTAACGCCCCTCACACATTTTTGCTGCAGCGCAAAATCAATAATAGCCCCGATCTCATCATCATTCAATCCCGCCTGTAATGTAACTACCAGTGTGGTGGAAAGATTTAATTTATTCAGGTGCTCCAGGGCTTTTATCCGGATGTCTGACAGGTCTTTTCCCCTCAGCTTTTCCAATACTGCAGGCTTAAAAGAATCAAATTGCAGGTAAATTTCGAAATCCGGCATATAGGAGGCCAGCTTTTCAGCGAATGCAAAGTCTTTTGCAATCCGGATACCATTTGTGTTGATCATTAAATGGCGAATTGGTTTTTTTTTGGCAATATCCAGTATTTCAAAAAATTCAGGGTGAATAGTGGGTTCGCCCCCGCTTATCTGTACCACATCCGGAGTGCCTTCGCTTTCCACGATTATATCCAGCATTTTTTCCACCTCCTCTATTGTTCGATGCCTCCCATAGTGGGGTGAACTCATTGCATAACAGGTGGGGCAGGCTAAATTGCAACGGTCAGTTATTTCCACTACAGTCAGGCAGCTATGCTGTTCATGATCCTGGCAAAGCCCGCAATCATACGGGCAACCGTGCTGTGTGCGGGTGCCAAATTTCAGCGGGGTTTCAGAGGCCTTATTATAATTACGTATATTTTTATAGTAACTGATATCTGTCTCTATTAATACTTTTTGAAAGCCATGTTCACTGCAAGTCTTCAGCATAAACACCTTATTGTCTTCGAAAACTATTTTTGCATCCACCCGTTTCAGGCACACAGGACAAAGGCTCAGCGTAAAATCGTAATATATATAAGGACGTTCAGGCATACTCTTATTTTGGATTACGTAATAACTTCCAGGGGTTAATAATAAATGGAGCGTACCATATTAATCCCATGAAACAGGCAATCTGTATGGCAGACAATCCAATACTATATGTGTAATGCGGTTTAATGTACTCCAGTAAAAACCGGAATACAATATAAGTTATCATAAAGATTTTAAATAATGCCCCATTTCCAAAAGTTTTCTTTTGTTCCAGCAGGTAAAGAAACATCCAGCTAACCATCAAATAAAATATTTCATATAATGTAACAGGATGTCTTGCTATTCCATCCCCCAGGTCCGTTCCAAACACAGATACAGTGGGATATCCGTATGTATCTTCATAAATTCCCATACTAAAGCAACCTATCCTGCCAATTATTAAGGCAAGTAGCATCGGGTATACAAATAAATCCCCGCTTGCAGTTTTTACACCTATTATTTTTTTTACAAGTTCAACAGCAAATAAGGCCCCCAGGAAACCTCCCAACACAGTCTTATTGCTGTAAAAGTGGATCAGCCAGCTTTCTGCCCCTGATAATTTAAGGGGGTCTTCAAAACCACCAACCAGCCTGCTACCCAGCAATGCCCCAAAAATGGCAGCAATTATTATCCAGGTACGGTTATCATCCTTCAATATATCTCCCCTTCTTTTCTTTAGCCATAAAAAATACCGGAAGCCAATAAAAAAGGCCAGCGGCTCCATCAAAGTGTGCAGCAAGATTTTGGTTTCTCCTATTTGCAGGTAGAAAGGAAATTTCATCATCTAAAATACAATCATGCTTTCGAAACACGTACTTTCGTCCCGTAAGAATTTGCTAATATGAACAGACCCATCAGAGTATTAGTTGCCAAAGTTGGTCTTGATGGCCATGACCGGGGTGCCAAAGTAATAGCCACGGCGCTGCGGGATGCGGGTATGGAAGTAATCTATACAGGTCTTCGTCAAACCCCTGATATGGTGGTGGCTGCCGCTTTACAGGAAGATGTGGATGCCATTGGCATCAGCATCCTTTCCGGAGCACATAATACTGTGTTTCCAAAGATCATTGCACTGATGAAAGAAAAAGGGATGGACGATGTGCTGCTTACCGGGGGTGGTATCATTCCGGAAGATGATATGAAAGCCCTGCAGGAAATGGGCGTTGGAAAATTATTCGCTCCGGGCACTCCCACTTCTGAGATATCATCCTATATAAAAGATTGGGTAAAATCAAACAGAAATTTTTAATTTTATGATATGCCCCGGGAAATAAAAATATTTAAATCGCTAAAGGAACAGGAAGATTACTTTCTGTCATATTTTATTTCCCTCAGCCCTTCAGAAAGACTAAAGGCTCTTGCAGCATTACAAAAAAGAAACTATAAAGACTTTACTTCTCCCTCTCCCAAAAAAATAACTGTTCATAAATTTTCAGGATATGGACATTGAAAATCATGAGTTTGTTCTCTTTTTAAATTGTGCCAGCCAGAATAATTTAAGGTATTTGTGTATTGGCAAATATGAAGCATCGTTCCAGCCGAGACAAAGGTCTATGGGACATTGCGGGGCTCAAAGAATTGCGGAATCATGCGGATAATCCCTAATTGAAGCCTGCCTGCTACCTTCCCCCTTTTTATTTTTTGATTCAACCGATTGCTTCCTTTTTATTTGTCATTTTGTTTGTAATTTCAGTTATATATGGAAGGACATTCTTTATTGGCCAATTATCATGAACAGCCCCGTGTATGGGATGAAATGTTTGCAGCCGGGGGTATCCGTCCCGGTTATCAGAATTTTGTATCCGCCATACAAAATCTATCGGCCGGTGAAATGACGCATAAGGATGAACTGGCCAAAAAACTCTTCATGAGCCAGGGTATCACTTTTACGGTATACAGCAGTGGCGAAGGCATTGAAAAAATATTTCCTTTCGATATTATTCCCCGTATACTGGAAGCAGCAGAATGGAAACATATCGAAGCCGGCATCAAACAGCGGCTGAAAGCACTGAATATTTTTCTGAAAGATATTTATAACCAGCAATTCATTATTAAAGATGGTATTGTACCTGCCAAGCTGATCTATTCCTGTCCCAACTTTATCCGGCAAATGGTGAATGTAAATGTGCCTTTCGATATTTATACGCATATCTCAGGCATTGATCTTATCCGTGATTATGACGGTACTTATTATGTACTGGAAGATAACCTGCGTACCCCTTCCGGTGTTTCTTATATGCTGGAAAACAGGAGTATTACCTACCGCATCTTTCCAGACCTGTTACCCAAAAATAATGTACGTTCTGTAAAAGATTATCCTGATCTGTTATTGAAAAACCTGGTGGCACTGGCCAACCGACAAAAAAGTGATCCCACCGTTGTATTACTTACTCCCGGCATTTATAATTCTGCTTATTTTGAACATACCACATTGGCGAGATTGATGGGCATTGAACTGGTGGAAGGAAGTGACCTGGTGGTGGACAATCATAAAGTGTATATGAAAACAACCACCGGGCTGAAACAGGTGGATGTTATATACCGGAGAGTGGATGATGAATTTATTGACCCGTTGGTATTCCGGCCAGACAGTATGCTGGGCGTGCCGGGTATCTATGGAGCTTACCGCATGGGGCATGTGGCCATTGTAAATGCCATGGGCAATGGAGTGGCGGATGATAAAGCCGTGTACTGCTATGTGCCGGATATGATAAAATATTACCTGAATGAGGAGCCGATACTAAAAAATGTACCCACATATCAACTGGCACATACTGAAAACAGGAAATTAGTTTTTGAAAAGATGGACCAGATGGTGATTAAAAAAACAAATGAATCGGGTGGGTATGGTATGCTGATCGGCAGTGCGGCCACCGAAAAACAAATGGATGAATTTAAAGTGGCGATTGAAGATGACCCGAGAAGTTATATTGCACAGCCTATCATAAGTTTGTCATCTGCTCCCTGTTATATAAATGGAGTGTTACAACCGAGACGGGTTGATTTACGGCCTTATGCGTTGTATGGTCCTGATGGTATTGATATCGTGCCGGGGGGATTGACAAGGGTGGCATTGAAAGAAGGTTCGCTGGTGGTAAACTCATCGCAGGGAGGCGGGAGTAAGGATACATGGGTGGTGGGGTAGGAATGTTAACTGGTTAATTAGTTTATTGGGGCAATACAATAATATTATATATTAAATTCTATGCTGAGCAGAGTTGCTGATTCCGTTTTTTGGCTGGCCCGTTACATGGAGCGTACCAATGGTATGCTGAGGATATTGCGTACCAATTATATTTCATCACAGGATGAAGTGAAAGATTTCAGCTGGCAAACCTTGCTGCGTAATTACAGCGATGCCTCTTCTGAAGAAGTGAAAGCATTGGGCAATCATTCTGTAAAGGTATTGGAACACCTGCTGCTGGATAAAAATAACGGGGCCTCCGTTTTTAATAATATCACCCGTGCCCGGGAAAATGCCAGGGCCGTGCAGGACCATATTACCAAAGAAGTGTGGCAATGCCTGAATGACTATTACCATTTGATAAGGGATAAACAAATTCATGACCAGGTAAAATTTGGAGATCCGGTAACGGCGCTGGATACATTGATCCATCACGGTATGCTGTACCATGGCACGGTGGATATAACGATGGCAAGAGGAGAAGGGTTTAACTACCTGAACCTGGGCAAGTTTTTGGAAAGGGCCATCCTTTCTGCAGATATGCTGAATATAAAACTAACGGAGCTGAATTATAACCTGCAGCAACCAGTAGAAGTACCCGCCCTTCGTTACCTTTTGTATTCATTGTCCGGGTACGAATTGTATTTAAAAACACACCGCGGAAATTTCCAGGCCGATCATGTATTGCAACAGGTAATTTATAACGACAGCTTTCCGCATTCTGTTTCGTACTGTCTCAAACAATTGTTCCGGTATTTTGAAAGACTGGAAACAGAGAGCCTGCCGGAAAGTTATAAACAATTGGAATTTTTAATTGGCCGCACTATGAATGATGTTAAATATAGCAACATTCAATTATCGGACAGCGAAGGCTTACGTGATTTTCTAAAACAAACCCGGCAGGAGCTTTTTGGAATAGCTGCTGCTTTTAATCAATACTATTTTGGCAATTCGTGAATTGCCGCAACTTTGCACCCATGCCTGAATACCGTATTAAACATATTACCCGCTACACATACCCTTCCGCCGTTATTGACAGTGCGAACCAGGTAATGCTGTTTCCAATTGAAGATGCACAGCAGGAAGTAAAAAAACATGAACTGGTTATTACAGATCAGCCTCCGGTGGAAGTATTCACTGATTATTTTGGTAATAAAGTTGGTATTTTTTCTGCCATCAAGCCCCACTGGCAACTAACTATAGAATCCACGATTGAAGTGAATATTCAGGAAACAAGGCTGCCAGAAAACGATATGGCCGCAGCTAAACAATGGGACAACCTGAACCTGATAAGAGAGCAGTTCCCATATATGGATTTTATGCTGCTCGAAAACTTTGACTACTACGGGGAAATTGCTTCGATAGTACAGTCAATGATGAATGAATATATTACCCCGGTTGACATTGCCGGAGAAATGTCAGCCTTTGTGTATAAAAATTTTGAATATAAAAAAGGTATTACCAACGTAGAAACAAAGGTGGATGAGATATGGAAACTGAAAGCGGGAGTATGCCAGGATTTTGCACATGTGCTGTTAGTGATGTTGCGGATAGTGGGCATACCTGCCCGCTATGTTAGTGGCTATATCTGTCCTGACAATGACGAACTTCGTGGCGCAGGCGCCACTCATGCCTGGGTGGAAGCCTATATTCCTTTTCATGGCTGGATTGGCTTTGACCCGACCAACAATTGCATTGCAAGCGATATGCATATACGATTAGCTATTGGCAGAAGTTTTACCGATTGCACCCCGGTAAAGGGAACCTATAAAGGTTCATCAGAACATTTACTGGAAGTTTCAGTAAGTATTGAAGACGGTTCTCCCAAAAAGGAAAACGAAGCAACAACAACAGTATTTACTTACCAGGTGCAGAATCCGGGGATAACGGATAATTCTTACAGAAGATTTATGGAGATACAGCAGCAGCAGTAATTCTGCCTTATCTTATTTTTTTCACTACTGATAAGTCAATCATGTTTTGCCGGATACTTCTCACCGAATATAAAAGCTATCCCACAAAGGCCACGAAGCACACAAAGCCTTTTCTTTGTGTCTTTGTGGGAAAATTGTTTGCGTCATATCAGACTTGATACGACACTACGGCTCGTTGCCGGTTTCACCTGTCATATTACCTTATTCTGCTTATTGACAGGTATAAATTTCCAATTCCTTACGATTTATTGGAGTATTGCCTTGTTTTATCATGCTGATCAATAGTGATCCTGAATCACAGACTTCACATATTAATCAGCCATACATCAACTAAAAAGCCTTAACAAATAAACCACTGCTTCATGAAAAAGATAATCGCTGTTTTTTTAAGCCTGTTATGTATATGCAATGCCCGTGCACAAAATGTTGGGATAGGGGTTGCTAACCCGGTTGAGAAATTAGAAGTGAACGGGACTGTAAAAGCTGCAGGACTGGCCGTAACGCAGGGCACTCAGTATGATGCGGTGAAGAAAGGGGCAGGTAACGAGTTGGTATTTTCAAAAGGCAGTAAAGGAGTTGGCCTTAATTATATTATCGCAGTAAGTGGTATTTTTCCTGTTCAGGGTGCCAGCGGTGCCGTGTATTCAAACACCATTATAGGAGAGATAAGGTTATTTGCAGGAAGTTTTCCACCGTCCGGCTTTATGTTTTGCAACGGACAATTGTTGTCCATAGCCGTTAACCAACCGCTATTTTCTATTCTGGGTATTTCTTATGGTGGTAATGGCAGTACCAACTTTGCTTTGCCAGACCTTCGGGGTGCGGTGCCTGTTGGCGCTGGTGTGCCGGCAAACGGTGCTGCCTGGATAAGGGGAGAAACGAATTAAAAACTAAGCAATTGCTTCATTACCCCGTGACTATTTTTTAACACTAAAATCTTACAGTTTACTAAAAAAGAATTTTCAAATAACCGTTACTTCTTTTTATAATTATACATTTAGTATTGGTTTAGAAAAGTAACTTTGAATGCAATGCGTTATTGCCCTCTTTTTATCGGTTTTTTTATCATTTGCTTCCTTGCAGATGCCCAGTTGCCTCCTGTACTTAACGTAACAAGGTACAACGAAAGCAATGGCATCAGCACTGGAAAAGTTACTGCTATGCTGCAGGGCAAAAAGGGATACCTGTGGTTTGGCACCACCAATGGTTTGCTATGCTATGACGGCTATACATTCAGACAGTATAATGATGCGGCCATTTTAAATACCATTACTATATTGGCTGAAGACAGCAGTCATTGTATTTGGATGAGTTTTTTGGGTGGTGGCCTGGCCCGTTTCAATCCGGCAACAGGATTGTTTTCCAATTATAAAGTACATAGTGCAAAGGATGCTTCGCTTGGCAATGCAGAAACAGAAATGCTCTTTTTTGACACCAGAGGACAGTTGTGGATGGGGATTACACAAAAAGGGCTGGTGAGGGCAGATACTGAAAAAAATATTTTTACTGTGTATGATGTGGTAAGTGACACCAATACTTTTTACTCCCCCGAAAAACGAAAAGTGTATAATACGGTTTATTTTATTTCTGAAGATAAAAATGGTTTGTTTTGGGTGGCCACACATGACGGGCTTTACCAGTTTAACCCTGTAACAAAACAAATGAAGCCCGTAAGGGAAAAGACGGTGCAAAATAATACGAAGCGGATAGATTTATTTAACAGCATTATATCCGACGGGGATTTTTTATGGCTGGGGGCATGGTCTGGTGGCGTATGCAGATACAATAAAAAAACAAACCAATGGAAAAGCTATTTGCCTGATCCTGGAAATTTGCAGAGCCCGCTGCATAACCTTGTTACAGGCTTAGCAGTAAAAAATAATAATGAATTGTGGGTAGCCAGTTTTGACATGGGTTTGGGTGTTTATAATAAAACATCCGGGCAATTTTATTTTTATGGCAATAGTAAAACCATCAAGGATTACCCAGGTCCTCTATGGAAAAAATTAATAACCGACAAGGACAAGAATGTATGGGGACTATCTGAAGACGGGTTAACAAAAATAAAGCTGGCGGATTATAAATTTTTTTTTACCCGGCTGGCAACCACTAAAAAAATCTCGACAATATTTGAGGTTACAGATATGTGGGAAGATGAAAAACTGCAGTTTACAGGTACCAGTTTTGCAGATGGTTTACATGTAGTTAATAAGTTGACAGGTAAAACAACAATACTCCCTGTTGATTTGCTGCCCAATGAAGAACAGGCAATGAGGGTGCGGCAGATACTGAAAGACAGCCGTAATAATTTTTGGGTACTTACAAGAGATTTTATTTACCAGTATGATGCCGAAAAAAACAAATTAGTAAAAATTATACAACCACCCCCTTACACAGCAAATATTCCTTCCAGCAATCTTACAGCAATTGCAGAAGACAAAGCGGGCAACTTATGGATAACCAGCAAGCGCAATGGTGTTTTTCTATACAATACAACACAAAAAATATACGTCCATTACAGCAATCTGCAAAAAGGGAATTATTTTATCAACACCACTCATATAGCTGCTGTTGCAGTGGATTCAAGAGGAAGAGTTTGGCTGGGCGGGCCTTTTAACTTTTTGGGATATGCCGACCCGGTTAGTAAAAAAATTATCCAGTTTAATAAAGGGGATGCTGCTTTGGCAAAACTACCCGGCACACAAACCACTTCATTGTTTGCTGACAATAAAGGAAATATCTGGGCGGGCACATACAATGGCCTTTGCTTTTTTGATTGTTCAGGCAAAGATCCTTTACTGCAAAAAGTCTTCAAGGCAAATGATGGGCTCCGTTCAAATCTTGTTGATAACGTAGCCCAGGACACCGATGGGAATATATGGTGCATAACTGAAGCAGCAGTTTGCATGATTAACAGGAATAATAACCTGGTAACCAGTTATGGTGCTATAGACGGAATTACTGAAGTAGGTACAGGTATAAAAATAGTGACTGCTCCGGATAATAAATTAAGGCTGCTTACTTTCAATGGGTATTATGATTTTAGGGGGCCAAGCACAATAGCTGATAAACAAAGCGCTCCGCTGGTTATTACAACAATGATGGTAAACGATAAGAATTTTTATTTTGAAGACATCATCAAAAAAGCCGGGAGGATTGAGTTGTCTCCCTCACAAAATGCTTTTTCACTTGAAATGGCAGCTATTGATTTTAACAAACCTGATAAACAACAATACCGTTATAAGCTGGAAGGTTTTGACAAAAACTGGATTGATGCCGGTAACCGCCGCTTTGTAACTTATACAAATTTGCCCGGGGGCAATTATACATTCTATTACAAAGCAACCACCAACCCATCCGACTGGAATGTGCCGGAGCATGAAATAAGGATTTACATAGGTACTGTATTTTATAAAACCACCTGGTTTCTATTGCTGGTTATTGCTTTGTTTGCAGCACTGGGATATGGTCTTTACAGATTCCGATTACGGCAAACCCGTAATGTGCATCACCTGCAATTGCAGGCAACCCGTTTGGAAAAAGATAAAACAGAAATACAATACCAGAATCTTATCAACCAGTTTAATCCCCATTTTTTATTCAACAGCCTTACATCACTCAACAGCCTTATTTATGAAAATAAAGAACTGGCTTCTGAATTTTTGGAACAACTTAGTGCTGTTTACCGTTACCTGCTTACACATAAAGAATCGCAATTGGTTACAGTGCAGGAAGAAGCTGGATTTGTAAAACATTATATTTCTCTATTAAAAACAAGGTTTGAGAAAGGGTTGGAAGTAAATATTAACATCCCCGGGCAATTTCTGCAAAAGAAAATAGTACCGGTAACTTTTCAATTACTGATTGAAAATGCGCTGAAACATAATATTGTGGATAAAGCCTCACCGCTGATAATTTCCATTACCGCTGATGAAAAATATCTGCAGGTAATTAATAACATACAAAAGAAAGGCTTTGTGGAAACAAGTAACCGTAAAGGGCTGGAGAGCCTGCAAACATTGTATAAATATCTTTCAGCACTTCCGTTGCTTGTTGAACATGGGCAGGAAGATTTTACTATAAAAGTCCCCTTGTTGTAGCAGGACTTATTTTCGTTCTTAATTTATTGCCCATACCCTGCCGCACCAATCATTGTTTTTGATAAAAGTGTATAACATACTGTCCAGGCTTCCTTCACATCCTCATTCCAGTCTTTCCCCAAACCCTGTTCTAATGTCCACAACAGTGTGGCCCCGACTGCATCGTAATGATTTGGTTTTACACCATACCCTGCATGCCGGATAGCCAGCTGCCGGATGTCCGCTGTAAGTTCATCCAACCGGTCAAGCCGCCCTACAATTACGTTTAGCATTTCTATCAGTTTCCTGGATTGCTCTTCTTTTGATATGCTGAACATCTGCTGCAATCTGGGTACTGAGATAAAAAGTTTACTGTAAAAAACATCTCCCACCAGTACAGGGTCAATACGCTGGAATATTTTCCAGCTTTTTTTTACAAGATCTATTTCCTGCCCGGTCATGTTTGGCTAATTAATAAATTATAAAAAAAATTATGCCGCATCCTGCCGGCTTGCCCCGTGTGCATTTCCTGCAGCATTAATCATTGCAGTTGACAATATACCATAACACATTGTCCATGCCTGTTTTACTTCATTAGTCCAGCTTTTCCCCAGGCCTTTTTCCAGTGTCCAGAGCAAGGCCTCGCCAACACAGGAATAATGCTTTTCTTCTACGCCGTATTTTACATGTCTCTCTGCAAGTTTCGCCACTTCATCTGTTATGTCCTCCAATTTATTCAATTTACTGATAACATAAGACAGCATGGCCAGCAATTTTTTTGATTGTTCCTGAATAGTCGACCGGCTGAACATTGGCTTTACTTCCGGGGCAATTTCAAATAGCCGGTTGTAAAATAAAGAGCCCACCAATTCGGGATTAGCTGCTGCTGCCTGCCAGGTTGTTTTAATAAGGCTGATCTGATGTAATGTCATAAAAATAATTTTCATAAAAGTCCCTTTTGTACCGGCCATAAAAAAAGAAACCAATGTGAAGTGGAATAAATCACCGGTGAGCCGTCTTTACAGCAAACAAAGTGTTTTGTCAGCAAACTCCTCCTTTGGAAATGGTTCCGGTTGCCTGCCCAAATACGCCCCATGCTTATTTTTCACTGTCTCATTGGTCAAAAAACAGTAATTGCCTTTTTAAAATTGCCGGACGGCCGGCAAGTATTCATTTTTACACCGTTAAATCATTAATCATTAAACCTTTTAATTTTCAAATCATGCAATTAAAAAAATTATTTATCGCCGGGCTTTTAGCCGTAATAACATTTGTTTCGTGCAGCAAAAAAAATGAAGACATCAAGCCAGAAGTGACTATTGAAGGAAAGTGGACTGGCAAATCCTCAGTTCTAAGTGAGCCATTCAACAGCTTCTACAGTTTTAATATAAAGGCTGCCGGTGTATTGGAAAGGCTGGATGTCAATGGAGTAAAAATCGGGGAAGGAACCTGGGCGTTTTATAATGCTAATACAGCCATTACAGGAACCTATACCCTTACCGGCGGGGCCACTTTTTCTGTAATTGCCAATTTTGATAAAGTGACAGGTAAATTAGATGGCACCTGGGGTAATGGCACAAATGATTACAACGGCGGCTATTGGTATATGAATAAAGTAAACTAAGAACAAAAAAGCTTTGAAAAGCCGTGACCATTTACCGGGAAGGCGTTGAGAGGCAAAGCATTTTTTCTTGCCGTCTTTCCGTTTTTATTCAAACAAGTTCAACACAATTAATTAACCCTTATAATAAAATGAAAAAAATAATCTTATCAACTGCAATAGCAGCAGCAACCTGTATTTCGTTTACTTCATCAGCGCAGCAAAATGTATTCCTTCAGGAATTGCCACGGTTAAGTGAAGTGGAATTTACAACAATTGAAAGCAACCAGTCTGTCAGAATAAAAAGAGAAGCGGCAACAAGGGCCCCGGGGCAGCATAATGTAATAATCTTATCCGGTAATAATACTGCTGATAAGCAAAATACGGCAAGATGGCTGGCACAAAAAATAAATATGCCAATATACAAGATCAGTCTTTCACTGGTGGTTGCTGCAAATTTTGAGGAAACAAAAAGAAACCTCAATATCATATTTGAAGCAGCTAAAAACAAACCCTGGGTTTTATTCTTTGATGAAGGCGATGCTTTGTTTGGCAGGCGCAGAGGCGTAACTGACAGTCATGACAGGTATGATAATGAAGCATCGGATTATTTTACACGCCAGGTGGAAAAATACAGGGGTTCAATTATACTATCAGTTACTGCATCAAACAATATCAATCCTTTTATTTTCGAGAAGTATGTGCGGTTTTTTATTCATTAAGTTTTAATAAAGGCTGATACATAAAAACCATATACGCTTTATTCCTTTTTTCTGCTGCTTTATCATATATCCCGTACCCATTGCCCTTTTAAACTTCCTTCCGGGTCTTTATAATACAATCTTTGGTTCATCATTATTTATTAAGCTTTTATCATGAAAAAAATACTACTGCCATTATTTCTGCTGATTACCTGGTGCTCCGTTCATTCACAAAGCGTGGGCATCGGCATTACCAATCCGCATGCCAGCGCCATTCTGGATGTAAACAGCAGCAGCAAAGGGTTTTTGCCGCCGAGAATGAGCTGGCCACAAATACAGGCCATTCCCAACCCGGCTGCAGGACTGATGGTGTATGATACGGGAATTAAAGCTTTGCGTTTATACAATGGAAGTAAGTGGATCGTTTTATCCGAGAAAGAAAAAGGCCTTGCTGATGCGCCCGGAAGCTACAGCGAAACCACACAGGGGGGTAATGGCATTGCTTACCCTAATGCCATTGCCATGGGGCCTGATAAATCGGTATATATAGCAGGGGCATTCAACTACTCGCCGTCTATCGGTTCCTTCAATTTGAATGAAATGGCCATGGGAGATGTATTTTTTGGAAAATTTGATTCCCTGGGTACACCGGTATGGATAAAAACACTGCGCAGCAGCAGTATTGAGTCTGCCACAGGAATAGCGATAGATGCAGCGGGTAATATTTATATCAGTGGCTTTTTTCTTACTACGATTGACCTTGATCCCGGTCCTGGTATCAGCAACCTCACCTCTTCAGGAAGCTACGACGGGTTCTATGCAAAGTATGATAATAACGGAGATCTGCTCTGGGGGAAAAAAATAGGCGGCACTGGTTATGAAAAGATTTTGGCCATCACTACAGATGGAAGCTCACTTTATATGACCGGGCACTTTAACGGGCAGGCCACTTTCAACTCAGTGGTGCTGACCTCGTTTGGCGGCGATGATATCTTTATTGCCCGTTACCAGTGCAGTAATGGCAATATGGGGGCAAGCGGATGGGCCGGCAGGATGGGCGGCATATTAAATGACGCTGGTAATGATATACAAATTTATGGCGGTAATATTATTGTTGGCGGAAGTTTTGAAGGCAGCGCTAATTTCGCAGGTACCATCAAAACCTCTTATGGATTAAAAGATGGTTTCATCAGCACACATACCGCTGCCAGCATATTGTTAGATATCAATCAAATGGGTGGCGCAGGAAATGATGTGGTAAATACAGTGGCCGAAGACTTGCCCACTGCCACCATTTTTGCTGCCGGAAGTTTTAGCAGCACCGCAGATTTTGATGACCGCCCTGCTGTAACACTCAGCAAAACATCCAATGGAGGAACGGATGCATTTATTATGCGTTACCAGGCTGGCTTTCCGGTATGGGTAAATACTTTTGGTGCTGCGTCCAATGAAGAAGTAAAAGCAATTGATTCGGATGAATTTGGAAATATCTATGCTATCGGAGGTTTTTCCGGTACAGTTTTGTTCAATCTTTTCCCACTCATCGCTACAGGAGGTTTAGGGGCTTATCTTTTAAAAGTTGATGCAGGAGGCAACATTCTGTGGGTGCAGCAGGCCGGCGGTTTATCCAGCGATTACGGGGAAGATCTGGCAGTAAGCAGTAATGGTAAGCTTTTATTTGCTTCCTGTACCATTTTCTCCAACCCCTGGTTCACATTTAACAACACACAAATAACCGGAGAGGGATTTTACCTGGCGAGGTATGAAGAATGAGTTGCTGATGTATGACGTTTCCTGTATCATAAACATTTCAAAAACTACTATAAAAAAAATCAATGAAAAAACTATTATTCCTTTTCTTCCTGCTGATGACAGGCGTGCTGACAAATGCACAGCAGGGCGTAGCCATCAACACCGATGCCAGCCAGCCTGATAACAGCGCTATACTGGATATAAAATCCACCAGCAAAGGTTTATTGATTCCCCGGATGACAACGGCACAATGCAATGCAATTGTTAACCCGGCAACAGGATTGATGATTTACCGGACAGACGGCACAGCGGGATTTTATTTTAATAGCGGCACACCGGCTGTTCCTAACTGGCAGTCACTGACTGGCAACCTGGCAAATAGCTGGGGGCTGCAGGGAAATAGCGGCACTAATCCTTCAATAAACTATTTAGGCACATCCGATAACCAGCCTTTGGTAATTAAGCTCAATAATAAATATGCTGGTAAATGGGATGCACAGTCGGGCAATTATTCTATTGGCACAGCTGCAGGTGTCAGTAACAATGCCGGCGGATATAATCTTGCTATAGGTGATTCATCATTAGCAGCCAATACTATTGGTTCCTATAATATTGCCATCGGGCACAGGGCGATGAGAAAAAGTACAACTGCTGATGGCGCTATAGCAATTGGTAACGGGGCACTGTATAATTATACAGATGTGGAGGACAATATAGCTATTGGAACAAAAGCCCTGTATTCCAATATAACAGGAGACAGGAATACTGCAATAGGGAGTTCCTCCCTGTTTACAAACACAGGCAGCAGCAATACAGCCACAGGGTATCGTTCCCTTTATTCCAACAGTAATGGAAATTACAATACGGCTATGGGAGCTCTAAGCTTGTTTTCAAGCACTACAGGCATTGGCAATACTGCTGCGGGAGAATCTGCTCTTTTCACCAATACGGGCGGAAGTGCAAATACAGCGTTGGGCAGAAATACCCTGTTCCTGAATACCGGCGGTTATGCCAATACTGCTATCGGGGCTGCAGCTTTGTACAATAATAAAACACAAAATAATATTGTGGCGGTAGGCGATTCTGCTCTTTTCCTGAATGGTCTTACTGCCTCCGGTGCAACGGAAGCTACTGATAACACTGCAGTTGGCAGCAAGGCACTCTACTCCAACACAAAAGGGTATAGCAATACGTCCGTTGGGTTTCAATCTTTATATAATAATAACAGGGGTGTTTATAATACGGCAACAGGGAAAAAAGCATTATATACTAATTCAACCGGTGATTATAATACAGCGATGGGTACAGAAACATTATTTTTCAATACTGATGGCAGCCGGAATACTGCGACCGGCTATCATTCCCTGAATGACAACACGCTTGGTTCCACTAACACGGCGAATGGTTACTATGCGCTGTATTCAAATACGACCGGCTATTCAAATACAGCGCTTGGAGCATCATCATTATTCCAAAATACCATAAAAAGCAATATAGTGGCAGTGGGTGATTCCGCTTTATTCAATAATGGCTTAAATGCCGTAAACGCTGGAGAAGCTATACAAAATACAGCCGTTGGCAGTAAATCATTATACCATAACACGACAGGTTATGCTAATACCGGAACAGGCTTTCAATCATTGTACTTTAATACAACCGGACTATCCAATACAGCGACAGGTAAACGGTCCTTATTTGCAAATACAACCGGAATATCCAATACAGCAACAGGCGCTGACGCTTTGGCTGCTAATACAACAGGAAGTTACAATACAGCCGCAGGCCTTTCTTCCCTTAGAAGCTGTCTAAATTCGGTTTAACATAAGCCTAATTGCAGATAAATGAACCATTGCCACACATGTTTGATTGAGCCGTTCATAATTTTTGGAGTTTCGCCGGTTGGTATCAATCCAGGAAAATGTTCTTTCTACAAT
>JANOEQ010000060.1:0-13499 GCA_031441485.1 Chitinophagaceae bacterium
ATGTCTTATGGCATTTTTGGGGCTGCAACTGCGTTGAATTTTTCGCCTTAGGCGTTTAGACTATGGCTGCAAAATTCGCCTGGTTTCGCTCCCAAAAACATCCATAATCCATTCTAAACAAATAATTCAAACAGCTTCTTAAAAAAAGAAATTTCTGACAACAATCAGATTCCACCAATCCTTAAAGCGGCTCTTTACAGCAGCAACCCTGCTGGTGCAATCTCTTTTTACACCGGCACAGGATATTTCATTCTTTCACCTGAATACCGCCAGCGGGCTAAGCGACAACCTTGTTACTTCCGCCATACGGGACAAAAACGGATTGCTCTGGATTGGTACTGCCGAGGGTCTGAATACATTTGATGGATTTACTGTAAAGAAATTTTATAAAGAACAATGCCCTGCACTGGGCAGTAATCATATTGCCGACCTCGTTTGTGATGATGAAAACCGGATTTGGATCCGCAGCATTAATGGTAAAATAACTATGGTAGATGAGAAAAGAAATTTTACCGAAGTACCGGTCATGGATGAAGGGAAAAAAATTGATGTAAGTTTTATCTGCAAAACAAGGAGCCGGGGTATAATTGCGATTTTCAAAAACAAAGTATATGCCCTAAAAAAAAACGACCGGTATTTTTTTGAACCGATTGCCTGGAAGAATGAATACATGTTTGTGCGTGCCAATTTACAACAGGCTTCCGAAAACAGCGATACGCTTTTGTTCGCCGGTAACAATAACATCTGCGTTTTTGATGTAGCGAAAAAAAAAATACTTTATAATTTTTTCCTCCCATCTGTCATCAGTGCCACGCTGCTGAATAATGAAGAAATACTTGCAACGACAGAAAAAAACAGGGAGCTGTTTAGAATAAAGCTCTCCACTTTGCAGGTTGTAAAAAATTATGGAGCCCTCAAAGATCAAAATGATGAACCCGTAAAAGGGTACTTAAGGCATTTTAGGAAAATGAAAGATGGCAGGTATTTAATGGCAAGCGCATACGGTGGCATTTATATTTTTGATGCAGCCAAAGAAACGATACACCGCTACCAACATGATGCATTAGACAGCCGGTCAATTTCCGCCAACAACACTTCCTATGTTTACAGTGAAAGCAGCGGGTACGTATTTATTGCCACCCGTTCCGCCGGATTAAATTATTTTAATTCAGATTTTCAGCTTGCAGGTTATCAGTCTGCCTTCCAGGAAACATCCGGAGGAAAAATTTTTCATGGATTCATTAACTATATCACACAACATATTAATGGAAATTTCTGGCTGGGAACACAATCGGGTTTGATAGAATGGAACAGGGGAAAAAATAAAATAGATTTTCATGAGTATGGTGAAAATAATGGTGTCCCGCTTAGTGGAACTGAAGAAATAAAAACTATTTGTTTTGATAAAAATGATAACGTTTGGCTGGGGCTTAACCGCTTTGGAATTGTAGTATTGGATAAAAAAAGAAAAGTAATTAAATATATAAACGCAGACAGCAGCATGTCTGAGAATTATCTGCCCGGGAATTTTATCAACAATATCGTAGAGGCCCCTGATAAAAAATTATGGGTGGCCACCGCAACCGGGCTTTGTATTTTAAATCCTGATAATTACTCCGTAGAAAAAAGTGACAAACATCCTTTGTTGAAATTGTTGGGCGGGGTTTCCATCTATACTATCTGGTTTAAGAGTAATGATGAAGTGTGGGTGGGTACCAACAAGGGAGCTTACATGTATACAATAAGTACCGGGGAAATTGTCAGCTTCAATACTAAAAATGGCCTGTCCGATAATAATGTTACCTGTTTTACAAACGACAGGCAGGGTAAGATTTATATTGGTACAAGCAATGGATTGAATATTGTCAGCGAAAATAAAATTGTAAAAAATTATACCCGGAAAAGTGGTCTGCACAGCGACAGGTGTTTTGGGTTAATAACAGACAGGAAAGGCAATATCTGGATCGGTAATGACAATGTTATGCTGAGTTATAACCCGGCAGGCATGAATTTTACTTTATATGATGACAGCTATGGATTAAGCCCTTCCGGATTTCGCCTTTTATCATATTATCAGACAGATAGTGGCGAGCAATTCTGGGGTAGTGACCTCGGAATAAGCTATTTTTTTCCTGAAGATTTACAGCAAATAAAAACTAACCTGCAGGTCAGTATCAATTCCTTTTCTGCGGGTAATAAACTTTATGCTTTTACAGGAAAGGAAAGAATAAAGGT
The DNA here is from genome assembly GCA_031441485.1 of Chitinophagaceae bacterium. Classification (GTDB taxonomy): domain Bacteria; phylum Bacteroidota; class Bacteroidia; order Chitinophagales; family Chitinophagaceae; genus JJ008. The sequence goes on from JANOEQ010000060.1 coordinate 2,236, forward strand.
TCCTTATTCGGACAATAATTTACTATTCAGTTTTTCCGCCATTGATTTATACAGTAGTAAAAACCTGGTTTATGAATACAAACTGGAAGGGGCGGATGCGGACTGGATTAAAACCGGCACAGCGCAACACGTTACTTACAGCAACCTGGATCCCGGCCGTTACACTTTCGTTGTTCGTGTATCAAAAGAAGGAAGCAACTGGGTGGATGCTCCCAATCCTGTTTCCATTCATATTATTACTCCCTGGTGGAAAAGCTGGTGGTTTAAATCAGCATGTGTGCTGGCGCTTGTATTTACAATAGCGGGACTCTTACGCTCCCGAAATAAAAAAATTTCCCGGCAAAGAGAGCAATTAGAAACAGAACAGGCTATAAATTATTTTGCCTCCTCCATTTACGAGCAAAAAACGGCTGATGATATTTTATGGGATGTTACCAAAAATTGCATCAGTCGGCTGAATTTTGAGGACTGCGTTATTTATCTGAAAGATGAAGAAAGAAAAGTGCTGGCACAAAAAGCAGCCTGGGGCCCAAAAACATCAGAACAAACCCTGCCAGCCGGACAGGCTGGCAAAATACTGAACCCGATTGATATACCCATCGGTAAAGGAATTGTTGGTCATGTAGCTTCCACTGGTATTGCCGAAATAGTGAATGATACATCAAAAGATGAACGATATATTGTAGATGACCAAAGAAGGTTTTCTGAAATTGCGGTTCCAATTATCTACAATGGCCAGGTAATTGGTGTTATTGACAGTGAACACCCAAAAAAGAATTTCTTTACCCCCCGGCATTTATCCATTCTTACCACCATCGCTTCTTTATGTGCCAATAAAATTATCCGAAGCCGCGCTGAAGAAGCCCGGCAGAAAGCGCAAATGGAATTGCTGGAACACCAGCGAAAAATGGCCGAAGTACAGTTGAAAAGTTTGCGCCTGCAAATGAGCCCGCATTTTTTATTCAATGCACTGAATTCTATTCAGCAAATTATACTTTCTGGAAATGATGCCGCAGCCACCAAATATCTTTCCAGGTTCTCCCGGCTGCTCAGGCTGGTACTGCAGCACAGCGACAGGGAAAAAATATCACTGAAAGAAGAAATAGAGACACTGGGCCTCTACCTCGAACTGGAAAGCCTCCGTTTTGATGATTCGTTTGTTTATACTATCAGCGTGGACAAAGCAATGGATGTGGATGAAATAAAAATAGCCACACTGCTGGTACAGCCTTTTGTGGAAAATGCAATCTGGCATGGCCTGTTGCACCTTACTCCGGAGCAAAACGGCCAAAGAAAACTGACCGTACAGTTTTCTGAAGATAATAATGACAACCTTATCTGTATTGTAGAAGATAATGGTATTGGCCGGGAGGCTTCGTTAAAAGCATCAAATAAAGAAGCACATACCGGAAAAGGCCTTGCCGTGGCAGAAGAAAGAGTGAAAACTTTTAATGAACAAAATACACGAAAAAGTTTTTTTATAATTGAAGATATATACAATGAAGCCGGAATGGTAAATGGCACAAGAGTAAAAATTTCCCTGCCCCTGATAAAGTAAATACGATGATAAAAATATTACTGATAGATGATGAGCGCAAAGCCACTGATTCTTTACGGATGATGCTGGAGAAATTTGTAGCGGAGGAAAAACAGGTGGAAAGCTGCAATGATGCCCGGCTGGCGCCGGTGATGATCCACAATTTTAATCCGGACCTGGTATTTCTCGATATACGTATGCCGCACCTTACCGGGTTTGATATTCTTGAATCGGTGGTCACCAAAAATTTCAAAGTTATTTTCACCACCGCTTATGATGAGTATGCCATCCGTGCAATTCGCTTCAGCGCATTCGATTATTTGCTGAAACCCGTAGATATGGAAGAGTTGCTGAATGTATTCAAAAGGTTTATTCAAAGCAGGACTGATATAAACCAGCCACAGGAACTCTTTTCCAACATCAGCCATAACCTGGCGCTGCAGCAGGAAAGCCAGTTTCGGCTGGCGCTCCCATCCCGGGAAGGCATTTATTTTTTATACCCCCATGAAATCATCCGTTGCGAAGCATTAAGTGCCTACACCCGGTTTTATACCACCGGTAATAAGCAATTACTAAGTTCAAAAAATCTGGGAGAGTATGAAGAATTACTGGCACCCTTCCATTTTATCCGCACGCATAAATCGCACCTGGTAAATAAATCTTTCATTTCATTTATTGATCATGATGGGTTTGTAACCCTGAAAGATTCAACTAAAGTAGAAGTATCAAGAAGGCGAAAAGAAGAAGTATTGGAACAATTGAAATCTTTATAGATCGCCCAGCTGCGGGCTTATCACTATATCTTCCACACAGGCCCCCGGCGAAAGTTGTGAAGCAGCAAAGATCATTTTGGCAATATCTGTGGCTTCCATAATGCGATGGGCGGAGTTATCAAAATCGCCCCAGGAATCGGTGAATACAGCCCCGGGAAATACAGCCGTTACTTTAATATTAAATGCTTTCATTTCTTCCCGCAGGTTTTTACTGAACCCGTGCAGCGCATACTTACTGATGCTGTAAGCGCCGCCATTTTTATATGCATGAAGGGAGGCTATGGAACACATATTGAAAATATGGCCTGATTTTTTTGCAGTCATTTTCGGCAGCACCGTCCTGGAAAGATGGTAAGCACTATACACATTAGTCGCCATCTGGCTTTCCAGCAGTCCGTCCGGTTCAGTATGCACACTGCCCGGTTCAAAGAAACCCGCATTGTTCACTACTATATCCGGCACGGCAACCGACAAACACCAGTTGCCAAATGCTATGGCTTCCTCTTTTTTACTCAAGTCAAAAGGTTTTGCCTTTACCATAATAGCAGGATACTTCATCTGCAATTCTTCCATTGCTTTATACAGCTGTACTTCGCCCCTGCTGGTCAAAAAAAGATGATGCCCGTTGGCAGCAAAAACATCAGCAATGGCTTTGCCTATTCCTTTTGAAGCCCCGGTGATAATCACATTCATGGAACCTGATTTTTGTTCTGCAAAGCTAACAGAATTGAACCATTGCCTAAATACATTTTGCCGTTGGATAATCGCTTCATGCTTTGCTTTGAAAGCGGTTTAAATATGTATAAATAAACACATCTGTGATTCACCAAACCGAGTATATGAAAAAACTATTCTTCTTTTTTTTCCTTGCCCTTTGTAACAACAAGTTGCTGATGGCACAATCGGTTGGTATCGGCACCAATACACCGCACAGCAGTGCAATACTTGACATAAAAAGCAGCGACAAAGGCCTGCTGATACCCCGTACTTCCACCAGTTCCCGCATCGCACTGACAGGCGCAAAGGGATTGATGGTGTACGATACCACCACCAGCAGCTTTTGGTTTCATACAGGTGCCGGCTGGAACGAGATATTAACTGCATTTACCGGTTGGAACACCAATGGCAACACGGGCACCAATCCGGCCAGCAATTTCATCGGTACAAACGATAACACCGATCTCATTTTTAAAAGAAATAACACCAGGGCCGGCAGAATCAGCACTACCAATACTTCTTTCGGGCTGGATGCATTAAATCCGTTGAATACAGGAGATAATAATACGGCTGTTGGTGCCGGTGTATTGTTAAAAAACACCACAGGTTTTGCGAATACTGCCCTTGGTATATTTACTTTATCCAATAATACTACCGGTTTTTCCAATACAGCACAGGGATTTGCCGCACTCGATTCGAATACCTCCGGACAATATAATACTGCCGGCGGAGTGTTTTCGCTTTATAATAATAAAACAGGCAGTTATAACACTGCTAACGGGATATTCTCTTTATTCGGTAATAAAACAGGTGGCTATAATACAGCCAATGGAGTATATGCACTCTATCAGAATACAATCGGATATAATAATACCGCTACTGGCGGATATGCCCTCAATTCCAACAATACAGGATATGAAAACGCTGCCAGCGGCTATTATGCACTTTATTCAAATACCAAAGGATATTATAACACCGCAATGGGTGCTTATTCCCTGAATGATAATGACAGCGGTTATTACAATACGGCTATCGGTACCTCCGCTTTGCGCAATAATATTTCAGGCGTTTCAAATACTTCAACAGGGTTAAATTCCCTTTTCAATAATTCCACCGGCAACCGCAATACTGCTAACGGAACCTTCGCACTATATTCCAATATTACCGGCACGGGAAACACGGCAATAGGTTATCAATCGCTTTATTCCAGCCAGGCATCTAATAATAACACGGCAATAGGCAGGGGCGCTATGCTTAATACCGACAGTGGCGATTATAATGTAGCCGTGGGTTATAATTCGCTTTATAATAATACTAACGGCGTACAGAATACTGCGAATGGTACAGAGTCACTTTTTTCCAATACCACCGGCGTAAGCAATACTGCAAACGGTTACCGGGCCCTTTACAACAATACAACCGGGAGTTATAATATTGCCAGTGGCAATTCCTCCCTGCAGAACAATACCACCGGCAATACAAATACGGCTACAGGCGCCAGCTCGCTGAAAAACAACTCAACAGGCAATGGCAATACGGCTAACGGCTCAGGCGCCCTTTTTACCAATACAACCGGTGTTTTTAATACGGCTGTTGGAGTTAATTCACTGCTTGCTTCCACCACTTCCAGTTTTAATACTGTGGCAGGTAGTTTTGCGATGGAAAACAATACTACCGGCAGCGGCAACACTGCTATCGGTTATCAATCGCTTTATTCCAGCCAAACGGCCGATAATAACACAGCCATAGGCCGAAGCGCTATGTTTAATACATCTACAGGCATTTCTAATGTGGCTGCGGGTTATCAGTCACTTTATGCAAATACCACCGGCTCTTCCAATACGGCCATTGGCTCAAACGCTTTAAAAGAAAATACAACAGGGAATGATAATACTTCTGTAGGTAAACTCTCTTTATTTTACAATACAACCGGCGCACAAAATACAGCTACAGGGTCAGGTGCTTTGTTTGGAAATAAAACCGGCGGTGGTAACACGGCTATTGGTTATTCTTCCATGAATCAAAACGACAGCGGTTTCTATAATGTTGCAGTGGGCGACCGGTCCCTTTACTTTAATTCTACCGGAAGTAATAACATAGCCATAGGGTCTTCGGCAATGAATTATAACAATTCCGGAGATTATAATGTAGCCATTGGTGCCAATGCACTGTATAACAATACCACCCGGAATTATTTGGTGGCTATTGGCCATAATGCCCTGGCCAACAATGGCACCAATGCCACACTCTCCAACCATGCCTTTGCCAATACTGCTGTAGGCACTTATTCGCAGTACGCCAACACCACCGGCCATTATAATACAACAGTGGGTTTTTATTCCATGTTTGCAAATACTACCGGTGCCGGTAATACGGCAGTTGGCTATCATGCTTTATACAGTAATACCAATGGTGGTTCCAACAACGCATTTGGCTTCCAGGCTTTGAGATACAATACAATAGGAATTTATAACAATGCGTTTGGCTCCAATGCGCTCTTAATAAATACCGTTGGTTTTAGTAACAATGCCTTGGGCAACGATGCACTCAGCTCCAACACTGTTGGCAGCTATAACAATGCACTGGGTGGTTCAGCCCTTACATCCAATACCACCGGCGATAAAAATAATGCAGTGGGTTATTTATCCCTCCGGTATAATACAACAGGCACATCAAACACAGCTATTGGCAATCAAACCATGCAGAGCAACACCACTGGCGATAAAAATAATGCCGTGGGTGAAACCGCTCTTTTTTCCAACACCATTGGAATAGCTAACAATGCCGTTGGTTTTGCTGCTCTTTACAGCAATACCAGTGGAGATAACAATACAGCGTTGGGAGAAACCGCTTTGTATTCTTCCACTACTGCCAATGGCAATACCGCAGCAGGTAAAGGTGCTTTATACACGAACATAACAGGAAGCAGTAATTCCGCCTTTGGTATGAATGCCGGTGGAAACAGTATTGGCGCATCCAATACTTATATCGGTTACAGTGCCGGTATAAACAGCAGCGGCAGCAACAGTACGGTAATGGTGGGTGCATTTTCCGGTGGGGCTAATAACAGTGGTGATAACCTTACACTTATTGGTTATAACGCAGACGTGTCTGCAGCAGGATTAGTCAACTCTGCAGCCATTGGCAGTAATGCCACTGTAAGTACTAACAACACAATGATTTTTGGCAGTACGGGTGTTACTGATTGGGGCTTCGGCCGCACTTCTGTTGCAAATGGTGTATTCCAGGTGGGCAGTAATGCTACTAACGGAAACGGGGCTTATCTCACTGCCGGCGGTGTGTGGACGAATGCCTCTGATGTCAATCTGAAAGAAAATTTTACAGCGATTAATGGAGAAGAAATGCTAAAAAAGATCTCCGCTCTCGAAATCACTCAGTGGAATTATAAAAACACCCGTGTACCCGAAGTGCATATTGGCCCGATGGCGCAGGATTTTAAAAAGCTTTTTGAATTAGGTGTGGCCGGCGATGATAAAGCCATCAGCAGTATGGATATTTCAGGTGTGGCACTGGCAGGTATAAAGGCATTGATGCAGCAAAATCAGCAACTGGAAAAATCACTGCTAAAACAGCAACAGTTAATAGAGCTGCTGCAAAAGGAAATTCAAATTTTTAAAAACAAGTAAAGTTGCTGCTATGAAAAAAATTATAACCCTGCTACTGTTTATTGCTGCGCAAAAAATTTCGATAGCACAAAATATTGGCATTGGTACCGGCACACCTGATGCATCAGCCATGTTAGATGTAACCAGTACTGTAAAAGGAATGCTGGTACCAAGGATGAATTCAGCGCAAAGAACGGCTATAGCCACACCTGCAAGAGGATTGCTGGTGTTTGATATTACCACTAATACTTTTTGGTTTTATAACGGTGGTACCTGGATAGAAATGGCAACATCCGTAACAACCGGTTGGAGACTTACCGGAAATACGGGCACCAATCCGGCTACAAATTTTATCGGCACCACTGATGATAACGATTTCATTTTTAGAAGGAATAATACCCGTGCGGGCCAAATTGGTTTATTGAATACTTCTTACGGTGTAAATGCTTTAAGTTCATTAACCACAGGATTCGGCAACACGGCTATTGGGAATGCTGCACTTTTTTCAACTACAGAAGGAACTCATAATACAGGAAATGGGTTCGAAGCCCTTTATAACAATACGATTGGGGAACAAAACCTAGGCAACGGGTATCAGGCACTTTACTCCAACATAAGCGGAAGTGGAAATACCGCTAATGGATACCAGTCACTTTATTTTAACACAACCGGAAGTGCAAACGTTGCTAATGGGTTTCGGGCGCTTTATTCCAATACAACCGGAAATGGAAACATTGCCACCGGGATTAATGCTTTGTTTTTTAACACTACCGGGATCAAAAATATCGCTCAGGGTTATAGTGCACTTTTTTCCAACACCACCGGGCAGGAAAATACCGCTAATGGATTCCAGGCTCTTTATTTCAACACAACCGGAAGTTTTAACACCGCAAATGGAGCATCTGCGCTTACTTCCAACACCATAGGAAATTATAACACTGCTAATGGATACGAGGCACTATATGTCAATACAACAGGAGATTTTAACACGGCTAATGGAGCATCTGCGCTTTTTTCCAATGCAACAGGAAATAATAACACTGCCAGTGGATATATTGCTCTTTTCTCCAATTCAACCGGAAGTAATAACATCGCCAATGGATTTGAGGCGCTTCGTCAAAATACAAGCGGGGGTGCAAACACGGCTAATGGAGCCGGAGCATTGCGCCAAAATACAAACGGAGCCTCTAATACCGCTAATGGGTTTGAAGCACTCCGAAATAATATATCAGGGAATAATAACCAGGCCAATGGTGTAAGAGCGCTTTATTCTAACACAACCGGACTGCAGAATACTGCCAACGGTGGTGAAGCTCTTTATAGTAACACTACAGCAAATTTTAACACGGCTGATGGATGGAGGGCTCTTTATTCAAACACAACCGGAACAGAAAACACTGCCAGTGGATACAGGGCAATGCTGAGTAACACAACAGGAATTCACAACACCGCCAATGGAGTGGAGGCACTTTTTAGTAATGCGGCCCACAATAATACCGCCATTGGCTGGAGAGCTCTTTTTGATAACACATCAGGAGAGCTAAACACGGCAAGTGGGGTTACTGCACTCAATAATAATAACACCGGATTTCGCAATACCGCCAACGGGAGCAGTTCACTTTTTAACAACACATCAGGAGATAATAATACCGCCGTTGGCTATCAGGCACTTTTTTCCACCACCACAGGAAATAATAATACTGGTATTGGTAATGGCGCCAGTGTACCAAGTGCAACAGGCAGTAACCAGGTACGCATTGGTAATACAACTGTTACCTATGCAGGAATAGAAGTAGCCTGGAGTATTACCTCTGATAAAAGAAAAAAGAACAATATCAGGCAATCGGAACTTGGTTTAAGTTTTATCAAAAACCTGAACCCTGTTTCATACTATCGCAGCAACGATGAGAAGAAAAAAGCGGAATATGGTTTTCTTGCACAGGAAGTGGAAGAAGCACTTGAAAAAGCAGGCGCAACTAATAATGGTATCATCACAAAAGACGATGCTGGTATGTACAGTGTTCGCTATAACGATTTGATTGCACCTATGGTAAAAGCTATACAAGAGCAGCAAAGAACAATTGAAGATTTGCAAAAACAGGTCGAGGCCATAAAGGCCGAAATCCCGATGCAAATCGGGAAACAACAGCAATTAATAGAGCTGCTGCAAAAAGAAATTGAATTATTAAAAAGAAAATAGGCTTTTCTATGAAAAAACTACTTACCACATTGCTGCTTGTTGCCATGCATACAATAATAGTGGCACAAGGTGTGGGCATTGGCACCAGCACACCTAATCCATCTGCGCAATTAGATATATCAAGTACCTCCAAAGGAATACTCCTTCCCCGTATGACGGAAGCTGAAAAAAATGCTATCCCTTCTCCAGCACTGGGTTTAATGGTATTTAATACTACAACTGGCAGTTTTCAATATTACAATGGAGTAAGCTGGTCAAATATTTCCCACAGCGGTATTATAAGCGGCACTGCTAACAAAGTAGCAAAGTTTAATAGCCCCTGGGGGCTTACTGCAAACACTCTTATTACTGATAATGGAGCAGGTGTAGCCATTAACACCAGCAATACATTGCCGCACAGCAGTGCTTTGCTGGATTTGACAAGTAATAACAAGGGCATATTAATTCCCCGGATGTTATCAGCGGAGCGTACGGCCATTGTTTCGCCTGCCAGTGGTTTATTGGTTTTTGATAATACAACAAATAGTTTTTGGTTTTACAACGGTACTGCCTGGGCTGAATTGGTAACTGGAGGTGATAGTATGTGGAATTTAACCGGCAATAATATTTACAACAACAATACAGGTAATGTTGGTGTAGGAACTGATGAACCCATGAATAAAGTACAGGTGCAGGGCAGCCTGCTGGTAACAGCCCCCACTGTTGCCACCAATACACAACCCACCGTGGCGCAAACAAAAACAATGGTGAATGCCACTACTATTAATTTTTCCGATTTCGATTCTACCGGAAGGATATACGACCCCGGCGGGCCTTCAGGAAATTATCTGCCTAATATGATTGCTAGCGCATTTATTGCAGGCTCCGGCAATATTGGCATAGAAATAAACGCCGAAACAATGGGCCTGAGCACCGGCGATTCTTTAATCATCAAAGAGCTATCTTCTTCTACTAATAACCTGCTGGCAGTTGGCAATGGATATACCACTACCCGCAAATGGGTGTTTAATTCTCCTTATTTGTATATACTTTTTAAAAGCAATGCTGATGCTAATACAGGTATTGGATTTTCTTTATCATTTAAAAGATTGTATGACAGGAGTTACTTTTTACCCGATGTATATGGTGTAACAGGTAATTCATTTTTTTTTGATACTAAAAACGGCGCATTCAGAAGCGGATTAATAGATAACTCTGTACGGGGAGTTTATTCAACCGCCATGGGAAATTTTACAACTGCCAGTGGAGAAGTTTCAACAGCACTGGGTAATAGTACAACTGCCAGTGGATTTGCTTCAATCGCTACGGGGGAATTTGCAACTGCCAGTGGAAATACTTCAATGGCTATGGGATATAATACAACTGCCAGTGGAGATCTTTCAATGGCCACGGGAACTAATACAACTGCCAGTGGAGACCTTTCAACAGCAATGGGAGCTAGCACCACCGCAAGCGGAAATTATTCCACCGCAATGGGTACTTATGTTTCTACAAATAACCAGGAAGGCTCATTTGTAATTGGAGACAATTCTACTACCACGGTGATGAATTCCGCTAATACAAACAATTTCAGGGCAAGATTTGCCGGCGGATATAAATTATTTACTAGCGCCAATTTGTCCACCGGCTGTACTCTGTTTGCAGGTGATAATGCCTGGACTACGGGCAGCGATGTACATACCAAAGAAAACTTTGCAGAAGTAAACGGTGAAGATTTTTTAAAAAAGATTGCAGGCTTTCACCTTACCAGTTGGAATTATAAAACACAAAACCCAGCAACCTTCCGTCACTATGGTCCTATGGCGCAGGATCTTTATGCGGCCTTTGGAAAAGATAGTTACGGAACAATTGGCAACGATACCACCATCAATTCCGCCGATTTTGCAGGTATAAGTTTCATTGCCATACAGGCATTGGAAAAAAGAACAGCCAATCAGGAAGACGCTGTTACCACTTTACAAAAAGAAATGGAAGCACTTAAGAAATTACTATTCCGGCAAAATAGTACAATAGAACTGATGCAAAAAGAAATTGACTTATTAAAAAGAAAATAAACCTTAAACCTTCATGTTATGAAAAAATATTTTTCACTGCTTGCAGTCATTTTATTTATCTCGTCAGTAAGTTTTGCCCAGACTGTCACTATAAGCACTTCTCCCACCGCTGCTTCCAGTATTTCACAGGGCTCCGCGGACAATATCGTTTACATAGCGAGAATGGATGTAACTGCTTTGCCGGTTACCGTTAACAGCATTCAGTTTACACTTACCGGCACACATGATGCCAACGATTTAACCGTCCTTGGGTTTTATTATAATGCTTCGGCCCCCTCACTCACAGGCGCATCGCTGCTCAATAGCGTTGCAGCCACTTTTGCCGCGCCGCATGCCTATAATGTTTCCAATAGTTTT
>JANOEQ010000061.1:0-38613 GCA_031441485.1 Chitinophagaceae bacterium
CAGGTGGGCTTCAGTTTGGGTAAGGTCGCCGCCATTTTCTGTAGCCGTTTTACTAACCTGCACTACTTCTTCATTCGATATATTTCAAAGAGCTATTTTATTATTTCATCATCTCATTTACTTAACCGTTTTATTACTTCATTCAACCAGCTTCATCACCTCTTATAAGCATTACGGCCTACTACTACGGCTCTTAGGAGCCGATAGTTAGTCACAGACTAACTATAACTAAGCAACATTTTTTTATTTATTCAGCCTCACGTTCACCGGATGCTTTGCTTTCCTTTAAACCGAACACTACCGACAACCGAGAATTAGAAAATATATTTAAACCAGCCCAATACTTTTGAGGTATCAACTGGTAGATACTTTATATTATATATTTTAGTTAAAGAGTCTATCCTAGAAAATAGGACCACTTCCTCTTTTAATAATGGAGATAAACTTTTTCTGGTATTACTACTAAAAAGAACATTATTAACCAAAGTATCATAATAGCCATTTATGGGATACGCAAAAAAGAGAGGATCATCCGGTTTTGAAGTATCTGTAACCAGCATTTCTAAGTCCCTGAAAAAATTTAAATAATTTTTATCGTTTAAATCCGAGTCATTGTGATACTTACGAATGTGCATTATCACTCCGTTATCGTTAACTGACAAACTATAATAAATTTTTCTTTCATTGATTTTTATACCTGCTTTTATGAAATTTCCAGCATTTTTGATAGTATGATATTCAATAAACTCATCCCTACTTCTCTCAAGTACTCTTCTCTTTTCCCTTGGACTAGGGAGACATGAGTTTAAAAAAAAACTTACTAGCGAAATAGCTATAGTAATTCTTAACATAACAATCATACTATACTTTAGTTATTTTATATTTTTGAACTCATAACTTGATTTCGTAATCTCAGATATAGTTATTTCACCATTTAAGCTAAGTTTAATAGTCTTATGAGCCCTTTCGCTTGTATATTTTCTTAATGTTGAACTATACCTTGATATAGTCCATACACTTTCATTAGCCCTATCATTTTTTGCATATTCGTCATTAGTTAAAAGATAAATTGGGTTAAGTGTTCCAAAATTCCCACTCCGTAGAAAAGAATAGGACATGGCCTCAGTTTTTAATCCGTACACAGTGGCCTTATCTAATTTTTCTGAAATCTGACGAGTTAAATCCAAACGCGGTTCAGACTTAATCTCTGTAGATCCGCCCGCCCAACACATACCAAGCAATACACTTGTTTTTTCACCTGTGAATCCTTGACTTAACTTCGTATAAAATTCATCCTTACTAGTTTTATCCATTTTATCATAGTCAGATCTGTGATAATCTATTGCCAACGTATTTAAATACCCATCATCTCCCAAAAACTTTATTATTGCATCAGCAGCATCTTCTCTCAGACTATTAGTATTAATCAGCAAAGTGTTCTCAGGATTGTTTTTAGCTGTTGTTGTAAATCTTCTGGCATCCCAAACAGTACTAGCGTCCTTTGCAATAGGCGAAATAAAAACATTCATCGGCTTTGTCCTGTTAGGTCCAATGCTATCTCCTAATATGTCATTTTTCCAAATAGGACTATTTTCAAATACAGCATAAGAGCTAATAGAAAGATTCGGTTTCGGATCCAAATTCCATCTTCTCACAATTCTTGCATCATACTGCCAGAACTCTGCTGTTGTTGTATTCGGTGCTATCTCAGGAGTTTTCTCCTGTCCGTTTATAGAGTAACGGTATGCATTTCCGGTTGAGTAAGTTCTTCCAGGCAGTTCCATACCGCCTGGATAATAATCCGTTGCCGTAATTACATCGGCTGTATAATAATCAATCAGTGTAGTAGTGGTCTGGTTTTGCACCTGTAGTTTTCTATCAGACACTGTCACCAGCACATTCCCCAAATGATTACTCAACTCATAGAACTTCTCCCCTCTTGTAAAGGTACTCAAATGAGCAGTTCCATAACCACCCGATAAACCAATATTGGAAACAACCACCGTTAATTTATTAGCAATACCAATCCGGCTGCTGCCATACAGGTGGGTTTCGGTTTGTTCGGTGGCTCCGGCGCCTAATTTTTCATACACACTCATCACATTGCCGCTGGCATCTCTTACATATACCGTGGTTTTGGGGCCTCCGGCCGCGGGGGCCGTTTTGGTAATTCGGTTACCCGCTGCATCATAGGTATAGGTAATAATGTCGCCATTGGTTTTGGTAATGCTGGCAATTTTACCATACACCGTCCATTTAATAATATCAATACCTTCCTGCGTGTCTTTTACTAAATTACCAATGGCATCGTATTCATAGTTTTTATCAGCCTGGTTTTTAATGTCATCCCCGCCGGTGGTGGTTATATCATCTTTTACACTGGCCAGTTGGTTGGTCAGGCTTTTTACACCAGAGGCAGGCGGGCCGGTTACAGGGTCGTACTGTTGTTTTATATCGTTGTTATCTGTATAATAATATTTGTAATGCAACTGATCCATAGCGGTGTTGCCTGTTGCCGCAGCGCCATTCCTGTTGTAGCCGAGTATATTACCATTGGGGTCGTAGCTCACGGCTTCTGTATAGTCAGTACTGCTTACCGGCTGCCAGCCGTTACCGGCATTATTAAACCCGGTAAAGGCATTCATGCTTTTAATGCGGTTCAATTGGTCGTACCGGTAATTATAAAACAGTGGTAGCGCATTCGTGGTGAGGGTCGGGCCTTTTAGTAATCCCGCATTGTTCACACTCATGGCGCCAATATTGCCATTGTACAGGGATTTAAAAGCATTGTTATTGGGTCTTGCAAAAAGGTTGGCGCCACCTATGGCTTTATAATCCATTTCTGTACTGCCATTATCAAAATAATGAAGGCCAAATCCATATATATCCCTGGCCACCCGTGGAACTTCAGGTCCACCTGTCTTACCGTCATTTCCCATATCATAAGTGCCATCACCAACAGCAGTGGAGTTCACACCTTTCAGCCAGCCCTGTATGGTATAGGCATAGTCAACCCCCTGCACCTGCAACTGGCCGATAACGGTACGGCTTAGCGGGCCATGTTTATAATAATTGTAAGCGGCATCTCTTTCCCATTCCAGTTTATCGCGGCTGGTCCAGGCTTCGGTCAGCCTGTTTTCCGCATCGTATTTATATTTATGAAAGAATGCATCGGTTTCACCGGGCTGGTAGCTTACCATATTCACTTTGCCGCTGATAAGGTCGTAGTTATAGGTAATGCGTTTAAAGGAATTGGTGCTTCCCGACATGGAACTTACCCCGGAATAATCCTGCAGCAGGGTATCCACATTACCATGTATATCATAAGTATAAAGCGTGCCGGTATAGAATGGAGGCGGCTGCACATCATTTTCAAAATTGCGGAAGGCGGTATAGCTAACCCTGTTGCGCAGGTTTTGCTGGTGAATAAGCGGCTGCCGGTTCGGTTCAAATTCTATATCATAACCTGTCAGGGTGATTTGCTCTCTTATACCTCCCCCATTTGTCAATTGCGTTATCCAGGTGTTCAACTGTGCATCATCCTGGCTGATGGTTTGTGTCATTAAAGTGCTATGCGGCTTCTGCCCCACTTCAGTAATGCGGCCCAGCACATCATACCTTGTATAGCTGTAGGCCCCCCCACCCCCCGAAGGGGGGATTGCTGCCTGCTGTGCATTCTGGCTTACCACCAGCCTGCCCAGCCTGTCGTACCAGAATTTGGAGGTATTGGCATCGGGTGAGTTTTGTGCTATTACCTGCCCCAGGCTATTGTACCGGTATTGGGTTACCAATGTATGTAATGGTACCACTGGCGGGTCGCAGGCAGCATCATTATTCTGGCAATTTTCCCTTGCGGCTTTTACACTGTTCAGGAATGTAGTGGTGTAGTCCGGCTTCACACCTTTGGGCGGCACTGTTTTTACCAGGCTGCCGGCCATATCATAATAATAGAGTGTATAATGATATTCTTTTTGAGTGTACTGTACTGTAAAGGTCTCTGCATTTTTAGCCGCCATACATTTGGCCCGGTATTGCCGTTCAAACCCTGCCTGTATGGTAAGCAGTTGCTGCTGGTATATATGCTGGCCGAGTGATACGGAAAGCATGCGTATCCGGTGGCAGGGTGTATCCACCACAAAGAGACCGGTGGTATCATTGAGGGGCCGGTTATCGCGGCAGATAACTATTTGTGTGCCATTGCCACCGCCATTGGGTTGTATCAGCGTTTCAAACTCATCATTCACCCCGCTTTCAAAGTTGGGGTCAAGTATGATGCTGTTGGAAGCAATGTATTGTGCAGGGGTGTTGCCACTGCGGGTGGTTACCACCAGGTCCGTTGTACCTCCGCCACCGCCTGTTAGCGGATCGCAATTGGCGGCGGCGGCGGCCTGTGCATATTCCATCCAGCCAAACTGGAAGCCTGTTTTAAAATTCAGGTACTGACTGTAAAGGATATTTTGTTTTATCTGTTCGGGTGTAAGGTTGGTGCCGGTAAATATGGGGCCTGCATTATAAGGCGTATTGAATTTTGTCTTGAATTCCGTTGTTCTCAGGAACATGCTGTCGCAGGTAAGGCATTTGTTCTGCGGAGGCCATCCACCGCATTGTAAATAATTGGGTAAGGGTTGGGGTGAGGAAAGGAAATGCGGGGCAAAAACCCAGCGGCAATCAATCAGCACCGGACACAAAATAGTGGTAGTGCAGTTGGTACATACATTCAACCCGGCAGGGTTACAATCCGCTTTGTAAGTACTGTCCACCTGGAACCAGGTGGTAAAGTTATTACCGGGATAGTATGAATTAAAGTGAGTGACAAAATTAGTCCGGCAAACGGGTGGGTTGGTGTTTATTACAGCGCCATACGTTTCATAAAAACAGGAAATAAGAAAATCCCAATCAGCACAGGAAGCAGGAACGGCTTCAGTGAAACCAGCACTGCCGCTGCGTTTACTCCGCTCAACACATTCATCGGTGCAGGGTGAAGGGTCATAGCATGAAACCGTGTCCGAAACGTAAATTGTATCGCATATTTCTATCTTGTATTCACTACAGTGCAATAATGCCTCATGCAGTACCGCTGTAAGCGTATCCATATTATTTACCTGCAGGTAAGTATTGATGGAAGCAAGCACAAGCGGGTTATAGTTTGCAGCGGTTACTTTTACTTTCAGACTGTCGAAATGAGAGCAGGCGCAGGAATCCACCACGATGGTAATTTCGTTGGTAAATTTCGGGCCTTTGCCATAAGGTTTGGGAAACTCGATGACGTAAGGATTGCAATAGTAACTGTTGTTGGTGGCAATGCTGTAACTGGCAAACACCTGGGTGATCACCTGTTCAAAACTGTTGGGCAATGTGCCGGATACCTGTGCCGGTGCAACGGTGGAGGAACCATAAGGATTAGCAGCATCGCTTCCCCTGGTGCAGACGCCCACCATACCATTGGCAATTTCTGTAAGTACCTGCTCTTTTACTGTTGGTGAAAGGCTGTTCAATGCTTCGCACTGTTGCAGCGCAGTTCTCCATTGGGTAATATAACTGCTGCAGCGGCCCTGGTAGGTAGTTCCGGCATTAGCTGGTGGTAATACCGGTGGTATACCTCCCGGGGTTGTTGGGTACCATTGCCAGTTGTATTGCTGGGCGGTTTGTTCGTTTGTACCAAAGCGAAGCTGGTAACCCTGGTTTATTAAATTTTGATCATCCGTTAGCGGCACAAATTCCTTAATGAATTTGTTTACCTGGTTGTCTCTTGCGGATGCATAGAGGTTGCGGAAGTTTTGCCAAAGCTGGTTCTGGTCATCTGGCGAACTAAAACCCAGAAAAGGTGGAACTTTCGCAGGTTGTCCGGAGGGATTTAAAGAATTATTAAAACATGCCTGTTTATTAGGATCATTTTGGCAGCGCATTTGGCCCCGGGCTATTTGCCAAAGGCTGAGATTGTTTGAATAGTTGCTGCTTACCCAGGTAGCCATATCCGTTTTATATGTTGAGGGAGCTATAGTATAAAAAGGATCGGTAATAGTGGCATTACTGATCATAATATAACCTCCGGTAGTTGCAGCGGCATAAGTAGTGGTGTTGTTAAATGTATTGATCCAGTTATACACGTTGGCAGGTGCCAGGGTACCTTCTGCATACAGCAAACGGGGATATTCCGGGTGATAAGGCAATAGCGCTTCTGCCCAGTTGTTGACAAAAATATTTGCAAAGCCATCGGGATTAAGGCTGTTTAATAAGGTATTTGCTCCCCCGGGATGTATCTGCAGGTCAATATTGCCCAGTTCATCCCGGTAAAAATCCGGCTGACCGTTAGCATCTTCTGGTTTTTGATAATAGGGCTGAATGGAACCATTATAGGTGGTTTGAAAAATATTGTATTTCTGGAACATGGCGGTCCCTGAACCGGGTACTAATGGGGTTGGCGCTGCCTGTGTGGCATACTGTCCCCCATAAGGCATCATATCTGCCAACATCAGTTGGCGTTTGGAAGCTGTTAGTTGCGAAGTGGTGTTGCAAATGCTGTTACAATTTTGCACCGCTGCATTAAAAGCGGTTTGTATCTCTGCTTCCAATACTGCAGGTACAGGACTTGGATTACCTACAGAAGCAAGGTAGTTGGTCCTGAAATTGGCGAATGTACCCAATTCATTTAAGCAAGTGGTGCAGGCTGGTGTGAAAGGGGCATTACAATTGGAAGTGCTTAATAAAACGGAATAAACTGAATCAATAATTTCCTGTTCTGTTTTACAGATGCCTTTCCCGGGCTGTAAAAATAGCTCCTTATATTTTTGCAAAGAAGACTCGCTTAATGTAAGGGTTTTACGAATTGAATAAGAACCGGGGTCCAGCACTTTTGTAATAGTAATTTCATTATTAACAGGCGGCGGGCAGGTGGGACAGGCGGAAACAATAAACGGGTTATGCGTGGTACAATTATCATCCACATCTCCCGCAAGGGTAAGGTTTTTATACGTGTACACATACGGTGCATTATCACCGGATTCATCCGTTATTGAAATCTCCAGGTCATATAAACATTCATAACATATAGGGGTGCTGTTGCAGCCCTGCAGATCAAGGCTTTCGGGCGTCAGCTTATACTTGAATTCATAAGAAGTTTGGGCGGGCACCAATAATGTATTGATGGATTCAATTGCATTGCCTTTTTCAATATTGGTATTTCTTGAAAGCAGGTTACGTTTAATGGAAGTATTTCCCTGCTGATTTGGATACTGAACAGGATCCTCTATATTCAAGGCCAGCAGGTTGCCGGGCGCTTCACCGGCAAGGGCTGTTGCAATGGTACGTCCATGCATATCAGTGTAACTCACACTCATTTGCCCATTGGCGTCTTTTACCATATTTTTAAAATAATGGCTTTTCTCTCCCACTTCAGTGCCAAATAAGCCGTCCAGTTCTTCCTGTGCCGGTGTGCCGTAATAATATTTTGTTTCCCGGCCACTTGCCATTTTATGAGCGGCCCCCACCCCGCTTTGTGCAAGTATACGGCCCGTACCATCCGGCATATAGCGGGTTACCGAATAGGGATAGCCTTCTGCGTCGGGAATATTTTTATTGGGGGCGGTACTGAGTTCATCATTTTGATCGCTGTAATACCTCGCAGCTCCCGTAGTGGTGGCCATTGCGGGGGTACCATACAGTGCTGCTGTGCCAATAGCGCTATTCAGCGTAAGGTCAAAAAATTCAGCCGGGTTTTGATTCGATGCCTGTCCATTAAATTTATTCAGGTTGGCCTGGTACTTAATAATATTGTTGATTCCGGGCACAGGTAATATCTGTACCACCGGGCGGCCTTCATAGTCGTACATTGTTTCTGCCGTTACCGTGGTATTGTTTACATTTTCTTTGGTAACGGTCTGGCGGCTTCGTAAGGAGCCATCATAGTATTCCATTACCGATTTCAGTTTTCCCTCCTCTGCAAAACTGGTACGCACCTGCCAGTTGAGACTGTTATTATGTCCATCATAATTAACAATACCCGGTGCAGACCATGGCCCGTCTGAACGGCTGCCGCTTTTGTATATATTAACGGGCCTTACACGGTAATATAACTTTCCCTGTCCATCATAAAATAGCGGGATTTTATATGTCAACTGACTTAGTAACAGGTCCACCCTGGTGGCATTTTCACTGAAAAGTTTTTCCACATCCACGGTAGTGGTATTGGGAATATAATAATTGGATTGCAGTTCATTTTCCAGCCATGTCCATTCCAATTGTGTGGCATTGTTGCCTGCATTAGCGGGCCATGCAGGCCAACTGGCGGTATAGGCATCTACCGGGGGGCTATTGGAAAGAGTAACGGTGGAGAATGTTGGTAAAGTAATACCGGGTTGCAATTCAAAATACCGGGTCACCCTCATTTCATTTTCCACATACAGCACATCCGCTAAATTGACCCCGCCGGGCGTAATGGAGGGTATGGTTTGTATGGTAATCTTTACATATTGCGCCCCTTCGAAACTGAGATAATTCTTTGCGTTGTATTTTGTGCCTTCTGTTTTATTGTAGGTAACGGTAAATGTTTGTATCAACTGGCTGAGGGAAGATGCATTGGGGCCATACTCAATTTTCACCTGTACATCTGCCACAAAATCGGCCGGTAAATATTTATTGGATTCTTCATTCAATACCAACCTTACTATGTTCACAATTTTTCTTTCGCTGGTTATTTCAGCGCTGCCACCCGTCGGACAGGTGGTAAAAGCTGTGGCACCCGGCGCCAGCGTGATGGAGCCACCCGGTGCGGCTGTACCAATGGCCACTCCATTGTAAGGGTCTGTTATGCCGCCATCGAACTGGGCATACAGGTTGCTGCATGAACATACCACCAGCCAGAGCAGGAAAATGGGTAGCAGCCTTCTGCCTTTTCTTAGTTTCGTTGTGCGTAATTTTTTCATACCTGTTGTTATATTTCAACCTTACCGGTTAAACAACTGCCTTAGCAGCCTGTTTCACCCATTTAATTAATTCTTTTCATTGTTTGTCAGTCATTAGCACTAAGCCTGTATGCCTCATACTTTTTCACCGGCACATACTCCCCTTCTTCATTCTTATTAATTCTGTCGCTGATCTGTACCGGTACTTTTGCCACGGTGTTCTGTTCAATTTTATTATACACATAAGCCGTTACCTGTTCTTTAATTAAAAAATAGCTCCCTTCCAATGCCAGTAATTTATCTGACAGGGCTGTTTCATTTTGCAATTGTTTGTACTGCAGGGAATCCAGCCGCAGCAGGCTTCGTTTCAATGTGGTTACCAGTTGTGGTATTTTCTTTTGACTATCATACTGCAGTGCTATCGTTTCTTTGGGCAGCGATGTGCCATATAACACAGCACGGCTGCGTAATGTTATTTCGCCTGATTGTTTTGACTGTTCTTTTACGATAGCGGCATACTTTCCGGCCAGATTTCGTACAGATGAATCCGGGAAAGCCATGCCCATCATATTTTTCATTTGTTTTACAACCGGGGCCGCATTAGTATACAGGATCATTTGTTGCAGCCCGTTACTTACCAATAATGCCAGGCTGTCATTTACCACCTGTTCAAATTCTCCGAAATGAACATAGGAATTTTCTTTGCGAAGGAAAAACTCTCCCCGGATAGTCATCGTGTCTTCGGCTCCGGTAATAAAATTGGTGCTGTTTTTCATTTCTATGTTCAGGTACAATGGCATTTGTTTATAACTGGTATTGATGGTTACAAAATCACGGAGGGGGGCCAGTGTATCGGTTTTCTGTGCCTGTATGAAAGTAACGGTGAAAAGAAGCATTGTCAACAGTATTTTACTGTGCTTGCTATGAGTAATAAGTGGCGTTTTCTTCTGACCCACCCTTGCCTGTCCGGCAGGCAGGCCTTTGGAAGATTTCTTTTTTACAAGTAGCTGCGGCCCCTCCGGGGAGGGGATAGAAAACTCCGCCCGGCGCAGATTTGGCAGCAGCCATTCTTTTACAGTCCTTGCTTTTCTGAAATTCATTATTTTTTTTGCTTCTTTCATTACTTTTTATATTCTATTCAACTATTTACACTAATTGCATTGACCCTCCTACGTTAAGGCTTCGGAGGGTAACGCCATTAACCATTGACCATTGACTATTCACCATTGACCATTCACCGCCTTACTGAAAATTTGTAATGTCTTTTTGTTTGGCGCTTCTGCTTTCTGTTACTGTCTTTATTCCTTCTCTTGTTTCCACTTTTGTCCGTATCAGTGTGCCTTCCTCATCATACTCATAATAGCTGGCATAGTTATTAGCATCCAGTTCCGCTTTTAGCCGCAGGTTAATGGGATCATACACATAGCTCTTCATATTGGCATTGAAGGGATGGATGCGGATATCATCGAAGTAAATGGGGCTGCCGCTGTTGTTTATTAATTTCAGGTTCATTGTTGATACGCCTGTTGGTGCAGTAAAATAACCTTCATAGCGTTGCCAGCCTTCAATCACGGGCCCGGCAGGTTTGATGGTTACATTATTGGCATTGCCTGTACCAAAATCTATTTGCACTTCATTATTGATATAGGTTTTTTGCTGCGCATTTGTTTCTCGAACCCATGCACTGAAGAGCATTTTTTTGTCGGATGGGATGGAGAAAGTGGGGTTCATCATGGAGTCTTTTGCAGCAATGGGTTTGGTATAAAAGCAGCCATTTTGGGTACTCAGGTTCTTATAACTTGTAAGTGACTGAGTAAAAGAATAGGAAGAACTGACATTTTGAAAACAATCCGTATTAACTCTCGTTTGGTAAACAAGAAAATGAACTTTATAAATTCCAGTACATAAATAAAATGAGTGTGAGCTGCTACCCACTGTGGTAAATGCGTTACCCGAGGGTTTTATAATTGTCGCAGGCCCTTCGAATCCTGCTACCAGAGAGTTATCATTTATATTATAAATCAACAACTTCTCGCTGAAGTAGTTCTGATGACTTGCCGGAGCAGCATTAAGATATACATCGGTTTGATTGATTTGTAAATTATATGTTCCATTCTGAGTAATATTGATATACTGTGTCGTAGCGCCAGCATCATAAATATAGGCTGGTTGGCAATCATTAAATGGGAATCCCGGCAGGGTCCAGCTAAATGTTGTACCAAGGTTCCCATAAGGTGGGCTATAGTTAAACCCATAAAACAATCCTGGAGTTGTGGGGTATACCCAATTATTAAAGTCTATTTCATCATAAAGGTATGATGGGAAATATGGGCTATTCGGTCCGAATGCCCCAAGTGTAATAAGATTACCTCCCAATTCATTCAACTGCTTGGTAGCATCGCTTTCAAACTGCAAATTAAATTCCTCTGGGATGCTGGTACTGATTTTAAAACTTTTGGCAGTGACAGCATCATTTACCTTTACAACATGCTTACCACTATGAGCATTAAACCCTGTCAAGTCTTTACTAACTATTTGTGAATTAGTAAGCCCGGTAAAATCAATATGCTTTTTAGCACAGCTATCATACGCCGAATTATTCAACAGATCGTTATATCCATAATCTTCAAATCCTTCATAAAACATTTCATTGCTGCGGCTATTATTGGCAATTGCCACAGGTAATGTTTTACTATACCCATACTGGGCCGAAGTGAAAATATTTAAAGCATCTTTTGTTTCCAGTTCCATCCCTTTTGCATTAAACCGGGTGGCCTGGCTGTTCCAAACCCATTTTGAATTGGGATTATAGTCCGGCACCATGTTATTATCGTTATTAAAATTCCAATAAGTGGTAAAACCGCTCAGGAAACCGTTTATAGGTAAATTTGTCGGGAGTGTTGGGTCAGTTTGCATCCTTTCGCCATAAAAGACCATATTACGATACCCACGGAAATTACCGAGCAAGCCCTTTCGGTAAGGATTGATCTTTCTCTCAAGATAGCCTGCACAATCTTCCACTTCCTGCGTGGTGCATTCCGGTGCGGCTTTAAAGGATATATCATCTATGGCATAATCATTTCCGCCGGAAGACCAGTCTATATTCATAATACCGATTGTCACGGTTGTATTACTGCCGGAGTTCCAGGTAGTTTCTGCCTTCAGCCAGGTGCATTGAGTAACATTAGCAGAGAATACAGGGCCAATGCCGGCACCATTGATCAAAAACTGTATTTTACCTACCGGAAGATTCGGTATATATTCATTGAAACTGGTAATAAAGGCTGAAAAGTTATAAGCAGTATTCGGAATTACCTGGATAGTTTGGTACCAAACTCTGTTAAAATTCTTAGCACCATCAATCTGAAGATAGTTACCGCCATTGCTGCAATTTGCAAATCCCGAAAACCAGGTACCGCTTGAAGGCCCCACCCTGTATCTGTCATGAGAAGCAGAATTATTAGCCGGGGAGTAAACATAATCATTGGCGAAACCGGAATTCCCGGCAGAGAAATCGCCATTCACCGCCAGTTCGGAAGGTGTACTGAATATTTGTATGGTTTTATATTTTTTAAACACATCATTATCCGTCTGCCATTTCTCTTTGTATTCAACTGCGGAGGCGTTTATTATTTTGCTGCCGGCATTGTAAGTGAGTTTATGTGTGTTAGCGTCCACCGGGTCTTTCATAAGTGTCACTGTTGCTATTGGCGCTCCAAGCATATTTCGTTTACCGCTTCGTACAATGCGGAAACTCACACCGCTGCGGCTGTAAGGTTTGCCGCTGGCATCTATAAAAATAAAATAGGGAGCGGGATTGGTTAATGAACTGCTGTTTTTAACCGTATCCATTGCCCATATCAATATTCTGTCAATGGGCGAACTCATTACCGGATCGCAACCGGTATAAGAGCCTGGATTAAATACATATAATTCATCGCCGCTTTCAAAAATAGTGTTGGGTACATTACCGCTTATAATTCTGCCATCCAGAAAGTTCACTCCTGTATAAACAGCATCAATATTCTTATATGCCGGTCCCATACCACTATATGCCCAATAGGCGGGATAATTAACAGAATAAATAGTTTTATCAAATTCATTATTGGTGCGGTTTACCACCACCTGGCCGGTTTCTGCATCATACACCATGTTTTTGGTACTTACCTGGCTTCCCTTATCTATTACCAGCACACTGTCGAGTACTGCATGGTAATTGATAACTTTTGTGGTGGTTACGGCACGGTAGGTGTTTTCGCTTTCGCTTACCACAGGCCATATAAAGGGCAACCATAGTGGCAAAGGTGGTGGCAGCATCCAATCCACCTGTCCCTGTATTTCAAAACTGTTGGATTTAAGGGAAAACTCACGGGTATCTGTCATCAGTTCAATATCAATACCCATATTGCCGGGAATTACCTGGCCGCTGAGTTTATTATATACAAAATCAAACTTATCATCAAAACCTTTTGTTCCGGTATTACGGTAGAAATTTTCTGAATAATTGATTCTTGAATTGGGATCATTTTCTGCATAGGAGGACTGAGATTTCATTTTACCATGCATATCGTTGGTGGCCACTAAAAAGCCCTGCGAGATGGTGCGGCTGTCAAATGCATATTTATACCAGAAATTAAGGGTGGGATTTACGTGCTTATCCATATCACTGGCCGGATCAAGGGGTGTATTGTTATAATAAACGGGAAAATCTCTGGCCGTATAAAATTCTGTTACCTGCCTGCCCACCGCTGATCTTGTTTTTTTATTGAGTGTATCCGGGTTTTGTTTTTTGCCAATAGAGGTAACAGTTACTTTACTGTATCCCACTAGTGGGGCAGGGAAAAAAGCATCCATGACAGGCATTTCAATTGCACCATACGAAGTGGGGCCAAGCGGTACACTATTCGATATCTGTACTATTGACTGAAAAGGGTTTTCCTCACCGCCTATGGAAGGCTCATAAGAGGCCACACCACTGCTGATGGTTCTTTCTGTACCATTAAAAACTTCTTTTGTTGTATAATTATACTCCTGTCCATAGGTGGAACCATACTGGTTTGTCATCCGGTCCCAGTTATCCTTTAATATTACTTTTTTTACCCGGTGGCCGCCGCCGTATTTAAAGCCATCCGGGTCATTCAGCCGGGCAAACGATTTATTAACCTGTACTGACTGTGCTTTGCCATTTTCACGCAGGTACTGGGGTATTCTTGAAAAGGTGGTTCGTATGCCTTCAACCAATCCTTCAAACATATCTTTCAACTGATTCAATACGGTTCCATCGGTAACATCATAGGCTTTAAAGGCTTGACCAGGCAGCCTTTCCCTGATATACTCCACTGCCGTCATAGACAAGGGGCTGTATTCTTTCCCTTTATCTGATACTTTTTTCATCTGTATCCATATCGCAGGATAACCCGCTCCGGTATATACGCCATAGTCCGCAATAGAAGCATAAGATGTAAGATATTCGTCACCTTTAGGCATATTTACCAGCAGTTTTACCAGCAACTGGTTCATACCACTTAAATACTTCTGATATACTTCAGGTTTAGAACTGCATGCTTCAGACACCCGTATAAATATGTAATCATTTTCTGTTATCGTAATACCGATAACAGGAAAGCCGTTAATAGTATAAAGGTTATTGGTTGGGTTTGAATTACTATTACTGAACCCAATAATACCCGACATTACAGCAGCCATCTTGTTCTGTACAAATGCATAATCATCACTTTCATATTCAACTTCAAGCTGACCGCCTGATGGCAATAAAATTTTCTTTAACCCCCAGGCATTTGCATTCTGATCTGCTTTTGCTTTATCCTGTACCGAATAAGGATAATCCCTGTTCATTATACTTTCCGGGTTGTCAGTGGATAGTTTATAATTACCCCACCTGTCAGCCGCATTAAACGCATATACCGGATTTTCTCCTGCCACGGGAGTCAACCCTTTTGTATAGGAAAAAACATACTGGTTTTTATTGGTTGAGTTTTGGCGCTGACCGTTGTAGGTAAACCAGATTTTCTCCAGTGTAAGTTTTCCACCAGATTGATTGTCGGGTGTACCTGAACATAATGAATAGTTGTATCCAAAATGCACAGTCTTTACCGGCTTTGCTCCTGCTATGCTATTCTTTTTTAAATCAGCTTTGTTATACAGATCTATCTGCTTCAGCCTCCTTATCGAATTATCAGCATAATTAACCGCCGAAAACTGTCCGTTAACTCCTTTACCATCAGCCCTTCCTTCGAGAGTAAAAAAAGCGATCATGGTTTTAGATTCCACCGATTGCAGGTACCATGATTCCCTTTTCCCATAAGAAACAATACCCTTATCATCTCTTGTTTCAGAAAGATTACCGGGATTACTGTTAGCTTCCAGGCCATTGGTCAGCGGAGTCCTCCATTCGTGCAACCCTGTTTTTGTGTAATTGAATTTTACGGCTCCGCCCAGATCATCTTCTGTAATACCATCGCCATTTACATCCACATAGTCAGGAGACAACAACCCACTTAATAAAAATGAATGTGCATAAGGGGGTGTCTCAGTTGTTTGCACATACCCATCTTTGCCCCCAACACTACTTTCAATATGTGGAGAGCCGCTTACTGATGCTTCATTTTGTGTAAAAGGAACCAAATCACAAGTGCTGCAATTATTTCCCACGGTAAAAGAAAAATCCTTTTGCTGCAGGTTATATACCGGGATGCCATATACATAGCGCTTACCATCGGCTTCAGTTACATTGACCTGGGAAATATGATGGGCTTTTCTGTCACCAGACACCCTGTCAATTTCCTCAAGAACATACAATGTGTTGTTGTTATTAACATTCAGAAAATTTAATGGATCAGAATTATAAACTTTTATTTTTTTGTCCAATCCGATAATACTGGCTTCCTCCGCAGTCAAAAAACTGGTAACCTGTGTTCGTTTTTCCCTTTCCGGCACACCAATAGATCTTTGTATTGCTACTTCAGCCATAACTGCACCTGAGGGAGTAAGTTTCTGCAATACAGGTTCAATTGTTGGGGAAAAACTTGTCCCCCCTAATTTATATCTTACAAGATATGTTCCACCAATACTGTCGTACTGGTTTGGATTAAGCACACTGTTCTCTCCCGGGTTTCTGAAATACACATTTTCCCTGTCACCAGAAGCAGTACTGAAGCCCGTTACATCACGAAGTTTATTCCCGTTGTTCCATTCGCCAATTGTGCTGGGAGTTTTAACTGTATTAAAATTGCCGCCAATATGCCCGGGTATACCAACATCAATCCCCGCACTCCAGCTTTTATCTTTAGATACTGTAAAATTATCCCTCACATATCCATTATCATTACGGTAAAGCCTTATACTTCCGCCTGTACCTTCGCCCTGTACAGAAAATACATCGTAAGCATATTGAGGAACAGAAATAATGGTGGTGGTGGGCGTTACTTCCTGATCATTGAACCGGGTAAAATCCATTACAGCATCCCGGTTACCTGTTGCCTTTTCAGCATATAAATAACCCACCATTGGTTTTTCCATTTTTTGATCCGCTGTTTCAATTTTGGACACCTGTCCATACCCTTCCACCTCAAAAGAAGGATACACGCCAAACATGGCCCCGCCTAACTGGAAACGGCCGGCTCCTGAAGAATTAGTTATGACGGATCGCATGGTAGGAATATAACTGGGCTTAGTAAAGCTGATAGTTGAGGAAGTAATAGTAGCACTCATTGAGCCATTACCCACAGTGTTGCCTCTTACTCTTTCTTGTGTTTTTATGTCATATTTCTGCGTAACCATGTCATACCCCATGGATACCTGGCTATATATCTGCAATGCTTTTATTCCTGATCTGGAATTATAACTGGTGGACAGCCCAATCCCCGCACTTAAATTTAAACCCTCTGCATTACCTTTAGCGGACAAAGAAAGATTAGGTGTTAGTGTCATGCCACTTCTTGAATTAAGATTGGCGCTAAGTCCGGCGCTAACTCCAATCGGGCCTTTCTCCGATATACCTTTTGCACCCACACGAAAACTCGTTGTGCCCTTTAATCCGAGTTCAATAGCCGGCCCGAGGTAATTGTTTAAGGAATATCCTACTGAAGCGCCAACACTACCGGTAAAAGCCTCAAAATCCTTAATCCCTACCAATTCCAAATCCGCTCCGAAACTCACCCCCCATGTAATATTCTTTTTCATATTTTGTTCCTGTATCAGCTTTTCTTCCCCATTAAAATCATCAGGCACTCCCCGCATATTCCTGTTTACATTACCAGGATTAATATTCCAGCCTAAGCCCACCCAACTCGCTTCCTGCTCCATACCCACGCCACCATCATAAAAAATATTAACGGGGTAACCGCCAACATCTAATAAGGGGATATTATAACTGAAGTCACCGGTAAAAAGGTTTACCATATCATTGGTGCCTGCCGGTTTAAAGGATGACATCTCCGGCTGGCTCGGTCCATCAATATCAACTTTATCTGTGGAAAGAACAGCCTGACCTTTAAAAGGTATTTTATTATTCACAATTTCAGCGGTTACAGGTAATGCTGCTGAAGCGGTTTGTTTTTTATCCTTCTTATTCTTTGCCTTACCAAATCCGGTTATGGGTGAATATTCCGCTGGTTTTTTAGGGCTGTCATCATTCATATACTTTTTGCCTGGCAGTTCTGAAATTACTCTTCCTGCATAAGCCGGAATAACCATACCCAGGCAAAAAATAAATCCAAGCACAAAAGCTATCTGTTTATTGTACCGGGTTGCTAACAAGTGAATCATAACTATCTGAATTGGTTGTAATAAATTATTGAATACTGAACCTGGCGCTGAAAGTACTATTCTGTTTGTCCGTCACTTCAATAGTATATACTGCATTCTTTTTAAAGGCATTATTAATTTTGAACCGGAGAAAATTATTTCCATAACTGATTTTCTGCTTTATGTTCTTTACCAGTTTTCCTGTTTCTGAATAAATTTTCACCTGCGTCTCATGATTATTATCAAATGAATAATACTTTACCAGCAATTCTTCCGCATTGGTAATATAACTGATCCCTGATGCCTCATTGCTCCTGTTCAGCATAATATAACTTGCTGAACTAAGTATGCTGTTTGCAGAATCCGCCGGCTTTATACTAAATGACCAAACCTCTGTTTGGGCGGAATAATTCAATCCGTTGCGGGCCGTTACCTGCCAGGCATACTGCTGTCCTGCTTTCAGCCGGGAAAATGAAGCCGGATAATTTTCAAAAGTTATCCTCAGGTTATGGTTGGTATACACGGGTGTATTATACAAAATTGCCTCAGCAGGTGATTGACCGGTTTGTACTTCCGTTAACAATAATTCATAGTTCAGGCTGCTGAACATATCAAGCGGCGCCGGTGGCAACCAGCTAAACTGGGGATAATTTGTTTCCAGCACAGCCCTGTCTGCAGGTGCATTGAGCAACGGGGGGCTCAACGGGCTGATAGTAATCCTTACACATTCATCGCCAAGCGGCAAGGAACCCTTCACATCATTCTTTATTACCCGGTAACAGGCAATATATGTTCCAAGTGGAATATACATACCGGTTAGTTCAGCCGCCAGGTAATTATATTGCAGGGGCTGTACATCCCTTATATTTATCACCTTCACTCCTTTTCCAAGGATAAAACTTCTGCTGACTGCTGACAATACTGTTTGCCCTGTTACGGCATCCTGGATATCAAGGGTGATGGCTGCATCGGGAATAGTGCTGTTGTTATTATTAACCACCACCAGATTCCACAGTTGGTCCTTCTGCACCATACCCCCGGGAGGCAGTTGCACATTTACTGTAACCTGTGCCTTTGACAGCAGGGCCAGCGGAAGCAAACCAATAAGCAATAAGTTTTTCAGCATATCAAAAAATTTTAGTCCACGTTAATCTGCCAACTTCCACCGGAAATAATGTTTGCTGTATAGTTGGCAAAAATGATTTTTCATATTGCAATTGCAGGTTTCCCATTTTTTTGATGTCCAGCATCAGTTGTGCTGAACCTCCCCAATAAGTATTACCGGCAATTATCTTATTATATTTCACGCCTGCACCCAGGCGAAGTATGGTTGCTATTGAATAATCAGCATTGCCTTCGGCTGTATAAAACTGCAATTCCTCCTGGTCGGTATAAATTAAATTTCCCTGCAACTGCAGTTTCCGGAAATAAACTGATTGTGATGCGATATAATTCCTTCCGCTGTAGTTGATAAACCCGGAATCTGTTCCCCTTGTGGTATAATTATTATAGATAGCCGAAGAAACCATGCGTAAGCCTGCCACTTTGTACTGATGCACTGCTGACCCGTTGAGTATATAATACACATTTTCACGCACCCTGTTACGATCAATAATATACAATTGTGAACCGGGATAATATCCAATGCTTACAGATGGCCATTTTGGAAACCGCACCGATAATTGCGCACTGCCAAACACGGTGGTTGTTTTGAATGTTTTTTCCGTAAAAGGATTCACAAAGTCATTTCTTCTTACCACTCCCGTAAGATTTATCCTGTCTCTCAGGAATGATTGCTCTGCTTTTATCATCCAGGCTGTCTGGTCCGTATTGTAACTGAAAAGGCTGAATGACTGAAAATTCTCCCCGGTTTTCCGGAATAATCCGCTAAGCCGGGTTTTTGTTTCAGCGATGATAGTTTGTCCTTTTACACTGATACCCAAATTACTTTTATCTGAAAAACGGAACAGGCTTCCCAGTTCTTTATTATCAGTATAACTGCCCGTTAGCGGCCGGG
The DNA here is from genome assembly GCA_031441485.1 of Chitinophagaceae bacterium. GTDB lineage: Bacteria > Bacteroidota > Bacteroidia > Chitinophagales > Chitinophagaceae > JJ008. The sequence goes on from JANOEQ010000061.1 coordinate 19,684, forward strand.
TGGATTTTGCAATCTCCGCACTAAACGATGTATTTTCATCTTTCTTTATTATTGTTTCAATTGAATAACCGGTTACCAGTATACTACCCGACACCGTATCAGATAACACGCTTCCATAATTTGCTTTTCTTCCGGTATACATGGAAAAGATGAGCGCCTTTTTTTCTATATCACCGATACCAATCCGGCCCATTAACAAATGCTGGTTTAACGACCTGTTATTTCTTCCAAAAAAATCCCTGAAACCATAATCCACTTTACCCGCTGCCACTGCATAATATAAGCGGGGATTGTATTCAATGTTCAAACCAGTAAGTGACACATTCCGGGCGGTGAGTTCTGAATAGTTCACTATTGAACGGCCTATACCAATACTTTTAATATTACCAACCAGTTTTTCCCATTTTTCTTTCTTATCCGAAACCCCATATTCAAGAGCTAGTTTATCCAAATCGCCGGGCCTGGTTACTTTGTTAATCTTTTGTCTTGCGATGGCCATTTCGCCTGTTATTTTATGCTGCAGGCTGTCCACCTTTGTTTGGAGCCGCTGAATAGCGCCCCCAATAGAATCCAGTTCCTGGCGCTTTTTTTCCACCTGCAACTGAAGGCTGCCTTTTAATGAGTCAATGCCAATATTGGTTTTTCCGGAAATACTATCGGAAGGCATTTTCAAAGAACGGTAGTAGATTCTTTCCCTTTCTTCAATCAACTGCTGTGTAAGCCCATTCGAGTTTAATTTGGCTTTTAATGAATTGTATTGCTGTAATTCTTTTTCGAGTAACGATTTTGCCGCCGCCAGGTAATCCAGCCCGGGTATTTTCTTACTTATTTTTTCCAGTAGTTGTTGTTTAATATTCTTATGATAGGAGAACCTGTCGAATTGCAGTCCCCCGTCAAAAAAGTTTTTAAAAAAGGGCGAATTACTCTTTCTTACTACAAAATTTACATGAAAGGGGTACCTGTCTCTTACCGTAACCGACAGGGATGTTTTTAACGTGTGCTGCCTGAAATCTTTCTGATAAAAAGGTGTATCTGCAAAAGAACGGTATAAAAAATCGTATTGCACATTTCCGTGTATGGTTAAAAAAGGGGCATTACCGCCTTTGGTGACAGCAAACCCGGCCTGGCCCGGGAATATGGATGTCTTCAGCGTTTTGCAGAGACCACTGTACACCCAGGTGGTGTCATGTGATTGGTAAATCCGGGGATTGATGGAAAGTAACCGGACAGGGGATATACTGTCTGCCGGGATATATATTTTCTGGGCATCTGCGATTTTGCAGAGCAACGTCATCAAAATAAATATTTTAAAAAGACAGATTCTCATAGAGTATCCTGGCAATAATATTAATTTTAAAAACTTCAGCCCGTCTATAATTTATTCAACTATTCCGTCGCTTTTTTTGGCAGGTGGTTTCTTTATATAATCACTGGCATCATACGAATATGTTCGGACAGACCCTTTCTATATTTCGTTAACCGAAGATTCAAAATTTCCCGGATACAAACCGCCACTTCGAAGAATTTGTGTATAAACAGGAATAACCGTGTCGTATTTGGAATATCTGTGCGAAGCCCCCCTCATTTTTGCCAAAACAGAAACATAAAACCGTCTTCTTCTTCAGTCTTTTTTTATATAAAGATTTACAGGGCCTAAACTATCTTACACAGAATAATATCCATACCAATGCTACATAACCTTTTTACATTACTGCAATACAAATATCAGGGAGTACACTCATAGAACCGCTGATAAAAAACATTTTAAAATTATTTTTTCTGAAATTTCCTGTTGCACTCATAGTATACACTTAGAATTTTCAAATAACTAAGTGCATACTCTTAATTAATTCTATAGCTGAGTTATCATAAAATAATATATGGGGCCAAAGTGCCGGCGTTATTTTGCTGACGCCGCCGGTCAAAATCTATGAGGTTGTACGAAGTTTCCACCTTTCGTTGAAACTTCAATGGCTAAATTAACAAAGGTGACCGGCAAAGGAAGGCCGGGAATTATTAGATACCGAACTACTCTCCCGCAGAACTATCAAATTTGCCTGACAATAACATTAATAACTGTAAACTTATTCTGGAAAGTGTCACGGAAATGAGCTCGTCTTTCGGGTTCCTCCAATGCTCCTCCAATCCTCCTCCAATCCTCCTCCAATGCTCCTCCAATCGGCGGTTTTGAGAGATGGCACATTTCGTTAACCTTTCATTAACAAATATGCAATACACAAACATACCTAAACAGGAATTTTTCTTTAAAAAGAGACATAACCAGGCAATAACCGACATAAACCGGACAGTGCCGTTAGCCATCCGCCGTATGTTTGCTTTGGCAATCGCATCAATCACAATAACGATAACTGCAATAGCATAACCATAAAAATTTCTACCTGTATGAAATCAATATTAACGCTCTTCGGGTCTTCTCAGCTCCAAATTTCTATTCTATCGGCTTGACCTGTTACTTGTGGCGATTACTTTACAGTACCGAAGCACTATTTTGTCGCCATGCTTTGTAACAAACGTACCTTGCTTCCCAACCTTCTTTCATCAATCAATTTGTATGAGTAAGGTTTATTTAATGGGGAGAGGCAGTAAGAGTCTGTACTAAACAGACCGTTGGAATAAAAAACTATTCGACTGAAAAACCTGCTGCAGACTGTGGTTGAAGTGTCTGCTCTTCCGAAGGCCTCATCCCCTTCACTTTACGGCCTCACCCCCATCACTTTACGGCCTCACCCCATTACTTTACATTTATATCGAAGACGCTGCACCCCCTCTCCTGACGGAAGAGGGGGAATCGAAGTTCATGTTCATTGGAATATGAATCTGAGAGGCTTCAAGTATGATTGCTCAGGCAATACTTATAAGCAATTACCCTGAACACAAACGAAATGATGATACGAGACGATTGATGCGTTCGGAGTCTCACCCACCCTCTCCACCCGGAGAGGGAAATCGGAGTCTTATAATAACAGAGTAGTAGTTGGGGTGAGGCCGAAACATGAGGAAGTGAGGTCATAAAAAAAGTCCCGCCAAAGCGGGACCCTTTGATACTTAAAACCCAATATTATCAGAATATATTCCAGCCATAGCTCATATAGTATAAACCACCTACAGAAGGGCTGCCGTAACCAGTACGCTGGTATTGGTTGCCAAGGTTGGTGCCGCCCACCCGGAACACACTCTTGGTACCTGCAGGACGGTAAGATACCTGCGCATCCCACCATCCGAAGTAAGGAAGCGTACCGGAAATGAATGTTCCTTCATAATAGTTATTATCCTGCCATTTGAATACTACATTGAAACCAATGTTTTTACAAACATTATCGTTTCTCAATCCAATATTGAAACGGTATTTCGGTGCATTAAAGAAAGTAACCACATTGGCAGGTACGTCTTTCAGTAAGTCAGAGAATACATTACCATACAACGAATAGTTCTTTATCAATTTATATTCAAGACCAACTCCCCATCCATAAGATTTAACAACCTGCTCTGAGTTTTGCGTATAAGACAAATTGTTGCTGCTGAAATCTGAGAATATTTCATATTTGTATTGACCCGCAGCCTGAACAACTGCCTTGCTAACAAGAAAATTATTATACTGGCTATAATAAATGTAACCATCAAAAAGTAATTTCTTTGCAATGATACCCTTGTAACCAAATTCATACGATTTTACAGTCTCCGGTTTTACTTCCTTATAAACTGCTTCAACAAGTCTTGCCGAGTCGGCAAGTGAACCGTTTCTATATCCGGTTCCATTAGTATTAAACACACTTTCTGATGTATAAGCTTTGCGGGTAGAATTCAACTGGTACTTATCCTGAAAATAAGGCAAACAACCAATCAAATAGCTTGAACCACCACCTAAACGAAGATTGATATACTGATTCTGATTGGATGGGAAACGATAAGAGGTTTGATAAGAAAGCCTGATATTATTATCTTTCGCAACTCTGATAACAGCCGCAAATCTTGGAGTAAACTTACCTTCAAAATTTGTTTGTTTATCATACCGGCCTGAAGCAGTTAATGTAAGTATATCATTAATTAACTTCTTTTTCAACTGCAGATATCCCCCATACTCGTTAACCCGTATAGCACCTGTTTTATCATCAAAAATCGTTCCTTGCGAATTCATTACCCATTGTTTCCAGCTGGCTCCTGTTATAACTTCTATCTTATCAGAAAAATGGGCTGCATCAGACAAATTTAGCTGGACTTCAGAAGCATACAAATCAGACTTGTCCAGAAACTTTGCACCACCAGCCTGGCTAACAGGAATACTCTTGATCTTGTCCGCAGCAGTTTTAAATGCAACTGTTCCAGGTATCAGTCTGTTTGCATCCAGAGCAGTACGGATATTATTGTGTATGGTAATATCACTTTGTCCAGGTCCTCCCTGCCGCCTGGTTTCAGAAAATGTTCCAATATAAGTAGGCAACCAAACAGTAGCACTTGGGGAATAGGCCTCATTCAGGAACGACCCCACTGCATCTCCGATATAAGAATCTCCAGAATTTTCCTGCGTGGTATATCCACGTACCATCCAGTTCTTTGCTTTGAACTCCAATTTGTGCTGAGCCATTTTGAAATTTCTTAAAGAGTACCTGTTAGCTCCAGTATACACAGTAGTACCTGTTCCAAAATAAGAGTTCAGCGATACTTCCACTTTATCAGCGATCTTATAATGCACTCCGACATTAATTTTTGCATTAATAGTATTGTAATCCACCAAATCTTTTTCATTATACCCTGTTCTTGAGATATTCGCTTTATTATTATAATTATTCTTTAGTCCATTATAAAAAGGAAACATTTGATCAATACCTGGTTTAACAGTTGGTGAATTCAATACACCCAATAATGCCCCAAATGGAGCAAATGTGTAAAACCCGTCTCTCTGTGCATTAGTGGGGTATTTAGGGTTACCAATGGCATTATAATAAGTATTTAATAAACTAACAACATCAACTCCCCCAGGAACTATACTTTGAGTTCCATTTATAATACCTCTCCTTGTTTGATCCTGAACAAAAAAGGAAAACGCATCCATATTAATATTCGTCTCATCACCATAAATATTCACGCCATTAAAGTTGGGATCATTCTGCCTGTTGCCTCCCACTACCTCACTCAATATTCCAATCTGGCTTTTATTGCGATAGTCTTCTGCCTGCCAGTCGCTGCCTCTGATCAACTCACCAGAAATCCGGAAAGCCAGTTTACTGTTTATTTCCTGCGCCCAGCGTATCGCTACATTATTATATGGAGCTGCTTTTCTCTGCTTGCCATCCACATGCATGATACCCTGTTTCACATTAAAGCTCAGCCCCTTATTTTTAAAAGGATCTTTACCGGTAATAAGCACCGTACCATTCATGCCACCTGAACCATACAAGGCAGATGATGCACCCGAAAGAATCTCCACATTATCCACATCAAGGTCCGTTAAACCAACAATACTGCTCACAGAGAAATTCAGACCAGGGGCCTGGTTATCCATTCCATCTACTAATTGATTTAAACGGGTATTTCCACTGCTTACAAAACCACGGGTGGTAACAGTACGGAAAGTTAAACTTGCCGTATGCACATCCACCCCTTTCAGGTTGGTCAACGACTCATACACAGTGGGCGCTGCCAGGTTTTTGATTAAAGAAGGGCTTAATCTTTCTATAGTAACCGGAGACTCCAGTATACGTTGCGGGGCCCTGGTGGCAGATACCACCACTTCCTGGCCCAATGCGTTATTTACTTTAAGATCCACCGTTACAGGCGCTGCTGCACTTGAAACAGTTATTTCCTGTGAATCAAATCCAATGGAACTAAAAACAAGTGTAACCGGCAGTTTTGCCACTTTCAGGGTAAAGCCACCATCAGGATTGCTATAGGTGCCCTGGCTGGTACCTTTTACTACCACAGATACAGCCGGCACATTTTCTTTGGAAGTGGCATTGCTCACTTTACCGGAAATGGTTACAGATTGTGCATTAGCAGTCATTGAAAACAAGCAGGCCATAAGCAGGGCTGCTAAAAAGCTATAGCTTTTTCTCATAATAGGGAATTTTGGTTTGGAATTGAGCGGAAAAATAAGCATTGTAATGTGTATCTAAAAATTTAATTTTTAACGGATAAGCGCATTCCATACCTGCACGTTCTGTAAGTATTGACCGGGCAGGGATAAAATGTTGAAATCTTAAAGCCGCCGGGATTGGCCATCGTTTTTACCCGGCTTACTTTCGGTCATGTCTCTTTATTCCCTGCCACGCCAAACCGCATTTTACAGAGGAAAAGTCCGGGATGTGTACACCATCGGCGATGATTTGCTGGTAATGGTGGCTTCCGACCGAATTTCAGCCTTTGATGTTATTTTGCCCCGACCGATCCCCTTTAAAGGCCAGGTTTTGAACCAGATTGCTGCTTATATGCTGGATGCCACCAAAGATATTTGCCCCAATTGGCTCCTGTCTGTGCCGGCACCCCAGGTATCAATCGGTAAAAAATGTACGCCTTTTAAAATCGAAATGGTAGTACGGGGACATCTTATCGGTCATGCCTGGCGAACCTACCAAACTGGTAAAAGAGAACTTTGCGGTGCCCCCATGCCCGATGGTATGGCCGAAAATGATTATTTCCCCACCCCCATCATTACTCCAAGCACCAAAGCCGCCGAGGGACATGATGAAGATATTAACCCTTCGGAAATTTTTTCGCAGGGACTTGCCACCCCTGAAGAATGGGCAGTGCTGAGCGGCTATGCCCTGCAATTATTTGAAAGAGGTAAACAAATTGCTGCTAAACAGGGATTGATACTTGTAGATACAAAATATGAATTTGGTAAGATCGGCGATACCATTTACCTGATGGATGAAATTCATACGCCGGATTCCTCAAGATATTTTTATGCCGGTGGATTTGAAGAAAGACAGGCCCGTGGAGAACGGCAACAGCAACTGAGTAAGGAGTTTGTCAGGGAATGGCTGATCGCCAATAATTTTATGGGCAAAGAAGGACAAACAGTGCCGCCCATGAGCGATGAATGGGTAAACACCATTTCCAAAAAATATATTGAACTGTATGAAAAAGTAATTGGCCGCTCCTTTATACCTGCCCCATTAACTGAAGAAGAGACATACCGGCGAATTGTTACCGCATTAGAACAGGTACAATAATGTTTCAAAAGATAAAAGCATACTATCAGCAAATGGTGCCGGACTTTACAGAAGAGGACTGGCACTATTTGAAACAAACGCTGACTGTACAGACTTTACAAAAAGGAACAGCACTCATAAGAAACGGAGACATCTGCCGGCAGGTAAGCTTTATTAATAAAGGACTGCTTCGCCTGTACTACCTGGCAGATGGCAAAGAAGTGGCCACAGGTTTTGTACCGGAAAATAATTACGTAAGCTGCTATGCCAGTTTCCTTACCAGTCAGCCTTCTTCGGAAAATATTGATGTACTTGAAGATTGTGAACTCATCAACCTGTCTTTTACTGATATGCAGACCCTTTATAATACCCGCCCGGTATTTGAACGCTTTGGAAGAAAAATTGCAGAGCAGCTGTTCATTCTCATTTCCTCACAAACCACCCGGCTGCTTTCGCTTAGTCCCGAAGAAAGGTATCAATATGTAATCCGGAATCAACCATATATAATACAGCGGGTACCGCAATACATGATTGCCTCTTATATCGGCATCACACCTGAACATTTAAGCAGGTTGCGCAAAAAAATGGCCACCTGACGGTTCTTAACAATTATCAATTGATCTGGCATTAAAGAGCTGCACCTTTGCAGTACAAAAATCAATTGTTATGACCCCCGACTCCATCTTTCAACTTTGCAGCGCCATTGCCTTTATTGGCTGGCTCATACTTATTATTGGTTCGCCTTTCATTTTGGAAATAGATAAATTCCTGGTTGGCACTATCATCACCCTGCTGGCCATCGTTTATGCCTGGCTCATCTTTACTTCCTTTAATCCAGGGGATATGAAAAACTTTAGCACCCTGGATGGAGTTATGAAGCTATTTGAAAATAAAACCCTGGTAACAGCCGGTTGGGTACATTACCTGGCTTTTGACCTGCTGACGGGCATCTGGATAAAACGCAACTCCGTAAAATACGGCATCCATCACGGGCTGATCATCCCCTGCTTATTATTTACATTCATGCTGGGGCCGGTGGGATTATTATTATACCTGGTAATACGTGTTATCAAAACCAAACAATATTTTTTATCTTCTTTCTAATTTATCTATATGCAGTGGTTACATGAACTTCAGTTGCGAAATTCAATTCTTTACTGGTTTGGCTGGATCTGCCTGCTGGGAGGCTTGCTTAGTATCGTAATGATGCAAATCAGCAGTACACAGGTATTGGGAATAAACGCCTGGATAAAACCGATGAAATTTTTTCTAAGCGTATGGATATTCTGCTGGACAATGGGCTGGATATTATTCGAATTGCACCAGCCTGTTGCAGTCTACCGGTACAGCATCATGGTGGTGATCGTAATGATCATCGAAAATGGGATTATTACCTGGCAGGCGGCCAATGGAAGATTATCTCATTTCAATACTTCATCTGCGCTTTACAGTATGTTATTTTCATTAATGGGCGTAGCCATTGTTATACTTACGGTATGGACATTAATCATTGGACTTCGCTTTTTTAAATTAACGGCGGCCGATATTCAAATTGGTTATTTATGGGGTATCCGGTTAGGCATCCTGTTCTTCGTGATTTTTTCTTTTGAAGGAGGTCTCATGGCTTCCCGTTTATCCCACACCGTTGGCGCTGCCGACGGAGGTCCCGGCCTGCCGGTAATAAACTGGAGCAGGCAATACGGCGACCTGAGAGTGGCGCATTTTTTTGGTATTCATTCATTACAGCTATTGCCCCTCCTGGGCTTTTACCTGGCCCGCTCATCAAAAGAAATAATAATCATCGCAATTATTTATTTTCTTGCAGTATCTTTTCTTTTCATTCAGGCCCTGAGAGGTATACCATTATTTAAAAGATAAAAAATAATCATGAAAATATTATTTATAGGTGCCACCGGCATGCTGGGAAAACCTGTAGCGAATGCCTTGCTAAAAGCCGGCCATACTGTCACTTTATTCGGACGGAATGAAAATAAATTGAGGAACTTATTTCCGCAGGCAACTATTATAAAGGGAGACGTGTTTGACAAAGAAAGCCTGGCAAAAGCCATGCAGGGACAGGAGGCTGTATATATGAACCTTTCTGTAAATCCGGCCTCCCGGCAAAAAGACCCGCAACCCGAACGGGAAGGGCTGGATAATATTATTGCGGCTGCAAAGGAATGTGCTGTTCAGCGGTTATCATGTATATCCTCATTGGTACACCTGTACAATGGCATGAATGGATATAGCTGGTGGGCCTTTACTATTAAACATTCAGCAGTGAAAAGAATTAAAGCATCCGGTATCCCTTATAGCATCTTCTACCCTTCCATCTTTATGGATACATATCCCTTCCAAATGATGAGAGGGAATAAAATTACCATGGTGGGAGATTCAATAATGCCAATGTGGTTTATTGCGGCGGAGGATTTTGGAAAGCAGGTGGTCAATTCGTTTGCTATTGCAGGTAATGAAAGTAAAGAATATGCCATACAGGGGCCGGACCCATACACTTTTAGCGAAGCCAATAAAATTTTTATCAATAACTATAAAAAAGCGACACTTAAAGTAATGAAAGCGCCAATAGGCCTGATGAAATTTTTCGGCAACTTCAGTGCAAAGTTTAATTATGTCTGGCATATCTGCGATGCCCTGAATAAATATCCCGAAAAATTTGAAAGTGAGCAAACCTGGAAAGAACTGGGCAAGCCTGAAATAACACTGGCTGCTTTTGCGAAAGGGTTATAAAGCCGGCAGTCAAAAAAAATCCCACAAAGCCACAAAGAACACATTGAAAAATTATTCTCTGTGCACTTCGCGTCTTTGTGGGCAACTATCGTTGAAGAAGCCGTTGCTTTCGTTCTGCTATTATTTAGAAAAGCTTGACTTTTTAAACTCTCTTTTCTGAGTGGAGCCTTTTCCGAAAGGGCAATAATAATCCAGTGCATCCTGTGCTTCGGTATAGGACAACCAGAAATCTGATACAATACCTGTAAATACAACACCGGAAGAGAAATTATACATATCCCTGGTACCCCGGCTGCTGAAGTTGCCGTACAAAACAGCGCCTTCATACGGCTTATAACTTCCATAAGTCTGAATGACTGTATAGCCTAAATTGGTTTCTATTACATAATAACTGCAATTAACATCGCTGTATACCACTTCTCCCCTTTCTTTGGCGAGCCAGTAGTCTTCAGGATTGCTTACAGAATTGTCTCTTACACATCCTGCCAGAAATAGCCCGGCAATGAATAAGGTGGCGGTCAGGGTAAATATTCTTTTCATAACATTTGTTTTAGGTTAATAAATAATTACGATACATACATTGACAAGACTGTGCCAGATTTTAAAAGGATATATATCGGTTTGTTAAAATCAACTGAATAATGGATATTCACTCTTTAAAACAAATACATGAAATTTTTCTATTCCTTACTGTTAACATTTCTTTCTGGACAAGCAGCTGCACAAACAACTCCTCCGGCAAAGGAAGATCAGTACCTGATCGTTGGCACTTACGACTCACCGGCAAGTGAAGGCATATATGTATATAAATTCAACAGCGCCGATGGCTCTGCTAAAGAAGTAAGCCATATCAAAACGTCCAATCCTTCTTACCTTACTATTTCACCCGATAAGAAATTTGTATATGCAGTGAATGAAAACGGAGACAGCACCGGTAAAGGCGGAAGTGTTACCTCCTTTTCCTTCAATAAAAAAAACGGGACACTTACACAATTAAGCCGCCAATCATCAGAAGGAAATAACCCCTGCTATGTAAGCGTGGATAAAACGGGTAAATGGGTAATAGCCGGTAACTACAGCAGTGGCAATTTTTCAGTACTTCCTGTAATAAAAAACGGTCTGCTGGGTAAAGCAAAAAAAGTAATACAGCATTCCGGAAGCGGGCCAGATACAACAAGACAAAAATCACCACATGTGCATGCAGTCTATTTGAAAAATGGCGGGCCTGAACTTTTTGTTCCCGACCTGGGCATTGATAAAGTAATGACCTACCGCTTAGATGTAAAAAACGGTAATGTGGTCCCTTCAAAACAAAAATTTATACAGGCAGATGCCGGTTCAGGTCCCCGGCATATTGATTTTCACCCCAATGGAAAATATGCTTACCTGATGCAGGAACTTACGGCTTCAGTGGCAGTTTATAAAAGTGCAGCTGATGGCAGCCTTGAACTTATACAAACATTGTTTGCCCTGCCACTTACTTACAAAGGGCCCATGAGCGGTGCGGATATTCATGTATCACCTGACGGAAAATTTTTATACAGCAGCAACCGTGATATATCGCATACCATTGCTATTTTTTCTATTGATCAGCAAACGGGCATGATAACACTGGTGGGGCATGAATATGTGCTGGGTGAAAAACCCCGCAATTTTAATTTTGACCCAAGCGGTAAATATTTGTTAGCAGCCAATCAGAACACCAATGAAATTGTGGTCTTTAACAGGGATGTGAAAACCGGTTTATTAACGGATACAGGCAAGCGAATTGCTGTGGGAAAGCCAGTTTGTTTGAAATGGATACCGGTAAAGTAACGGAAGTTATTTTTTTAACCGGGGCCTCAACCGCTGTTTGGATTTATTAAAAATATGCTGCCCTTTATCAATACCTTTTCTTAATTCTTTTCTTCTTTCATCCGGCAAGTGAATGGTGTCCTGGCATTCTTTGCTGCAGCAGCCTTCATACTGTGCAGTGCATTTTTCACATTGAATAAATAACAGGTGGCATCCATCATTCAGGCAGTTGGTATGGGTATCTGCCGGTTGTCCGCATTGATGGCAGGTGGCAATTACATCTTGCGTGATCCTTTCACCGAGGCGTTCATCAAAAACAAAGTTCTTACCAATGAATTTTGTTTCAAGTCCTTTTTCTTTTATCTGCAGGGCATAATTAATAATACCGCCTTCCAGGTGAAATACATTGCTGAAACCTTTGTGCAGCATATAGGCTGATGCTTTCTCGCAGCGGATACCTCCGGTGCAATACATGATAATGTTTTTATCCTTGTCGTCGCTCATCATCTCCACGGCCATGGGTAATTGTTCCCGGAATGTATCGCTGGGTATTTCAACGGCATTTACAAAATGGCCCACTTCATATTCATAGTGATTACGCATGTCAATAATCACCGTACCGGGATCATTCATCAGTTTGTTCATCTGCGCTGCATTTACATACCGCCCGCAGTTGGCCATATCAAATGCAGGGTCTTCTATGCCATCGGCCACAATCTTTTTCCGGACTTTGACATCCAGCACAAAGAAGGATTTACCATCATCATCCACGGCCAGGTTTAGCCGAAGGCCATTCAATGGTTTGATGGTATAGAGATAGTTCCTGAATAGTTCTATACTATCCGTTGGTACGCTTACCTGTGCATTGATACCTTCTCCGGCCAGGTAGATCCTTCCCAGCACATCAATTTTTTTCAACTCCTGGTACAGGGTATTCCTGAAAGAGGCAGGATCATCGATTTTAAAATAACAATAAAAGGAAATAGTAGTCCTTGGAGTGGGGTCGTTCTCTATTTTCTCCTTTAGCTCCTTCCGGGAGATACGGTTGTGCAGTTGTGCCATATTGTTAAATTTTATCCCGGTATCAATCAGGACCCAATTGCAGGTTGGGCAAAATTTTAAAGCAGGGCAAAGATAGGCTAAGAGATTAAAAGAGTACCCCTGCTTATTGTCTGTTAATGCAAATTTCTTTATTCCCTAAAGGGAGGTGCAGGATTGTTGTTTTACATGAGCAGGGTATTAGCGCTCCCTTTAGGGAGTAGGACATTCCGATTAAGAAGTAACTCGCAGGGGTACATGAGCAGGGTATTAGCGCTCCCTTTAGGGAGTAGGACATTCCGATTAAGAAGTAATTCGCAGGGGTACAATAACAGAGTTTTAGTGCCCCCTTCAGGGAATAAAGACATTCCGATTAAGAAGTAACTCGCAGGGGTACATGAGCAGGGTATTAGCGCTCCCTTTAGGGAGTAAGACATTCCGATTAAGAAGCAATTTGCAGGGGTGGGTTTCAGGGAGTAAGACATTTAGATTAAGAGGAAACTTAAAGGGGTGGGTTTACGGCCAATCATCCCCTCTCCTTCCAAACAACCTGCTGAAACCAACCCGGATACCATGTTGCCAGGGCTTACCAGTGCGGTACGATTGCACAAAATCAACCCGGAATTGTTTGAAGATATTATCAAGGCCCGCGAAGTATTCAAAATAGTTGGAAGTATTGTTAATGTAAAAAGCATTGGCACCTGTTACTAAGTACAGATTCAGTTTACGAACACCCGGAATCTTATTAGTTAAGAGCCCTTTGAAGTTATGTTCGATATGCCCGAGTACATAGAATTTGGCAGTGTTACTGTATTGATATAGCGGTAATAATTGAAAACTGTTCAGGTATTCAGTGGCGAATGTAGAAATATTTCCATTGAAGTGATCGTAATCCGGCAGTTGTGTATTATTGCTGCTGATAAATCCACCCATCCCGATGCGGTACCGGAATGTACCCCGCAGTTTAAGATTGATATCATCGTTAATAGAAAATTTCCATTTGCTGAAACTTGCATCACTACCCAGCAATCCTTTGATGCCCTGGATATATTGCAATGCAAAAACCGGGTATTTGGAACCAATATTTATTTTTCTGCCGGGCAGTTCAATATATTTTGTTCCGGGCTGCCAGCGAATGCCCACCAGCGTGGTGAATACCTGGTGACGGGCGATATTAGCCGACACCAGTTCGTTAGGATAGTTAGGTGTGTACTCCCTGTTAGGTTTATTCCGCCAGGTGTAATTAGTCCGGTTATCCAGCGGCATCCTGTCCTGGTACTGAAACCCCGCTACAACCGTAAACCCATCACCAATACCCCTGTTGATACTGCCGCGAAAATAAATGGCCTCATAAGTCTTCGCCCGGTTCTCTTCACTCAGCAGGCTGGATAAGGTATTACCCCTTTCACCAATGGGACTGTTATTATTAAACTGAAAAACTCTTTTACCACCGGAGAAACTGATGGTGGAAATATATTTTTTGCCAAATGTGTAGCGTACTGTCAGGTGTGAATTGAAATGATGATTGATAAATCCATAGCGAAAATTGGGGGCAATGGAAATTGATTTGCGGCTGATGGCAGTTGTGTCCAATCGTTTTGTCCAGGTAAGTTCTGTATTCAACACCAAGCCTTCTGCCGGATTAAAACTTACCTGTTCCAGCAATGATGGGATGCTGATGGAAGATCTTTTTTTGGAATTGGAAAATGATTGTCCCACCAGCAAAGCATTGAGCAGGGAAATCTTATTCCGTACTTTATCCAGCGAATCCAGGTAGCGGGGATCTTTACGGACTATTTCCAAACTGTCTTTCCGTTTATAGTCTTTTACTTCATCTGCCATTAGTGGCACCGGCCGGTTCTGTTCCCAGTAATCGGCTGTTTTTTTATTGGCGCTGTCGGTGTATTTCAGTACGGTGTTATTAAAAGTGTTTTTATTGAAAGGGGGATCAATATCAAAATTGGAATACATATTTACAAAACTGCCATAAGCATCAAAACCAAATATCTTAATAGTGGGATAAATTACCTGGCTGCTCACATACCAAACCTCTTTATTCAAAGGGCGGTACAATTGTTCTATCCGGAGCGTATCAGCCAATTCCATCTGCGATGTTTTGGTGAGCAGCAACTGTACGGAATGAATACGCCAGTCATCTTCCATGATATCAATGTAGCCGCTGAACAGGGGTTCATACTTGCGGCGGGGTATTACTTTAATATGATTAATTTCCTTCCCATCTTCAAAAAAACTGCCTTCTAATTTATACTTATAGTAACTCAACGCATTGTCAGATATGGGAGAAATAAACCCACGGGGATTGAGGCTGTTGCCGATAAATATATTGTTGGTATAAAAAGAAAGGAAATTGGGGGCGGCCAGTCCAAACCCATCACTCTGCCCGCTTACTTTGGAAGATATCACATCCACTTTTACCTTGCCGGGCTTATCTACATAATATTTTGAAATAGTTTCAGACAAGTACAGCATTTTTTGTTTGCTGGTATCCCCATCTTCAAAGTCCACTTTTTTACCTAAGAATTTAGTGGGATAATTCCGGATGCGCATTTGTCCTTTGGTGTATACATCGCACTGGTATTTATCAAACTGCTGCTGGTAAAATGTTCTTTTCTTAATCGCATTCCGGATAACCTGGTAGGCGGGGTCTTCTCCATTCTTCAGGATCACTTCTCCCATTGTCATCCCCTGCTGTACTAATATAAAATTTACTTCCAGGTCTGTATTGACAAGGGTAATGGTCCTTTCTTCTTTCTGATAGCCCACATACTGGCAAACCAATGTGTAAGTGCCCGGCTTTGGCTGCAGTGAATAATTGCCTTCTGTATTGGAATTGGTGCCCTTGTTTATTTCTTTTATAAAAACAGAAGCGAATGCCAATGGCTTCCCATCATTGGATGATACAATACCTTTTATCTTTTGTGAAAAGCAGTGGCAGAAAAAGAAAAGAAAAGAAGCGCTTAGAATAGTTTTCTTCATAAACTTATAATGTACAAGATAAGCGCTGTTTTAGTTTGCCTGCCACTGACAATAATTTGTTTTGTAATATTTAACATCAGGCTTTTGCGGATGCCCGGAGAAAGCTGCCGCTCATGGCAGCAAAACCTGCCACCAATCCGCCCACCAGGCCCGTAACAAGTATGAGCAAAATGGAATTACCGCCCAATGGAAGTACGGATGCTATTTTTGCTGACAGCACCCCATTATTTTTAATATCCATCCACAAGGCCAGGCCGGTCCACAGCAACACCACGCCCAATAATCCGGAGACAAATGCCTTACCCGCTTTCTGATGTATTATTATTGCCACTAACAGTGATGTAACAGCTATGCCCCACCATGGTAAGAAAAGACCACTGATAAAAGCCAGTAATGCTGTTAGAATAATTGCCACTAAAAATTTCATATATGCAATTTAAAAAATTATCAAATCAGGCATACTGCCAATCCCAATCCTTAAAACCACCTTACAAAACAGGTCACTCCCCAATAAACCAATTACCCAATAAACTAATAAACCAATTAACCAATAAACCAACTACTTCCTCCCAAACTTCATCGTCCATCTAATATTCTTATCGGTCCTGTCTCCTTCCCGCATAAACCATAATTTATTATACGTACCGGCTACCCAGCTATCAAGGTAATTATCATAATATTTGCTGCCGGGATTACCGCTTTGTCCGCCGGGATAAACACCATAAGCTTCTGTAGGGGTAGTCATTTGCACAATCATTCTCCAACTGGGGCCATGGCTGTGTGTAACAGCGTTTACAATATCCCCGTTACCACCTACATGCAATCCTTTTCGGGCAAAAGCGGGTAATGCATCTTTCAATAAATGGTATACCGTTGGGTTTTTAAATTCCGACCATTCTAATTTACCAGCTGTTTCTTTTTCGGCCAAGTACACACTGGCTTTTTTTATTGCAGCAGTAACCACATCATACAGCGTTTCTTTCTGCGGTGTATTTATATTATCGATGAACTGCATGGCCGGATCTTTTTTCAGCCATTCCATCAATGTTTGTTTTTGTGGCCAGGGCGCTATGGGTTTTACTTTAGACAGTTCATCTTTCCATATTTCCACTTCCAGGCTATCCCACCAGCACTGGTACACTGTTTGTCCTTTTGAACCTGGTGAAGCCATCAGGTCCCAGTTTTTAACAAGGTCCAGGTATTTTTTTTCTGCTGTACTCAAATCAATTGCTCTTACATATTGCAGCAAAATGGGCCTGGCATCTTCTGCCAGTGTATTGAAATAATTATTCTGCAGGGCCATCATGTCGGCAGGAGTAATGCTGTTCATACCAGCCAGTTTATTATCTATAATAATACCACGGGGGGTGATATAACTGCCGGGAATAAAATAGGGATAGGCAGAATCTGCCGGGCGCTGGTTGGCGCTTTGCAAGTAGCCTCTTGCCGGGTTTTTGCTATGCGGGTTTTCCATTTGCGGAATAAAACCCTGCCACATATAACTGGAATCTTCTCCCGGCATGATGTACAATCCCTGCTGGTTCCAGCGGGCCGGAAATTTTCCCTGCTGCCAGATGGCAATATCACCACCCTTTGATGCAAATACAAAATTCTGCCCGGGGCATTCAAATGTTTTGATGGCAGCTTCATAGTCATCATAATTCTTTGCCCTGTTGAGCTTATAAAATGTCATGCCTTCATTGCTGGGGTCATGTGCCACCCAGCGAACGGCGAGGTTTCTTTTATTGGAAGATTCATTAGAAAAACTTTCATCAAACATAACAGGGCCGAATACGGTATAAGCCACGGTGTCGTAAAGTGTGGCACCCCCTTTTACTTTTATTTCTTCAAAGCGTAATTCAGCTTTCTCCCATTTCCCATTCAGCCAGTATTCTTTTTTGGTTTTGTCTTTAAACTTTATATCATAATAATCCTTCACATCCCGTTGTGCATTGGTAACACCCCATGCGATGCTGTCATTAAATCCAATGATAATAAAGGGGCTGCCGGGCAATGATACTCCGTATGTATTACTGGTGGGGGTTTCTAATTGTATTTCGTACCAGATAGAAGGCAATGATAATTCAAGGTGGGGATCGTTGCACAAAATTGGCATCCCGCTTTTTGTTTTGCTGCCGGCCACTACCCAGTTGTTACTGCCATTATTAATATCAGGCTTTGAATTTTCAAAAGCGGTAACGGGTTCTTTTTTTCCAAAATACAATGAATCAGCTGATACCGGCTGTATCGGAACAATACCGGGCTTATCAAATACCGTTCCTTTTGGTACAATGGGCAACAAGGAGTCCTGTACCTGCGGGTAAAGCATTTTTAATTCATCGGGAATAAAAATGGCCTGGGCATTAGTATTGGCCAGGTCGCTTTCCGTTCCGGATGATAACATTTTTGCCATCATCTTTAATAAAAGGGCCGTACGCAGGTTGGTCCATTTTTCCGGTTTAAAATCGAGGAGCTTATATTCCAGCGGAAGATCAGCTTCTTTTAACGAACCGATATAGGCATTGACTCCTTTTGTATATGCATCAAACATTTTTTTGGTGGCAGCATCCTTTTCTACTTCTTTCATGGCGTTTTCTGCAGCAAACACCATCCCTAACCTTCTCTGTTCCTTGTCAAAATTGATGGCTTTTTTACCGGCTATTTCACTGGCCCTGCCTGCTGCGGCTTTGGTTTGCAGGTCCATTTGAAACAAACGGAATTTAGCATGCAGGTAGCCCTGGATAAAATACAGGTCTTCATCATTCTCGGCAAATACATGGGGCACCAGCCTTTCATCAAAATACACACTGGCCTTTCCCTGCAGGCCGGAGAAGCTAAGGTCTGCATCAAAGTTTTTATCTGCGGGTTCAGCATTCTGCCAGAAGCCATGCTGGGGACTTAAAAACTTACCTGCAGGCATTGGTAAAGGACCTAATGGCCCGTTGAAGGCAACCACCAATACGGCAGTTACTGCAATTGATACTACAAATGGAACGATACGCATAGGCAAACAGATGATGATGGAAGATAGCAATTAATAGGATAAGAAGCTGTTTGAATTATTTGTTTAGAATGGATTATGGATGTTTTTGGGAGCGAAACCAGGCGAATTTTGCAGCCATAGTCTAAACGCCTAAGGCGAAAAATTCAACGCAGTTGCAGCCCCAAAAATGCCATAAGACAT
>JANOEQ010000062.1:0-179557 GCA_031441485.1 Chitinophagaceae bacterium
TTTTTGAACCACAGTATGTCATAGTAATCATAAGGAATACAACATAGGGCCAATCGTTTGAAAAAGCTATGTGTGTATTTCTAGATATCTATCCCTCTATGTGGTTCAAATGCCAGCACTGCTGGTGTTAGAATGGATAAGTTTAGTCACTGGATTTACCCAGGTTCTTCTGTACCAGCAACAGATTTTTGCGAAGTGTTTGTTTTAGTTGCGTTTTTACAATATCACCCATAGACCTGCATTTTGTAAAGGCAGTGGTGTGGGAATGAGCATTCAGTTCATTTTTCAGCTGTTCCACTTTGATGGCCGGGGAAATTTTATCGGCGGTCATAATATCCAGCAATGATTTGATACGGTAGCGGGAGGATACCAGCCGGAATGTGATCATTGTTCTTTCTTCAAACTGGTATTGTTCAATGGATTCTTTATTTAAATGGGTAAGACATAGCTGAACAAAAGGCAGGTTTTCTTTAAAGAACTGGGGCCGGTACAGATTTTTTCTTCCTTCATAAGATTGCTGATCAAAATCTATACAGCGGATGCGGTACTGGTAATCTTCTATGTCGGGCGTAATGCCCACTACAAAATTATAGCTGCGCATATCGCCGAGCAGGTGTACAAAGCAACGCTCATTGAATTTTACAAACTCCTTGGCCAATCGTATTTTATTGATATCGGGTGAGTTCATTTGTTGCTGTATAAACACATCACCCGGTATACCGGGAATATGTTCTTCCACCAGGGTATTATCGCAGGTAAAGAAAGTAATGCGGTTGGGAGAAAGGATATGTTCCAGTTCCAATCCGTAAATGCGGGAGGCATCTGCCACTTTGATGTAATAATGATCGTAGTTGTCGTTGAACTTATTCACTATGCGAATACGAAATGGGTGTGAGTTGCCAAATGTACAGTAATCAACCCTTGATACATCCAGGTGGTTGATAAAACTGAAATCCCCTTCTGTTTTAAGGATGGCATATATTTTTACCAATCCTTCCCGGATATAATCCCAGTCGCGGCTGTCGAAGGATAATTTTTCCCATAATGTGTCTTTGCCATTTTTATCTTTTACAGGTGTGGACCATGTATAATTCAGCAGGTTGTTATAAGATACCGGAAGTTTTACTTCACGGCCATGCAGTTTCAGGTATTGCCGAAGTGCCTCATTCACGGGGTACATCGGCTTTTTGCGGGAAGGCTTGCCGGCATCGTTGGTTTCAGGATCATCGATATGTTGGTGGAAACTCATGGTTAAAGATAATGACTAATAGATGATAGATGACAGATGATAGTGAATAGATAATAGTGAATAGTACACTGTGAAATGGTAAGGCTTTCTGTGTTGAAAGAACTGTTATCTATCATCTGTCATCTATCATCTATTAATTTCTAACTCAGAAAAGAGTTTTTTAAAATATCCAGGGGCCTGCAACAGCCTGCTCCCATACCAGCTGAACATTTCTCCATCTACCAGCAGGATTGCAGTACCCGGTAAATGTTTTTGTAATTCGTAAATATGTTTTTGTTTAAACGGGAAAGGTTCTGAAGAAAGTAATAGCAATTCGGGTTTTGCAAACCTGAGTTCTTCAATAGTTACCTCAGGATATCTTTTTTTATCAGCAAAAACATTTTTCAACCCGGCAGCTTCCAGCATGGCATGAATGAACGTATCGCCGCCCACCGTCATATACGGGGCCTGCCAGATAAAATAAGCAGTACGGGGCTGATAGGGCAGTGGAGTGAATGCGGAAAAGTTTTGAAGGATGTTACTTACTAATTCAGCAGCCTGTGATGGATGGCCGGTCATGCATCCCACTTGTTCTATCATCTGGTACGCTTCTTTCAGGTTGTTGATATCGCTAATCCAAACCGGGTATTTCTTTTGCAGCGCTTCAATTTGTTCTTTGGTGTTCTCTTCTTTATTGGCAATAATAAGGTCGGGATGCAATTGCCGGATTGTTTCCAGGTTCAATTTTTTGGTACCGCCCACTCTTTGTTTGGTACGGGACCATTCGGAAGGATGCACACAAAATTTGGTGATGCCCACTACTTCATTGCTGAGGCCCAGGTGAAATAATAATTCAGTTTGAGAAGGTACTGCAGATATAATCCGTTGTGGGGCATAAGGTAATTGAATTGTAGCTCCGGTTTGGTCGGTAAAAGCAGTCATGCAGGTATTTGCTGCAAATTAAGTAATCAGTAAGGTAAAGGGAAAATAAGAAGCAAGTGTTTCCGGTTCACCGCGCCTCCTGCTAAATTGCTTTAGCAGGAGGGTTCCGGACTTTTAGTTTCTTTCATGGATTTGGACACGGTGACTCTTCGGTTTTCAAGGATCATTTGGACTTTGGACGGTTTTTCAAGGATCGGTTGGACGTTGGACGGTTTTTCATTTTGCCTCCCGTTTTACCGGTTGGACTTAGACATTGGATTTTGCTGGTTTTTCTAAGGATTGGTTTTTTCGGTTTCTTTCGTTTGATATTGGATGATTGGAAGACAAAAATAATTGGCAAACCTTTAATATTATAGCGCAAAACAACCCTATTTTTCTACGACAGTATTTACCTCAACTATAGTAAAGCTGCCTGTAGGTTTTTGCGAATATCGCAGTGCGTAGATAGTATTAATACGGGAAAATGCTTACGCAAACGTTTTCGGACCTGCAAAATATTGCGAATAGCGTTATTGTGCGTTAGTTTCCCAGTGCCTGTATCACATCGTACTTGGTCACGATGTGGTAATTACCGGCCTCATCTTTTGCCAGCACAGCCCCATTTTCTTTGTTGATCAGGTGGCTTAATTTTTCCACCGGCGTGTCAAAAGCCACAATAGGGAAGGATGGTTCCAGTACCTGGGCTACAGTAGAATTCTTTATTTCAGGGTTATCAAATATTTTTTGAAACAAACCACCTTCGCTGATAGCACCGAGCGGGCCGCTGCCATTGATTACCGGTATCTGTTCAATATCATATTTCTTCATCAGTTCCACCGCTTCCAGTACGGTTTGGGCAGGCTCTACCGTTATAAGCCGCTTGGTACCTCTTGAACTTACCACATCCCGGAATGTTTTTACAGCAAGGAAACCCCGTTCTATCATCCACTGATCGTTATATATTTTGCCCACATAGCGGCTGCCATGATCATGAAATATGCAAACAACAAGGTCGTCTTTCTTTAACGGTGTTATTCCAACGGGGCCTTTTGCTATTTGAATCAGTCCCTGAATACAACTGCCGGCACTGTAGCCGCAGAACAACCCTTCTTCTTTGGCCAGTTTGCGGGCCATTATGGCGCCATCTTTATCTGTAACCTGTTCAAAATAATCTATCACACTCATATCATAATTCTTCGGAACAAAATCCTCTCCAAACCCTTCGCTGATATAGGGATGTACTTCACTCATATCAATTTCGCCGGTACGATAATATTTGGTGAGCAGGGATCCATACACATCAATGGCCCAAATTTGTATGTTGGGGTTTTTTTCTTTCAGGTATTGTGCTGTGCCGGTAATGGTGCCGCCTGTACCGGCTGTGCAAACAAGGTGGGTGATCTTACCATCCGTCTGTTTCCATATTTCGGGTCCTGTCGTTTCATAATGGGCGAGCCGGTTGGCCAGGTTATCATACTGGTTCATGTGATAGGAATTGGGGACTTCTCTGGCCAGTCTTGCTGCCACGCTGTAATAACTTTTTGGATCTTCGGGTAATACATTGGTGGGGCAAACGATCACTTCTGCACCTACTGCTTTTAAGATGTCCGCTTTTTCCTTGGATTGCTTATCGGTGGTCACGAATATGCATTTGTAGCCCTTTACCACGGCTGCCAATGCAAGGCCCATACCTGTATTGCCGCTGGTGCCTTCTATGATGGTGCCGCCGGGTTTCAGTTTGCCTTCTTTTTCAGCCACTTCCACCATTTTCAGGGCCATACGGTCTTTAATGGAGTTACCGGGATTGAAATAATCCACTTTGGCCAATATAGTGCAGGGAAGATCCTTTGTTATCTTATTAAGCCTGATCAAAGGTGTATTGCCAATAGTCTCTAATATATTGTTCTTAATGTCCATGATTGTTTTTTCGGCTGTAAAGGTAGGTTTTTTGGCTTGTGGCAAATCAAATACAAGGTTTACCGCTGAGACGCAGGGGAATATGGAGAATTAATAATTAGTTGATAATTAACAATTAACAGTTCCCCGGGTCTTTAAAAAGCCCCTCCTGAAATCAGAAGGGGCGTACCGGACTTAATGATATTTAATCATCAAGCTTCTTTATTGCAGCCTGCCGAAGCTTTGCATCAAATACTATTTATCAGCAGGTAAACTGTCAGGAGAAAGGCATTGTATTACTCTTTGTATTGCTCTTTGCTTCTTTTTTAATCTCTTAGCCAATGTATTCCTCCTTCTCTCTTTCATCTCTGTGCGAGCTGTATTCCTCCTTCTCTCTTTAATCTCTTAGCTAATTGTATTCCTCCTTCTCTCTTTCATCTCTGTGCGAGCTGTATTTCTCTTTCCCTCTTCTGGTTTATACCTCTTTTCTAAATTGTTTTCTCTTATTCCCTAAATAATTATCCAGCAAAAACAATCCAATCACCAGGTTGATCATCATAAAGGCATTGATCCAGTTGTTATTGAAAAATTTACTAAAATCAACTTTATTAATATTCTTTGAAATCACGCTTTCTTCCCCCGGAGTAAATGCCATCTGTCCAATGCCATAAATCAATATGCCAATCAGCATGGCCACAAAGAAAAACCCAATGCCCCAGATGATTTTTTTATTGATATATGATTTGGCGGCTGGTGCAATATGCAGTTTCGCAATATCTTCCATTACATTTTTACTGAACCGCAGGGAAGGGGATTCCAGTTCTGATGATTGCAACAATTCATTTACCTGCAGCAACTCACTATATTTTGCTTTCCATTCACTATCCTGCTGCAGTAATTGCTCAATGGTTGTTTTTTCATGGGCAGAAACAGTTCCGTCAATGAAATTCCAGAGACGTTCCTCAATTTGCCCGGCAGACTGAGAGTATTTATTGTTTTCATTCATATCAACCTCCGTTCATTAATAAATTAAAAAAAATCTATTTTGCTCATAAAACCAAAGTTTTCCGCCAGCCAGCCGCAAGGGACAGGACTATAAATTTCTTACTTCTTCTGCAAAATTAACTTCCATTTTCTCTTTTAATCTTATCCTGGCCCGGTGCAGCCTTACTTTAGCTGCATTTACTTCAATCCCCAATATTTGGGCCGTTTCTTCCAGCGATTGTTCTGCTTTATAAAACAGGGTAATGATCTGCGCATCATCAGGGCCCAGCAGGCCAATCGCCTCATTGACCATGGCCAGTTTCGATTTTTGTTCCACTATATTGGCCCTCATGCCGGAATCCTGGCTGTCGGCTGCTTCAAATACCTGTTCATTATCCAGGGAGTGAATATCTAATTTCTTCTTTCTCAAAAAGCTGAAACAGGTATTGTTCACAATCGTGTACAACCAGGTGCTGAACTTAGCAGCCCCTTTAAAATCTGCCAGGTATTTGTAGGCCTTTATAAATACATCCTGCGCCACTTCTTCCGCATCCTCCCTGCTTTTTACCATTCGCAGGGTGAGGGTAAAAACATAGTTTTGATAGCGGTTTACAAGCTTTGCATAAGCCTGGTAATCACCCCTTAGCACTTGGCTAATGATTTCATTATCATTCAGTCCGGTAGACATGTTGGTGATATGACTCATGATGGGCCGATGAGGTTACAGTACAAAGTACGTTTATTTTACAGCCCCGGCCTATCATACAGACAGGGGAAATAGGGTGTAAAAAGAAAATCCGGGCTGCCTGTAACCATATAATTATGTGTGCAGTCTTAGTTATTGTACACCGGCTTGCATCTTCCATCTGTATTAAAAAATAAGCAACAGGCGGAAAGCGGGACGACACAAAAAAAGTTCTTACAACCTGTAACCCCTTCAAAAGCGGGGTAGTCTTAAAAGAAACAATTTACTAATTATAAAACTCACAATTATGGACGGCGGCGAAGTTCTAATACCAGTTACAATGTTTGCAGGTGGTTTTGCAATGATCTTTGGCATTTATTATTTAAAGACCCGGCAGAACCTGGCAATGATTGAAAAAAATATGAACCCGAAAGAGTTTGCCAACCGGCCAGCTCCTTATAAAAACCTGAAATGGGCCCTTTTACTGATCGGCTCCGGTACAGGCCTGTTCCTGGCTTACCTGCTCGACAATTATGCCTTATCAAGCCAGCCCTTCCACCATAATGATGGGCAGAACGCACCTATTTACTTTGCATTGATTGCTATCGGTGGCGGACTCGGACTGTTCGGCTCTTATAAAATGGAGAAGAAATGGTGGGACGAAAATAAAGACAAGCAATAATATTTTGCCACACACTTTAACCTTATCCCGGACAGGCAAATTGTAAACAAAACCCGGCAATTCGGCTTTGGAATCAGCAAATTCCGCATAATATTGCCATTTTTTTTGAGAAAACCTGCTGATTGGGTCAAAAAGAAGTGAAATTCAGTCGAGTTAAAGGATACGCATGACAAGTTGAACGACATCACTGCTAAGTTGAAGAACATCACGGCCGGGAGATACAGAGGACATGTCCTGTCTGTAGTACAGCCTCTGCTTCATTACATATTGCACCTCAAATAATTTATTATGAAAAAAGTGCTATACGGTATTACTGCTTTGTTGTTTATAACAGCATTGGTCTCCTGTCATCGTCATCACCGGTATCGTACCACCACTATTGTCATGAATAATGATACTGTGTCCATGAAGATAAAATATGCGGGTAATGTAGGCTTCAATGCAGATTCAACAGATATCAGCCATATTTCGCCGGAGGGATTTCTGGAGTATAAAAAGAATGAGATTGAACTAATAGTAGACAGCGATACAGCCGGACAGCTGACTACTAATCTCTATGAAAAAAGAAAAAAAATACCTATTGATGATAACGGGCAAAAATTAATTGCTGAAGCCGTTAAAGAAATGATTGGCCAGCAGGTACATACCCGCGGCCGGTAAGAAAATCATTAACCAGGAATTATTTTTATTTACTGTATCTCCGTAGTTTGAACCACATAGGTCATAGAAATCATAAGGAATACACACATAGAGGCAATCATTTGAAAAGCCTATGTGTGTATTTCTATGTTAACTATGACCTATGTGGTTCAAAGTTGTTTTGAAATTTATAGTATTACACACCTATTATTTACCCAGCATTTCTACTGCTTTCTTTACTGCAGTGTCTCCACTGTTAAGCACCTGGAAAAAACCGGTGTTTCTCCATTTATACCTGGCCAGTAATGCTTTCAGTCTTTCCTGGATCATCTCTCTTTCCTTTGCACCCACTGTTCTCAATTTGAAAGAATCATTGGCAGTAGCCACCAGGCTGCTCCAAAGATCGGCGCTGTTAAACCCGGCCGCATATTCATTAGCTGTTTTATACTTTCCCACTTTTTCTTTGTTCTGCAAATAATAATTGTATACAAAACTGCTGAAGTCAGCATTGCTTAATATCCGGAGTATTTTTTGTTGCGAACGGCTGGTATCATACGGTACAAACACATTTGGGGTAATTCCATCCCCATCAAACAATGTATCCCTGCAGCCTGTTGTAAACCGTTTTCCGTTATTATGGCTTTTTAATGAATCTGCGGATAACATTTCGCCACTGTTAAAGCGGTTCCACAAATCATCCATATACACTTTCCTCCCTTTTTCATACGACCGCTGTATGCTGCGGCCAAGTGGCGTATAGTACCGGGCCACTGTCAACCTTAATGCGGAGCCATCACTTAATGAATATTGTTCCTGTACCAATCCTTTGCCAAATGTGCGGCGTCCGATGATGGTGGCACGGCACCAGTCCTGCAATGCACCTGCCAGCACCTCGCTGGCACTGGCAGATAATTCATCCACCAGCAGCACCAATTTGCCTTTTTCAAATAAACCCGGTCGCCGGCAACGGTATTCCTGTCTTTTACTGTTTATTCCCTGTGTGTATACGATCAGTTTATCGCCATCTAAAAATTCATCTGCCATTTCTACAGCTTCATTCATAAAGCCGCCACCATTGCCCCGCAGATCGTATACAAGGTTTTGTAATCCCTGTTTTTGCAGGGTTTCCAGTGCCTGCATAAATTCTTCATAGCTGTTATCGGTGAATTTGGTCAGGCGGATATAACCATTTGTCTTATCTATCATATAAGCCGCATCAACAGAAGGTACAGGGATGGTGCCACGGGTTACTATAATTGTCTGAAGTTTACTTTCCCTTACAATCTGCAACACGGCCTTTGAGCCTCTTGTTCCCCGTATATATTTTTTAATTTCATCAGATTCGAATGTTTTACGGGTAAGTGACGAGTCGTTTACTTTTACAATCTTATCACCTATTTGCAAACCGGCCTTATCGCTGGGTCCGTTGGGGATAACGTATACCACATTTACCGTATCATTAAACACATTGAATTCAACACCAATGCCTTCAAAATTGCCGGCCAGGTCTTCATTGGCTTCTTTCAGATCTACCGGCGGCAGGTACACAGAGTGGGGGTCCAGTTCGGTCATCATTTCCTGTATGGCTTTACCTTCCAGGGAATCCACACGAACGGAATCCACATATTTCATTTTGATAAGGTCCAGCGCTTCCTGCAGGGAACTGCGCCTGTTAGAAGAAAAGAAACCTTTATTGTTTCCATTTGTATTGGCCAGTTTATAACCAAAAAACATTCCTATCACCATTATTATTGCAAAAATCAACGGTAGCCAAACCTGTAATTTTTTATTCACCATGATAACCCTTTATTATGTAATTTGACGCAAATTAGCCAAAAGTTGTTAATCAGTTAATTGGTTTATTAGTTTATTGGTTGGGTCGTTTATTATCTGAGATTTTGAAAAGAAATTGCGATTTTGTTTTCAGATAAGCCAAAACCGGCAAATGGTAATAGGTGACAAGTAACAATTGTTTCTAAGGCTGGTTTGTTTGCCACTGAAACCTGTCTGCCGAACAGGCAGGCACAGAGACACTGAAATTAGTACGCCCCCTAATTAACCAATTAACTAATAAACCAATTAACGAGTAACTCCAACATGCCTTCAACCATACTCATAGCAGACAGCGGGGCCACCAAAGCCGAATGGTGCCTGGTAAATAATGGGAAAAAGAAAACCATTTTTACACAGGGTATAAGTCCATATTTCCTTAATACGGAACAAATTGTTGAATTATTACAAAAAGAACTGGTACCGAAATTGAACAAAGTGCAGGTAGATGAAATATATTATTATGGAACCGGCTGTGCCAACCCGGTGAATGCGGCATCGGTAAAAAATGCAATCAAAAAAGTGTTTGCAGATGCCAGGGTGGATGTAACACACGACTTAATGGCAGCGGCCAGGGCTTTATGTGGAAAAGAAAAAGGCATTGCCTGTATATTAGGGACCGGTTCCAATTCCTGTTTCTATAATGGCAATAAAATTGTAAAAAACAGTCCCGGCCTGGGTTATGTACTGGGCGATGAAGGCAGCGGGGCTTACCTCGGAAAAAAAGTAATTCAATATTATCTGTATGGTACTTTTGATTATGAGATACAGGGAAGATTTGATCTGACATACAATACCAATGCGGCAGAGATACTGGAAAATGTGTATAAGAAACCATTACCTAACCGGTATTTGGCCGGCTTTACCAAATTTCTGGCAGATAACAGGGGGCATTATATGGTGGAGAATATTATTGAAGATGGACTGAATGATTTTTTCTTTACACATTTATGTAAATACCGCGAAATCTGGACATTGCCCGTAAGTTTTGCCGGAAGCGTTGCATTTGGTTTTAAGGATGTGTTGCAGCAACTTTGCAACAGTTATGAATTTGAATTGGGTAAAGTGATGAAAAACCCAATGGAAGGATTGGTGGCCTATCACCGTTAAACGAATGGATCTATGACATTTGAAAAAATTACAGAACAACCAAGTTATCATCGTCATTTAGAAAAAATGACGGTCGGTGAAATATTAGCGGCTATTAATAAGGAAGATCAGACCGTTTCCATGGCAGTGGAAAAAGCCATTCCGCAAATAGAGAAACTGGCAGAAGCCGCTTCGGATAAAATGCTGATGGGAGGCCGCTTGTTTTATATAGGTGCAGGCACCAGCGGACGGTTAGGTATTTTAGATGCCAGTGAATGTCCGCCAACGTATGGAGTTCCTCATGGACTTGTAACAGGCATTATTGCCGGTGGCGAAAAAGCGATCACCGCAGCGGTGGAATTTGCCGAAGACGATAAAGAGCAGGGCTGGAAAGATCTGCTTGAATATAATGTAAGCGACAAAGATGTGGTGATAGGCATTGCAGCCAGCGGCACCACACCTTATGTAATAGGTGCATTGGAAGAATGCCGGAAAAGGGGAATTATCACCGGCAGTATCTCCTGCAATCCCGGATCGCCGGTAAGTGACGCTGCCGATTTTCCGATAGAAGTTGTAGTAGGGCCGGAATTTGTAACAGGAAGCACCCGCATGAAAAGCGGAACTGCACAAAAATTAGTATTGAATATGATCTCCACCACCATTATGATACAACTGGGCCGGGTGGAAGACAATAAGATGGTAAATATGCAACTAACGAACGATAAGTTGGTTGACAGGGGAACTAGGATGCTAATGGAACGGGTAAAAATATCTGACTATGAAATGGCAAAAGATCTGCTGCTCAAATACGGAAGCGTAAAAAAAGCGGCTGATTCAGTAGCCAAATAACCAGATAACAGATAATAGATGATAGATAACAGGTGATAGATAATAGAATAGTTTTTCAAACCGGCAAGCCTTTCTTATATTCCATATTTTTCCTGTAAATAATTTTCTGTTTCGCAATTGCGATGTATATTGCGGGCCTGTATGATTCCCCGTGGCAAATAACTGCACACATATCATTCCTGTCTTTGTTGTAATGAACACCATTACAACAACTATTACAATCCGCCACGGCGGATTATAATTTCCATATCAAACATTGGGCTTAACAGCTTACAGAAGAACACTAACCATTTCACGCAGTATCCGTGAAAATCCTTTTAATAATTTTAATCAGTGATTATATGCAGGTTTTAAAATTCGGCGGCACTTCAGTGGCCAATGCAGACAATATCAATAAAGTAGTGGCAATAGTAAAGCAATCGGTAAAAAAGGATAAAACCGTGGTAGTGGTATCTGCCCTGGGAGGTGTTACCGACCTGTTGCTCAGCGCCGCTGCAATGGCTGCAGAAGGAAATGAATTGTATAAAGATAAACTGGCCACAATAGAACAACGCCATATCGACAGCGTAAAGCAACTGATACCCGTGGCGCAGCAAAGCCAGTTACTGAGCCTTGTAAAAAAATCATGCAATGAAATAGAAGATATATGCAACGGAATTTTTTTATTACATGAGTTAACGGCAAGATCAAAAGACCGCATGGGCAGCTATGGTGAATGGTTATCCTCACAGATCATTGCGGCAAAATTTAAAGCCGATGGTACAGACGCAGTATGGTTGGATGTCAGGGAACTGATTGTTACAAATTCTGATTTTACAACAGCGGAAGTTGATTTTGCTGTTACTGATAAAAAGATCAGCGATTATTTTTCAACAAGTACAGCTTCCTTATTTATTCTTCCGGGATTTATTGCAGCAGACAAAAATGGTATTACCACCACATTGGGCAGAGGCGGTTCAGATTATACCGCGGCTATTCTTGCATCAGCTTTGAATGCCAGCCTGCTGGAAATATGGACAGATGTAAGTGGTATGATGACGGCCGATCCACGCCTTACCAGTAATGCCCGCATCATTCCCAGCATATCTTACAAAGAAGCAATGGAGCTATCGCATTTTGGTGCCAAAGTAATTTATCCTCCCACCATTCAGCCGGTAATGAGTAAAGGGATACCGGTTTGGATAAAAAATACATTTGCCCCTGCTGATACTGGAACAGTGATTGAGGCCATAACAAAAAGTGAAGGGGATATAGTAAGAGGTATTTCCAGTATTAACAATATTGCATTGATAAGCCTGGAAGGAAGCGGCATGGTGGGCATCCCCGGCTTTTCCAAACGGTTATTTGAAGCCTTGAGCAGTGAAAAAATAAATGTTATACTGATAACGCAAAGTTCTTCCGAACATTCCATTTGTGTGGGCATTGATTCCGGTTCGGCTGATAAAGCAAAGCAGGCAGTGGACGCTGCATTTGCCAATGAGATCGCTTTGCAAAAAGTAGAACCCCTGATTATAGAAGCATCACTTTCTATAGTGGCACTGGTGGGAGAAAGTATGAAAAATCATACAGGTATCAGCGGCAGGATGTTCAGCGCCATGGGACGGAATGGTGTCAATATCCGGGCCATAGCCCAGGGGTCTTCCGAAAAAAATATCTCAGCGGTTATAGCCACCAACGATGTTCGCAAAGCGATCAACGTACTGCACGAAGAATTTTTTGAAACAACGTATAAACAAGTCAACTTATTTATAACCGGTACAGGAAATGTGGGCGCCAAACTGCTGGGGCAATTAAAACAACAATTGGATTTTTTGCAACAGCAACTGCATTTGCAGGTAAGAGTGGTGGGACTGAGCAACAGCCGCAGGATGTTGATAGACGAAGAAGGGATAGACCTGTACAACTGGAAAGAAAAACTGGATGCGGGCCATACTGCCAACCTTCAACAGTTCATCAATCAAATAATCAGCCGCAATTTGCGCAATTCCATTTTTGTGGATGTAACGGCCAATGATAAAGTGGCAGGCGTTTACGATCAGTTATTAGAAAAAAGTGTAGCTGTGGTGGCCTGTAATAAAGTGGCGGCTTCTTCCACGTACAGTAATTACAGTAAACTGAAAGACCTGGCCAGGGAATTCAGTACAAAATTTTTATTTGAAACAAATGTGGGTGCAGGCCTTCCTGTTATTGCCACCCTGAGCGACCTGGTGCATAGTGGCGACCGGGTGCATAAGATACAAGCCGTATTAAGCGGCACCTTGAACTTTGTATTTAATAACTATGATGGCACCAGAAAATTTGCGGATGTTGTAAGGCAGGCCCAGGACGAAGGATATACAGAACCCGATCCAAGACTGGACCTTGGCGGAACAGATGTGATGCGTAAAATAATGATACTGGCCCGCGAATCGGGACAAAAAATAGAAATGGATGATATAGTTAACAACAGCTTTATGCCACCAGCCTGTATGCAGGGAACGGTGGATGATTTTTATAAAGAGATGGAAAAAGAAGAGGCGCATTTTAAACAATTGCTTGACAAAGCAAATGCAGCAGGTTGTAAATTGAAATTTGTAGCTTCCTTTACACCTGAAAGTGGCGAGGTGGCGGCGGTTGGATTGCAGCATATCGATCCAAAGCATGACCTTTATCACCTCTATGGAAAAGATAATGTAGTACTGTTTTATACTGACCGTTACAAAGAACAGCCATTGGTGGTGAAAGGTGCAGGGGCAGGGGCAGAAGTAACAGCGAGTGGCGTGTTTGCAGATATAATAAGAGCGGCCCCCTAAATTTCAGGCCCCTAAATCTCCGCCAATCGGCGGAGACTTTAAATTCACTTAGTGTATAGATTCATTATTGGTATGTATGGAAAATAAATCAATGTCTGAGGAAAAAAAGGGAAACACATTTCGTACGGAGTCCAAACCCTCCCCCTTGTGGGGAGATGGAGGGGGCCGGATTAAAGTACATAGCCCCGGCACAGTTGCCAACCTTGTATGCGGGTTTGATATACTCGGATTGGCATTGAGCGAGCCGTATGATATAATGGAACTCACATTGCTGGAGGAACCAAAAGTTGTTATCCGGAATAAAGACAATTTTAATTTACCAACTGAGCCAGAAAAAAATGTAGCAGGGGTGGTATTGTTATCTGTAATGGAGCGGATGAATAATACAATCGGTTTTGAAGTGGAAATTGAAAAACATATAAAGCCGGGTAGCGGCATCGGTTCCAGTGCAGCCAGTGCAGCCGGGGCAGCCGTTGCAGCCAATTATTTACTTGGAAATATTTTTACATCAGATGAAGTGGTGCAGTTTGCCATGAACGGGGAGAAACTGGCATCCGGTGTAAAGCATGCAGATAATATTGCACCCTGTATATTGGGTGGAGTAAGTTTGATCCGTTCCATTCATCCGCTGGATATTATTTCCATACCGGCACCGGATATGTTTGTAACAGTAGTGCACCCGCAAATAGAAGTAAGAACATCCGATGCAAGACAAATTTTGCGGCAGCAGGTCTTATTAAAAGATGCAATCCGGCAATGGGGCAATATCGCAGGACTCGTTACGGGTTTTATGAAAAATGATTATGCATTGATCGGGCGTTCACTGGAAGATGTGATAATAGAGCCAGTTCGCAGTATCCTTATCCCCGGTTTTCATGAGGTAAAAGAAAAATGCCTGCAGGCCGGTGCATTGGGCGGGGGCATTTCCGGATCGGGGCCTTCTATTTTTATGCTGAGTAAGGAAGAAGCAACTGCCAGAGAGGTAGAAGCAGTAATGAAGGAAGTCTATGATAAAATTGGGATTGAATATAACACGTATGTAACGACGATAAATAAGAAAGGGGTGGAGGTTATTAATGTGGAAATGTGAAAATGTGGAAATGTGGGAATGTGAGAATGTGGGAATGTGGGAATGTGGAAATGTGGAAATGTGAGGATAGGAGAATTAATACAAGCAGGATTTTACTATGAAATATTACAGTACAAATAAACAATCGCCGGTAGTTGATTTTAAGGAGGCCGCTATACAGGGACAGGCGCCGGATAAAGGATTATATTTTCCTTCGGTGATACCGGAGGTGGAAAAGGAATTGATCACAGGGATTGGAAGCTTTTCCAATGAAGAAATTGCCTTTCGGGTAATAAGGCCATATATGGGTGATAGCATACCGGAGGAAAAACTTTTTCAGATTGTAACGGAGACGGTGAATTTTCCTATACCATTGGTGCCGGTTACTAATTCTATTGCATCATTAGAATTATTTCACGGGCCTACACTGGCGTTTAAAGATATTGGTGCCAGGTTTATGAGCCGGTGTTTAGGGTATTTTACAGATCAGGGTGCTTTGCACCGTGAGACTGGTAAAAGTATAACCGTACTCGTTGCCACTTCCGGAGATACAGGCGGCGCAGTGGCCAATGGATTTTATGGAGTGGATGGAGTGGAAGTGGTGATACTTTATCCATCAGGTAAAGTGAGTCCTGTGCAGGAGAAACAACTGACAACACTGGGCAGTAATATCCATGCACTGGAAGTGGAAGGCACATTTGATGATTGCCAGCAAATGGTGAAGCAGGCATTTACAGATGCAGATATACAGCAACACCGGTTCCTTACCTCGGCCAACTCTATCAATGTAGCCAGATGGCTGCCACAGCAGTTCTATTATTTTTTTGCTTACAAACAATGGGCAGATAAAAAAAACCCACCGGTTATTTCAGTGCCAAGCGGAAACTTTGGAAACATTTGCGCCGGTATCCTGGCTATGCAGTCGGGCCTGCCGGTAACACATTTTATTGCAGCCTGTAATGCCAATGATATTGTTTCTGATTATTTACAAACACAGGAACTCAAACCTAAACAAGCGGTAGCCACATTGAGTAATGCGATGGACGTGGGCAACCCCAGCAATTTTATCCGGATATTGGAAATATTTCATCACCATTTCAGCGAATTTAAAAATAAGATAAGCTCTTTCAGTATTTCAGACAGTGAAACAGTGGAAACGATAAAAGAAGTATACCGGCAGTATAATTATTTGCTTGATCCACATGGGGCAGTGGGATATTTAGCGCTGCAGCGATATTTAAACGAAAATCCCGCGCAAAAAGGCATATTCCTGGAAACAGCCCATCCTGTAAAGTTTCCCGGTGCGGTAGAAATTTCTATTGGCAAACCGATTGAAATACCTGCCGCTGTTCAATCTGTTATGAGTAAAGAAAAGCAGAGTGTATTAATAAAAGCAAAGTACAGCAGCCTGAAAGAATACCTGTTGGGTTAGCCGCTCCAGTTAAATTTTTATTCACTTTCCCGAAATCAAACACCTGCGCCTCTGCATCTCTGCGGTTAAATTGTATTCCCTTTGCCAAGGCAAACTCTTACACCCTTTAGCTCTTTTTCTCTTTGATCCCTTAGCTTATATTTGCAGTGAAGAAATCCCTTATGCAGGACATTGAACCCTTTTACAACTGGCGGTACATTTATATCAGTGAGGATGATAAACAGTCGCCTTTCTTTGGCAGAACCTACTCTGAATTTGAATTTTCCCAAACAGTTTACAATTATTATATCCATCCGCAGTGGGATGATTTTGGCAGCCGCACCTTATATTTAAAAGTGCTGATGGCGGATTACGAAGAGAAATATGCCATCATAGAAATGATAGGAGAGTGGAATGATGCCATTGAAAATGACATCATGGAGCTAAAGCGGGAAGTACTGGAAAAATTCATGAAGGGAGACATTTTTAAGTTTATCCTGATTGCTGAAAATGTGCTTAACTACCACAGTGATGGAAAAGACTACTATGAAGAATTGTATGAAGAAGTGACGGAAGAGAATGGTTGGGTGGTATGTTTAAACATGCCAGAACAAACACAGTACGATTTTAAACAGGCCCGCCTCAATCGCTATGTAGAATTAAAGGAATTGGACAACTGGCGAACATATAAACCCTTTCACCTGTTTAAAAAAATAGACAACGAACTGATGGCAAGGTTGGGCAATTGAGAAAAGGAGCGCTTTGAGGGTGTTTTTTTATCAGGTAAAACTTTTGTCAGTTTTTGCTCATCCGGTAGTATTTTTGCAGAAATTGATTACTCCTCCTAAGAACGTCGCTTATGAAATGGTCTGAACTGTTTGTTTCCTCGATTGGCAAAAAGTGGGTGATGGCATTGACAGGGTTATTCCTGATTACTTTTTTAGTGGTGCATGCCGGTATCAATGCCTGTATTTGGGCCAATGATGGCGGTGTGATGTTTAACAAAGCTGCCCACTTTATGGGTGCCACTGTTGTTATCCGGATAATGGAGATCGGGCTTTTTCTCGGTATCTTCTTACACATTATCCAGGGGTATATGCTGGAGTACCAAAACCGCAATAAAAGAAAGGTCGGCTACAATGTAAGTCTTGGCAACAAGGGCAGCAAATGGTACAGCCGCAGCATGGGCCTCCTGGGTACTATCCTTTTATTATTCTTTATCATTCACTGGAAGCATTTTTGGATTCCATCCAGGATTACCGGTGTACCCGGTCCGGAAATGAAACTGGAAAGCGGACAGGAAATCCACAATATGTTTGCGCTGATGAAAGTTACTTTCCAGGAAACCTGGGTGGTAATTGTGTATGTGCTGGCCTGTTTCTCTCTTTGCTGGCATCTGATCCACGGTTTTCAAAGTGCCTTCCGTACTGTGGGAGTGAGTAATTCAAAATACAATGCGCTGATAAGAAATCTGGGAGTTGGTTATTCCCTTATCATTTCACTTGCATTTGCAATGATGCCCGTGAGTATGCATCTGGGCTGGGTGTAACACCCCCCTGTCCCCCGAAGGGGGAACTTAGGTCATTGAGTCATTACGGTAGCATCGGGTAGTAAAGAAAAATGAGTCATTACGCCAGAGGGTTAAAATATCGGTAGCTAGGGTGAAGAGTTATTACCCCGTAGGGGTAAAATGTCGGTAGCTCAGGGTGAAACCCGGAGAAATGAAACGGCGTATGATGCGAACCCCAACGGGGTTAAAGATGAATAGAATAAAATCATTTATATCAAAGTAATCAGTGGTTATATGTTGGATTCAAAAATTCCCGCCGGTACGTTAAGCGATAAATGGACAGATTATAAAGGCCATTGTAAATTGGTGAACCCGGCCAATAAACGCAAACTGGAAATTATCATTGTAGGTACCGGTTTGGCCGGCGCTTCGGCAGCAGCTGCATTGGGCGAACTGGGATATAAAGTAAAAGCATTTTGCTTCCAGGATTCTCCCCGTCGTGCACACAGTATTGCTGCACAGGGCGGCATCAATGCGGCAAAGAATTATCAGAATGATGGGGATTCGGTGTTCCGTTTATTTTATGATACAGTAAAAGGTGGCGACTATCGTGCAAGGGAAGCCAATGTACACCGGCTGGCAGAAGTGAGTGCAAATATCATTGACCAGTGCGTGGCGCAGGGTGTACCTTTTGCCAGGGATTATGGCGGGTTGTTGAATAACCGTTCCTTTGGCGGTACGCAGGTAAAAAGAACTTTTTATGCAGCCGGACAAACAGGTCAGCAATTACTGATAGGTGCTTACCAGGCATTGGAAAGACAAGTGGCCCTGGGCAATGTAGAAATGCATGCCCGTCATGAAATGCTGGATGTAGTGATGATAGACGGCAAAGCAAGAGGAATCATCTGCCGCAACCTGGTGAATGGGGAACTGGAAAGATATTTCGGGCATGCAGTATTGTTATGTACAGGTGGCTATGGCAACGTATTCTATTTGTCCACCAATGCTATGGGCAGCAATGTAACAGCTGCCTGGAAAGCGCATAAGAAAGGGGCGATGTTTGGCAATCCCTGTTTTACACAAATTCACCCCACTTGTATTCCTGTAAGTGGCGACCATCAATCGAAACTAACGTTGATGTCTGAGTCTTTGAGAAATGATGGGCGTATATGGGTACCCAAACAAAAAGGGGACAAAAGAAAGGCAAACGATATTCCGGAAGAGGAAAGGGATTATTACCTGGAGAGAAGGTATCCGGCATTTGGTAACCTGGTGCCGAGAGATGTGGCATCAAGGGCAGCAAAAGAAAGATGTGATGCTGGCTATGGAGTGGGAACTACAGGACAAGCAGTGTATTTAGATTTCAAATACAATCTGATTAATAAATACGGCAAAGTGGAAGCCGGTAAGTTAGGAATAGAAAATCCTGATATCGAAACATTGATGCGCCTGGGTAAGGAAGTGGTAAAAGAAGAGTATGGTAACCTGTTTGATATGTATGAAAAGATCACCGGTGAAAATCCTTATGAAGTACCCATGCGGATTTATCCGGCCGTACACTATACAATGGGCGGCTTGTGGGTGGATTATGAACTGATGACGAATGTAAAAGGATTGTATTGTTTGGGTGAAGCCAATTTCAGCGACCACGGAGCTAATCGTCTCGGAGCTTCTGCGTTGATGCAGGGGCTGGCTGATGGGTATTTTGTAGTTCCTTACACGATTGGTAATTATTTGGCTGATGAGATTGCGACAAAGTCTATTCCCACTTCTCATGAAGCATTTGAGCAGACGGAAAAAGCGGTGAAAGAAAGAATAGAAACGCTGATGAGCATTAAAGGCAATCAAACTGTTGAAAGTTTTCATAAGCGGCTGGGCAAGTTAATTTGGGAATATTGCGGTATGTCACGCAATGAGCAGGGTCTTAGAAAAGCCATTGCCGATGTGCAGGCGTTGAAAAAGGAATTCTGGAGTGATGTAAAAATACCAGGAAGCATTAATGAAATGAATCCTGAATTGGATAAAGCCGGCCGTGTGGCAGATTTTATAGAACTGGGTGAGTTGATGTGCAAGGATGCCTTGAACAGGAATGAAAGCTGTGGTGGACATTTTAGGGAAGAAAGTCAGACCCCGGATGGTGAAGCAGACAGGAAGGATAATGAGTTTGCTTATGTGGCGGCATGGGAATATAAAGGAGAGAGTAATTGGGAGTTGCATAAGGAGCAGTTGGTGTTTGAGGTGGCGAAACCGACGCAACGTTCTTATAAATAACAAAGAGTGAAAGAAAAACTGATTATTAAGAATTTTGGTCCGATAAAGGATGTTGAACTTGAGTTTAATCTGGTAAACATTCTTATTGGAGACCAGGGAACGGGAAAGAGTACTGTTTCCAAGTTATACAGTTTGATTTACCACTATGCTTACTTCGATGTTTTTGACATAAAAAACTCTCATGACTCAAATACGTCGAAATTTTTTAGAAATTTAGAATTATTTGGTGTCCTCAATTATTTAAATAAGGAATCTGAAATAAGGTTAGATTCATCAAGATTTCAATTTTACTTTGCTGACGGAGCCGTTAAAACTAAACATCCTGAGCTATACAAATTTTCGTTTTCTGAATTCTCTGAAAAGATAAAGGAGTATTTCAGTTTCGATTATATACCTGCCGAAAGAGCTTTTGTTTCAACTCTGGCGGATGCGTTGTTTGGCTTAAATGAATTAGGCACAAAGCTTCCGACACTTTTCAACCGATTTGGGAATAAATTTTCTTCTGCAAGAAAGGAAAAAACAAAAAGAGATTACAAAGAACTACTTGGGGCTGATTTTAGTCATATAGGAGGAGTAGATTCGATAATAACAAATGATGATAAGACATTTCCACTTTCAGAAGCATCAACAGGTATGCAAGGCACTATGCCAATGCTCGTAGTATTTGATAGTGTAGTCGAAAGAATAACTACCGACAAAAATAATAACCCAAATGGTCTTCTGGTGATTGAGGAACCAGAGCTAAATCTTTTTCCAAAAACTCAGAAAAAAGTAATTGATTATATAATTTCAAATAGTTTGTATGATGGAATTTTTAAAACACGGCTAATTATTAATACTCATAGCCCTTATGTTTTGACATCACTAAACAATTTAATGTATGCGTATCAGATTGGCAAAGTCCATAAAAGTGAAGTAGAAAAAATTGTAGAAAGTAAATACTGGATTAATCCTTCTGATGTTTCTGCCTATGTTTTACTACCAAATGGAAAGTGTAATAGTATCATTGATTCGGACGGTTTGATTCAGGCGGAAAAAATTGATGATGTATCAAGGATGTTGAATAATGAGTTTGATTTATTGCAAAATATAGAATTAGGAATTAAGGCTTAGAAGGGAAATGAGTATTGTATCTGAACATAAGTGTGTGTGCAAAGAATGTGAGATGAAATCTGATAAACAGAGTTTTGTGGCACCAGGAGCAAAAACTCAATACAGGATTTCAAATGAAAGCAGAATGGAAATCAGCAAATATGTAGTAGATGATTGTTTGTTAAAAGTAAGAACAAGAGAAGAAAAATGTGATTATTTGTTTACTGTCGAAAGTATAAAGGCTGTTTTTTTTGTGGAATGTAAGGGTTCTGATGTTTTAAAGGCGGTTGATCAGATTGTTTCATCAATTAATATATTGACTGCCGACTTTGCAGGATTTAGCATAAAAGGACGAATTATTTCAACCAGGGTATATAGTCCGGATTTAAGAAAACAGGCCTTCAGAAAATTGCGGGAGAAGTTAAATGGTGATTTGAAAGTAAAAAATAAAATTTTCACTGAAATCGTATAAAGTTTATGGAGCATTATTCAATGAACCTCACATTAAAAGTGTGGAGACAAAGAAATGAGAATAGCAAAGGCAATTTTGAGACGTATAATGTTAAAAACATCTCTTCCGAAATGTCTTTCCTTGAAATGATTGACGTGTTGAACGAAGAGCTTATCCGTGATGGCAAAGACCCGATCGCTTTCGACCACGATTGCCGCGAAGGTATTTGCGGCTCCTGCTCCATGTATATCAATGGCCGTCCGCACGGGCCCTGGGAAGCCAATACCACCTGCCAGTTGCACATGCGGGCCTATAAAGACGGGGACACTATTGTGGTGGAGCCCTGGAGGGCCAATGCATTCCCTGTTATCAAAGACCTGGTGGTAGACCGTTCTGCCTTCGACCGCATTATACAGGCCGGTGGTTATATTTCTGTAAATACAGGCAATGCCGTGGATGCCAATGCCACCCCTATTGAAAAAGATAAGGCAGATGCGGCTTTTGCAGCAGCAGCCTGTATCGGTTGTGGTGCCTGTGTAGCCGCCTGTAAAAATTCTTCAGCATTGTTATTTGTATCTGCCAAAGTATCGCATCTGGCCTTGCTGCCACAGGGTGGGCCGGAAAGAAAATCAAGGGCCATGAACATGGTAGCACAGATGGACAAAGAAGGCTTTGGCTCCTGTACCAACACCGGCGCCTGTGAAGCAGTTTGCCCCAAAGAAATTTCTATTGAAAACATTGCCAGGCTTAACAGGGAATATATGATGGCTGGTGCGGCTTCGGATAAATAAATTATTTGACAATAAACAGAAGACAGCTCGTTGGTAACAATGGGCTTTTTTATTTTCAAAAACTCATAGTTGCTTTCACCAATGCAGCCCACAACGGATCAGCACCGGATTCTTTCATAAAAATAATACCCGGCCCAACAGATACTTTATTAGTAAGATGATAATTCAGTTCCAGGTTACTGCCAAATTGGAATTGAGTATTGCCATTATATATGCCCAATGCAGGCCCGGCAGTAAATGAAACCGTTATTTCTTTTGAAGGAATAAACAAGGCCCCGGCAAAAGCATGAACAAAGAAGTAACCCGGATATGTATACGGATAGCCACTCACTTTTTCTTTTTTGCCAAGATAATATGCCACACCTCCATTATAGGTAAAAGCAACTTTCATTTTACTAAAGAGGCCGACTGTATGATAGGAAGGAGAAACACCGATGCCAATACCCGCCACATGCGTAGAAGAAAAATTTCCAACCGGCACCTGTATGCCTGCGGCTACGTCAATCCCTATATTGTTTGTTGATTTTTTTTGTGTGACGGGCTGGGCCATTGCAGGAATAATAAACAGGAAATTGACAAACAGCAACTGCAAAATTCTTTTCATATTTTAAAATTACTATTCATTATCTCCGGACAATGACAAATGTCCCTTTCAGGTCTGTTTTTTTATTTGTCCGGGTATCAGTGGCATTGATTACCCAGGCAAATACACCGGAATCCTGTACAATACCATTCAGTATACCATTCCAGCCAATTCCTTTTTCAGAGGTCTCAAATATCTTTTGCCCCCACCGGTTAAAAATTATAAAATGCTGCAGGGTAAACTC
This sequence comes from Chitinophagaceae bacterium, assembly GCA_031441485.1. Taxonomy (GTDB): domain Bacteria; phylum Bacteroidota; class Bacteroidia; order Chitinophagales; family Chitinophagaceae; genus JJ008. Next base: position 23,018 of record JANOEQ010000062.1, read on the forward strand.
TTTAGTGATGATAGGCCTTATCAGGTCATTCAACCCATCCCTGTTGGGTGTAAAACCGGTTGGCATATAGATACCAGGCAGCGGCCGCACTTTAATATTCACATAATCTGAGTCACTGCAGCCAGCATCATTGCGCACCACCACTTTGTAAGTTATATTGTTTTTTGGATTTGCCAACGGGTTAGCAATGCCTGTATCCGACAGCCAGGTAGAGGGAGTCCAGGTAAATAAGCTGCCGCCTCCTGATATTGTAAGTTGTACCGTTTGCCCGGGATCGATCTCCTGGTCGGCAGATGCCAGGATATTTAGGGCATCAAGATTAAGTCGGCGGGTCACAGATCTGTTGAGGCAGGCGGTGGAAGTGATCACATCTAACCGTACATCATATACACCGGCTGAAGCATAAGAATGAACCGGGTTGATAGCTGTAGAAGTATTGCCATCAGCAAAAGTCCATAAGTAACGAACTGTGGCCGTATCAGGAAAGACTTTAGATAAATTAGTAAAGCTTACAGCGCCTGCATCACATTTTGAAACAAAATCAAAATCAGCAGTCAAGGCCAGTCCGCCGGGAAAAATCAACGTTGATTTTTCGATATATCCGCATCCGCTTACTGAAAAAATTTTTAGTTTGACAGTATATTGTTGATTGGCGGGTGTATACGTATGTACAGGATTCTGCAAAATAGATGTATTCCCATCACCAAAATCCCATTGCCAGTTTATTATTCCGGGCATGGTGGTAAGTCCATTGAACTGTACGCTGCCGGTACAACCGTCGAGTATCGAATAAGAAAGCCCATTGTCAGGATTGACGGAAAAATCGTTGATATAAGAAGGTAAGGAGAGATACGAAGCACCGGGACTTAAAACTATTTGATCGTTTAAATAATTACAACCGGCCCCTTTTACATTCGGCAGGTTGATAACGCCTAAAGGAGACGAAATTTGCGAAAGGTATATTTTCCCATTGGGTGCCAGTTGAATACCAAAGTAACCAGACAATGGTGTATTGATTCTTACCCTGGAGGAAATGATAGCGGCAGCGCCGGAAAGTTTGGCTTCCACCTGTTCAATCGTTTTGCCTTCAGGATTGGTGAGATATAGTAACCTTGAATCCGAAGAAAATTCACAGGACACTATTCTTGCATTGGGAAATGCAATTGCACGGGGATTTGAAATGATGCCTGTTGAATTATCAAAATCAAAAAGCTGGCAAAAGTTGGGGATGGAGGCGATTTCCGGTTCAGGGAAACTGGTCTGGCATAATTGTTTGCTATCCGGGCTTACTTTCATCATTCCGTTGTTGATAGTATAATGCTGGTCCAATACTGCTCCGGATATGGATATTACGGATGAGGATAATAAGCCACTGCAGGTAACAAGCCAGGCACGGAAAATATTTGAATTAAAATCATTGGTGATTACCCATACATCTGTTCCGTTTGCATGGCGGACTGCCGTTAGCCGTTCCGTACAGGAGCTCCATAGCAACTGGTTTTTGGAAATAACCGCCCCATTTCCGTTATCCAGGTTTATGTTGATAAGCGAATAGGTATAACCATTGGCAAAAGAATTTTCCAGCGCATCTGCCACAAAGAGGTAAAACAAACTGTCATTACCCGGCACCGGTACAATGATACAGCTTTGTACGGTCGATACATTGCCCGACAAGCCATCACCATTCAGCATTACCTGGTGAAGCCGGTTGTACACTTTTACCCCATTGGAATAAAAAAGCAGTTTACCATTCCTGTCGCAGATACTGGCGCTTCCTTCATTGGTATCCATAGCACCGTCTGCCAATACGGCCGGTACAGTTTGAGAACCATTAGGATTAAAATCAAGCCCTGCATTCCGGCCAAAGTACCAGATATTATTTTGCTGAGAAAATGAAGGAATTGTCAGCAGTAATCCCACCAGTACTATAATTACGTTTCTATACATGGATTTGCTGCCAATTATATTTATTAGACATTACGTTGACAAAATTGCTGCTTTTCAGCGGAATTAACAGCATAGGATAACTTTTGTGCAATAAAATGAGCGAATTTTACCACCTTGCCCTTTAACCGGCATTTTTTAAACTAAACGCACTGTTATTGAGCTTTTTATACAGGATACCTGGGATCGCTTTTTTTACACTATCTGTACTGGCGGGAAATGCTCAATCCCCGTTGGTATCTGCTAATACGTCCAATTTGCGGCAGCGGGTATTTAAGGTCAATTCGGACAGCCTTCTGTTGGATACAGTGAGTATCGTTCCTAATTCTTTTTCGGTAGCATATATAGCAGCGGCTGATTACCGGCTGGATTATGTAAAAGCCATTCTCTATTGGAAAAAAAGACCTGCTGCGGACAGTATAACCGTTACTTATAGAGTATTTCCCTTTCGCCTGTCGGCCAGTACACAGCGGCTGAGGTATGATAGTGTGCTCAGTAAATTTTATGTAGCCCCGTTTCAATTTAATAACGGGTTTACCAATGCCCAGCGGGGCGTATTTGATTTTGGCACATTGAAAGCCGAAGGTAGTGTGGGCCGCCAGATCGGATTTGGTAACCAGCAGAGTGGTGTGGTAAATTCCACGCTTAACCTTCAACTGAGCGGCTTGCTGGGCGACAGTATTGAAATACAGGCTGCCATTACGGATAATAATATCCCGGTGCAACCGGATGGCTCCACGCAGCAGTTAAATGAATTTGATCAGGTGTACCTGCGGTTTAAAAAAAGAGGATGGCAATTGAACCTCGGTGATATTGATATCCGGCAAAACCAGGGTTACTTCCTCAATTTTTATAAACGCCTGCAGGGTATTTCTTTTGAAACCAGGAACCGGCTTACAAAATCTATAACGTCCAACACGATGGTAAGCGGATCTATTGCCAAAGGAAAATTTAACCGGCAAATAATTGATGCCCTGGAAGGAAACCAGGGACCCTACCGGCTTCGTGGCGCTAATAATGAATTTTTTTTTATTGTACTGGCCAATACAGAACGGATATTTATAGATGGCCAGCTATTGCAGCGGGGAGAAGACCAGGACTATGTAATTAATTACAATACGGCTGAAATTACGTTTACCCCTAAACGCATGATCACTAAAGACAGCCGTATACAGGCCGAGTTTGAATATGCTGACAGAAATTATTTGAATGCCAATGTGTTCCTGGCACAGGAATTTGACATTAATCAAAAATTGAAAATACGGGTCGGCGCATTTAATAATAACGATGCTAAAAATTCACAGATCAACCAGGACCTCGATGAGAAGCAGGTACAATTTTTAGCCGATCTGGGTGACAGCATTCAACGGGCATTTTATCCGGCCGCCTCGCTGGACACTATTTTTTCAGCAGAAAAAATTCTGTATGAAAAAATAATTGTGGGACCGTTGGATTCTTTTTACCGCTATTCCACCAATCCCGCAGTGGCTAAATACAGCCTCTCATTCGTAGATGTAAAACCGGGTAATGGAAATTATATCCCTGATTTTAACGGGGCCAATGGAAAAGTGTATAAGTTTATTGCTCCGGTATTGGGTATAAAGCAGGGGCAGTATGAACCGGTGCAAATATTGGTGGCGCCCCGCAAACAGCAAATCGTGAACCTGGGTATTGATTATGCAATTGATAAAAACACCCTGCTGAAAACAGAGATTGCCACCAGCAATAATGATGTGAATACATACTCTTCAAAAGATGACAGGGACGACAGGGGGTGGGCTGCCAAAATACAATTGAGTAATGAGAAATTAATATCAACGGCTAAAAAATTACAGTTAATCACCGGGCTTGATTATGAATACGTGCAAAGTAAGTTTAAGCCTTTAGAAAGATTGCGGAATGTGGAATTCAGCCGTGACTGGGGACTAGCACTGAATACAGGTGTTACCGCTGTTGATGAAAATATTATTAAAGCTTCTGCCGCACTGAAGGGGAATAACAATCACAGTGTGGCGTACCAGTTTATCAATTATCACCGGAGTGATAAGTACAGCGGTTTTCAAAATTCGGTAACACACGGAGCCAACTGGAAAGGATGGCAGGTGAATAACCAGTTTGTGATCACCAATTTTTCTTCACAAAAAGATAAGGGGAATTTTGTCCGTCCGCAGATTGATATCAGCAAACAATTCAAACAACTGAAAAACTGGAGACTGGGTGCCAGGTATAACCTGGAACAAAATACAGCCCGGTATAAAATAACTGATACATTGTTGCCAGTCGCATTTTCATTCGACACGTATTCACTCTACCTGAATTCTGACGAAAAGAAAACCAATAAATACGGCATCTCTTTCTTTACCCGTTCAGACAAATATCCGGTTGGAAAGAATTTTGTTCGCGGAGACAGGAGCCTGAACCTTAACCTGCAAACAGAATTATTATCAAATCCCAAACGTAAATTTTTCCTGAATACCACATTCCGGAAACTGAAAGTGTATAATGCTGCGGTGTCAGGACAAAAAGAAGATGAAACTATTTTGGGCCGGGCAGAATACCTGATGAATGAATGGAAGGGCCTCTTGGACGGGAGTGTTTTATATGAAGTGGGAGCGGGACAGGAGCAACGCAGGGATTTTACCTACCTGGAAGTGCCGGCAGGACAGGGGCAGTTTGCATGGATAGATTATAACAATGATGGTGTGCAGCAGTTGAATGAATTTGAACTGGCCGCATTTCCCGACCAGGCAAAATTCATCCGGGTATTTACTCCCACCAATGATTTTATAAAAGCAAATTATATCACTTTCAATTACCGGTTTGATATCAGCCCGCGGTCCCTCCTTAATTCACCCAACCTGAAAGGATTTCAAAAGATATTATCCAGGATCAACCTGGTGACATCCCTTCAGACCACCAGGAAATCAGTGGCCAGTGGAAGTTTTGAATTCAATCCTTTTAAGTATGGTGTAAATGATGATGCACTCATAATTACAAATACAGCTATCGTAAATACATTTTCTTTTAACCGGTTCAGTCCTAAATGGGGGGTTGATTTCAGTAATTTCAGGAGAAATGGCAAGTCATTGCTTACTTATGGTTTTGAAAGTAATAAGATCAACGACTGGACTATGAAATGGAGATGGAATATTACAAGGGCCACTTCGCTTACGCTTAACGGGAAAAAGGGCCTGGCAGGTTTATACACTCCCCAGTTTGCTAACCGGAATTATGAATTGTCCAGTTATAATATAGAACCATTCTTTATTTTTATACGTGGTACAGCGTTCAGACTGGTTACAAGTTATAAGTTTGAAAATAAAAAGAACCTGCCGCTATATGGGAATGAAAAGTCAACTTCCAATTCGGTCTTTGTGGAAACGAAATATAATATTCTGCAGAACAGTTCTATTACCGCCAGGTTCACTTTTAATAATATCAGCTATAATTCAACCGCCAATACCACGGTCAGTTATATTATGCTCGATGGATTATTGCCCGGTAAAAACTTCCTTTGGTCACTGGGATTGAGCAAACGGTTATTGAATAATATGGAACTGAATTTTCAATATGATGGAAGAAAAGCAGGCACTGCCAGAACGGTTCATTTGGGAAGGGCTGGGATAACAGCGTTGTTTTAGCCCCCACTTATAGTATTATGATTTAAATTGTCCTATTCCCCTAAAGGGGAGATTTTGAAAAACTTTTAAGGTAATAGTCTGTGGTTAAGCGCTTGATTTGATAAGAGGTTTTTGATATACTATATATCAGACTTTACTGAAAAAAAGAAATCCTAAACTGTCAAGACACTAAAATCAGGGTATTTTAAAAAGGGAAATCTATAATTTTCCCCTTCAGGGCAATATCATTTAGTTAAGGAATGGAGTACACATAAAAAAAAGACTTGCCCCAGCGGGGCAGAATGTTGGTAACGCCGGGTGAAACCCGGCGGGAGAAAAGGTAGAATATGCCGAACCCTGAAAGGGTTCAACAGCGACAAAGAACGAATAAACTTTGTGAACTCTGCCGCTGGTAAGAAATAGCAGTCTTAACTAAATGACATTGCCCTTTAGGGGGATGGGTAAATTAAAATTATCAGACTATTAGTGGGGGTTACACATTAAACCGGAAATGCATTACGTCACCGTCTTTCACTACATATTCTTTTCCTTCAATGCGGAGCTTGCCCACTTCGCGGCAGGCAGCTTCTGAACCGTATTGAACAAAATCATCGTAGCCGATCACTTCTGCTTTGATAAATCCTTTTTCAAAATCGGTATGAATAACGCTGGCAGCCTGTGGCGCTTTCCATCCTTCATGTATGGTCCAGGCCCGCACTTCCAGTACACCGGCAGTAAAATAGGTATAGAGATTCAGCAGTTTGTAGGCAGAATGAATTAAGCGGTCCAGTGCAGGTTCTTTCATATTATATTCATCCATGAAAAGTTGCTTATCATCTGCATTATCCATTTCTACTATTTGCGCTTCAATGGAATTATTCATGATAATGACTTCAGCCTTCTCATTTTTTATCGCTTCTTTCAATGCTTCTGAAAATTTATTGCCGGTATGCATAGAGGCTTCATCTACATTGGCCACATATAATACCGGTTTGTCTGTAAGAAGGCAGAGATCGGCAATGGCTGCTTTTTCATCTTTATCCAGGTCAAGCTCACGAATGCTTTTCCCTTTTTCCAGGTGTTCTTTGCAGCGGATCAGTACTTCCAGTTCTGCTTTATACCTGGGGTCTAATTTTAATTGCTTCTCCGTTTTTGGAATTTTCCTTTCCACACTGTCCAGGTCTTTCAACTGCAGTTCGGTGTCAATGATCTCTTTGTCGCTAACAGGGTTAATCGCTCCTTCATCCCGCAGGATATTTTCATCTTCGAAACAGCGGATCACATGAATGATAGCATCCACTTCCCGGATATTGGCCAGGAATTTATTGCCCAGTCCTTCGCCTTTGCTGGCACCACGTACAAGGCCGGCTATATCCACGATCTCAATTTGTGTGGGAACGATGCGGTTGGGCAGTACCAGTTCGGCCAGTTTGTTTAGCCGGGGGTCCGGCACATCCACCAGGCCTATATTCGGGTCAATGGTACAGAAACGATAGTTACTGGCCTGTGCTTTGGCGCTATTACTAACCGCATTAAACAACGTTGATTTTCCTACATTGGGTAATCCCACTATTCCTGCTTGCAAGGCCATTTGCTATTTTAGGTTTTTGATTTTAGAATTTGGATCTTGGCCAGTTGTATTATATTGACCAAAGCCCTTTTTCTTTAAAGAGGCGCAAAGATATGGCTTATGCCCCAGAACCTTACTGTGAAAAGAAGGTTTTGGCATTTAGCCAAAAATCCACAATCTTTCAGCAGGATTTATTACACAGACTAAAATCAAAATCAAAAATTAATTACATGGTTTTAAGCAGAATTTGGTCAGCTTTTATCATTATTGCTGTAATGGTGGCAGGCATCCGGATGTTTGCAGGGGATGAGAAAATATTTACCCGGATGGTGGGTGGGAAATCTTCCGATAAAAGTGACAGCATATTTTATTATGGAGTGGGTTCTCCATTGAGCCAAAAATTGTCACCAAAGTATGCTGATTTTTTAAAGGAGTATGGTTACTTCCGGGTGGATTCCATTAAAAAAGCATCGGTTTTGCTTACTGATTATATGACAGCAGATTCTGTTGGTTTTGTAGCAACTGCAAATCCGGCTATTAAAACATTCACATATTTATCTGTACAGAAAAGGCTGGTAAGAAAAGTGGATGGTATTATTGAAACGGCTAAAAATGCTGTGATTGATATCATCATCCCGTTGATTGGCATCCTGGCATTATTCATGGGTTTTCTCAGTATTGCGGAGAAGGCGGGAGGGGTGAGGGTACTGTCAAAAATTATCTGGCCTTTTTTTTCCAAAATCTTTCCGGATATACCAAAGGGGCATCCAGCCACCGGGCACATGATGATGAACTTTTCTGCAAACCTGCTGAACCTGGATAATGCAGCCACTCCGTTTGGGTTAAAGGCCATGGAAAGCCTGCAGGAGCTGAACCCCAATAAAGGGGTGGCTTCTAATGCGCAGGTCATGTTTATGGCGCTGCATGCCTCGGGACTAACATTGATACCTGTTACAATTATTGCATTCCGGTCGGGTTTAGGAGCCGCCAATTCCACTGATATTTTTATTCCCTGTATGATTGCCACGTTTGCGGCCACGATGGCTGCTATGTTTATTGTCTCTTTCAAACAAAAGATCAATCTCTTTCAGCCGGTCGTCTTAGCATGGGTGGGAGGGCTGTCGGCTATTATCACCGTACTGGTATTATATGTTACCCGTCTCAATTCCACAGCAGCGCAAACATTCTCCGGCCAGTTGAGCAATGGAATTATACTTGTAATCTTTCTGCTGATTGTAGTAGGCGGATTGTATAAGAAGATTGATGTGTTTGATGCATTTGTGGAAGGGGCAAAGGGCGGGTTTGAAACAGGTGTCCGCATCATTCCCTATATAGTGGGCATGCTGGTGGCGATAAGTATGTTGCGTACCAGTGGCACTTTTGACGTGATTATTAATGGAATGAAAACATTATTTGCTGCCTTGGGTTCTGATACCCGTTTTGTGGATGGCTTACCCACGGCCTTAATAAAGCCAATGAGCGGTAGTGGTGCCAGGGGTATGATGCTGGATACAATGAAAACATTCGGTCCGGATTCATTTGCCGGCCGCCTGTCCTGTATCCTGCAGGGATCATCCGATACCACTTTTTATGTGATAGCCGTGTACTTTGGTTCCGTAAGTATTAAAAATACAAGGTATGCAGTGGGAGCAATGCTGTTGGCCGATTTGGTGGGAGTAATAACGGCGATTGGGCTGGCGTATATATTCTTTGGGTGATCAACTTAAACTATCGTCATAAAAAAAGCTGTTCAATACGAACAGCTTTTTTTTAATATTCCGGTAATACTATTAGTAATTAGCAAAAGTAGATAATGTTCTTACCGAGGCGGTGCTTGTAATGAATGTCCGGTAACCTCCCCTAAAAACAAGCGTATAGCTTCTTTTCGCAGTGGGGTTCAGCGTGGTGAACATATCAAAGTAAACACCTGGAGGCGTAGTAGTACTCGGGGCAAAGTTTTGCAGGTTAACAGAACTGCCTGTCGGGCGGATGTAAAAAGTATCATTTACCCCGGAAGCATAAGGGATATATGGAGTAACATCCGTCAGATTCACATTTGAGAAAATAACCGCATTCCTTTTTTTGGAGAATATGTCAAATGCAAATGGCAGGGCAGTTGGGTTATAAACAAAATTTGCAAAACGCAACCTGGCAGTTGTATCCGACGGAATGACAATGTCTGTCTGTACTGTTTTTTGTTTGGGCGTAGTGATGGTATCATACATAAAAACAGTGTAGTTCTTCCCAAATTGCATATTCTCCGCAAAAGACAGGGGTACCTGCGTGGTGGCAGATAAAGTATCCCTTACCAGGAATGCCTTAATTCCCGGAGTTACTTTAAATCCATAGCCTGATGCCGGGAAAAGGGTTCCCGAAGTCATAACAGAACCATTTACAACGCTTCCATCAACATACACATAATTCCGCGAGGCGTTTACTGTAGCGATATATACCTGGGCAATGGCGCTATTGCTAAAGTCAGCGTTTTCTGATATTTTAGTCTTCACCGTTTTCTGACAGGATTGAAATGCTAATCCCAGGCCGATAAGAGGTATTGCGGTTAATTTTATTATACTAAATTTCATTGTGGTTCATTTTTAATATTAATAATCAGTGATAATTTATTGCTCAGAGAACCAGCATCTTTTAGTGTTATAATCCAGTGCGCTGGCGCCAATTCTGTTCAGTTCATTCAGGTTCCATACATATTCTGAATTGTATCTTGGACGAACCCTGTACACCAGTTTGCTGTTATTGTTCACAAACAGGTCTGAACCGGAAGGCACTACAAAATCTCTATATACTTGCTGACCTGTATTTTCATCCAGATCTGTATAGTGATACCTTCTCATGTCCACCCATGTTTCCATTACACCATGTATATACAGGGCAATATATTTTTGAAGCATGATATGAGTAAGGGTTAGACTGGCAGCAGAGGCAGGAACAACAGCTGTATTAGCCAGAAAAGCTGCTTTAATGGCCGGTGTTAAAAGACTCGGAGCCGGTACATTCGTACTGTAGTTAGCTGAAAGCATTTCGAAATTCAGATCAATGGCACTGGTATAAGCCGCAAGTGCTCCGGGCTTGTTACCACTTCTGAAAAGGGCTTCTGCTTTCATGAACAGTACTTCAGATGCAGTCAGCACAGGAAATTCAGAATTGTTTCTGAAAAGGTAGCGGCAATTATTATCTGTTGCAGGGGGAGAATTATTTACACCAGCTGCCTGGCTTACGCCCCAAAAATTTTCAGGCCTGTCGTTAGCAGTAATGATTGTTTGGCCCTTATTTGGCGAAACGCCTTTAAAAGTTCCATTGGTATTAGTTCTTAATAAATACATAGCTCTTGGGTCAGTTACACCCGGAAAGGCGGCGTTAAAACCGGTCATCAGATTAGCAATAAAAGCAGACTGACGGATAGCCGTTTCTGTTCCAATACCAGTACTACCAAGATTACCCCTGAGTGGCCCATAGAAATTAGCTGTTCCGCTGATACCTGTATTAGCAAACTTAACGGTTGCATTATCTGCATTAGCTGTAATGGCTCTGTCGCAATAATAGATCACTGAGTCAGCATTGTAAATAGCTTTGTTGGTCAGGTGATTATATGAACGGGCCAATATGCCATACACAAACTTCTTCCATTTGTTTACATCTCCATTATAGAAATATTGGTCGCCTAAGGCCAAATTTGTTTGGCTTACCCCATCACCCGTTCTGCCCAGGTAATCAAGTGCTTCGTAACAAAGCTGTCTTACGTAATTGTAAACGGATTCCTGGGTGCCGTAGGTAAACGTAAGCTGGCTTGAATTGAAAGCTTCATTTACAGAAATTACTTCTCCATGATAGTCAGATAAATTTAGCCAGCTCCAGGCAAAAATAGCTTTGCCCACTCCGGCATAATCCCATTTCTTTTCTTCCACTCCCCATTTGATCATATTATTACAGTTCTGACCGATATCGAAAAAATGGATTCTCCATAAGGAGGCTGCGTTATCACTGGCCCCTGTGGTACCACCCATTTGGTCGTATTGTCCGCCGCTATTACAAAACAGGAAGTTTTGTACATACTTGCCGGCAAACCTGATGTCATTTAATGGTCCATGGCCGGCACTATTACCTGCAAGACAGGAAACAAGAGGCGGAAGTAACTTCTCAATAGCCACTCTTACATCCGCATTGGGATTGGCATAGGCTTCGTCTATCTTCTTTGTACAACTGGTGAGAAGACCAGCCAGAAGAGCAATATTTATTATTGCGAGAATATGTTTTTTCATTGCTGTTTTTTTTATTGACAATTAATAAAGAATTAAAATCCTGCCCTGATACCAAAATTCAAACTTACAGGAACAGGGATGTTGCCAAAGTCAAAGCCCCAGCCTCCTACACCTCTTGTTCCCGCAGTATTACCACTTACAGCAGGATCTGCTCCAGTATAATTAGTCATCAGTATAAGATCATTTGCGGTAATGAAAAAGCCCAGTGATTTTACAAAACCGAGGCGTTTGATTGCCTGGGGGGAAACGGTATACCGTAATGTAATATCACGAAGGCGGAACCAATTCACGTCTTTTTGGATATACTCTTCTTCCGGTAGCCGTTGGGTATAATAAGTCTGGTTATAGGCAGGGATGATCGTAATTGAATTTGCAGTGGGGGTAGCAGTGTTTTCAAGACCATCCCTCAATACACCCTGGATAACTCTTGGGGTATAGCGGTCGTCCGTACGTTTACTGATTCCCTGCTGTGTAAGGTACATATCCGTACCGTTAAAGATATCTCCACCAACTTTCAGATCCCAAAGGAAGTTCAGGTTCCAGTTTTTATATTTAAAACTGTTTACCCATCCCAATGTAAAATCTGGATTCCTGTCACCATATACTTTGAATGCCTGGTCTATTATAGGTAATCCGTTGGCTGGATCAATAAGTATATCTCCCTTTATATTTCTGGAATAACCAAATGAAGTGATGGCCGTAGTAGGGCCTCCGGTTACCAAACCGCCACGGGCATTATTAAAGAGCCATGTATCAGAGATATAAAACTCAGGTACATTGGCAGGTAATGAAACCACTTTGTTCTTCATTTTATTGAAATTGAACTTGGTGTTCCAGCTAAAATTCTTTTTTGCAATTGGAGTTACATCAAGACTTATTTCCAATCCTTTGTTGCGGGTAGAACCTACATTGATCGTATTTAATACATAACCGGTTCCATAGCTGGCCCTGAAATTTTCAGCGATTTGTTTTTCGTTAAGCGTATTATAATAAGTAATATCAAATCCTAATTTCCCTTTAAACAATTTCATTTCTGTTCCTACTTCGTAGGTACTTTGGATTTCCGGTTCCAGGAAAAAATTATTATTCGTAAATCCATAAGCAAACCCATTTCCGCTGGATGTTACATTATTAAATACCGACTGGTTGGCATAAGGGGCGCTTGAACGGGCAGTACTGGCCAGGGAGGTGCGCAACTTCATATAGTTTAATATATTGCCTTTTTTTATAGAAGGGAATATGTCACTAACGATAATACTCATACTTCCTGCGGGGTAATTATACTTCCTGAAATCCTTTGGAAAGATAGAAGACTGTTCAAACCGGTGAGAATAAGTTAGAAAGATTATATTCTTATAATTAATGGAAAATTCACCGAAGAAAGCCAACTGGCGGCTCTGTCTGTAATTGGGTAACCCACCAGGAGGAATTAAACCCCTGTTGAGGCGCTGCCTGATACTGGCCCTGGTTACACTGCTATCGCCTATCCATTGGTTGATCTGGTCCTGTGTTATCACCACATTATTTTTTACCATTTGACCTGCTGTATTTACAGAGTCAACGATGTTGGTTCCAAACACAGAGTATTGTTCAGTTTTATAATCCTGCCACATTGTACCGCCGAGTAAACGAAGATTGAATTTGCCAATTGATTTCTTAGCAGTTGCGGTAATGGTATGGTTATATCCTTTATAATCGACATAATAGTTATCCTGCTGGCCACCTGTTCCTTTGGATAAGATGGATGAAAGCGGATGGTAGAATGACCAGCCATCTGTTGAAAATACATCATACCCGAATCTTCCGGAAATGGTTAACCATTTATACGGAGTAATGTTGATGCCCAGTGTTGCTGTAGCTCTTTCAGTAATATCATAGCCCTTGTTGTACTTTACATTAAAGAAAGGGTTATCTATTTCAGAATTGGGCGATAAAGAATAAAGCAATCTTTTGCCACCGTTAGCATCTTCGTAATCTCTAGCATCATTGGTGGTGGGCCAGATGAGCAGGTTCAGCAGGTAACCGCCGGCACCTCTTTTTGGTTTGTCATTTTCTGAACGGATAAATGTAATAGAAGGAGTGATCTCCAGAAATTTTCCAATTTTAGTATTATTGGTCAGCCTTACAGAATATTTTTTAAAAACATTTTGAGGTACCACACCTGTTTGATCTAAAAATGATCCGGATAAACGGAAACTGTAATTCTTTTTTCCATATTCAGCGGTCAGATTATGTGTTTGCGTAAAACCGGTTTGGAAAAAATTACCAATATTGTCAAAACGCTGCACATTATCCTTATAAGCCGGGCCAAAATAAGTAAACAGGTTGTCTGCCACACCATTGGTACCGGGGCTCCAGTTATTAGAGTACTCCGGGAAGCGGGTGAGTTTAGAAACACGAAAAGCATTATCATAGGAAACAGAAAATTTTCCATCCGTTTTACCCTTCTTCGTGGTGATAATAATAGCTCCGGAACTAGCCTGGCTGCCATATAAGGCCGTGGCTTCAGGACCTTTCAGTATTGTGATTGCTTCAATATCGTTTGGATTTAAATCCGCAATCCGGTTAGTATAATCTGTATTCCTGTTCGCAGTTTGATTGATATTTCTGGATGAATTTTCTACCAGCCCAAGACCGGAACCAGAGTTACTGGTTTCATTCTGTGTGGAGTTATCTAAAATAACACCATCGATAACAAAGAGGGGCTGGTTATCCAGTGCCATTGAGTTAAAACCTCTTAATACAATACTGCTGGATGCGCCGGCTTGTCCGCTGGTAGGGTTAATAGTTAAACCTGCCACCCGGCCATTCAATCCATTGAGGAAATTTTCCCGCTGCGTTTCAGCTACTTCAGCACCTGTTACTTTTTGGGCTGCAAATCCAAGTTCCCGTGGGTTTCTTTTTTGGTCTAACGCCGTTACCACCACTTCCTCCATAGTTTTATCGGTCGCTTTCAGATTTATACTTAATGCAGTGCCATCATCAGCCTTTATATCTGTCGTTTCATATCCCACATAGGATATCTGCAGCGTTTCACCGGGAGACATCTTAATAGAAAATTTACCGGTGGCGTCCGTTGTTACGATGCGGCGGGTACCTTTTACCCGTATGGTCACTCCGCTGAGCGGAGTCTTATTATCATCGGACACGATGGTGCCGGTGACTGTTCTTTCCTGCGCCTGCATTACCGAAGGCAGCAGAAAGAACACCAACGAAAGTGTAAATAGCAATTGGAGAATTTTTCTCATAGCTGTTTGTTTGAAATATTAATAAATAAGCAGTTTCCAGGTTTGTCTTATGCCACTCTCACCCCGGCATCCGTATAGGGTTTCAGCAATGCATCCTCAGCGCTTAATTCCGTTATCAGCAAATCAATCTTATCCAGTCCACACACTTTAATAGGCTGTACGGTATTTATCTTTTCTGCAATGGTCAGGCACACTACTTTTTTAGAAGACTCTATCATGGCCTTCTTTAGCTGCACCACTTCCCAATCATTATCGGTAATTCCATGTTCCGCATCAATGGCATTGGTGCCAAGAAAGCATATATCAGCCTTTACCTGCTTTATTTTGGCAATAGCCTCTGAACCCACCGTTATTTTAGAATTTTTCGAGATTTTATCGCCGATTAATATTACTTCAATATTTGGATGATGCATATACTCCAGTATGGCCGGTATGCTGCCGGAAATAAACGTGGCTTTCAGTTGCGGGGGCAGCGACCGGGCCAGTTCCAGTATAGTAGTGCCTCCGCTGGTAAGCACAAACATACCATTGGTGATAAGCCCGATGGCTTTTTGCGCAATGATCTTCTTTTCATTCAGGGAATACACACCATCCATGGGATAGTAAACTTCATTAAAGGAATGGGAAAGTGCGCCGCCATGTACTTTGATCACTTTGCCCTCATCTGCCAGTTCCTGAAGGTCACGGCGGATGGTATCCTCCGACACTTTTATTTCAGTGCAGAGGGAGGAAGAAAGAACCTTATTGTGCAGGTTTACCTGGTGCAGTATGAAAGCCTGCCTTTCTTTTTTTAGCATCCGTTAGTTTTGTCAGGCTAATGTAAAGTAAATTCCTGCACAAAAACGCACAAACCGGAAAAACTTTGCAAAATGTTGAGATTTCGAGGATTAAGTGTATACAATTAGCTTCAAAATCGCCTGTTTTCCGGCGAAAAGCATAAAAAAACCCGTCTTGCACAGGGCAAGACGGGGAGCTTACATACAAACTCAAAGTATCTTTTGGATGAGTTCTTTACTATTTGCCAAATGTAAACCGGGCTGTAAAACCTATGGCAGCCGGTTCAAAGTTAATGTCACTCACGATATTCAGTTCAGGTTTCCAGTCCAGGGAAAGGTTCAGCGGAATATTGCTGAATTTATAATCAAGGCCAATTATTCCCATGGCACCAAAATTAGGGTCGGTCGTTGTCTTCTGGGTGTTCACATTCACTTTTTTAACAAAACTTATATAAGCGCCTGCTCCATAAAAATAGCTGAGACCTTCTGAGGCCAGTGGCTTGTGCAATTCCAGTAAGGCACCAATGGCCAGTGGATCGCCAAAAGACAACAGGCCTTCGACCGCCATCTTATCGTTGATAAAATGTTTGATAGAGACAGAGTTGTTCACCATAGCATTGGCGCTGCTGAGGCGCACACCAAGCGCTGTTTTATACCCGCCGCCCGTAGCATCGCCCTGGGCCTTTACGGAGGTGAAGGAGAAAATACCGGTCGTAATAACTGCTAAAAGGATGGTTCTCTTCATGACTGTATATTTTATGCATACTCAACGAAAAATGATGCCAAGTAAGTCTAAATGAAATGCAAAAGTTGGGGGAGGGCAGGTTGATTGGTTTATTGGTTTATTGGTTAATTGGGAGGGTCGTTCAAACCTGGGGCTGGTTTATTGTGTGTTGGGAAAGTGTTATAGCAGGAGGTTGATTGGTTTATTGGTTAATTGGTTAATTGGGTGGGTCGTTCAAAACGGAGGCTGGTTTATTGTGTGTTGGGAAAGTATTATAGCAGGAGGTTTATTGGTTTATTGGTTGAAGTTGGTAATTGTGCAGCAGAGCTTTTGCCATAACAACTATAGGAAAAAAGGCTTAATCACGCCCCTAATAAACTAATTAACAAATTAACCAGTGAACCAGTTAACCTAGAACAAATCATACTTTGTCTTCGGCCTTTTTGTATCCATCCAGTTGAAATTGGGGAGTTTCATTTCATCCGGGCTTTTATCCTTCATGGGCCAGATGGTGCCGGTAACGGCGCTTCTGAACACCGCTCTTTTTAAAGTGCCATCACCAAAATAGATATCCATTATATCGCATTTGGATTCATTGATGCCGGTGTAAGCGCTGTCTTCATCCTGTATAAAATAAATACATTCGGCAAAACCGGCTGCACGCACAGAATCTATTGCGCCGTCTTTAAAGTAGCCATCCATGCGGGAGGATTTTACCTGGTTGTACACACCGGGTTCCACTTCGTTGATCATAAAACTGTTTTCAAATACTTTTATCCTGTCTGCCTTTTTATTTTTTGTAAACACAAGCACTGTATCTCCGGTTATCTGGCTTCCTTTCGACCATATTACCGGGTCCTGGTACAACCGGAATACAGAATCTTTAAATGAATAGAAAAGGCTGTCGCCGGCTGCCTGTAAAGAATCGCTGAAAATCCTGACATTACGGTAAGCTTCCAGGTACCGGTTGGTACTGTCTTTTGAATTTATAGTCACCACTTTTTTACCTTTCACGGTATCTTTTATCAGTGAATCTTTTTTGTCATACAAATCGGTAAGGCGTGCAGAGAATAATGTATCTGCAGTAATATAAATAGAATCAGCATCCTGCTTTACTATCATTAAGGGCTTGTTGGTGGCCAATATGCGGTCTCTTTTATTATCCCTGAATACATTGCCGGCCACTATAGTGGTACCCTGAACAGAATCCCGGATGATCACATTTCCGGTTGCCTGAGATGTACCATCACTGTCATTGAAGGCAATCCTGTCGGCTATGATGAGTGTTTTGCCATCATGTATAATTGGACGCTGTCCAAATTCAGCTTTACCTGTGGCTAAATTATAAAAACCATCTTTTGTTTCTATTGTTCTGCCGCTGCTGTCACGAATAAATGTTTCTGCAATAAAACGGGTGGTTTGTGTAAGGGTGTTGTACAACAGTGAATCGGTTTTAATAGTATAGGCAGGATCCTTCAGCTCCACATTATTTTTAAAATACACATCTTTCAATCCTGCATAGTAATAACCTTCTTTGCTGGTAAGGACTGTTTTTTTATTTACCACTTTGCCACCATGTTTGTAGATGCCGATATCGGTGGTCATGTCATATTCCAGATCGGGTGTGGTAAGTAAGCCTTTGCCATCTGATAATTTTACCCCGCCATCCAGGTAGGCTATTTTTTTATTGATAAGATACCGGAGATGACTGGCATTAATATTTACAGTGTCGGCATCTTTGATATGCACATTTCCCCAGGCTTCAAATGTTTTGGCAGAGCTGTTGATAACACAACTGTCGCAGTCAAAAAAACTTGTTCCCTGTTTCAGTCTTACCACACCGGCCAATATTTGCAACGTGGTGCTGTCATTCAGTTTTTGAATAGTCAGGCGTTTCGAACTTAAAATATCAACATTGGTTAATGAATCTCCTGTTGAGAAGGTGGATACGGGAGTGGTGGCCGGAGGTGGTATTACCTGTGCATACAAAAAAAATGGGCTTACTAAAAAGCCTGCAAGCAGTACTCCGTAAAATGATTTTATGTATCGCATCAGTTGCCCCCGGAAGGAATAGAATCTTTTTTCGCAGGCGAAGTTATTGGCCCTGTTTTATCTTTCTTCCCAAAGACTGAAATATTAACATAGCGTTTGGGATGGATGCGAAGATCATCCATCAGAATTTCTGCACTCAGTATCACATCATTCAGTTTATTATAGAGTGTCTTGTCATTTATCAGGGCGCCCAGCGTACCATCCTTGCTGGAAATTTTTGCTACGGTGGCTTTCAGCTGGCTTATCATCAGGTTCAATGAATCAATAGTGGGTTGCAGTTCAAGCGCTGCTAATTTTTCACTGGCTTTTTTAGCATTGCCAATAGTGGCGGAAATATCTGCTGTATTTCCTTTTAAACTTTCTGTAATAGCCTGTGCATTGTTGAGTGTTTTTGCCAAAGCGCCGGTCTGGTTATCGAGCATACCAGTCAGCGAACTGCTGGCCCTGTTCAGATTGGCAAGTGTTTGCTGCAGGTTGGTTTTTGCTTCTGAATTAATAATACCGGTAATGCTTCCAAACACTGTATTGAGTGAATCTAATGTACTTCTTACTTTGGTAAGTGTGGGGGTAAGCTGGGCTTTTACATCATCCAGTATGCCTACATCCACTCTTGTTACCAGCGTATCGCCGGGTTTTAGAAATATAGAATCAGTTCCTCTTTCTATTACAATATAAGAAGCACCAACCAGCGGGCTTGATATCAGGGCTTTTGAATCTCTTGGAATATTTACATCTTCTGTAAGGGTGATAGTGGCTACAATGCCGCTCATGTTTTTATCCTTAACCTCAAGGGCATACACGCTGCCTATCACATAGCCGTTTATTTTTACTTCGTTTGATTTTGACAGAGAGCCAAGATCATTGAAGGAGGCATAGATTTTTTTCCGTTTATTCAAAATATCTTTCCCTTTCAAAAAATTGAAGCCGAGAATAAGGAGCGTAAGCGCTGTAATAGTGAGTATGCCGACTTTTGTTTCGTTGTTGATCTTCATTGGATTGCGTTTACACAGGCGCGGGGCCGGTAACAGGATGCCAAATTAGGCATTTATTTTTAAACGGTTGCTTATGTGTCTGGCTGCCAGGACAAACGCATAATAAAAACCTGCCTTCGGCAGAAATACAAGTTAACCGCAGAGGCGCAGAGAATACAAATTGCCACTGAAACACAGAAACATTGAGAATACAAAGAGATAAAATCCGTGTTTATCCGTCTAATCAGCGTCATCCATGTTCCCATTTTAAAAATTCTATGAGACGATTTTAATGCGTTTGCCTTGGTCAGACCGCTAATAGCAGCCTTTTGTGCTGAAGTTATTTGAAAGCGGGCGGACACATATCAAAAGCCCTTTTTCTCCGTTTCGGCCTGGTTATCTTTCAACCTGGATTCCAGTTTTTCCTTATATTTTTTAATGGCATTAAAGATATTGGCCACGATCTCCGCCTGGCCTGCTTCACTGGTAATATATTCCTGTTCTTCTTTATTGGAAATGAAACCGATTTCGATGAGGATGCTTGGCATACCAGTGGCCTGCAATACCCAAATACCTTTGTCATTCCTTTGTTTTACGCCACGGTCTACCCGGCCTGCATCTTTAAATTCTTCCTGCACATGATCGGCCAGGGTATAACTTTTTCTGAAATAATTCTGCGCATAAATCAGCATCCTTGCTTTTTCTGCAGGGTCGGAGGGGTCGGGCATAGTAAGGGTGGAGGTACTGTCTATTTCACCCATTTCATTATTCTTTGAAACGGAATTGATCTTGGCATCATTCTTATCAACTGCCCATATATATGTTTCCGTTCCCCGGGCTTTGTTTTCCACCCACACATTTTCATACTGGTATTGATAAGTGGTTTTCTTGTAAGTCTTTTTGCCTTTTTTATATGTTTTTACAATAGGTGTTTTGCCCACCACCCGCCGTTCATACCATCCGCCGGGACGTTTGCCCGCCGAATTGCAATGGATGGCAATAAAGAGATCGCCGCCGGATTCATTGGCCAGGTTGGCCCTGTATTTTAAGGCCGCATCAATATTATTTTTATTACCCGGCAATATATCTGTGGTGCGGGTAAAAACGATTTTCATATCCGGGTAAGCTTTTGCCAGGGTATCTCCCAGTTTAAGCGAAACCTGCAGGGATACATTAGCTTCAGTCGCCATTGTTCCTGTGGCCCCCGGATCCATGCCGCCATGTCCCGGGTCTATGATCAATGTATTAACGGGTTTTTTTGACCCCGGTTGACCAGCTGCCGGAATAAAAAAAGAAGCAGCAATTAAAACGGTAAACAGGTGAATAGCTTTAATCATTCAGTGCTTGTTTTACAGGTGTGAATTAATTTGGAAAGCAATGGTAAGAAATGAAAACTTATTTTACCCGTTTCTTTTCTTTTTGCTCCACCATATTCAACAATGAAGTTACGTCCTTTGCCGGAAGATGTTTTTTTTGACCGTTATCTCCGGTTTGCATGCCTTCCTGTTGTTTTTCGAGCCAGGATATATAGGTATTGACTGCCTTTATAATACATTCTGCAATTTCCTGCTGTCCGTCTTTACTGTTCAGGTAATCTTCTTCACTGCGGTTGGTAATATATCCCGTTTCCACCAATATGCTGGGCATAGCGGTGGCCTGTAATACCCAGATGCCAACTCCCCGCTGCCGTACATCCCTGTCAACCCGGCCCACTTTTGCAAATTCATCCTGTACATAACCGGCCAGTGTGGCGCTGCGTTTAAAAAATTGTTTGGTCTTTAATAATGACAGGGCAATGAACTCGGGTGAATTGGGATCAATATCTCCATAATTATTCTTAAATCCATCTTCCTGCAGCATGGGAGCGTTTTCACGTATGGCTATTTCCTTATCCTCGTTTTTATGTGAGCCCCATATATAAGTCTCTGTTCCTTTGGCAGGATTGGGAACCGTGTAACTTCTGTATTGCGGTACTTCCTTAGTTTTCTTTTTCCTGTTTTTGCCTTTGCCCACATAATAGGTCACCGTTTTGGTACCCACCTTTTCAGTTCTCCGGGAAGGCACCGCTGCATTTACATGGATACATATAAACAGGTCGCCATTGTTTGCATTGGCGATCTCCGCCCGGCGGTGGATAGCCGTAATCTTTTCAGTGGGCCGACTTTCCACAATACGTATTTCGGGCATATCCCTGTGAAATTTTTTCACCAGCTCTTTGGATACAGCGAGGCAAATTTCATCTTCATAGGAGTAGGAGCCTTTGGCGCCATTATGCCCGCCATTTTCCATAATACCATGCCCGGCATCGACTATAATGGTCTTTATGACTTTTTGTTTTTTATTGTCGGGGGGATTGTTTTCAATAAAAGAGAAGATGGTGATGCTGAAAGATATAAGGAGAAAAAAAATAAAGGTTCGTTTTACCATGTCTGATCATTTTCCTGTTTGGCAGAATCTTCACAAATTGTTTAGGGTTCTTCATAGGATGCAGCTACAGAATGATTTACATTTGCCACCTACCTGATGAAGCATTTGTACAAATTTAGGCCAAATTATTTTTTATACGGAATATTGACGGTTGCGTTGTTATGCACACTAACGTGGAAAACAACTGCCGGCGGTATTCAGCAGCCAGATTTTCGCAAGCCTTTAACATCTGCAGCTGACACCATCAAGCCGGGTATTAAAATTGATGCGCCCCTTTTATCACCAATGAGCAATACCGATACGGCTAAATTACCCGGGAAGGACAGTGCAGCTGTTAAGCAACGGGTGGATACTTTCTCCCTCAAAATATCAAAGGATACCATGGAAGCGCCGCTGAAATATTCAGCGGAAGACTCAGTGGTAATATTGGTACAGGCAAAAAAAGTTTTAATGTATGGTAAAACAAAAACAGAATACCAGGACATCACCCTTACTGCACCACAAGTGGAAGTGGATCAGCAAACACAGGTAGTGACCGCCGTAAACCGCAGGGACAGTACCGGAGAAGTTAAAGAAACGGCACATTTTAAAAGCGGTGACAATGATTTTACAAGTGACACTATCCGGTATAATTTTAAAAATCAAATAGGCCTGACCAAAAATACCTATACAACCACCCCGGAAGGAATGCTGGTTATTGGTAAAGACATTAAAAAAGTAAATGCCAATACCACATTTGTTAATGAAGCCCGTTTTACCACTTGTTTACTGGATGATCCCCATTTCGATATCAAGACCAATAAAATGAAAGTGATCAACCAGAAACTGGCAGTATTTGGGCCAGCCCACCTTGAGTTTGAAGGGGTGCCTATTCCTGTATATCTGCCCTTTGGTCTTTTTCCGCTGAGCCAGGGAAGGCATTCAGGTTTGTTGCGGCCAAATTTTGTAACAGACGAAGTGAGGGGGTTGGGATTACAAGGTCTGGGGTATTATAAAGTATTGAGTGAATACTGGGATGCACAGCTTACCGGTGATCTTTATTCTTATGGAGAATGGGCCGCAGGAGTAAGGGCCACGTACCGGAAAAGATACAAATTCAACGGAGGTTTCAATCTTTCCATGCGCTCTTCTAAATTAAATTTTAAAAACGATCCTGATTTTTCCAAGACCAGGGTATTCAATATATCCTGGAATCACAGTATGGACAGCAAGGCCCGGCCGGGTGTCAATTTTTCTGCCAATGTAAATGCCGGTTCCACCAAGTTTAACCAATTAGTTCCCGGCAATCCATTTGTCAATTATCAAAATCTGCTCGGCTCATCTATTACATACAGCAAAACATGGAAAGATAAGCCGTTCAATCTTTCAGTAAGCGCCACTCACTCACAAAACAATTCATTGCGCTTAATCAATCTTACATTGCCCAATGCAGCTTTTACCGTAAGCACCCTTTATCCCTTTGAAAACAGGAATGGCGCAGGCACTCCAAAATGGTATGAAAAGTTAGGTGTAGCTTATAACGGAACTTTTTCCAACTCCGTTAGTTTTTATGATTCACTGCAGTACGGAAAAAACGGCATAAAGCCTTTCCTGAAATATATCCTGGATACAGCACAGTGGACGGCACAGCACAGTATTCCCATTACTTTATCCTTACCACCGATACTGGGTGGAAAGATACTGGTATCACCGGGTGTAAACTATGGTCAGACCTGGATACAAAGGGTAACAAACTACAGCTGGAACCCCATATCAAAAAAAGTGGATACTGTTACATCAAAAGGGTTGTATATCGATCAGCAGGGGAGTGTATCGCTTAGTTTTAACACGGCCATTTTTGGAACATACCAGTTTAAGCATTCAAAGACAGTGGCCATCCGCCACGTAATAAGGCCCACGGTTGGGTTTAGTTATACCCCCGACTTAAATAAGGGGCATATTAAGAAAGTACAGGTTGACGACGACACCAAAAAGGAATTGTATTATAATGAGATCGGCGGCTATTTCCTGTACAATGCCTCCACCCGAAAATCTGCGGCTATGAATTTTGGGGTGGATAATAACCTTGAAATGAAAAGGAAATCAAAATCAAAGGAGGATACCACAGACCGGAAAATAAAATTGATTGAAGGATTTGGATTTACTGGTTCGTATGATTTTATCAGGGACTCTATGAACCTTTCCACCATAAATATCTATTTCAGGACCACCCTGTTTGAAAAAATAAATATCAATGCACAAACCACACTTGATCCATATCAGACAGATGAAAGGGGATATGATATTCGTAAATATGCCTGGCAGGGCGGTAAGTTTACCCCGGGCAGGCTTACCGGCGGAAGTATTTCATTAAGTACAAATTTTCAGAGCAAACCCAAAGACCCTAAAAAGGATGCACAACGAAAGAAACAGGTGGAGCAACGGCTGAGTGACCCGACATTGATAGCTGATCAGCAACGCCTGTTGGATTATATGCAGCAAAATCCTTCTGAGTTTATTGATTTTAATATTTCCTGGCAGTTGGGTATCAACTATTCATTATCATTCGTAAACATGCGAAAAGCTGACTTCAGCGGATTTGAAACAGATTTTACATCTGGATTGAGTTTTAATGCCAGTTTCAATCTTACACCCAAGTGGAAATTGTCCGGCAGCGGCAGTTATGATTTTGATACAAAGAAAGTGCAATACCTTACTATGTCTATCAACCGGGATATGCACTGCTGGCAATTATCTATCAATGTTATACCGGTTGGTTATACCCGCTCCTTCAATTTTTCCATCAGTCCCAAAGCCGGCATACTGCAGGATTTGAAAATTAACCGCAGCCGGAATTTTACCAGCTACTAGTGTCGTGTCAAGTCTGATATGACGCAAACAATTTTCCCACAAAGACACAAAGAAAAGGCTTTGTGGGCTTTGTGGGATAGTTTTTGTATTCGTTGAGAGGTATCCGACAAAACATGATTTACGTAACATTAGCAGCTTAAATTGTTGTCCACAAAGGCCACGAAGGGCACGAAGTGGTTTTTTCTGATTCTTTTACTGAAAAGACATTTAGGACGAAAGCTATTGTTTACCTGATTTACTTTGCAGCTACATGTTTACCTGTACCTTTAATAAATTTCTTTGTGTTCTTTGTGTTCTTTGTGTACTTTGTGGGAAAATAGAAACCGTTGTAAAAAACTAACCTGCATTTCGTGCATAGTACTCACTCATTACAGCAAATACTTTTTCTTTCAGTTGATCCGAAGTTTGTCCGTTTACAGGAATAGGTTCCAGGAAATGCATTTCAATTTTTCCGGGCCAGAACCAGAAGGGTTTATTGACGGGCAATACTTTTTTGGTATTGAATATTACAGAAGGAATAATGGCAGTACCTGTGTCAACGGCCAGTTTAAAAGCCCCGTCATGAAATTTCTTTAATGGTTCAGTGGTCCTGTTGCGGGTGCCTTCGGGATAAATGCACATGTGGATTTTTTTTTGGAGAATGGCTTTCATTTTATCAAAACTCTGGCGGCGGCTTGCATCACTTTTCCGGTTCACTAATAAAGCTCCTTTCATATAAAAAAAGCCAAATATCGGTACTTTGGCAAAAGTGGATTTGGCAATCGTTTTATTGGGGCCGGGAATAAAAGGGGAGGAGAGCGGCACATCTAACAGGGAATTATGATTACAGGTAACGATATAGATTTCTCCTTTTTTAAAATTGGCTTTTCCTTTTATACGAAAGGGGCACCCCACCAGCCACAGCCAGCCACTCATCCAGATGCGTGACACACGGATAAAATAATCCTGGCCTTTAGGATCAGGTATCAGCCATGAAAACATGGAAGGAATAAAGATGATAAGAAAGGTAACGATGAAAGTGAGCATTGCCCAAACGGCCAAAATTCTGGCAATAATATTTTTAAGAGTGGTCATTGTTTGTTTTTCCTGTTGAATATTAATTATTAATTAATAATTAATAATTGTTGCACGGGTTTCTGCTACAGCAGTCTCCAATCCACGGGATCTATTCCATTGGCTGCAAGATATTCATTGGTTTTGGAAAAATGTTTGCAGCCAAAAAAACCACCATGTGCCGACAGAGGCGAAGGATGAACAGAACGGAGGATCAGGTGTTTGGTTTCATCGATCAGCACTCTTTTTTCCTGGGCAAATTTGCCCCATAGAAGAAATACTACATTTTTTTTCCTGGCAGCAATTGTTTTAATCACAGTATCCGTGAATTCGGCCCAGCCAATTTTAGCATGGCTCATAGGTTCACCTGCCCGTACCGTTAAAGATGCATTCAATAAAAAAACACCCTGTTGCGCCCAGTGGGTAAGATTGCCATGGTGTGGAACCGGCACTCCGATATCATCCTGTAGTTCTTTAAAAATATTGACCAAAGAGGGCGGAGGGGGTACCCCATTTTGTACAGAAAAGCAAAGTCCGTGTGCCTGGCCGGGCCCGTGATAAGGGTCTTGCCCGAGGATCACCACTTTTACATTATTGAAGGGGGTTGTATTAAAAGCATTAAAGAAGAGGCTGCCGGGCGGGTAAATGATTTTGCCCTGTGCCTTTTCAGTTTTGATATGTAAAATGATCTGCTGAAAATAAGGCTTACTGAATTCTGCTTTCAGCACTTCTTTCCAGGAAGCTTCGATCTTTACGTCCATTGAATAATATTTTTGGTAAAAATAAAAAAGCGAAGTCGCATTGACCCCGCTTTTTTGTGACCGCGATAGGATTCAAACCTATAACCTTCTGATCCGTAGTCAGATGCTCTATTCAATTGAGCTACGCAGCCATTCAATCATAGCGATTGGGCGGCAAATATAAGACAAAAAAATGTATAAGCGTCAGGGGCACCTGCACAAATTATAAAAGCAGCCAGTTGCTTACTCCTTACTTCTCCTTCCACCCCGGCACATATTTATCCAGCAGCGCCTGGAACTCTTTATAATTTTTAAGTCCCGCCAGATCGGGGTCAGTAATTAAATTCTCCGTGTTTTTATAGCCCCTTTCATAAGCCTGGCGAAGATATAAGATGGCCTGTTCTGGCTTATTGCCCAGTGCATAGCTGCAGGCCAACTGGTAATATGTTTTTCCTTTGGTGGGGTCCAGTTTAATTGCCTGTTGAAGTTTTTCAATAGCCTGCTCATATTTTACCATGGCATGATACACCAACCCAAGATTCAAAGAGGCTGTTGCAGAAAGGGAATCCCTGTTGCTGGCCTGTTGCAGGTATACCAACGCCGAATCATTCATCTCCATTTTCATATAGGCCACCCCGGTTTGTGTATAGGCCGCTATATAGTTCCTGTCCAGCTCTATTGCTTTTTTAAAATACACCACTGCCGAATCATACACTTTGATATCATCATAAAAATTACCAACAGCAAACCAGGCCTGTGCATTATTTTCCACCCTGCGGAATAATTGTTTTTTGTAATAATGAGCTGCCGAGTCTGTCTGCTTCAATTGCCTGAACACACTGGAAAGATTATTCCAGATAACAGGATTTTCGGGATCTGAGCGCATCGCCCTTTGCATATATATCCTGGCAGAGTCATACTGCTTCATTCCCTGTAAAACCAAACCGATATTGCTGAGCAATTGTGCATTTTGCGGATCCAGACGAATGGCACGACGCAAATAATGACGGGCAGAATCATATCTTTTTTGTTCCAGGAATGCCATTCCCATATCACTCATGAAGGATGGGCTGTTTGGATCAGTCAATGAAGAACCTTTCAGGAAATTGGTAACAGAATCCAACTGATTCAGTCCCCTGAATATCCTGATCAGGTTATTAGATGCAGGTTTGTAATCAGGTTTAATAAATAAGGCCCGTCTGAAATAAGACTTGGCCGAATCATACATCTTATCCTGTCCGTAAATGGCGCCGAGGTTATTTAATATAGAAGGGTTGCGCGGCTCCAGCAGTATAGCCTGCTGAAAATAATAATAAGTAGAATCTGGTTGATTCAGCTTTTTAAACACGACCCCCAAATTGATCAAAGCATTGGCAGAATAAGGATTTGCCACCAGTGCCTTATGATAATAATACCGGGCAGAGTCATATAATTTCAGAGAAGAGTTAGCCTGTCCCAGGTTATTAAATGCTTCCTCATAATTGGGGTCCAGTGCAGCGGCTAACTGGTAATATACTTTGGCCGAATCATATTCTTTCAGGTCGCGGTAAAAATTACCGATATACACATTCACGATAGATTTATCCTGGTAATTGGCAAATGCCTTTGAATAATAAATACGGGCAGAATCAAATTGCTTTGTTTCAAAAAATGTTTTACTCAATCCATTATATGCATTTATGAATTTGGGATCGGCAGCAATACTCCTTTTAAAATAAGGAATAGCGGTAGCATAATTCTTCCGGCCATAATTGAGCCAGCCGATATTGTTACTGGCATAAGCATTCCCTGGTTCAATCAGCAATGCTTTTTCATAATTGGAAATAGCCGAATCCCCCTTTGACTGTGAATAATAATAATGCCCAAGGTCTACGTATGCATCGGGATTCTCCGGGCTTACATCTATTGACTTGCGATAATATTTGATGGCTGAATCCGGCTTATTCAGTGTTTTATAGGCAAAAGCCAGGGTAACATAAGGGTATCTCCATTTAGGTGCTGATGAAATGGCTTTCTTGGCATAAAAGACAGCGCTGTCTATCCTGTTATTATCCAGGTGCAGAGATGAAAGGGTGTTAAGGATATATGCGGCATTTTTATCCGTGGCATAAGCGGTATAAGCATATTGAAATGCACTGTTGATATCCACCATCTTCCTGCTTTTTCCAAAATAGCCCCTGGCTTTAAAAAAGTACATGCGCCCCATCAGTGATTTGGCAAAATCAGGATCATCTTCTTTAATAATAGCAATAGCTTTCTCCAGCATGTTTCCAATCTCATAAAATTCCTGTTGTGCCACTTTCTCCATTCGGTTAAGGCTCGTGGTTATTTCATCTGATTTATCATCATCATCCAGCTGGGCCCTTATTTTTTGTACAGAAGATGCATCTTTACAATCCAGGTACAGGTTGATCTTACTTTGCGCAAAATTTATAAATTCTACGGCCAGCGTGGATTGAGCATCTATGGTGTACGAATTGCCCGGAAATTTATTGGCCATTTGTTCATAAAAATATTCGGCCGATCCCTTACCTGTAAGCCTGCTTTCTTTTACAGCAGTATTGAATAAATTATAGGCTTCGATCAGCAGGGTGTCTGCCGGGCCAAAAACAGCACGGCTCCTGGGAGCCACCGAAGTACCCGGACCATTCGCCTGCAGCTTTTTTATCATGATCCATTTCTCCAGGTATGTCTTATCTACAATGCTCACTATTTTTTCACTGTTTTCATTACAGCAGAAAAAGGGGTCCTGCTTGCGTTTAAACCGTTGCTGTGCTATGGTTGGCACATTCTTATCTACATATTTCTGTATTTCTGCCAGTGTAATCTTTTCATCTGCCACTCCTGAAGAATCTGCCATACCTGTTAATCCATCAACGAGGTAATAGGTAAATAAACCATGCCCGCTGCCAATAGATGCATCTTCCAGCGACTCCTGCCCCGCCCCGGTTGCCAGCATAATAACTTCCCCGGCCCTTTTCTCAGAAATAGCAGAGTTCAGAAAATTTTGTCCCTCAGAGCCGCCGGGCAGTTCATTACTCCGGCAAGCATCCATGATAAAGTATACCTCTACCCCCTTTGCTGTTTCTCCGGCTATTTTCTTTTTCAGGTTATACAACTGTATGGCCCCTCCCACCAGGTAAT
This sequence comes from Chitinophagaceae bacterium, assembly GCA_031441485.1. Classification (GTDB taxonomy): domain Bacteria; phylum Bacteroidota; class Bacteroidia; order Chitinophagales; family Chitinophagaceae; genus JJ008. The sequence continues at coordinate 52,414 of JANOEQ010000062.1, forward strand.
TGTTTTTATCACCCGCCGGGTTACAATCATAAGCCAGGTAAAAAAACTCGTCTTCATTGATTGCATCTCCGTGACCCGCCAGGTAGATAAAGAGCCTGTCCCCTTTTTGTAATTTCTTTACTTTAAGCCATTGAAACCCTCTTGCATAAAAATTGGCAGAGGTAGCCTCCTCATTCAGCAATGTGTAAATATTATCTTCCGGCAATTTGCCACCACCCGGCGACTTCAGATAATCCCGGAACATCTCGGCATCCTTATCGGCATAAGCAAGCGGCCGTACATATTTGTATTTGGAAATACCCATCACCATGGCAAAAGTCTGCGGGCCCATAATAGCGGTATCCCTCGGTTTTGGAGGTGCCTGGGCAAATGCCCGTGATCCAACTGCTGTAAATAATAGCAGGGCGATGAGGATGGATGTGTTTTTTGGCATAAATTCGACCTACTAATTTACGGATTTACAGGGGAATGTCAAGTTTTAATGGGGTGCATTTCAAATTGCCGCAACTTAAATCTTTCCGGGTTCGCAAACAAAACACAGAATACTCAGATAGAAAGACTTTGCCGCCCTTCGGGTTGGGGCCAAAAACGGAAATTCTAAATGCACCCTTTTAATGCTATCCTGCCAATTTGGCGAATCCCCGGTAAAAGACCTTATACTTTGGTTGTAGAGTTAAAAACTGTTAATGTTGCAACCACTGAAAGCTTTAGCAAATCATTTATACACCACTAACTACCAACCAGGGACTATTAATGAAGAAGCAACTGCATAAAAGGATCGGCACTGGTGCGAAAAAGATTGGGCATAAAGTCACGAAATACCTCCTTGAAAGAGATACATTATTTTCTACACTATGGGTTTTTATCTTCATAATTATACTCGGGTCCATACCATTGAACCTGGGCATTATGAACCCCATCAAGCTTGGCCTGAAGGATTTTGACTTCAACGATGTATATTATTCAAGTGAAGGGAAAAAGGTGAAGAACAGCGAGATCGATAATAATATGGTGGTGATTAATATTGGAAACGCTGATAGGGAGCAGATCGCTATGATCATTGACAAAGTTGCTTCTTACAATCCAAAAGTAATGGGGCTGGATGTGCTTTTTGATGGGCCAAGGGATGAACATCAGGATGCTGTACTAAAAGAAACTATCCGTAGAAATAAGAACCTGGTGCTGGCTGTAAAATACCAGATTGACAAACATGATAAACTTTTCGGTGGCAACAATCATTTTACTGATTCTGCCTCGAAGACGGGCTATGTAAATTTTCCATACGATACAGACTATGAAACGATCCGGTATTATTTTCCTTTCAAGGCTGATGATCACGATAAAAACCTGGTACTCCCTTCCTTTTCATCTGCGCTGGTGAAAGAATACGACAAGGATGCTTATGAAAAGGTTTTAGAGAAAACAAATCATAAAACCATCATCAATTACCGGCGCATTGTAACCGAGAGAAAAAAGCAATACCGGGTGGTAGAACTGGAAAACCTGATGAACGAAGGAGTGGACAGCTCATGGATAAAAGGAAGAATAGCCCTGCTGGCTTATTTCAATGATGCCCCTGATGATGTTCTGGACAAAAAATTTACCCCGATGAACGAGCGGTTTTCAGGGAAAACTGTGCCTGACATGAATGGGATATTAGTACACGCTAATATTATCTCGATGGTATTGGAAAAAAATTATATAAAAAAAGTACCTTCGTGGGGCAATTGGCTTATCGCAATCATAATATGCTGGTTGCACATGTCCTTTTTTATCCATTATTATCTGGAAAGCCATATTTGGTTTCACCTTGCTGCCAAAATCGCCCAAGTAGCTTCAGCCATTTTTTTTGTATGGCTGGGAGCAGAAATTTACAGCCGGTATGGCCTGAAAGTAGATATGAAAATAAGCTTGGTAACAATCATCTTGGCCGTAGACGTGATTTATTTTTATGAAGCCTGGGCCGTTTGGATGCATAAGAAATTTCATTATCATACAGTATTTAAACCACACCAACATTAATTTCTCAACCATAAACCTTAAAACCTTAAAGATGAAAAAGTCGCAATTGTTCCTTATCCTTCTGCTTGCTACCGGGTTTACGTATGGCCAAACCAGTTTTGTGCTTTACAGTTTCAAAGGAAATGTAAGCGTGATGGAAAATAATACTGAAGCTAAAGCCAAAGTGGGAAAGCCACTTGCCAGCTCAGCCTCTGTAAAAGTGGGTGCATCTTCTGCAGTTACCCTTATTTGCAATGAGGCCGCAATGTTTACGCTTTCTAAACCCGGCACATACAAACTGAGTGCTTTTGGAGATTCCTGTAAAATAAGCAGCAGCTCCATGACAGCTAATTATGTAAAATATGTATGGGCACAGATGACCAAGCCTTCCGGGTCCGGGGGCAGCAACCGCAAAGCCTATATGAATACCGTAGGTGCGGTAAGCCGTGGTATCAACAATATCTGGGTAGACCCACGACTCGATACCGTCAATTACTCCGGTGGAGAATTTCCCCTTTCCTGGAAATCATATTCCGATGCCAAAGATTTTGATTTCATGCTGTTTAACAATGGGAATATTGTAGAGCCGTTTTATACCACTACTCTTTCCAAGTTAAAAATATCTATCCCTTCCTTTGCGTTGAGAATGAAAGCCGGGGAAACTTATTACTGGATATCTGCCATAAAAGGAGAAGAGAATGAAGAAAGAAAAGTATTGAATTATGTGTCCAAGGAAACATTTACTACGTTGCTGGCTGCCATTAAAACACAAGCTGGTGGTTTTGAAGCCCCGGCAGAGCAGTCTTACCGCATCGCCTTTATGCTGGAAGATGCCCACTACCTGTCCGAAGCATACGAGTATTATACAAAAGCAGCCGCGTTAGATTCAAATAATGCATTGTACCGGTCTACACTAATGTCATTCAAAAAAGATTACGAGATAAAATAAAAATACAGTTGTTTCAAAAAACCGTTTTGCCCCCCGGCAAAGCGGTTTTTTATATTTATATGACCGGGGAAGAAATGAAATACTATTCCCTTAGCTTTAGCCCTTTAACAAAAACACTATATGAAAAAAAATTTGCTGCCTGTTTTCCTTTTGCTCACCAGCTTTGCCTGGTCGCAAATGAAAGCAGATGATGTAAAAACATTTACCCTGAAAAACGGGATGAAATTCCTGGTGGTGGAAGACTTTTCCATCCCCAATGCAAATATGTACCTGTTTTATAAAGCAGGCAGCCGCAACGAACACCAGGGCATTACCGGGCTTTCGCATTTTTTTGAACACATGATGTTCAATGGCGCTAAAAAATATGGCCCAAAATTATTTGATCAGACCATGGAATTTAATGGTGGCGCAAATAATGCCTATACCACTGAAAATGTAACAGTATACACCAACTGGTTTCCTGCTGCAGCCGCCGAAGTGATGTTTGACCTCGAAGGAGACCGTATTGCCAGTCTGAGCATTGACCCAAAGATGGTGGAAAGCGAAAGAGGCGTGGTACTGAGCGAAAGAAGTACCGGTCTTGAAAATTCTCCGTGGAATTTATTATCACAAACGGTGCAGGCAGCTGCCTTTCTGGAACATCCCTATCACTGGCCGGTGATCGGCTATGAAGATGATATGAAAAACTGGACACAACAGGACCTCGAACGCTATTTTAAAACCTACTATGCCCCCAACAATTGTGTGGTAGTTGTATCCGGCGGTATTAAACTGGAAACCGTAAAAAAATTAGCAGAAAAATACCTGGAACCCATTCCATCGCAACCACCCCCTCCCAACGTGCATATTACAGAGCCGCCACAAACCGGCGAAAGAAGAGTAACCGTTCAAAAAGATGTGGCCACCCCGTATCTTTTGATCGCTTACCGTACACCGGAAGCACAAAACGAAGATTACTATGCGTTGAATATCCTCAGCTCAATATTATCCAGTGGAAAATCATCAAGACTGTACTCTTCACTTGTAGATAAAAAACAATTGGCCACACAGGTATTTACAGGATATGGAGAAAGCTTTGACCCCACCCTTTTCCAGTTTTATGCAGTAGCTAATAAAAATGTGCCGGAGAACGATCTGGAAAAAGCTATCTATGAAGAAATTGAAAAAATAAAAGCAGAAGGCATCAGTGAAGCTGAACTGCAAAAAATAAAGAACCAGAAACTGATGGAGTTTTACGGCCAGGTGGAAACCATCAATGGTAAATCCAACAATATCGGCACCTACGAAGTATTCTTTGGCGATTACCGTAAAATGTTTGATGCACCGGCCAGCTACAACAAAATTACAGCCGCTGATGTACAACGCATAGCTAAAAAATATTTCACCAAAACAAACAGAACAGTTGGTGTAACAAAAACAAACGTGGAGGATTAATACAATGAAGATTATAAATAAAATAACCGCTATAACAGTCCTGTTAAGTATATGGGGCACGCAGGTAACAGCACAGGGATACAAACTACCCCCGTTTGAAAAATTCAAATTGCCCAACGGGCTTATCATTTACCTGATGGAACAGCATGAAGTGCCGCTGATCAATGTATCAGCCATTATTCCCGCAGGCGCCATCTTTGACGGAGAAAAAGCAGGTCTTGCTTCTCTTACTGCCACAGCATTGAAACATGGCACTAAGAGTTACACAAAATCCAAACTGGATGAAGAGCTTGATTATATTGGCGCCGCTGTCAATACCTATGCATCAAAAGAATCATCCGGCCTTTCAGCAAAATTTGCTGCCAAAGACAAAGACAAAATGCTGGGCATAATTAAAGAAATACTGCTGGAACCTTCCTTTGATGGGGCCGAATTTGACAAAGAAAAAAAGAGATTGCTGGTAAACCTGGAGCAGCAGAAAGAAAGCCCCCGCTCTGTAATAGGTTCTTACTTCGATAAATTTTTATACGGTGATCATGTGTATGGTAATATTATACAGGGAAAAATATCAACCGTTACTTCACTAACAGCGGATGACCTGAAAAAATTCTATGGAGATAATTACCGGCCAGATGGGTCGGCCATCAGTATAGCAGGAGATTTTTCAGCCAAAGAAATGAAAGCAAAACTTACGGGTTTATTTGCCGGCTGGAAAAAAGGTGCAAAACCCCGGGAAAACCTGGCATCCAAACCCATTACCAAACCTGCAGAGAACAGGGTGCTGCTCATTAATAAAGATGATGCCAAAGAAACCACTTTTTATATCGGCACGCCGGGCATCAGCCGAAATAACCCTGATTATGTGGCTATTGATCTGGTGAACACCTTGTTTGGTGGCCGTTTTACATCCATGCTCAATGATGAACTGCGGGTGAATACAGGATTAACATACGGTGCCAACAGCCGTTTCACCGCCTTGAAAAACGGCGGCAGTTTTATTATCAGCACATTCACCGCAGGAAAAACAACGGAGCCTGCCATTGATAAAGCGCTGGAAGTACTGAAAAAATTGCATGAAACAGGTATTGATGAAAAATCGCTGAGCTCTGCTAAAAACTATGTAAAAGGTCAATTCCCTCCCCGCTTTGAAACGGCCGGGCAGCTGGCCGGATTATTAACCCAGATGTTCTGGTATAATTTTGATGAATCATTTATCAACAATTTTGAAAAGAATGTGGATGGGTTAAACCTTGAGAAAGCGAAAGAGATCATTGCGAAATATTTTCCAGCCGACAAGCTGCAGTTTGTACTGGTGGGTAAATCGGCAGATATAAAAAAGATCGCAGAGAAATATGGTAAAGTAACAGAGGTACAGATAAAAGAAGAACCAAAGAAAGGGTTTTAACAACCGAAATATTTGTTATCGCCCCTACGTATTATAACATTGCCCTTCGAATTAATAACCCCCGAAGGGCAATGTCATTAAGTTAAGATAGTGTTGCCAACAACTAACTGAACGATCTTCACTGACGGCTTGCCTTGGCCACTTGCACTGGTGGCTTGCCCTAACCGTTTGCCCCAGAGGGGCATAATGTCGGTAACGCCGGGTGAAACCCGGCGAGAGAAAACGTAGACTATGCCGAACCCTGAAAGGGTTCAACAACGACAAAGAACGAATAATCGGCATCACCGCAGCATTCAAAATCCCGAAGGGATGACATTACTATAGAAAATTCAATTTCATGTTTTCCCAAACCCCGAAGGGGTGACATAAAAAACCAGGCCAATGATATTACGGGAAGAGATAAAAGCATATATCCCATTAAAATGAATTGCTATTTCTCGATAACCGGATTTATCCGGCCTGTACGCATTTAGTAATGTCATCCCGCCATTTGAAGGTTATTTATTAATCTTGCAACATGAAGATTCAGTTCTGGTCGGTCGGAAAGGCCAATGAAATTTATATCAAAGCAGGTGTGGAAGATTTCACCCGCCGCATCTCAAGATATTTCAAGGTGGAGTGGAATATCATTCCTGTACCCAAAAATGCCGGGATGTTAAGTGAAATGGACCTGAAGAAAAAGGAAGGGGAAACCATCCTGCAGTGGTTGGGCAAGGATGATTACCTGGTGGTGCTGGATGAACGGGGAAAGCAATTGAGTTCAGAAGGACTGGCCGCTTTTATTCAGGCACGGGCCAATGAAAGCACCAAACAACTGATCTTCCTGATTGGCGGCGCATTCGGTATTGATGAAGCGGTATGGCAGCGGGCCAATTACAAATGGAGCCTGTCGCAATTGGTATTCCCGCATCAGTTGGTGCGGCTGATACTGGCAGAGCAGGTATACCGGGCCTGCACCATTTTAAAGAATGAAAAATATCACCATAAGTAAATTTTTGATTTCAGGTTTTAGATTTTAGATTTACCGCTAATACCCCAACCACAATATGGATATGACAATTACACTTATCATAGCAATCACCACCTGTCTGGTATCAATCGGCGGATTTTCTAACGAAAAAATCAAGAATGACCTGATCTTTTACCCTCCTTTTATTAACCGCGGGCAGGTGTACCGTTTCATTACTCATGGTTTTATACATGCCGACATTATGCACCTTGCATTTAATATGATTGCGCTGTATTCTTTTGGCGAAGTGGTGGAAGTGGTATTCAGTTTTCCGAATATATTTGGCACAAATGGGAAACTTGTTTACCTGTTGCTGTATTTTTCTGCATTAATAGTTGCTTCGCTGCCAGATTATATCAAACACCGGACAAATTACTATTACCGTTCATTAGGTGCATCAGGGGCAGTATCGGCTGTTATATTTTCTTCAATTCTTTTTAATCCGACTGCCGGTATAGGCTTTGCATTTATTCCCGGTATCCGTATTCCGGGTTATATTTTTGCCATACTCTATCTTATCATCTCTACTGTATTAGCAAAGCGGGCACAGGATAATATCGGCCACAGTGCCCATATTACAGGCGCCATTTATGGATTAGTATTTACCTATGTGGCCATGGAGTTATTTACCAATATTGATATTCTGAAGCATTTTTGGGCAACCGTTACAGGCGGATAATTATTGACTAACCGAAATCTGCAGTACAGCCGTTGTTTTCTCCGTTACTTTAAACCGTTCATCTATCCGCTGGCCCACCACCCAAATGATTCGTTGCGCACTTTCAATCACCCATATATTTTCTTTGGCTGATTTTGATAATTTGTTATCAATCAGGAAGCGGCTGATCTTTTTCTTTTTTGTCATACCCAGCGGGTAGAAATAATCACCCGTCTTCCATTTGCGCAGCAAGAGAGGGAAATGAATATTTTTTACATCAAGCGAAACTGAATGGCTGGTGGTATCAGTTTTAATTTTAGATGTTTTTTCAAGTTTAAGTATTCCTAAAGAAAAAATAATTTCTTTATCCGCTTCTTCAATAATAATATTTTCTGCCTCCTGTGGCTGTACGGGGCTGATGATAAACCAATGCCGGTGTTTGATAATCCTGAAATTATTCTGTGGCGACAGCAGGTATCTTCCTGATTCACTGCCGGCCAGCTTGATCACTTCATCCACTTGCTTTTCTGAAAAGCCATACGGTGAGATAAGTTCATAGATCAATGCCCGGTTATTATACTTCAGCAGCAGGTTAACCGGAATATGAATTTCATTCCCTTTTTGTTTGCACAGCTTCTTTGTCAGCTCCCCTATTGAGAACCGGTACAATTTTTCAATCTCTTTAAACCGGTTGATATTGTCGAGCAAATTTTCTTTTACCTGAGGATACACTTTACTAATGGCCGGTATCAGTTCATTCCGGAAAAAATTGCGGGTATATTTGGATGATTGATTGGAAGAATCTTCCACATAATCCAGTTTATGCCCGCTGGCAAACCGAATCAATTCTTCTTTTGAAAAAGAAAGCAGCGGACGTTTTATGTAACTGTTAGAGACAGGAATACCGGTAAGTCCATGCAAGCCTGTGCCCCGGAAAAAGTTCATTAGCAGGGTCTCGGTGTTGTCGTCGGCATGGTGCGCAGTGAGGAGATGAATGGTGAATGGTGAAGGGTGAAGGGGAGCTCCGGAAGATTCACCATTCACCAGTTCCTTAAACCAAGTATATCGCAGCTCCCTTGCGGCTTCCTGGGTGGATAGTTTTTTTTCGGTGGCGTATTGTTCGGTATCGAATTGCTTCACCAGGGTTTCCACCCCATATTTTTTCCCCAGTTGCCTTACAAATTGTTCATCCCTTTCACTCTCCGCCCCTCTTAATTGAAAATTGCAATGCGCTATTATAAAATCATAGCCTGCCTGTTTAGATAGTTCACATAAAACAACAGAATCCACTCCGCCACTTACGGCAAGAAGGAGTTTGTCTTTTGGGGAAAAAAGATGGTTGCTATTTATAGCTGAAATAAATTTATCTGATAACTTCATTACATTCACAATAGGCAAAGAAACAAAATGTATTTTTGATTATGTCCGAAATATCAAAGAAAAACAACTGGATTGGGCCTGCAGAATATTTATAACAATTGGTGTAATAGTTATTCTTTCAGGTTATTTATCTTTTTTTCAGCCAAACCGGCAGTTGGTTTCTCCCCTTTTACCTAAAGAAACCCAATATCAGGTTTTTTATAATGGGGGTGATTTGCCTTTTGGTAATGGCGGGCGGTATCAGTTCTTCCTTAATGGCATCTGTATGTATGCGGTAGTTTATTTTGGAAAGGGTGCGCTGGAGATTCCATTGTAAAGACTGGCGGCTGCTTTCTTCTTCTTTCAGCCGCTGGAATTCTACTATAAGGTATAGTTTGAATTCAAAGGAAATCCATGAGGCAAATTCAAATGCAATATCTTTTTGAGCAAATGTGCCCCCATATCTGCCTGATTTGGAAATAATCCCGATAGCATTTGCTGCTTCAATCCAGCGTTGCGGGGAAAGCACAAAATAATTACTTCCAGCCTCATTTTTAAACCTCTCGAATTCGAGAGGTTTAAAATCGGGGTTACTTAGTTTCTCCCACAGGCCCAAAAACTCAATGGTACTCCGGCTCCGCATCCAGTTACTCCCCAAAATCCGGGGGAATAAGGTTTAAAGGTTACGAATCCGTGACCTATAAAAATTTACAACCACCCGTGGGTTTTGCTGCCATGAAAACGGAACGCACAAGTGAGTGACACAACAGCCGATGCCATGAAATACTGAAGCTGGCTAACAAATTTTATTTCAACCTGTCTTTAAAGTCCAATCCGTTTTCACGCAATGTATCTTTAGCAATATCATATCCCGCATCTGCATGCCTGATCACTCCCATCCCGGGATCATTTCTCAGCACTCTTTTCAATCTTGCCTCGGCATCATCTGTTCCATCGGCCACTATCACCATACCGGCATGGATAGAATACCCCATTCCCACTCCGCCTCCATGATGTAAAGAAACCCAACTGGCACCGCCTGCCGTATTTACCAATGCATTCAGAATGGGCCAGTCTGCCACAGCATCACTTCCATCCAGCATGGATTCAGTTTCCCGGTTGGGAGATGCTACTGAACCTGTATCAAGATGATCACGCCCGATTACAATCGGGGCTTTCACTTTTCCTGTTCTTACCAATTCATTAAAGGCAAGACCGGCTTTCTCTCTTTCGCCCTGGCCCAGCCAGCAGATGCGGGCAGGCAATCCCTGGAAGGCAATTTTTTCTTTCGCCATCTTCATCCAGCGCAACATGCCTTTATTGTTTGGAAACATATTCATGATCACTTCATCGGTAACAGCAATATCAGCCGGATCACCACTCAGTGCCGCCCAGCGGAAAGGGCCTTTGCCTTCGCAGAATAAAGGTCTTATGTAAGCAGGAACAAACCCTGGAAAATCAAAACAGCGATTAGCCGGGAAGTCGGCAAAACGGGAAGCGGGAATACGATTCTCGTACTCGAGTGCCCGGACCCTTATGTTGTTGCCATAATCGAAAGTGATAGCGCCTTTGTCCATCAGTTGCAACATGAGTTGCACATGCAGGTACATGCATTCGTAACTGCGTTCGAGGTATTCGGCTGGGTTTTCCTGTCTTAATATATTGGCCTGTTCGTTGGTTAAAGTGTGTGGGATATAACCAATCAGCGGGTCATGGGCAGAGGTTTGGTCAGTAAGGGTATCAGGAATAATGTCTCTTTGTATCAGCCGCTCCAGAAGATGAATGGCATTGCACAATACGCCTATACTTTTGGCTTCGCCTTCGCTGCGGTAATGCAGGGCAGCATTGATAGCTTCATCAATACTGGTATGTTTTTCGTCCAGGTATTTTGTTTCAATCCGTTTGTCAATACGCCATTCTTCCACTTCGGCTATCAGGGCCACACCTTCGTTCATGGTGATGGCGAGTGGCTGGGCGCCACCCATGCCACCCAATCCTGCTGTCACATTCAAAGTTCCTTTTAATGTGCCGTTGAAATGCCTGTCGGCAATAGCTCCATACGTTTCATAAGTACCCTGTACTATTCCCTGGGAACCAATATATATCCAGCTTCCGGCAGTCATCTGCCCATACATCATCAGGCCTTTTTTCTCAAGTTCATCAAAGTGTTTCCAGTTGGCCCAGTTAGGTACCAATTGAGAATTACTGATGAGCACACGGGGTGCATCTTTATGTGTTTTTAGAATCCCAACCGGTTTACCGCTTTGTATCAGCAGGCTTTCATCATTCTCCAATATTTTAAGGGATGCTATTATATTATCCAGCGCTTCAAAGTTGCGGGCTGCCTTGCCACGTCCCCCATATACAATCAGGTCATCGGGACGTTCAGCCACTTCAGGGTCCAGGTTGTTTAATAACATCCGCAGGGCGGCTTCCTGTATCCATCCTTTGCAGGAAAGTTTGTTGCCCGTGGGTGTGGCGTATTTGACAGGGTCGTATTTCGGTTTTGTAAGAGTATTCATGCTGAATATTTTTTTTGCCACTGACACTTTAATGTAGCTGTTTGCTTTATGGCAAAATGAACTACAAATTTTACCGCAGAGATGCAGAGGCGCAAGGTTGAATAATTTCTTATTTTTGGGCTGGCCACTGTACCTCTTCAGTTAAGGGTTACTATATTTTGTTTTCCTTTGCGTCTTTGTGCCTCAGCGGTTCGCCACAAAAGTCGGTATTCTCTCACAAAATAAATTATCTTCATCGCAATAACTTTTACGTATGAGTATCCACATTAGCGCCCAACCCGGCCAAATTGCAAAAACAGTGTTATTGGCCGGCGATCCGCTAAGGGCAAAATACATTGCCGATAATTTTTTACAGGAAGCACAATTAGTAAGCAAGACCCGTAATGCTTTTTATTATACCGGCACTTATAAAGGGAAAACCGTAACGGTGGGTGCCAGTGGTATGGGCTGCCCTTCAATTGGTATATATTCCTATGAACTGTTTACTGAATACGAAGTGGATACCATCATCCGGATTGGTACCTGCGGCGCTTATACCACCGAACTGAAACTGTTTGACCTCATCAATGTAGATATTGCAGCCAGTGAATCCACTTTTGCTAAATACGCCTGGGGTATTGAAGCCAATGCCATTCCACACCAGGGCCCGGCTTTTGACAAAATAAAGCAAACTGCTGCTGATGCAGGTATTGCATTGATTAATTGCAATATCCACTCCAGTGATATTTTTTACCGGAAAGAAAGCGGCACACCGGCAGTGGCACTGGCACATAATTGCCTGGCTGTGGAAATGGAAGCTTTTGCACTTTTTTCCAATGCCATTCATCTGGGTAAAGCTGCTGCTGCAATTCTTACCGTGTCTGATATTATTCCCACCCATGAAAAAATTTCGGCCGATCAGCGGGAAAAAGCCCTGATACCAATGATTGAATTGGCACTGGGGAGTATTTAGTAGTGGATAGATGATAATCAATTTTGAAAAGGTTTATTTTCAACAATTATTAATTAATAATTGCCTTCCCCGATCATTTATTTAGAAACGATTCATAGCCTTCATTCAGCAGTATGCCGTTCTGTGTGGCAAACGCATTTACTTTATTCACAAGGCTGAAATCTTTGATAAGGCCTGATACTTTATTTATATCATCAGCGAAGATGCGATCTTCGGCCGCAAAGCCTACAAATTCACGTACATAATCATGTGCAAATTCCAATATGGCACTGCTCTTCAACGGCCGGCGAAATTCGATAGCCTGGCAGGCAGACAGTAACTCGATAGCCAAAATGAATTCCAAATTATCCAGCACCCTGTTCAGTTTGCGGCCGCTGATGCTGCCCATGCTTACATGGTCTTCCTGTCCCAGGGAAGTGGGTATGCTGTCGGCACTGGCCGGGAAGCAAAGTGTTTTATTCTCCGTTACCAATGCTGCGGTGGTATATTGTGGTATCATAAAGCCACTGTTCAACCCTACATCTTTCATCAGCAACATCGGCAGGCCCCATTTACCTTCTAATAATAAATAACAGCGCCGGTCGGAAATATTACCGATTTCCGCAGCAGCAAAACAGCAATAGTCAAGCGGCAATGCCAACGGCTGCCCATGAAAATTGCCACCACTGATAGTATCATTTGGTCCAAGTATAATGGGGTTATCCGTTACAGCATTCAGTTCCACCTGTGTCAGTTCCTTTAAATGGAGCCATGCATTGCGGCTGGCACCATGCACCTGTGGCATACAACGCAGCGAATAAGGGTCCTGTACCCGGCCGCAATCTACATGACTTTGCATGATGTCGGAATCCTTTAACAGCATACGTAAGCGTTGCGCCACCAGTTTGTTACCGGCATAAGGCCGAAGGTTATGCAACCGTTCATCAAAAGGTGCATTGGTACCGGTGAGTGATTCCAGTGTCATAGCCCCGATTATATCAGCCGCTTCGAGGCAATTATGCATCCGCTGTACCGCTTTTATTGCAAAAGACAAGATAAACTGGGTGCCATTGATTAATGCAAGCCCTTCCTTTGGGCCTAATTGTATGGGCAGTAATCCACTTTCGTTGAAAAAATCAGCTGTATTTTTTTGTATGAACTCGTGTGAATTCGTGGCCTGCCTTACAAACACTTTACCCAAACCAATCAGCGGCAGGAATAAATGTGCCAGCGGGGCCAGGTCACCGGAAGCCCCCACACTCCCTTTTTCAGGAACCACGGGTATTATATCATTATCAATATGCCAGATGATCCGTTCCAGGGTGGATAAATGCACCCCGCTGAAGCCCTGTGCCAACGACTGCACCTTCGTAACAAGCATCAGTTTGGCTACTTCTACAGGTATTGGATCTCCCACCCCCACACTATGGCTTTGTAAAATCTTGTATTGAAGAGTGGCTGTATCTTCCCGGGAAATGGGTGTATTAGCCAGTATACCAAAACCGGTGTTTACCCCATATACCGTTTTGCCGGTGTCCACGATCTGCTGTACAGATTGCTGGCTGTCATTTATCTTTTTAACAGCGTCTGTGTCTAACACCCCTTTTGTTTTACCGGTGGCAATGGCAATGGCAATGCTGACAGTAAGGGTATCAATTCCATAATAAAATAGTGCAGGCATAGCAGGTAATTAAGGCCGCAAAATAAACGAATCTGCTGATTTCATTTATAATTATCGATTTATGCAACGATTGGTCATTCCAATTTATCTTTACAGGGCATTTTCCGAACCCATTTCTACAGAATTGATTTAAACTCAGCTTGTATGCGCCGGTTACTTTCACTGCTCTTTTTTTGCATAGCCTTTACAAATGGCTATGCCCAGCAAACACCGGCCACCGTTGCCATCAACAATACCGGCTGCACGGTGCAGGTATATTGTTTCCCCGGCCGCTTTGATGTGTACAACCTGGAAGATGGCTCCACGGTTTATGCAGATGATTGCGAGAAAGAGGGTGTTACATTTGGCATCTATTGTGTAAAGTTGAAGAATTCAATTCCTGATCTGTCTGCCGCAGAAGATACGGCTATTACCTATCTCGATTTTTTGAAACTGGATTATGGAATTGTAAAATCAAAAGGATATGACAAAGGCCACACACTGCATAACGATAACAATACCCGTGGCATTTATGATACATGGGAAGATATTGATAAAAATAAATGGAAAGTGAAAGCCTGGACCAATGGTAATTATATTTGTGTGCTGTATATGCACAGCGCAAAAGGATTGCCGGATAAAAAAATGGAAATCTTTCTCGATGGGCTTCGTTTTCCGGGTATGAAATAATAAATAAATGAATACTTACTTTGTTCAACTGTACACGATGAGAAAATATTTCCCTTTCCTTTTATTACTATTTTTAAGCAGCACCGCTTCTTCACAAATGCTGAAAAAATATCCTGCAGGTGCTTCAGGCTGTTCCGCTTATTTATACTGTTCAGCAAAATTTGAAATGTCTAAAAGCCAGGATTCTTCCCTCGTATACTCCAGCGAATGCACCGTGGGTGAAGTTAGTTACGGAGTGATATGTATAAAACTGCTGAATCCGCTTACAGACCTGGCCATGGCTGAAGACCTGGTGGTGGCTTATGCAGATTACCTGAAGGGCAGTTTTGAAATAACCGCTGCGGTTGGTTATGGTAAAGGCCACCGGTTAAATAACAATGAAAATACCCGTGGCATCCTTGATTACTGGGAGGATAAGGATAAAAATAACTGGAAAATAAAAGCCTGGACCGACGGCCATTATATAGGTTTTATGTATGCCTACAGTACAAAGGAATTGCCGGAAACAAAAGTGAATGTGTTTTTGGATGGGTTCAGGTTGCCAGGAATGTGAGGTATGCCGCTGTTTCAGTGCTATCTTTTTTTGCAGTGAAACACAGAAACAAAGAGATTTATTTACTTTCCATGTTATAAAATGCAAACGGAGGTTCTTCCTAATGTGGGTAGTGGGTCAGTTTGAACCACATAGTCTGCAATCAGCAGCTAATGTCTCTATTAGAATAACTTCTAAAAATTTAAGTTATCGAAAATTATTAGACACTTAAAAATATTTTTTGCCGGTAAGGCGGGAAGACAGAAAGTAAACAGCCTTTGAGAACCAATTCTTCCCAGCTAATATATAAATAGCTTCTGAGCTTGCTGGATTTTAGAAGTTATATAGTAGGTCATAGCAATCATAGAAATACACACATAAGGCTATTCTATGTAGGTATTTCTATCTGATCTATGACATACTGTGGTTCAAAATGGTAAGAAAGGCATTTAAAATTCAAACTAAGACACTCCCCGAATGTGATTTTTCTTCGTTATAATGCTGTTTTCAATTATATTTGCCGCTCGTTAGGGCCCGGTAGCTCAGCTGAATAGAGCACAAACCTTCTAAGTTTGGGGTCATTGGTTTGAATCCAATCCGGGTCACAACAAAGGCAAGGGTTTCAAGCGATTAATGCTTGAAACCCTTTTTTTATTTGCACAAGATTTGCACAAGGATTTAAAATGACAACTTTCCCCGTGTCCTTTCCCAGATAGATCTACTGTTTATTTTCGTTTTCCGCTGTAACTCACGAGCACAGGCTTGACATTTTTTTATCCTCATTCCTCAAAAGCATAAATACCATGTTTTAGGTATTGCCAAGACTTTTTCGATTCTTTGTTTTTAAATCGTAAAGAATTTACTGAGAATTTTTTTGTGTAATTAGTGATTGTGTAAGATGCTATTAATTCTTAAAAATGGGTTGCCTGTGCTTAGAAAAACAGATCACCCGACAAAATTGTAAAGTCGGCAAACCATTACCTCACTATAAAAAACGCATTCCGATTGCGGGAATATAACTAAGCCATTTTTAATCTCTTTAACAGACAGGTATGAAAAAATTAATTATAATTTCAGCATCCCTAACATTATTTGCTGCATTTTTTATTTCTTGCAATAATGAAGAAAAACCCCCTGAATCTGTAGCTATAAACCCCGTAGCAGAAGATTTACCTAAAGAGAAAGCAGACCCTTTTGCAGCAGAGAGCCAATCTTGTTGACTATATCGTTTATTTTATCAGCGAATGAAAATATTGGGCCTGTGCCAATCCCCATTCCGGGCCAGCCTTCGTTTCCTGTTTAAATACGTTGAATTTTTCTATGGCCACTTTCAATAATTCCCTGGCTTCTGTTTTACTGCCACCAAATTGTTCAGGAATATTGTATTTGTCAAGGGCAAGCAACAGATAAACCCTTGGGTTTTCCGGGTTTAATTCTTTGGCCGTTGCAATTGCTGCATCTGAAACAGGTGCATAAGTGGGAAAGCGGCTGTAGGGATCGGCAACAATCCGCATAGAAGCTACCATCTTCCGCAGGCAAAAAGTCTCCGAATTTGGTTTTTTTATCGCCTCTAACTTATCCAGATACTTTTCTGCTTCGTCCGCCTGCGCATCTATCAGATCAAGTTTGCCCATTGTATTATAGGTAAATCCAATCTTGATATGTGAGAATGCTTTGTAATACAGCGGAAGCCATTCTTTCTCTTCCGCTTTGCATATTCTCTCAAAATAGTTAGAAATGTCAATTAAATCCGACAGATTTTGAGTGGTGTCAATAGCAACAAGTTTTACCTCAATAGCCTTTATTAATTTTTCGTTCTGTCCAAAAATGGTTGTGGAGATGATAAGCATACTGCTTAAAAAGAGGGTCTTTTTCATTGCTTGTGTTTTTTGTTTATAAATGTTGTTGAAAAATATTATAGTGTATTGTTTATAGCCTCTTGAGTACGGTCGGTTCCAAAACTTATAAAGCAGCCCAGGAAAATGAATCGCCTGGCCGGAGGTTCAACAGCCTGCCTGTTTTGTCCATTGTAGGAGTAACGGTAATCAAACACCTGTCTGCTGCCTGGAATATTCGTTACAGTAAGAATCCAAACCACCTGCTTTTTTACATTTGACTTACCAATATTTGGCGTGTAATACAATCCAAGACTAAGATTGTGGTAGTCGCTTGTTTTTCCCTGGTGTGCAACATTGTATTTATTCAGGGTATTCTCATACTTCAGGTTAAAGTATGGTCTCCCGGAAGAGTACGTATAGGAGGCATTAACTGTCAGTTTGATTTTATCAAAGAATTTTTTTATGACAACTGAAGCTGTATGGGCCGCAGCAAAATTCGGGGCCAGGGAATATGGATAATTCAGGTAGTTTCTTTTTGAATTGAGGTATGAATAAGAGAGCCAGTAATCAATGCCTTTGATTGTTTTCCTGTCCCGCCAGAAGATGTCAATTCCCTTTGCATAACCATTGCCTGCGTTTGAAGTATCCGGAAATGTCCTGGTAAGTGCATCATACTTTTTATAGAATAATTCGGCCCGAAAAGTTTGCAGTGAAATAATTTTCTGATAGTTGATGATGTAATGGGATGCTTTTTGATAGCCCAGCCTGTTATTCCATAATAAAATATCTCTTTCGGGTCTTTGATAAAATATTCCACAGGCTGCCGACACCTGCCCTTTGTTGGGTAATTTGTAAGCCACCGAAATCCGGGGAGCTATATTTCCTTTTGAGATAACAGAACTATGTTCATACCTTGTTCCTGCCTTTAAAGCAATATCATTGGTGAGATAAATATCGGTTTCAGCAAATAATGCTTTGTAGTGTTCCGTGTATGCAGCTGTTCGGCCCGCTATCCAGGGGTTTGCAAATACAACCTTATCTTTCAATAACTGGTATTCACCGCCAAGGCGGATTGCCGTCAGCCCTTTTAATTTTTTCTCCAATACCGTTCTTACCTGCGCAAGACTGTTTGTGTTCATAAGGTTAAAATTCTTAGACATATATGGGATTCCTGTGAGTACCACATTGTTGCTACCCATGTTCTGCAATTCCTGTATAATCCTGTCATTATTTGTACTGAAAGAAGCACCAATCAGCAATCTCCAGGACCTGCAAATATTCTGCTTCAGGGAAAGATTGGAATAAAGGTTTCTGTTTTTGAGATCAAATGAATTTTTCAAGCCGCCTGAATCAATGTCTGTGTACTTTACACCCACCCTGTTTTTATTCAGGTAACTATAAAATTTAAGCATGCCATTTTTAGGCAGCCTGATACGGAAATTCAATTCAATATTGTTATAGACCGGCGGTTTAAAATAATCTGTATTCTGCGGGACGATTTTGAAGTAAGGCGTTAGGTTTAAATAGCTGTAGCTGATTCCAAAACCTGCTTTCTTATTCTTTAAAAGTTTTTCGTAAGAGAGATTATTAATACCAACAGACGATACGTTGACAGAGCCGGAAGATGTTTCAGGCAAGTCAACTGATTCCAGCAGTAATGCAGATGATAATGCCTGCCCGTATAAGGCAGAATAACCTCCGGTACTAAACAAAAGCCCTTTAAAAAGGAAGGGTGAAAATCTGCCCCTTTGTGCAATTTCGGGCACACTGGAATAAAAGAAATTGTTTACCAGGGTTCCGTCAATAAATATTTTAGTTTCCTCAGCCGAACCGCCTCTTACAAACAGGCCCTCACTCTGCCCTACTTGTTGTGTGCCGGGCAATGTCCGTATGGCGCTGGTTACATCTGCGTTGGCACTGGCAGTGGTGGCAATATCTATGGATTTTAGTGCTGCATTTCTTTTTTGATCGCTTGCTTCAAAAGAACCGGCGCTGATGACCACTGCTTTCATCTCGGTTATTTCTTCTGTAAGATCAATGTCGGCGATAACAGTGGCAGATGTTACTGCAATCTTTTGTTCATATTTTCTATATCCCACACTGCTGGCATAAATAATAATACTGTCTGCTTTGTCAGATAGCCTGAAAGCATAACGGCCGCCGGAGTCAGATGTACCGCCATCATAACTGTCCTTAATCCCGACACTGATTCCGATTAATGGATTTCTTTTATTGTCTGTAACTCTTCCTTTAACGGTGATTTGGCTTTTTGCAGTAAGCGCAAACAATAAAACGAATGAAACCGGTATGATTGAATTGAATTTCACTTTGCCTGGGTTACTTTTTATTTGCGGTTAGAAATAGCTGAGTGTAACATTCTTTTGGATGTATTGATCATCCTCACACTCTTTCAGGATAAAATCTGCTGTGTGGTATCTCGACATGATGGGAAGTACCCGGGGCCTCGAGGGCATTACACATTTACGGTAGCGAAAGGGAAGCGGCAAAAAAATAAACCCTGCGGGGCGAATAATTGTCCATACCAATCCCGATTCATGAATTAATTTCTCCTGCCTTTCTTTGTCCCTGAATACATTTCGCAAAAAAGCGGGCAGGTAAATAAGGTTGTATATCAATCCCAGCTGTCCTTTGCTGTCGCCTGCTCCCAAAGAAGACATAAACAGTAACCTGCTTTTCTCATGCAGTTTCATCGCTGCAATGATATTGGCCACCCCATCGGAGATAATAGTATTTTTGAATATTCTCAGATTACCCAAAGCAGATATTACAATGTCACCATCTTTTACAGCATCTTCAACAGCTTTTGCATTCCTTACATCGCCTTGCGAAACTGTAAAGTTTGGATGAGAGATATGACTCACTTTTTTCAGGTCTCTCACAAAGGCCCTAACCTTATATCCTTCTTGTAAAAACTTTTTTACAATTATCTTTCCCGTTTTGCCGGTGGCTCCAAATACCAGTATCCCTGTATCTTTTTTCATGCTGTTTTAGTATTAATACTACCCTATGCGATTATGATTACAGATGCAAAATAGCATTGCATGGCAGCGGTTTACAAATAAACGGGGTGGTCAGGAAGCTTTTGGGGACAGGCAGGAAAGTATGAGACGAATGGGAAGAAAGATTGCCTTACAGCGAATGAATTTGCTGCAGTTTCATTTTTATTACATCATTAAGCGAACGGGATACCAGCACTTCTACGGGACAATTTTCAAGGATAAGTTTCAGGCCACGGGCATTACCTGATACCGATTCTATTTTTTGGAGATTTACGATATATGCCCTGTGGCACCGGTAAAATTGGTGGTGATTTTTCAGGTCATCCCCGGTTCTTTTTAAAGAACTTCTGAGCAGTTTTTGGATAACCGCATCTCCTTCCAGTAAATAAATTTTGATATAGTTGTCCGCCGAAGAAATAAAAAGCACCTGCCGGGGATCTGCCTTTAAAGTTGCCGATTCATTTTCTGAAGTGAATGTAATAGGCAAATTTATGTCATATCCGGGAGGTATTATTTCCTGTTTAACAGTTCCTTCTGCTGCAATGGCCGGAGTTTTTTCCGGATGCAGAACGGGCTCAAATTCTTCTGCTTCCTTCCTGTTTCGCCGGAGCAGCATATTTTCCTTAATCAACGTCCATACGGTTACCGGGAATATGGAAAGGCTTAATGAGATAAATTCAAAGTATAAAAGTCTGTTGAATGAGGTTTCAGTAATAGAAAGCCAGTTTGCAAAAAGATAATTTCCCAAACCAATGAAAACGATATGAACAAGGGTAATGAATATCTCTTTGCCCACTGTCCAGGTCTCTTCTTTAAAAAAAGAGGAAAAAATTTTATCCAGTATCAGCAGATTGATGAACATGACTGCAAAAGTGACTCCCCCAAACCCAAGTGCATAAAGCAATATTTGCCGGGTGGTGAATGTGCCGATGCCGAACGGTTTGAAAAAAAACAGGAATAAGAAAACAAATATTCCAAAAGCAAGGGCAGCCCAAAATTTATTTTTTGCGCCTCCAATACGGGGGAATGGTCTGTATAGTATTTTCAATAAAGCCATAATTCAAACATAGCTTATTTCAGGCTTTTAACATTAACGGGTTTGAAGACAGGCGAACCCGATTTTTTTTGGTGGATACGCTAAAATTATTTTAGAATCAGGTTAGAATTTTGTCTATCCACCCAGACCTGCCCGCAAAAACTTCAGGGATGCAGGTTTTTTATACTTACTGCTTCAACGAATCTTTCACCACTTTCTTAGGCCTGTTGAAAATATCTTTTATCTTATCTTTAATAGACTCTCCCGGTTTTTTGGGCAGGCTGTCTTTTGGCATATTATTTAGCACAGCCGTGTCTTTACCAAAAATCTGTTCCTTTATCGTCTCTTTTATTTTATCAGTTACCTGCTGTTTTATTTCCTGCAATGAATCTTTCGCTTTTTGTTTGGCGCTGTCCAGCTTGGCCTGCGCAAATTCTTTGACCTGCTGTTCCAGGTCTTTTAAGAGATCGCCGGCCACTTCTTTTAAATTAACACTAACTGTGGGATTGTTAATGCTACCGGTCATTTTTATATTCAGATTTACCGTTTCTCCCAGTTTTACCGGAATGCCTTTGCTATTGGCCTGTGTGGCTAAATTATTCACCAGCGTATTTCCTTTTGAACCCATCAGGCTGCGGGGCAGTTTCATTTGTATGGCATAGTCAATGGATTGATCAAAGCCATGAAAGCCGCCTATTTCCATTTCTATCTCATCTACTTTTATCTTAAAAGGTTTCACCAATACCCGGCCATTGGCAAATTCAATATAATTTTTAATGTCTTTTACACTGATAGATTTTAACCGGTCTATTTGTAATACTTCTGCCAATTTTTCAAGGGGGGCAAATTTTTTCAATACACCCTGCAGCAACAGTAAATTGCCCTTGCCCGTCAGGCTGCTCAGTTCCGGCATCATATTACCATCCAGTATACCGGTAAGAGAAAGTTGTGAACTCAGTTTGCCCGACAGAAATTTCCCAATGGGCATTAATACCCGGATGGTATTGTAGGAAAGAAATGCTTTTTGCACATCCATGTCTTTAATATCATAACTAAGGCTTACATCCGGCTCTTTCTTGCTTCGTTTGGTGGAGTAGGAGCCATTCAGCAGCACATTGCCGTCCAGTACATCAGTTTTTATATTTTGCAGCACTACTTTTTCATCATTCAGCAACAGCGTTCCATTTACATTATTATAATCAATATTATCATACTTCACCTGTTCCGCATTGGCATTTATTGTTAAGCTAATATCAGCCGGAGCAAGGAATGAGGTACCGGATGTATTATTTGCCGCGGCAGATGCAGTTGCCGTGCTGGTTGCGGGGGTTGTAGTGCTGGTACCCATCCAGTCATTCAGGTTCATTTTACCGGCATTCACATTCAGGGAGCCGGTTAGTGGTTGGCCCTGCATTATATAGCCTGCCAGGTTATTAAGTACACCGGTGGCGGTAAAGCGGGTGTTCATATATTGAACATCGAGATTACTTAGTGTTACATTTCTGGGGTTGAACAAAAGTTGTGAATTAGATACAGTAATACCCGTAGGATAATCAGTAGATTTATAAGCCAGCTTTGTAAATCCCGCCGTTCCATTCAAGACAATTTTATCATATTGCTTTTGATCGATAGCTTTTTTAGTACCTGCAAAGTCCATATCCGTATTCAGCATGCCGCTGATACTGGTGCCGGGTTCTAATGTGGTAAACTGTTTCAGATGATCCAATGTAAACCGGCCCTTTGCATGACCTGAAAAATCAACAGATGAAACCGGGTTTCGCAACTGAAGGGAGAAGTCAACAGGATCGTTTCCCAGTTCTATATGCCCCGATGAAATGGTGACGGCTGTTTTATCAGCAATACCACCACTGTTTTCCAATGTGGCTTTTAGCTGGCCGTTCTTTATGGGTTGTGGAAAACTGGCGGCCGTGTAGTAAAGATTTTTAATATCAAAGAAACCGCCGGCAGTAAAAGCCCCGGTTTGTGCCTGCAGTGCTTTTAATGGCCCTTTTACAAAAGCATCTGCCAATACAAGGCCGGAAAGCTTAGTACCACTTTCTAATTTTATAAACTTTGATAATTGTGAAAGATCAAGTTTTCCTTTTGCAGCAGCATCAATCCATTGTGCGGTTACCGGGTTTTTATAAAGGAAGCGAAAATCAAAAGGCTCGTTGTCCATTTCCAGGTGGCCTTTTGAAATGTCAACAATGGCATTATCAGGCATTCCATCTGCACTGCTGGCTTTTAGTAACAGCTGTATATTCTTTACGGGCTTTGGCAGATCGGGGTACTGAAACGAGCCATCCTTTATTTCCAGGTTCACCGCATAGGCCGGCATTTGTTTTGGGGTATATGTGCCTTTTACAAAACCATTGAAAAGGGCTTTGCCGCTTGCTTTGATAGAGGTGAAATCTTTTTTATAAACAGCAGGAATCATGGACAGGATATCTTTAAAATCATTGGAAGGGGAATCGAACTTCATATCCATTTTATAGGTACTGCTGTTTATCAACTGAATAAAACCTTCTGCATTCAGTTTAAGATTATTTAATTCAATGTCGTCTGTTTTAAATGTATACGTATTGGTATTGTTATCAATTTGTATAGCAGTATTGATGATAGTTTTTGTATTAATGAGGTAAGGAATATTATCCTGGGTAAAATTTGCCGAAGCAGCTTTGGTGGAAGTGGAAAGGGTAAATACATCAGCAGTCAGGTTGCCGCTTCCTTCATGCTCCAGCCCGCTAAGTTCAGTATAGGTAGTTGCCTGTTCATCCCGGTATAAGAAATACCCATTGCTGATGCTGTATTTTTTCAACGTCAGTTTAAAGGCTGATGCTGCAGTATCACCTTTATTGGAAGTATCAGTGCTTGCTTTTGCTATATCCCAGTTGGCTTTACCGTCTTTATTTACCACTGTATGTATGCGGGGAGATTGCAGTGAAATGCTGTATACTTTTATGTCTTTTCCTTTCAGCACACTGAACAGGCCGGCAGAAGCATCCAGTTTTTCAACGGCAACAAGTGTGTCTCCGGCAAATTCATGGAGGCCAACTATGGTAAGGTCTTCCACAATAATACCCACTTTTGGGAAATGACGGAACAAAGAAAGCTGCACATCTTTGAAATCAACTTTGGCATTCAGGCTTTTGTTAATCTCTTTTTTTACCAGGGCTTTGATCTGTTTTTTAAATACTACAGGGATAATGAAGGCTAGTGCAATCAATACCAGCAGTGTGATACCAGTGTATTTTAGTGTTTTTTTCAGCATAGGATGGTTTATAAAAAACAAATGTAAACCCAAATTCGAAGAAATAATTGGCTGCTCGGCCTGTTCCGGGTATTTTTAACGCTTTCATGTTTGCGGCTAATCTTTTCTCCCTTCTGTCATAGGAATGTATCAGTAACTTTCTTTGTGATTGCAACATAAGTCTTAATCTCCCATAATCAGGATAATCACTGGTCAATGATCATTCAGCGGCAAGCCCCTTTTCTGCCACTCTATCCAGTTGATATATTCAGTGGCCACTCTATGTTCTTCCATGGTAATGCAATTGTCTACGGGGCATACGAGTTTGCATAAATTACAGCCCACACATTCTTCATCAATGATAGTGTAAGTATTGTAGGGTTTGCCATAATCCAGTTTGATGGATTGGTGCGAGGTGTCTTCACAGGCAATATAGCAAAGACCGCAGTGAATACATTTATCCTGGTTTATTTTGGCGATATGGTGGTAGTTGATATCGAGGTCTTCCCAATGAGTGATGGTATTTACAGATTTACCGATAAAATCATCCAAAGTATTGAATCCCTTCTCATCCATCCAGTTGTTCAGCCCTTCACACATATCTTCTATTATCCGAAAGCCATATTTCATGGCAGCGGTGCATACCTGTACATTACTTGCACCGAGCAGCATAAATTCCACTGCATCTTTCCAGGTGCTTATACCACCAATACCTGAAATGGGAACTGTTTTAGTTAACTCATCCTGTGCAATAGTCGTCAGCATTTTTAAGGCGATTGGTTTTACAGCCGGTCCGCAATAACCACCAAATACTGATTTGCCTGCTACATAAGGATTGGGAACCAATGTATCAAGGTCAATACCTGTTACTGATTGTATGGTATTGATTAATGATAATGCATTGGTACCCGCTTTTACAACGGAGCGGCCAGTTGGTACTACTGAATGTACATTCGGAGTGAGTTTTGTAATTACCGGGATCGTTGCTTTTTCCATTACCCATTCCACTACCATGCAGGCTATTTCAGGGTCTTGTCCCACGGCAGCGCCCATACCTCTTTCTGTCATGCCATGCGGGCAACCGAAATTTAATTCAAATCCATGTGCCCCTGTATCTTCCACTTTTTTTATTAAATCATGCCAGCTTTTTTTATCATTATCTGCCATCAGCGATACCACCATCGCACGGTCAGGGAATAATTTGACGCATTCTGCAATTTCTTTCAGGTTAATATCCAGCGGGCGGTCACTTATCAGTTCAATATTATTGAAGCCCATCATGCGGCCTCCATTAAAATCAACCGCCGAGTACCTGGATGAAACATTCTTTACCTGCGAGCCAAGTGTTTTCCATACCACACCTCCCCAGCCGGCTTCAAAAGCCCGCAGCACATTGTATTTTTTATCTGTTGGTGGTGCACTTGCCAACCAATAGGGATTGGGTGATTTGATACCGAGAAAATTCGAAGAGATGTTGGCCATAATATTTTATTTTATGTTATCAGCGACATTAACACAGATGAACTTCCGTTGCGTCGCACTCTTGTACTTTCTGTTCTTTGGGCAGCAACCCACCCCGATTCACTAAAGAAAAATGGTTTCCTCAATTCGCCCCTCCGAGGAGGGGATGTGTCCTAAAGCAGATGAATTCATCGCTTCGAACCTTAGGTGAACTTCATCCCTTCCCTGGAAGAGCCGCAGTATTTTCTAATAAAGAACTTTCAAAAAGGGGTGGGCCAGGTAAGACGCAAATCATATTTTAATTGCAAGAAACTTTAAAATTGCCTTTGCACCATCCTTCCCCGCCTGTACCGCATCCACCACTTCTTTACCGCCATTCACCGCATCACCACCGGCAAATACGCCTTTAACGTTGGTAGCACAATGTTCATCAATTACAATCTTTCCATTCTTATTGTTTATGCTATTGCCTGTTATCAATTCTTCGAATGGTACCTGTCCTGCTGCTTTTATTACCATATCCACTTCAATAGAAAATATTTCTCCTGTATCAACAGGGGAGCGGCGGCCACTGCTATCCGGTTCACCCAATTGCATTTTACTGCAAATAAGCCCTGTTACTTTTCCTCCATCACCTTTCACTTCTTTCGGTGCAGCCAGCCAGATTATTTCGCAGCCATCCAATTTTGCTATATCCAGTTCCACATCAGTACAGGGTTTTTCTGCTTCAGTTCTTCTATAGACTAAAGTCACTTCCTTTGCACCTAATCGTTTTGCCTGGGTGGCGGCATCAATGGCTGTCATGCCCATGCCAATCACGGCTACTTTATCACCCACGGGAATGGCAGGGTAACCTTTCGTTCTTATATCATAAATAAAACTGATTGCATCTTCCACACCCTGCAACTCTTCACCGGGAATATCTAATTGCCGGGCCACACCCACACCCAATCCCAGGTAAATGGCATTATAGTTTTTTTGTAACTCAGTTAAGGAAATGTTTTTCCCCAACTCCTGATTATATTTTACTTCAATACCGCCGATAGATAAAATATAATTCACTTCGTCCTCACAGAACTGTGGTGTTACTTTATAAGCTGCAATGCCATACGTCATCAAGCCGCCACCTTTACTTTCTTTTTCATAAATTGTTACATCCACGCCTTCTCTGGATAATACATGAGCACAACTTAAACCCGCAGGCCCGGCTCCAACGATCGCCACTTTCTTTCCCGTTGATGCTTTACGTGTAAACAAAGGCCATTTATTTTCCATTGCTTTTTCGGTTGAGTAGCGTTGCAACCGGGCGATGGGTATCGCTTCTTCTTCCAGTAAATTGTAGACACAGGCGCCTTCGCACAGTTTTTCCACCGGGCAGACCTTACTGCAACCGGCCCCCATAATATTTGAACTGAATATTGTATGCGCCGATCCCTTTATATTATCAGTGGCAATCTGTTTAATAAATTTCGGCACATCAATACCGGTAGGGCAGCTTTTGGTGCAGGGGGCATCATAGCAAAACAAACAACGGTTGGCTTCCACCTGCGCAGCTGTTTTATTTTCAAACGGCGGGTGGATGTCGGCGAAGTTTGCTTCGTATTTCGATGCGGAAAGCCTGTTTGCAGCTATGGCCATTTTAAATTATTTTAATTTTCTCTGCTGTTTGAGTGATGGCAGGTAGTTTTTCTTTGTAACGATTTTTTCACCTGTTTTTATTTCTAACGCTTTCCTTGCATTACCTGCAATAGCTCCTCCTTGTTTAGCAGTTACCTTATTTTCTTTAAACCCTTTTGGATGCTTTGTTTTTACTATGGCAGTTGTGGAAGCCTCACCCAGCATGGAAAAAATAAGTTCCATATCTGTCATATTGTCTCTTACGTTCTCTCTTTTTAACTTTTTAACTTTCTTATGTTTTGCTGGAGTAAGTCCAAAAGTGGCTTTAGCAATTTCGGCAGTCAGAATCCCATATTGTTTTTGCTCTGTTACTTCATGATTTTTCCATTCTTCTGTAAGCACTCCTCTTATAGCAATACTCCGCATCCTTTTTTCAATCCAATCATCCGGATATCCTTTTTGTTTATAAAGATCTCTGGTACGTTGGGCAGCTATTTCAGGGTTTTCAATTTCTTCCAATCTTTCATAGCCCACCTTCGCCAGCCAAAGTTTGAACGGTTCTGCCTTGATAGAGGGGATAGATTGAATAAGCCTTAACAATACTTGGGTATCTGCAACGTCAGTAAGATAAAACTTGTTATCTGCAGATTGCATTTTCAGTTGGTTACATTTTGTAACCGACTGGCTTCCTTCTTTTATAAGCCGGTGCTTTAAAACTTTCCAATAATTCCTGGGGTCAGGGCTTTCAGTCAAAATTCCAACAACATCCACTACCGAAAAATACCATTTCTGTTCTTTTTCATCATACTTAGACCGGACTTGTTTACTTTCAAACAGCTTAATATTGCTCATAGGTACTACATATTAAGGGATTAAATAAGTCAGACAAATGTAAGGAAGTTATTTGAATTATTTATAATATGGAGTATTGCATAAAGTTTTACAATTCCACCAGTTTTCCATACGTCTCCGGTCTTCTGTCACGGAAAAATTGCCATACGTTTCTTACTTCTTCAATCATATCCAGGTCAAATTCTGCTATCAGTAATTCATCATTGTCTTCACTGGCCTGTGCAAATATTTGTCCTCTTGGGTCCACGAAATAAGAAGACCCATAAAATTTACCGAGGTTCCAGGGTTTTTCTGTGCCGACACGATTTATGCATCCCATAAAATATCCGTTGGCTGCCGCATGGGCCGGTTGTTCCAGCTTCCATAGGTATTGCGATAAGCCGGCAACTGTTGCGGAAGGATTATACACGATCTCAGCGCCGTTCAGTCCCAGTATTCTTGCTCCATCGGGAAAGTGACGGTCATAACATATATACACACCTATTTTGGCATACTTGGTTTGAAAAACGGGGTAGCCCAAATTACCCGGCTTGAAAAAGAATTTTTCCCAAAAACCCGATGTATGCGGGATATGGTTTTTTCTGTACTTGCCAAGATAGTTTCCATCCGCATCTATTACTGCAGCGGTATTGTACAATACTCCGGCCTGCTCCTTTTCATACACCGGTACTATTATCACCATGCTGTATTTCTTTGCATATTCCTGCATCCGTTCTATGGTAGGGCCGGGTACTGTTTCCGCACTTTCATACCAGGCCTTGTCCTGGCCTGGACAGAAGTATGGGGTATTAAATATTTCCTGGAAACATAGTATCTGCACGCCCTTCCTTCCCGCTTCTTCTATCAGCGGAATATGTTTCTGCACCATGGCTTCTTTAATTTCCGCAATGGTTCCTTCGCCTTCTGTTTTTGGAAGGCTTAATTGAATAAGGCCTGATTTAATGATTCTTGGCATTTTATTTTTTTTTGCCACGAATTACACTAATAGCACGAAAAATACAATTGAATACAAATTAATTGTTTCTCCTATTAGTGTCATTTGTGTAATTCGCAGCGGTTATATTTTCCCTTCTACTTTATTTCTCTTTATAAATTTACCATATCCTTTTTCTATTACACAATTATTATTTTCAATCGCCACCTGTCCTCTTAATAGAACTGTTTTCACTTTGCCTGTCAGTTGCCAGCCTTCATAGCCGCTGTAGTCAACATTCATGTGATGTGTGGCAGCGGACAGTGTATGTTTTTCATTGGGATCAAAAATAACGATATCGGCATCACTTCCCACGGCGATAGTTCCTTTCTGCGGAAACATGCCGAAAATCTTTGCCGGATTGGTACAGGCTACTTCCACATATTTATTGAGAGAGATTTTTCCTTTATGTACGCCTTCGCTGTATAATAATTCCATCCTGTTTTCAATGGCCGGATGTCCGTTGGGTATTTTAGAAAAATCATCTTTGCCCATCAGTTTCTGTTCCCATTTGAAAGGGCAGTGGTCGGTGGCCACCACCTGCACCAATCCCTGGTTGATACCGGCCCATAAAGTAGCCTGGTCTTTTTTCTCCCGCAGGGGAGGGCTCATTACCCATTTGGCACCTTCAAAATTTTGTTCATATAAAGAAGCATCGAGAATCAAATACTGAATACATGTTTCCACAAATACTTTTTGATTTCTTTTGGTGGCATTGCGAACAGCATTCAATGCCCCTTCGCAGGTAAGGTGTACAATATACCCGGGACAACCGGTATAGTTGGCCATATCGGCAAAGCGGCCGCTGGCTTCTGCTTCTGTTACTTCCGGTTGGGATAAATAGTGATACAAGGGGGAGAGTTTTCCTTCGGCCCGGTGTTTGGCAATCAGGAAGTCAATCATGTCGCCATTGGTGGCATGTACATTTATAAGTCCGCCATGTTTCTTTACTTCCTGCATCAGGCCAATCATCTGCCTGTCATCAATCATCAGTGCTCCTTTGTAAGCCATAAATGTTTTAAAAGAAGTGATGCCTTCTTTCTCAATCATTTCCTGTATTTCTGCTTTGGTGTTTTCATTGAAGTCGGTCACTGCCATGTGGAAACTGTAATCACCCACGCAATTATTATCGCTCCGGCTTTTCCATTCTTCTAATGCAGCACGGAGAGAGTTTCCC
This sequence comes from Chitinophagaceae bacterium, assembly GCA_031441485.1. Lineage (GTDB taxonomy): Bacteria > Bacteroidota > Bacteroidia > Chitinophagales > Chitinophagaceae > JJ008. The sequence continues at coordinate 82,788 of JANOEQ010000062.1, forward strand.
TGTTTTTGTAAAACAAAATCAATCACCATTGTGGTACCGCCATAAAGGGCTGCCCTTGTGCCGGTTTCATAATTATCGCTGCTGTAGGTGCCCATAAAAGGCATATCGAGGTGTACATGGGGATCGATACCGCCGGGGAATACCAATTTGCCGGTAGCGTCAATTTCCTGCAGAGGCAGGGCATGCCCCGTCTCTGCAGGAAATATAGATAAATTTTTACCTATGGCCTTTATTGTTTCCCCTTCAATAAAAATATCAGCCACATAATCATCCGTAGCTGTTATTACTCTCCCGTTTTTAATTAGAACAGACATATTATTTATTTTGTTGTCCAGGAATACAGTGCAGAAATATAGTATTGCCTGCACCTCTACATCACTGCGATTATGTTTTCTTTTTCATGCCTATCCAATATACAAAACCACTCACAAAAAAACCAACAAACCAGGCATAATGATATAAGCTGTTTATCCAACCCGGGGCTGCGTCGGCAGCTACCACTTTAATGGCTGATAAAAACCCCGGCACATTGGGCAGTATGCCGGCTAATAAGGCAAGGATGGAAACAGGATTAAATCCGTTGGAAAATCGATATCGCCCATTATGCCGGTATAATTCATCGACCACCAATTCTTTGTTCCTGATAAAATAATAATCAACGATCATTATTCCGCCAATGGGGCCGAGTAAACTTGAATAAGCGATCAGCCAGGTAAAAATATAGCCATTGGGATCCGCCATTAATTTCCAGGGAAAAATCAATATGCCAATCACACCAGTAATATACCCCCCTGTTTTGAAGTTTATTTTCCGGGGTGATAAGTTGGAAAAATCATTCGCAGGGCTAACAATATTTGCTGCAATATTTGTGGCCAATGTGGAAATGATAATGCCTATCATGGCGAAGGTGACCATCAGTTTGCTATCAAAATGACTGGCCAGTTTTACAGGATCCCATTCCGGGCTTCCGTAAATGATGGCAGATGCAGAAGTAACCACCACACCTACAAAGGCAAATAAGGTCATGGATGGAGGAAGGCCAATGGCCTGTCCCCTGATATGTGCCCGCTGGCTTTTGGAGTATCTTGTAAAGTCGGGGATATTTAATGACAAGGTGGCCCAAAAACCAACTACTGCCGTTAATGCCGGAAAGAAAAATTTGAAGAAGGAGGCATTATCGGTAAACTTTGAAGGCTCTCTTAATATCGGCCCCAAACCTTTTGCAGCGATAACTGCCCAGCAAAACAAGGCGATGGCGGCGAGAGGTAAAAAGATAGCTTTAAATACCAGCAGTTTACGAATGCTTTCCACGCCTTTGTAAATAATAAACATATTCAGCAACCAGAAAGCGGCAAAACATAATAATGGCAATGTTTGCGGAAAAAGTGATGTGGTATTAATTTCTTCCAATGAAGGATTCCATGCCCTTATTAAATGATATAGCGATTCACCGCCGATCCAGGTTTGTATGCCAAACCAGCCGCATGCAACAATAGCCCTTAGCATGGCCGGTATATTAGCTCCCTTTGTTCCGAAACTTGCTCTTGCAAATACAGGGAAAGGAATTCCATACTTTGCGCCGGCATGACCATTGAGCAGCATGGGAATTAGTACAATGGCATTGCCAATAAAAATAGTAAGCACTGCCTGCCACCAGCTCATACCATTTTTGATCATCGAACTGGCCATGGTATAGGTGGGTATGCAAAGACTCATGCTGATCCACAAGGCTGCATAGTTCCAGGTACCCCAGGTTCGTTTGAAAAGGGGAACAGGCGCAAGGTCTTCGTTGATGAGAGAGGAATCATGTATGTTTGGATTTTCGGTCATTTGTAATTTGGAAATTATTTGATTTGAAAATCTGGCGATAAGATTATGCGTAAATCATTTCCATATCTCCAGGTTGTCAAGTCAGTTTATATGTTCGTCAGCAATCTTTATCACTTCACTAATAATGGCCAATCCCTCATCCACCTGTTCTTTTGTAATACATAATGGTGGTGCAATAAAAATATAATTCCATCTTACAAATGTGTACATGCCCAGCTCTTTGATCTTCGCTGCCACTTTATTCATCACCACCATTTCATCCGGTTTGGCATTGAATGGCGCCATTGGTTCTTTGCTATCCCGGTTTTTTACCAGTTCAATACAGCCCAGTAAACCGGTATTTCTAAAATCACCAATGGAAGGATGTATAGCTTTCATTTGCTCCATCTGTTCTTCAATATAGCGTCCCATGGCTGCTGCATTGGCAATCATATTTTCATCTTCATATATTTTTAATACTTCAAGCGCTGCTGCACATCCCACTGCATGGGCAGAGTAGGTGAGGCCCAGCCACAATACATTGTCATCATACTGCTTTGCTATTTTATCGCTTACTATCAATGCGCCAAATGGTATATAGCCGGATGTAATTCCTTTGGCCGTGGCGATCATATCAGGAATGACTCCATGATGATCTACAGCAAACCATTTGCCAGTACGGCCCCAGCCGCTCATTACTTCATCCACGATTAATAAAATGCCATGCTGATCACAGAGAGCCCTTATCTGTTTAAAATAATCAGGCGGGTATTTGATACAACCGCTGCTGCCGCTTTCGCCTTCAAGTAAAATAGCCGCGATATTTTGCGGCCCTTCAAATTCAATTACACGCTGCACATGACTTACACATTCATACCTGCATTGGCCAAATGTTTGTCCAAAGGGGCAACGGTAACAGAACGGATCTTCCACATGTATAAAGTTGGGGGCCTGCTGGCTGTCGGCGGCAAGTTTGCGGGGGTCACCACCTGCAGACATACTGCCATAGGAAGCTCCGTGAAAAGCCCTGTATTTGGCAATGATCTTATGCCGCCCGGTATACAACCTCGCTAATTTAATAGCATTATCAATGGCTGTGGCACCGCATACGGTAAACAGGGTTTTGTTCATTCCTTCAGGTGTTACAGCGGCAATTTTTTTACCCAATTCACCCCGCACTTTTGTAACGCAGGCAGGGGTTACATAACTTACTTCCTGCATTTGTTTCACCACAGCCTCCGTTACCCGTTGGTTGCCATGCCCTATATTCACATTCATCAGTCCTGATGAAAAATCAATATAGCGTTTACCATCATAATCGTACAGGTATACTCCTTCGGCATGTTTGATGGCAATAGGAGCAATGCCTTTTTGTTTGCTCCAGGAGAAGAGGGTGTAATCGAGATTGTTTTGAATAACTTCCTGTGCTTCTGAGATTGTTTTTGTATTCATAATTTGTTTATTATTTATATCCGATCCTTTTTCTTTCCTGCCAGCTTTCCTGCTCCACTTTTTTATCCATTAAATTCTCAATAGCGTCATAAATCTGGTTTAACTGTACGTCATGTTCGCCTAATCTTTCTTCCAGTGCTTTCAGTTTTCCTGCTATATTTTTATTATTTATTACCGTCCTGCGTATTTCAACAAATGCCCGCATAATGGCAATATTCATTTGTACGGCTTTGGCTGAATTAATAACCCCGCTTAGCATAGCTACTCCCTGTTCTGAAAAAGCAAAAGGCAGCTTGCGTCTGCCACCCCAACTTGAAGTCACAAATCGTGACTTCAAGTTTTCGATTTCTTTTGTGGTCAATTGAAACATGAAATCTAGAGGGAACCGTCCAATATTTCTTTTGACTGCCTGGTTAAGAACTTTGGTTTCCACCTCATATAATGCTGCTAAATCACTATCCAGCATTACTTTGTGTCCCCGGAAATTAAATATTTTTCTAATAATCGTTTCATCGGGAATAACCTTACTTACTTTTTTTTTAGCCGTTTTTGCCATAGATTTTATTTATGCGTATAAAAAATATGGAAGTGACTATTTATGGTATGCGGACTATTGGTATTCTCTTTTACTTTTAGCTTATTTATTATTTGAATTATTCATCGATCAACGTTTTCTTTCTTCTTGCCTGTTGACTGGGGAGAGTGAGTTAACTCATCCAATTCACCCCCGCTTCCGCATTCCATTTCGTTGTACTCTTCTTCAGCTTTGTCCAAAATTCGATTGAGCTTTTGCCTGTGATATCTCCCACGCCAAACTTACTTTCATTCCAGCCACCAAAAGAAAAGGGCTCCCGCGGAACAGGCACTCCTACATTCACGCCAATCATACCTGCACTTGCTCTGTCAATTATATAACGGGCCATGCCGCCGTTTTGTGTAAATACCGAAGCTGCATTGCCATAGGGATTGGCATTTTCAATGGCCAGCGCTTCATCCACCGTGTTGGTACGAATAATGGAAATTACCGGCCCGAAAATTTCTTCTTTGGCCACACTCATTTCGGGTGTTACATAATCAATTACGGTCGGCCCCACATAAGTGCCGTTTTCTTTTCCCTTCACAGTTACATTGCGGCCATCCACTAAAATTTTAGCCCCATCTCTTTCTGCTTCGCCAATATATCTTTCAATTTTTTCTTTACTCTCTTTACTGATTACAGCTCCAAGGTTTTCACCGGGGATGATCTTTCTTGCTTCTTCACATATTTTATCAATGATGCTGTCCACATTGCCCACACCGATCATTGCCGATGCAGCCATACAGCGCTGCCCGGCACACCCACTCATTGAGGCCGCCACATTCTGTGCTGTCATACCCGGAATAGCATCCGGTAATACCATCAGGTGATTTTTTGCACCGCCTAATGCCAATGCCCTTTTGTAACTTTTAGTTGCTCTCTGATAAACAATTTTTGCCACTTTGGTGGAGCCAACAAATGATACGGCTTCAATACCGGGATGGTCACAGATGGCTTCCACTATTTCCACATCACCATGCACAATATTGAAAACACCATCCGGAAGGCCGGCTTCTTTTAACAGTTCAGCCAGTTTACCACAACTTAACGGTACTTTTTCAGATGGTTTCATAATCATACAATTCCCCAAAGCAATAGCATTTGGAAGGGTCCAGTTGGGTACCATCGCCGGAAAATTAAAGGGAACTATAGAGGCTACCACCCCCAGTGGTACATGTTCTGTTCTGCATTCCACCCCTTTACTTACCTCTAATATTTCGCCGGTTACTAATTGTGGCAGCGAAGTGGCAAATTCTGTGAGCTCAATACATTTTTCTATCTCCGCCACCGATTCGCTGTATGTTTTTCCATTTTCTTCGCTGCATAATCCCGCCAGTTCTTTCAGATGTTTTTCCAATAGTGTTTTATAACGGAAAAAAACCTGTACTCTTTCTTTGATGGGTGTTTTGCTCCAGGAAGGGAAGGCAGCTTTGGCAGCTTTTACGGCTGCATCCAGATCTTTGACGGTTGACAAAGGAACCATTGATAATAGATTGCCATCTAGTGGGGAGATTACCTGTAATGCACGGGAGGAAGAGGCATCCATAAATTGTCCATTAATATAGTTCTGAACGGGAGCGTATTTCATATTGTAAGTTTCGGTTTAATTTTTCATAACATGGTTTCAAATCTTTCAATTATAAATATACTTAATTTAACGAAGTTTGCAACCTAAAGACTTCTATTTCAATGACCCCCGAAAGACATCACCGGCTTACATCGGTATTAAATAAACGCCAGGGCGATATTACAATCGTTTTGGAAAACGTGTTTGACCCCCATAATATTTCCGCCGTAATGCGGACGGCTGATGCCATTGGGGTACAGGAATTATATATCCTTAATACAAAAATCGCCCGTCATAAGAAATGGGGGGCTAAAAGTTCCTCCAGTGCTGCCAAATGGCTTACCATTCACCAGTTTGAAGATGCTGCTGAATGTTTTTCATCATTGAGAAAATGTTATTCAACCATTTTAACCACACATCTCAGCAGCGATGCCGTAAGTTTACACAGTATTGATTTTACCAAAAGCATTGCGTTGGTATTTGGCAATGAACACAGTGGGGTTAGTGATGAAATACGGGCATTGGCTGATGGTAATTTTATTATTCCGCAGGTGGGTATCATACAGTCGCTCAATATCAGTGTGGCCTGTGCGGTTACCCTGTACGAAGCTTTCCGGCAAAAAATGAATGCCGGGCAGTACAACCAGCAGAGCCTGGATGACATCAGGTATAATGAGTTGCTAAAGGAGTGGGGCTTTAAGGACAATGAGAGAAATAATCAATAATTAATAATCAATAGTCAATTTTCAATGATACGGATCGTTTTTAGTTGTTTGCTGTTTCTTTTTTCTGTCAATATACATGGGCAGCAAATAAGACGGGTGAAAATTACAGACCTTGAGGGAATTATTGCTAATAGTAAAACTCCACTATTGATAAATATGTGGGCTACCTGGTGCAAGCCCTGCGTGGAGGAGATTCCTTATTTCCTGGAAGAAGTGAATAAGCATAATGGGGAAGCAGGGATTACGGATTCTATTCAATTACTATTGGTAAGCCTCGACTTTAAAGAAGCATTTCCAAAAACCATTGCAAAATTTGCTGCCAAAAGAAAAATAAATACAACAATTGTTTGGCTGGATGAAACAAATGCAGATTATTTCTGTCCCAAAGTTGATGCGAAATGGTCAGGAGCAATTCCGGCAACCCTTTTTATTAATAATAAAACAGGCTACCGGAAGTTTGTAGAGGAACAGCTATCGCATGAAGAACTCAAAAAAGAAATCATGGCTTTACTTGAAAATAAATAATTACTCTTACCATCCGGTCAGCAATAATTTTTTCACCGCATTGAAAGAGCATTTTGTATAAGTTGAATAAGCTGTTGCTGCGTTTTTCCCTGATTATCTCATTCGGTTTTCCTGCTGTATAAGCTGATAATGCATCATGAAGGACATGTATTTTTTATATCCCGTCAAGCCTGAGGCCCAATAAGAGAAAACAGAAAGTTCGTACCAGGAAATTAAATCTATAAAGACTGATTGATCCGTTCTGTTTCCATCTCCATCTCTTGCTTCGCTTTTGCCAATATATAAAGGAAATAAACGCCTGCACCCAGGCTAACCAGGGCAAGTATGATGCCCATTACACTTTGATGATAGATAGCTTTGGCAAGGCAGAATCCTACCAGTACCATAAAACTGAAAATTATCAGGCGGTTGAGGGTTTGCTTGGAGGGCATAGCTGTGGTTTAGGTGAGTATTCAAGATATTTCTTCTATTGGATGCATCCACAAAAACATTCCATAAAATTTTTGTAAAAAAATACCCCCGGAGTTGCCGGGGGTACTCAAAAGAGAAAATTTTATGATGTTATAGCCTTTTTATAGTACAACCCACAGAACGGGATTCCTTCACCGTAACTGCCTTGCCTTCTTTCATCTCATCAATGGCAGTCACCAGGTGTTTGCGGCCAACGGCAGAAGCATCTGACGGATTATCATCTATAGCCCCATGATACACCAGTTTACCTTCGCCATCAAAAAGGAAACACTCGGGAGTTCTGTTGGCGCCAAATGCATCTGCCAGGGCAGATTTGGTATCCACCAGGTAGTACCAATTGTAACCCTGCTCTTTAGCATAAGTCTTCATGTCTTCAAAAGAATCGTCGTCTCCCCGTTTTGCTTCATTGGAATTTAACACAGCCACACCAATACCATTCCCCTGTGCATACTTGCAGGCTTCATAAGCCCGTGATTGATTTTTTATAACAAAGGGGCAGGTATTGCAACTGAACATGACCAGTAAGCCCTTATTTGTCTTCGCATTTTTGAGTGATACCTCCGTACCGGAAATGTCTTTCATTTTTGCCTCCGGGCTGGGAATAGGTGAACCCAATGGCAGGGGATCATTTTTAAGGGTAAAAGCTATGGCCAATGCAAATACCGGCATGGCTGCAAAAAGTATTTTTTTCATAATTTATTTTTTAGAGTAACCAAATTTCGTGAATTATACTGACAGATCAGTGCCGTCTGCGGGATTTTCTTTCCGTTCGTCTGCAATTTTTTTCAGGGAATTGATGCTGACATTCAACTCAAACCCGATTAATAGAATAAGTGAATTGATAAAGATAAGTATCATGAGAATCAGCACTGTACCAATTGAACCGTACAGTTCATTATACCTGCCAAACCTGCTGACCCACCAGGAAAACAACCAGGTAAGCAGCAGCATCAGGAAAGTGGCCAGTATAGATCCGGGATTGATCAGCCGCCATTTTTTATGTACAGCCGGTGCATGCCGGTAGATGTAGGATATACATGCCAGGAAAAGGAAAATTATTACCAGCCAGCGGGCATTGAGAATGATGTTTATGGCAACAGTATTTTGTATACCCATAAATTTCAACAGCACTCCCCGGCCAATTAATAATAACACACAGGCAAATACTATGATAAACAGTACCATGGTTATTTGTAATGCCGTCAATCTTTTTTGCAAGCCGGTTCTTTTCCGGAAGCCGATATAATTTTTATCGAATGAACGCATTATGCCCATTATGGCATTGGAGGAGAAGAACACAGACAATACAAAAGCCAGGGACAGCAATCCGTTTCGGGGATTATTGATAAAGTCCTCCAGGAAACTAATTACAACAGCATGATCTTTTTCACCGGGGATCACATCCCGTATCAAACCATACATTTCCTGCTGAAATTGTTGTGTAATTGGAAGCAGGGGTATCAATGTAAAAAGAAAGATGATGGCAGGAGGTATGGCCATAAAGAAATTGTAAGCAATGGCGGAGGCCCGTTCCGTCATACCCACCGTTTTTACCTGCCCGATAAAAAACATGATCACATCATAAATTGGTATGCGCCTGAAGCCAGGTAATGATGTCTTTTTACTTCTATTGATGATAAGCCTGGCCGGAGCCATATTGGCTATCTTGTTTCCTATATTGGTGAATAGGGACATTAGCTGGCTTTCTTGAGTCGTTGTATAGAATCAGCCCTTCTTCGTTGTTCATTCTGGAACAATTTTACATACTTTAAATGATCGGTATAATTTGTGGTAAATACCGTGCTGCCATCAAACTTATGGCTGGCTACAAAAAATATGTATTCCGTTTTTGGTGCATCCAGTACTGCCGTTATGGATTCAATGGAAGGGGTGCAGATGGGGCCGGGCGGCAGACCGGTATTGATATAGGTATTATAGGGCGACTCCAGTTTTAAATGAATTCCCTGTATTCTTCCCAATTGAAAATTGCGGGTAATGAATTTTACGGTGGGGTCAGCCTCTAATCTCATTCCTTTTTCCAGCCGGTTGAGGTAAGTGCTGGCTACATTAAATTTATCAGCTTTCCGGGATGTTTCTTCTTCTACAATCGAGGCCAGAATAGAAACCTGTATGGGAGTCAGGTGAAGGCTGTCTGCTTTTATTTTTCTTTCGTTTGTCCAGAATTTTTTATACGCTGTATGGAATTGTGCAACTATTTTATCGGGGCTGCTGTTCCAGTTTATACTGTAGGTATAGGGCATCACAACCGCCATTACAGTATTGGTGTCCACACCGTATTTTTTAAGTGAATCGTTATTGTTGAGAAAAGTGATCATCTGCAGTGAATCGCAGGCCGTATCAAATTTCTTTCCCATTTTTCCGGAAAAAAGCTCTTTTGTCCTTTCTTTGATGATCACAATTTTTACCGGTAACTGGTTACCTGCCCTTAGCATTTTTACAAGTTTTACCAGGCTCATCCCATCTGTGAGTTCGTACCGTCCGGGTTTTACATTTTTATATTTCAGCCAGCCCGCCACCCGCTCAAACCATGCTTTGCTATTGATAAATTTTTGGCTTATCAGTTTTTCTGTTACGGTGGCAGCATTATCGTTGTCGGTAACATAAATGAATTTGCTGTTGGCAGTGGAAACCGCAGGGCCCATTACTTTGTAACCAATATAGGCTCCTGCAAGAAGCAGAAGTGCAATGGTCCCGATAATTATTTTTCTTTTCATATATGCTGCACAAAATAAATAAAAAACCCCGTGTCGCCTAAGATGACACGGGGTGGAAACTATATAATAACAAGTTTATTTTGGCGTGGTGGCTGGAGTAGTTGCCGGTGTTGTAGCAGGTGCAGTACCCGGAATTGTTGTAGATCCAGCAGGGCCGGTTGGTAAAGTCATTGTGCCGGGATTGGTGGTATTTTGCTTTGGTTGGGCAGGTAAAGGAAGGTTAGTCCCTTTACTATCATCAACCGGGGCGCCGGCAGCAGAGGTTTTTGAAATAAACATCACGGAAACCATACACAAAACTCCAATGATAGCTGCAAAAACCCATGTGCCTTTTTCAAGTACGTCGGTAGTTTGTTTCACCCCCATAAACTGGTTGCTGAAACCGGCGATATTTCCGGCCAATCCGCCCCCTTTGGGGTTTTGAACTAAAACAATAAAGCTAAGCACCACAGAAGCCAGAATAATCAGTATAATAAATAAAATAGTCATGTCAGTTTAATTTCTTTAAATCCTCAATTTTCGCTGCAAAATAAGGGCTTTTAGCGGGTTCGAGCAAACTTAATTTACTATAGATATCAATAGCTTTTGCCGAATTGCCCTGTTTTTCCCACACTTCGGCCATTGCTTCAGTTACTATTTCTCTTTCCTGCAGTGAATTTTCGGCCAATTGCTCCACTTTATGATCGGCTGTGGTCCCCGCATTTTTGTTTATTTCTATTTGCGGCAGCCTTTTCATCGTTTTCAGCCAGTCGGTAAAACTTTTCAATTGTATACCGAATTTATCTTTCGGCCGCTCTTCCTCTTTGAACTTAATACCCTGCGAGGCAAAATAGTCCACCGTATGAAAGGGTTCAAATAGCAGTTCATTGATTAAGCTATCGTCAGGGCCAGGTTGTTGCATTTTGAAAGCCGGCATTTCCACAAGGGTGTCTTCAACTGTATCTATTAATGCAGGGTTCACCAGGTTTTCCATTGTTTCAGGTGCATGTATATTGATTTCAGCGGATGGTGCCGGATTTTCTATGGGAGCCTGTTCGGTTTGCAGCTTTATTGGATCAATGATAGCTTGAGTGGCGTCTATATTTACTGATGCAGGTCCGGGTTCATTTACACCGGCAATTTGCAGGGTAATATCTTCCTGGGTATCGTTTGTATATACTTTTGTTGTTTCAATGATTTCCTGTACAGCAGCCGTCTCTTCTGATGGTGTTACCAGCTCATTCATTTCAGTAACAGGTGTTGGAATTTCAAGCAGGGTGTCTTGCGTTTTTTCTTCCCTGGGTTCTATAACGCCGGGTATTGCAATAGTTTCCATTATGGCAGGTATCGGTTCATTGATTTCCGGGGCAGGTGCTGCCGTTTCTACAAGTATAGCAGCAGGGACCGGTTCTTCTTTTTTGGGAGTTGATTTTATGGTGGCTGCCCCTGTATCATTAAGCAGGTGCTCTACCCATAACGGGTTATGAAAAAATAAATAGGTTTTTTGCAATTGCTGATCGTATTGATCAGATCTTTCTGCCTGTAATTTTTTGGTAAGTAATAATTGGGCTGCACCAAAATAGGGGTGACGTTCAGCAAACTGTTGCAGTTCATACAGGCTGCATTGCTCCAGCGAGTCTTTATGCAGCAGCGATTTTACCAATTGGTTGATACGGGCATTCATTATTACAAGATAAGGTTTATGCCGCATTTTGGGAAAGGGTTTTAGCGGCTGCAATGGTTTTTTATTACCAGTTGGAAAACAATTTATTAAAAATTTCGTCGGTCAGTGTTCGCAGCATTTCATCAGCCAGGTCAGTTTCTGCCTGCTGAAATGTTTTGTTGCCTTTGAATTCAAAACTGCGGCTTACATCGTATTCATCAGTTTTACCAGCCTTATTGTCGGTTTTTACAATATGAACAGTAACTGTAAGCCTGTTGTTGGATGCCTGCTGCCCGGAAATAGCGGCGGTACTAAAAGTATATTCCCGGATAAAACCGCTGATCTCCCAATCGGGAGTACCACTATTGGTTTGGGTAAGTTTTGTCTGGCCCACAATTTTTTGCCGCAGTTTATCGGTCAGTTTGGGGCTTAGTTGCGGGTTTATATACTGGGCCCTGTTTTCAAGAAAATTTACTTTAACCGTTTTAATGGTATCCGGTATTGAACCGGCTTCATTGAATTTATACACCCCGCAATTACTATTGCTGAAGAGTAGTACAAACGCCACTGTAAAAGATAAAAGGGCCGCCGCTGTTTTTTTATAATGCTTCATTATTCTTCTATGTCGTATTCTTTTAGTTTTCTGTATAAGGTTCTTTCACTGACGCCCAGGTCGAGGGCCGCATCTTTTCTTTTCCCTTTATGTTTTTTCAGTGCTTTGATGATCAGTTCTTTTTCTTTGTCCACTATATTCAGGCTTTCCTCCACTTCCACATGGTCATGTATCTCTTTGCCCATCAGCACGGGCTGCGCATGTTGCACTGCCGGTTGTATACCCATTGTTCCAACAGGCATTGTGCTTACCGGCTGCATCATCTCGTTATTCTTCATCCGGTAACCATCCGCTTCCTTCAGTTCGTTGATGAATGCCTGGTTTTGTGCAGCCATAGCCGGGTTCTGCAACATTTCAAGAAACATCCTTTTCAGTTCAGTTACATCCTTCTTCATATCAAAGAAAAGCTTGTACAGGATTTCTCTTTCGTTGGAAAATTCATGGTTGTTTCCATTGGCCGATGGCACTATGGCAGGCAACCTGTTTTTGGAATAGGGTTTCAGGAATTTATTGAATACAGGCGCTGTGATATTCTTATCCTGGCTAAGTACTGAAATCTGTTCTGCAATATTCTTTAATTCCCTCACATTACCCGGCCAGGGATAATTTATTAACAGGTTTTTTGCTTCCTCATCCAATTGTACGGGAGATGTCTTGTATTTATTGGCAAAATCGGCTGCAAATTTCCGGAACAGGATATGAATATCTTCAGGCCGGTCGTGCAAAGCAGGCACCCGTATGGGTACTGTGCTTAGCCGGTAGTAAAGATCTTCTCTGAACCTGCCTTCCTGCACCTGTTGCAGCAGGTCCTTATTAGTAGCGGCAATTACCCGTACATCGGTCTTTTGGGTTTTAGATGAACCCACCCTGATGTATTCTCCGGCTTCCAGTACCCGTAACAAACGGGCCTGTGTACCCAATGGCAGTTCACCGATCTCATCGAGGAAAATAGTACCGCCGTTTACCGTTTCAAAATATCCTTTTCTTGCATCTACCGCCCCGGTAAAGGAGCCTTTCTCATGACCAAACAATTCGGAATCGATAGTGCCTTCCGGAATAGCGCCGCAGTTGACAGCGATGAACGGATTATGCTTTCGGGCAGATAATGAATGTATGATTTGTGAGAATACTTCTTTACCCACGCCGCTTTCACCGTGTATTAAAACGGTAAGGTCGGTATTGGCCACCTGTTCCGCCACCTGCAATGCATAGTTGAGCGCAGGTGAGTTGCCGATAATGCCAAAACGATTTTTTATACTTTGAATGTCCATGCCCCTGTCCCCTAAAGGGGGACTTAGATTTAATAAGTCTTTATGAACTAAAATTCATAAAACTCATGGTTAAGAAATTATTTTTGTTTTATTATCTTGCTTTTGCCTTTATGCATATTTTCTATGTTCCGGATTGACAACCGTACATCTTCCTGGTATTTTGCAATACTATGCTTCATAAATTTTTTGCCTGTCTTCTAAAACCGATTTTAGAAAATACTTATTCCTGATGCCCTGTTCAGCAACAAGGTCAACTTTTTTTCCTGTTATTTCTTCCAGTTTAAAGAGCAAATCAAAATAATCATACTGACCTGCCGGCAAACCATTTTCTCCTGTATACATCGTGTATAAAAAATCGATGTCACTTTCCTTTGTGTAATCGGCTCTTGCAGCAGAGCCGAAAACATAAAGCGTTTTTACCTGCATCTTTTTGCAGGTATCAATTATCTTATCCAAGTTGTTTTGTATCTCTGGTGCCATAGTTCCATATTGTAAATTGAATTACTAATTCTTAATTAGTAATTAATAATTAATAATTTGTCCCAGCAATGTGCCCTGCGTACAATCATTTGCTTTTACCGTTACATAATCACCCTTCTTCAGTGAATAATTTCCTTTTGGAAAAACAAATACTTTTCCTTCCGAACTTCTGCCCATCCAGTCGGCATTGCTTTTCTTACTGTCGCCTTCTATCAGTATGGTAAATGTTTTGCCAATATCCCGGAGATTGCTTTCCAGTGATAACCTGTTTTGCAGGTCCACCACTTCCTGCAGCCTTCTTTTCTTTATTTCCAGCGGCACATCATCGCTGTATCTTTTTTGTGCCAGCGTACCCGGCCTTTCAGAATAAAAGAACATATAGGAGTAATCATACTTTGCATATTCCATAATGCTCAGTGTGTCCAGGTGGTCCTTTTCTTCTTCGGTGCAGAAACCTGTAATGAGGTCTGCACTGATACCGCATCCCGGTATGATCCGCCTGATGCTGTCAACCTTCGCCATATACCATTCCCTGGTATAGGTACGATTCATCAGTTGCAATATTCTTGTAGAACCGCTTTGTACGGGCAGGTGTATATAGTTGCAGATATTTTCATACTTCGCAATAGTGTGCAAAACCTCATCAGTAATATCCTTTGGATGCGATGTGGAGAATCGTACACGCAGCAGGGGAGAGATCAATGCCACTTTTTCGAGCAGTTGGGAGAATGTTACGGCCTCCCCATCACTGCCTTCTTTGTTAAGTGGCGTAAAATAGTAGCTATCAACATTTTGCCCCAGCAGCGTTACTTCACGGTATCCTTTTTCAAACAGATCAGTACATTCATCCAGAATACTTTCCACCGGTCTGCTTCTTTCTCTTCCCCTGGTAAATGGTACCACACAGAAGGAGCACATATTATTGCAGCCCCGCATAATGCTTACAAATGCGCTGACACCATTACTGTTTAACCGAACCGGTGAGATGTCAGCGTAAGTTTCATCACGGCTGAGTAATACATTTACCGCTTTTTGCCCTCCTTCTGCTTCTTCCACCAATGCGGGTAATGAACGGTAGGCATCGGGCCCCACTACTATATCCACTAATTTTTCTTCTTCAAGTAATTTAGATTTCAATCTTTCTGCCATGCAGCCAAGCACTCCCACCATCATTCCCTTTTTTTCTTTCTTTAGTTTTTTAAATTCAGTCAGGCGTTTGCGTATGGTTTGTTCGGCTTTTTCCCGGATAGAACAGGTATTAATAAATATCAGGTCTGCTTCTTCGATATTCCGGGTGGGGCCAAAGCCTTCTTTGTGTAAAATGGAAGCTACGATCTCGCTGTCGGCAAAATTCATTGCACAGCCATAGCTTTCAATATAAAACCGCTTTTTGTATTGGTTGGGATCAACAGTAAATGGTGCATACGCTTCACCCTGCCGGTTTTCATCGTGCCGGTCCGTGGTTTTGGTGGATGTACTATCTGTCACTAAATCAAGCATAATGAACTGCAATTGGTTAGCAAATATACTGCTAAGCTGTTAAGTTATGACAGGATGGCAGCATTAACGTAGGCACAGGGCATGCTCAGTGTCTAAAAGCGTTCCCGCATTCGGTTGGAAAGTGAGGAGCAGGGTTGAAACAAACTGCGTGAGCCTTGAAAAGAACTGGGTAACGGCCAAAAGTAACTGCGTAACGTCGAAACGAACGGCGTAACGGCGAAAAGTAACTGCGTAACGTCAAAACGAACTGCGTAACGGCGAAAAGTAACTGCGTAACGTCGAAACGAACAGCGTAACGGCGAAAAGTAAGTGCGTAACGTCGAAACGAACTGCGTAACGGCGAAAAATAGTAGTATAAAGCAGATTGTGTAAACAGTTTTAATGGTCTCCCTAAGAGTCACTGAGCTGAGTGGAGCGTAGCGGAAAGACCGGGGGATATCCCCCTCCCGGACGACTGAAATTCGTTCCAGCCCGACCAACTTTCCCTGAACAGCTACCGGAACGGAGTTCCGGTGTCCGGCGAGATAACCGTTCATACAGTTCACCATCAAGGTTTTAGCCTGTTTAGAAGTATCTTTGTGTCTGACTGCTCCGGGGGCAGAATTTATACACCAATTTGAAAAAGCAACTATTCTTACTTCTGTTCATGGCATTTGCCGTTTTTTCCTATTCCCAGGGAAATAATCCGGGCATACTGACCGGTAATGTGCTGGATGTAAATAAAAAAGGCATGGAAGCTGTAACAGTAGTGCTGATCTCCCTTAAAGATAGTGCTCAACGAAAAACATCATTGACGGATAAAAATGGAAACTTCCTGTTTGAGCAGATTGCATTCGGGTATTATCGCCTGCGGTTCTCCAGCACAGGGATGCAGCCATTGGTGATGGACAGTATACATTTTCGTTCTGAGCGGTTTGATTTTAATTTGGGTGATGTACTGCTGAAACCCAACTCCAATCAACAGCTTGATGAAGTGGTGATTTACGCGGAGAAGCCATTGATTCAATCCAAAGATGGAAATATCACTTTCAATGCTGGCGAATCGGCATTAGCTGCTGGCAGCAATGCAAGTGATCTGTTGAACAGTGTGCCGCTTGTATCTAAAGACCCTAACGGTAAAATAACGGTACGGGGTAAGGAACCTAAAATATTGATAGACGATAAGCCGGTGGAACTGAACCTGCAGCAATTGCAGGACCTGCTGGAATCTTTGCCGGGCAGTTCTATTGAAAAAATAGAAGTGATGACAAACCCGCCGCCTCAATATGCCAATGAACAGGGCGGCGTTATTAATATCGTTACCAAAAAAGGTAAAGTGGGCCGTAGTGGCCGCTTGAATATTTCAGCCGGCAGCCGTGGAGAAGCAGGCATCAGTGGAAATTTCAGCTACAGGAAGCAGGGGTTTTCCTTGAGCATCAATGCAGGAACGGGTTATAACCGTTTACTGGGTGATGGCAGTTCAGTTAGAAATAATATCTATACAGATTCGTCTAATTTTTTTAACACCCAAAATAATTACCGCAATAAAAACTGGCGGCCCAATGTCAGATTAAATGTGGATTATGATATCAGTAAAACGCAATCCCTGAATTTTGTGTTGCAATACAACCAAAATAATTATGATAACCGGAATACAACGGAGTACACAAATATCAACCGCTTTGGAAATATTTACCGGCTCAGTGAAAGAACTATTCTGAATAAGGGAGATAATTACAGTTCCAATATCAATTTCACCTATACTAAAAAAGGGAAAGTGACCGGGGAATCATTAAAGATCATTACCGGTGCCAATTTATCGGTAAACCAATCTGACCGTGATTTTTTTCAGCAATTTTTCAATCCTGACCATAGTTTTAACGGGATTGATTCTACGCAGGAGCAGGTTACCAATAACCGAAATAACAATTATAGCGTAAGGTTGAACTATGACAGACCATTGAACAATAAAAAAACGTTCCTTTCCCTGGGAAGTTATTATAACCGCAGCAACAGCCATATAGATGTGAATGCAGCCTACCTGAAAAAGCCGGACATGTTGTTTGTATTATCCGATTTGCTGAGCAATGAATTTAAATTTCACCAGGGCATCACCAATTTCCGGGCATCGGTACGGCAGCTCATAAAAGAAAATTTCAGTATTACAACCGGGGTTTCGATAGAACAGACTTCAATCTGGTTTGAATTGTATAAAGAAAACAGGGACGCAAAAAATAATTACCGGACATGGTTGCCCTTTGCCAATATCAACCGCAACTGGAAAGATAAATTAAACCTCACACTATCTTACCGCCGCAGCATCCGCCGTCCCGGTATCAATGAATTGAACCCCGCTATTGACTTTGGCGATCCATACAATGTACGGTTTGGTAATGAAAACCTGCGGGCTTCCACGGCACATAATTTTGATTTGGTGCTGGGCAATACCAAAAAAATGTATTTCATCAATGTTGGAGTGGGGTATAATATCGTTGAAGATATTTTCAGCCAGGTAAGGACATTGCTTACTGATGGTAAAACTCAAATTACCTGGGAAAATATCAGCGGACGCAAAGAATATGAACTGAGCAGTTGGGGAGGATTAACTGTTTCCAAAAAGCTAAAACTAAACCTGAGTGCCAGTTATACTTATAATGAATACAGCGCTTTTGATAAAATGGTAAACCGGTACCGCAATGGTGGTTCGTTTACTTCTAATGTCAATACAACTTATATCCCTAAAGATGTGTGGAATGTGACCGGCAGTTTTACTTTCACCCGCTTTGCCAATCCACAGGGATATGCCCGATGGAACTGGAGTATGAATATAGGTGTGCAGCGAAAATTGCTGGCCAGGAAAATGACGATCACCATAAATATAATTGATCCATTCTTACAGGAAAATAAAAGCGTTATATATGGCCCCAATTTCGGCCTGCAAAGTTTCAGCACCGCACAGACCAGGAATTTCCGTTTGAGTGCAGGATATAATTTTACAAAAACGGCTAAGAAGTCATTGTTAAAAGGGATTAAATAATGGACATCTTTAAAAACCTGTCTTTCATTTTGACCTCTCCTTTTAATTCCTTTCCGAAGGAGAGAAAAAGGAAGGTTTTTAGAGATGCCCTACTATTAATATCACCTGTTTTACCTGTTTATTAAGAACTGTATTCTTTTTTCCGGTTGTATACCTTTTACCTGCAGGATGTACATACCCTTTGAAGCAGTTACTGGCAACTGAATATTGAGCTGTGTAATACCAGCAGTAACTGAACCAGCCTGCTCTGTGATTTTTCTTCCCGACATATCAGTTACAATAAATTGCAATTGTGCAGGCACAGCAGTTGTTATTTCTGCGGGGATATTGCTTGCAACAGGATTCTTTAGCAACCTGATATTGGTAAGCAGGGCATTGCCATCTTTAAAGAGTATAACATGGCTGTAGGATACCGTCCCTGTTTCAGCAGTGATCTTTAACCGGTAGTATAAATCCGGTGCTGAAATATAGTCGGCAGAAGTATACTGATTGGTGATATTGCCATTACCTGTTATAGTTGCTGTTTTTTTATACTGAATGCCATCAAAGCTTCTTTCAATTTCAAATTTTTCACCAGGGCTTTCATTGGCAGTTATCCATTGCAGTAATGTATTACCATTGCGGCGTTGCCCGCTGAAAGAAATCAGCTTAAGCGGCAGCGGCCCTGATGTGGCCAGACCCATTTTCAACCCATTACCAAAACTGGTCACCCAAATTTCATTATTGTTGAAAGGATTAAAGAAAACTCTTTCCGGCTGGCGGAAAGGATAGGAGCTGACTAATGTCCAGAAGGGAGTTGCCGCATTCATATCATTGCTGATCCATAATCCCTGTGTTTCAGTAGTAAGATAAGCCTGGTTGAGACTGGCCGGATTAAAAGTAATAGATGTTACCCTGTCGAATTGCGTGCCTGTCAATTTTGTCCAGGATGTGCCGCGGTTAGTGGTCCTGAATAATCCGCCTTTACCATTTGGTGCACCACCCCATCCGCTGAATACGGCAACGTACCAGGTGTTTTGTGTGGGGTCTGTTGGATCAATTACTATATCTTTTGTCCAGTATTGCATATCGGCATGAGATACATCTGTCCAGCTATTTCCAGCAGGATCATATAAAAAAACGCCTGAGCTGGCGGTAAATGCCCCGGCAGCCGTTCGTCTTCCGGAAAATGTACATACCATTTTGCCATCATTCAATACCACAATGCTGGCAGGGTGTCCCTGTGTACGGGTGGGGTTGGCCAGTTTGGTCCAGGTGGATAAGCCAAGGTTATTCAAATCATTGGTCATCCAGATACCGCCCTGGCCGGTGCCACCGCCATAATGTATAACGCTGGCATACATTCGGTTTATATTGTTGGGATCAGCAGCCACCCAAAACACTGGATGATTAAATTGGTGCAGCAATTGCCAGGCGGCACCGTTATTGGTGGAGTAAATGATTTTTCCTCCCGCATCGTTGGCATCTAAAATATTGTCCTGCAGCCGGGTACTCTGGTACATATCATGCACATTTGAGGTGGCTGCAAACATTGTATTGCCTGAACTGTGTTTGGCGATGCGGTACATGCTGTTTACTGTATGTCCGGTGTAATCAAAACTCCATGACACCCCTGCATTGGTAGTGCGTGTACCATTTATATCAGAATAGCAGGCAAACATATTATTAGCATCCTGCCAATGCAATTGCCATACTGTTGTATTTTCCAATCCAATGCTCCTGTACGATTGCTTTGCCGGAGTGGCAGCACCTGCAGGATGATCATCGGCTGTATTTACATAAGCCTGTTGCCAGTTAGCTCCGCCGTCACTTGTCTTATGTACAAATCCAAAATCACCAAACAATACTTTGTTGGCATTATTGGGTGCCACGGTAATACCAAAACAGGTTTCACCATACCCCCAGCCACGATCGCCGCCCTGGCCCGACCATCCGGTACGAATATTCTGATTATTCGCGGTAAGGAATACTTTGCTCCAGCCGGTACCCGCATTTGCAGTCTTCAGTACACAGTTGCCGCCAGTTGTACCATCACTGCCACCAAGGTATACAGTATTGATATCATTACGGGCCATGGCCACATACATTATAAAGTCATTGCTGATGTTTATACCAGTCATTTTTGAGTCCCATACATTTGTACCCGCATCTAATGAATAAACACCTTTTGCAAATCCCCAATAATCCCAGGGGAATATGCCATTGTATACATCAGTGGTATTGGCGGTAATGCAAAAGAAACGGGTAATGCCACCCACTTTGGCCCCGGCAAATGAGAAGATAGTTTCTGTGCCAGGCATACCTGTAGCTGCCAATGTGGAAAAGGAAACACCGCTATTAGCTGAAAATAAGATGCCTTCGTTGGTGCCTATATAAATTGCAGCGCCATCAAAGAAAACACCGGCTACAGTGATACCGGCACCGGCATCAGCTGCATTTTTTACGAGCGAAAAACTCACTCCATAATCATTGGATATATAGATAGACGAATAGTAATTAATGATGACCCGGCCCGGGTTATTGTAATCTGCCTTTAGTGCAAATACATCTTCACCGGCCAGCGGGTTGCCCGGAACAGGGTTCCAGTTGTTACCACCATCTGCAGTACGAACCGCATAGTTGATATTACCATCATTGGCAATACAGTAAGCATAGTTATTGTTGCTGGTAAATTCGTAAGTGGAAATATTGCCCGTTTGCAGTTTGGTAAAAGGAACCTGGGTATAAGAGTTTCCGAAATCGGTACTGTGAAATAGCTGGCTCATATCGCAGGTTACATAAAACTCATTATCGTTAGCCGGGTTGATAGTGGGATAAAACATACTGCCGCCACCACCAACTCCGCGGGATTGCCAGGATATCGGTTGTGCATCAGCCCGTATACATACAACTGCAACTAAAATAAGAATGCATAAAATGATCCTGGGCAAGGCATACCTGTTTTTCATAAGGGAAGAGTTGGGTTTATAGTAATGACACTCAATCTCTTTGCAAATATTTTGCCATACCCGTATTTCAGGTAAGTATTTTGTAAAATGAATGATGGACAAAATTGGGGCTCGTAATTATGCGAAGTAGTTTTCGGAATTTTTCCCGGATGCTGGATATGCTGATGTTGATAAAACGACAAATGTATTATGTCCCATCAGGACCAAAGGCCGGTAGCCGGTAGATAATAAAACGACAAATGTATCATGTCCCATCAGGACCGAAGGCCGGTAGCCGGTAGCCAATAAAACGACAAATGTATCATGTCCCATCAGGACCAAAGGCCGGTAGCCGGTAGCCAATAAAACGACAAATGTATCATGTCCCATCGGGACCCAAGGCCGGTAGCCAATAAAACGACAAATGTATCATGTCCCATCGGGACCAAACGTCGGTAGCTAATAAAACGACAAATGTATTTTGCCCCGGCGGGGCAAAAGAATGTTCATTCAGGTTCTTTGAATAAATATTGTTCATCATATTCAATTCCGAAATGATCGAGATATTCCCTGTATTCTACCAGGAATGTTTTTTTGGTATGATGTAATTCCTGGTTTTCGATATAGGCTGCAACTATACCTATTTTATTTTTTTCATAGCTAAATCCTCCATAGCCTTCCTGCCAGCGAAATGCGCTTGAGATGAACCGCTTATTGTTTATCCATTCGGAAGAATCTCCTTTTACGATCTTCATCAGGTCCGAAAGTGATTGATTGGGCCGCATGCCAAAAAACATATGTAAATGATCCGGCATTGTGTTGATGGCAATCATTTTGTGCCCATGGTTTTGAACAATACCGGTAATATATTGATGCAAACGTTCTTTCCAGCTTGATGCAATCATAGCCTGGCGATATTTTACTGCAAAAATGCATTGTATATGTATCTGTGTATAGGTATTTGGCATAACTGTTTTATTTTGTTTTTTGCCCCATTGAGACAAATAATCTCTATTGCATTTATTTCTACCGACCTATTATCCCCTATGGGACGAAAGAACAGGCTTGAATAAATGCAACTGAATCTGATGATAATAATTTGGAAAATGTTTTTTGGCGGAAGTGCCAGGCAGGAACTATTTAAATAGGATTTAAATTTACAGCATCAGTATTTAAAAAAGAAATTTTATTGCTTTTTTATTTTGCCTTATCGGAGCAATTTAATTATAATGGACAGGGAATTTCCTGTACGTTTCCAGTTTTAGTATTGCCCCTCTGGGGCAAAGAACCACCGCTTACGTTACTATTTACCGACCTGATGTCCCGCCGGGACAAGAATAATCATTCTGGGTGTTTAAATGAATATTGCCGTCATATTTAATTTATAATGGACAGGGAATTTCCTGTACGTTTCCAGTTTTAGTATTGCCCCTCTGGGGCAAAGAGCCATCGCTTACATTACCATTTACCGACCTGATGTCCCGCCGGGACAAGAATAATCATTCTGGGTGTTTAAATAAATATTACCGTCATATTTAAGTTATAATGGACAGGGAATTTTCTGTACGTTTCCAGTTTTAGTATTGCCCTTCTGGGGCAAAGAACCACTGCTTACGTTACTATTTACCGACCTGATGTCCCGCCGGGACGATGAGGCTGCAGCAATATTTGCGACTGAATTCAATACTACTATTTATTTGGGGAAGCGTTTTCCAGCGAAATTTCAGGCGGGAATTGTTTTTTTATTGCACTAATTCACAACTCCAGTATTTGAAAAAGAAATTTTGCTTTTCAGCCAGCTATCTTTTACTGCTACTATCCAATTATCTTCCAGATATTCCTTTGTCTGCACCAGGTTGTTAAAATATAAAGTATCTGCATTGATGAATCCATTTTCCGCAGCATATTGCAATTGCGAGAGGGGTAATAACTGTATCTTATCTTTTACTACAAAGGCAAGTGTGGTTCTGTCAAACATATTTACACTGTATTGCTGCCCGATGTCTTTGATCAGCCGAACTGAACTGTCGGTGCTGCATCCGCTGACGCCGGTGGCTGTTTCATCGGCGAGTAAAACAATAAACTGACCAAAGAATAAATGGGCTTCCCCTTTTACGGGTGTGCCATGGCTTTTCCATTGTGTGGCAAATTCTTCCAGTCGTTGTTCAATGTCCAGTGCTTCATTTAGACTGAAGATGCGGTTGCATTGATATACCCATACCCGGGAGTCCGGATGAAAATTTTCGCTGAGCAGGTGTTTGTATTCGAGATTCATAGGCCAAAGTTAATCCAAACTGGCGGCTATCAGCTCTGCCACATCCATCACTTTTACTGTATCTTCTTTTTCGGCCAATTTTACCCCGTCTGTCATCATAGTATTGCAAAAAGGGCAGGCCGCTGCAATGATTGAAGCGCCTGTTGCTATCGCTTCAGTACTACGGTCAATATTCACCCGGCTGGTTCCTTTTTCTTCTTCTTTGAACATTTGTGCGCCACCGGCACCGCAACAAAGGCCATTGCTTTTGCAGCGTTTCATTTCTACCAGCTCAGCATCCAACGCTTCCAGGACTTTGCGGGGCGCTTCATAAATATTGTTGGAGCGACCGAGATAACAGCTGTCGTGGTAGGTAATTTTCTTTCCTTTAAAAGAACCGCCTTCTTTTAGTTTTATCTTCCCCTCATCAATCAATCCCTGCAGGAATGTGGTATGATGGATGACTTCATACGTGCCGCCCAGTTCAGGGTATTCATTTTTCAACGTATTAAAACAATGCGGACAGGCTGTTACTATTTTTTTAATACCATAATTATTCAGGATTTGAATATTCTGGTATGCCATCATCTGGAACATGAACTCGTTGCCTGCACGACGAACCGGATCGCCGGTACACATTTCTTCCTTGCCCAGTATGGCATAGTTAATGCCCACTTTATCGAGAATAGTTACGAAAGCTTTAGTGATCTTCTGTGCACGCTGGTCAAAACTGCCCGCACAGCCTACCCAAAACAGCACTTCGGGACTTTTTCCATCGGCAAATAACTCAGCCACTGTTGGTACCTGCATATAATTTTATTAATTCAGCAACAATATTACAGAAAACCGGCTACTTTTTAGCCCCACCCACCAGTCCATGATGCAAGTAGTATTGCAATCAGTGCAATAGCCAATACGATAAGGCCCACTCCAATCCAGCCAAGGATGATGGCTGTTTTTGCCCGCTTATCATTGGGGTTCTCTTTTCTGGCCTGGTAGCCCAGTACCAATGCGAGTATGATGCCCACAATAGCACCAAGGCCTCCAATGATGGGTATTGGTGCAAATAGCAGCACCAGGCCAATTATTCCAAATATCATAGCCATTTTTCCCTTGTCTTTCTTATCATCGGATTTTTTATGCCGGATATCCTTTTTTAATTTCCACTGGTATAGTTTAATGGCCAGCTTTTCCTTCAATGTAAGTTTACGGCCTGCTAATTTTTCAATATCCCTGATTTTCAGGGTTGAGAATGTTATCAAAGCAGCGGTGGGCAGTATCTTATCTGTTATCGTTACGGCAGGTGGTGCAGTAAGGGCAGGTGCAGTATTGCCAACTGTATGTATTGAAAAAAACAAACAAAACAGACCGAGCAGTTGTATTCTCATATACACGATTTTACGTTATTATTATTAAAAATAGACAAATAAAAAGCTTTGCTATGTTAGCAGGAAACTTATTTTTGTTTACCTGACATATAATGAAAAAATTCTTTCAAAAATTGACACACTGGGAAATGTGGAACTTTTATGTTCTTTATTTTCCTCTTGGGCCTGTATGGCTTTGGTATTGCCTTCGAAGCTGGTCATTGTGGTTTTTCAGTTCCTCCAATCCCACCATTACTTTTGGCGGTTTTGAGGGAGAAGGAAAAAAAGAAATGTATGATCAGCTTCCCCCGCATCTGGTACCCCGCACCACCTATATCATGCATGACTGGTTATTTGACAAAGTAAAAGCAACAATCGCTGCCGCAGGGTTTACATTTCCTTTTATTGTAAAGCCGGATGTGGGCATGAAAGGTATCCTTTTCCGGAAAATTGATAATGAAGGACAACTGGCCAAATACCATGAGCGGATCCCGGTGGAATATATCATTCAGGACCTGGTGGAATTGCCGGTGGAGGTAAGTGTGTTCTATTACCGGTATCCATGGGAACAAAAAGGAATGGTAAGCGGCTTTATTGATAAGGAGCTGCTGCAGGTAAAAGGGGATGGGGCGATGACCCTGAAAGAACTGGTGCAGGCACATCCAAGGGCCAGGTTCAGGATGGAAGAAATGGAACACCGGCATGGCCACCGCTTTTACAGGGTAATACCTGAAGGTGAAGTATTTTATTTGTCGTATGCGGGTAATCATAACAGGGGAGCTCATTTTACCAACCTGCATAAAGAAATAGATGAAGCTATTCACCGTGTATTTGACGAACTCAGTCATTATACCGATAAATTTTATTATGGCCGCTATGATATTAAAACCACTTCTATAGAAGACCTGAAGCAGGGAAAGAATTTTTTTATACTGGAGTTTAACGGTTGCGGCGCCGAACCCAACCATATCTATGATTGTGGAATGAGCATCTGGAAAGCTTATGGTATTATTCTGCAGCACTGGAAGGCATTGTATAAAATCAGCAAATACAATCATAGAAATGGTGTACCCTATTGGTCCTTTAGAAGAGGGTTGCGCTACCTGCAGGATTCCGGCAGGCATTTTAAAATGCTGGAGAAATTTGATTAAACGATTGCCACTGAAACACTGAAACACTGAAGCAATGAATTGCGGGTTGAGACACTGCAATTTTCATTTGTATTCTCTGTGTTTTTGTGCCTTAGCGGCAACTTGTTCAAATTAGTATAACTTTATAAATAAACCAAGCAGCTGCCCATGTCTTCTGATGATAAATTTTTGCGCCTCCGTAACTATGATCTTTGGTGTGAACTGAATGATGAGGAATACCTGGAACTGAATGTTGAGCATCATTTTATAGAAGCAAAAAAAGGGGAGTACGTTTATTTTGATTCCCATCATCTTAATAAACTTTATTTTGTAAAAGACGGCTATATCAAGATTGGCTATGTAGATGAGGATGGCAATGAAATAATAAAAGAGATCATTAAGGAAGGGGAAATATTTGGCCAGTTTGCACTGGAACGTACCAACCTGAACGGTGAATTTGCCCGTGCTTACAAAGGCAACGTAAGCCTTTGTGCTTTCTCTATTGAAGATTTTGAAAAACTGCTTCGCAAAAAACCAGAACTGGCCATTAAATACAGCAAGCAGGTGGGGCAAAAATTGCGTCGTGCAGAGTTTCGCCTGGTGAATATGCTGAATAAAGATGTACGATTCAGATTACTGGCTTTCTTTTACCACCTGGCCATCAAGGATGGGTATGATGGAATGGCGGCCACATACAGCATCAATAATTTTCTTACACATGATGATGTGGCTAAACTGATTGGCAGTGCCAGGCAAACGGTTACCACCACCGTTAGTCAATTGGAGGAAGAGGGACTACTGAAGATTTCAAGAAAAAAAATTGTACTGCCTGACATGATAAAATTGAAACAGCTTGTAATTGTTACCTGAATAATACACTTTTTTTTACCTCAATTTTACTATTTTCGTTGCATGCCCCGATTGCTGAAGATATTCTTTATTGGTATGCTGATAAGTTTCCTTGGCTCTTTGCCACTGGGAACTTTGAATATAGCCGCTATGCAGATATCTATCTCAGACGGCATACAGGCTGCACTGTTATTTTCCCTGGGTTCATTGATTGCAGAAATAATCTATGTAAGGCTTTCACTGGTGGCGATGGACTGGATACGAAAACAGGAAAGAATATTTAAAATGCTGGAATGGCTTACCCTGATTATTGTACTGGGATTGGCAGCTGCCAGCTTTTATGCAGCCCTGCACCCTTCACAGCAAAAAAATGTGATCCTCGACAGTAAATTGCCAAAAGTGATCCTTGGCTTTACTATGAGTGCTATCAACCCAGTACAGATTCCCTTCTGGTTTGGATGGAGTACTGTACTGTTTACTAAAAAAATATTGCTTCCCCGCAATGATCATTATAATTCCTATATCATCGGTATCGGGCTGGGGACATTCATCGGAAATACGGTTTTTATTTTCGGCGGGCGCCTGATTGCCGATAAGATAAATAATAACCAGGATATACTCAGTTGGGTAATTGGGGGCATTTTTTTGCTGACAGCCATTATTCAAATCTGGAAAATCATAAAAAAGAAAGATGCTGCACACCACCTGGAACACCCCGAAGAAGTGGCCCACAAATTTCACGGGCAGATAGGAAAGCTTGAAGAAGGAATAGACAAGATCAAACACCGGGAAAAGGAGTGATAATGATATATGGTGTCAGACGTACGATGTTTGATGTACGCAAATACAAAAAGACAACAAATTCTTTTCTTTCCGTCATGCGTGCACCGTACATCAAACATCTAGCAAATATCAATGCAGAACACATTCCGTCAGCCCCTGTTCATCACCCATAGATGTGGTGGTTAAAACAAGCCCCACTCCATTTGCATAATAATACCGGGTAAAATAATTGAGCGGCATGATAGTGCCATTCATCAGCAGTTTGCTTTCAGCTTCAACCAATAGTACGTCATTGTAAGATTTACCATTCACTTCTTTAGTAAGGCCGGAATCTTTTACCGTATGCACTAAAATACTTTCCAGTCCATTGGCGGTGAATTTCACTTCCCATGTATCGCCTTTGGCAGCATTGTCTTTTAGTAATGTCTGGAAACTGATGCCATCCCAATGATTGGCGGTGTATTCATCGCCATCTTTTCGTACCTGTACTGTATTGGGTGCCATGGAATTTTTCATGGTAAAGAGGGAACCGTCTGCGGCAGTTACTTCGTTGGTGTAACTGTTACCATCTTTCATTTTGTAGGTCCAGCTATTGCCGGTGGCAAGCGGATAATAAGGCATGTGGATAAGGTTTGTTTAACCGAAAATAGGGATTAATCCACAATAAATAAACGGCATCCCCTTATCGTGGTACTGCGGTGGGCTTCATTATTATCGCCAACAAAATAGCATACACCTTTGGTGAGTGTAAAGATGCGGCCATCGGCCAGTTCCGTATCCATTTCACCTTCCAGGCAAAGTATGATATGTCCTTTGCTGCACCAGTGATCAGCTTTATAATCCGGTGAATATTCCACCATGCGCACCCGTATATCATTTACTTTCTGCACCTGCCAGTAGGCCATACCTGTATCACCATTATGCTCTTCTTTAGGAATAGTGGACCAGTCGAGGGTTTGAAAAGGGAAGGAGGGGAGGTTCATTGTTAGTTATAATTTATATAGTGGTAATTCTTTCGCCTGAATAGCAACCGTATCAAGAGGGCCCAGTGTATTAATGTGGTTTGTATTGAATGTGTACCAGCGGTCTACAAAATTATAGCTGGAGCATCCGCCTGTGCCACCAGGTATGTCTGTAGATTTTACCAACACTATAAGCAGAGGTAAAGAGAGGTTTTCATTCTTTAATTTTAAGGAAAATGAGTTAACATAATTGCAAATATACTGGGAATAGCTATATTGAGTGCATTGTTTTAAGGGGTGGTTAAGAAAAGAATTTTCAAACAAATCGCCACATCTTAATGGATTTGCTTCAATAATTGAAATCGTATCTATCTCCTGAATCTTTATATCGCTTCCCGAAGTAAAATCATAAGTGGCTGCATGTGATTCAACACTGCGAGGTATTGATGGATAGGAGATATTATGCCTTTCCACGACTGCATTACTGTTGCTGGTAAAAGATATCTTGAGTATGGTGTAGGATATTTGTTCTGTATTACTTCCAAAGATAAAAGGATTGATTCCCCCTGTAGTGTTAGTCACTATAAACTTTCTGATCAGGGCTGTATCTGTCAATTCTCCATTTCTAGTAAATAACCTTACAGGCTGAAGCGATGCCGTATTCCCCGTCTGGTAAGATTCATTTACCAAAAAACCATTCACCCCCTCACCCTTTTTACAGGAAAGAAGCAGAACGCAAATTAAAATTACATGGCTGATTAAACGATACTTCATACATACTATTAAACCAATAAACTAATTAACTATTACCCATTCATATCCCGAAAAAAAGCATTACGGAAAAGTAAAAATTTCAAAGGGTCTCCGTACTCGGAACAATTATTAATTACTAATTCTTAATTCTTAATTAACCTCCTCCACCCACTTATCCCTTTCATCGGGACTGAATTTCCAGGGGGCAAAATTATTTTCAACATTGCTGAACATACCCGCCCATTCAGGTGGTGTATTGCTTTCTTCCATTACTAAATAACGGCGCAGTTGTATAATTATATCCAGCGGGCTGATGCTTACCGGGCATTCCTGCACACAGGCATTGCAGGTGGTGCAGGCCCGCAATTCTTCCACCGAAATATAATCGTGCAATAATGATTTACCATCTTCTTTAAACGCTTTGTTGAGCGTAATATTCTTGCCCACTTCTTCCAGCCTGTCGCGGGTATCCATCATTATTTTGCGGGGGGATAATAATTTACCTGTTTCATTAGCCGGGCAGGCCGCAGAGCAGCGTCCGCATTCGGTGCAGCTGTACGCATCCATCAGGTTTTTCCAACTCAGGTCCTGTACATCTTTGGCGCCAAATTTTTGAACAGGTGCCTGTTCGCCGGCAGCAGGGGCAAGTTCGGGCTGCATGGCATATAATACTTCTTTTTGAATGGAAGCCATATTATCCATCTTGCCCATTGGTTCCAGGCGGGCAAAGTAGGCATTGGGAAACGCTAATACTATATGCAGGTGTTTTGAATAAGGCAGGTAATTTAAGAAGGCAAAAATGCCAACGATATGCAGCCACCAGCATCCACGTTCCACTATTTCCAGGCCATCATTATTCATGCCACCCAGCATTGGCTGTAAGTATTGTGAAATAATAAAATTACCTGTAGGATGTGCGGCATAATGCTCCACGCCCCGTGTTTGTAATAAAGTGTCACTGGCATTCAGAAAAAGGAATAAAGACATCAGCACTACTTCAGTGATCAATATATAGTTTGCATCGCTCCGTGGCCATCCATCCAGGTCGTGACTTACAAAACGTTTTAGTTTGATGATATTCCTTCTTATTAAAAAGATCAAACAGGCCACTAATACAAGCAGGGCCAGTATTTCAAATGAATTGATCAGGAAAGAGTAAAATCCGCCGAGGGGGGCAGCAAACAGGCGGTGCTTACCGGTAATGCCATCCAATACTATTTCCAGCACTTCAATATTGATAATGATAAAACCCGCATACACAAAAAAATGCATTACTGCCACCAGCGGATTACGAAACATCTTCTTTTGCCCTAGTGCCAGCAGCAATACATTTTTCCATCGCTTATCCGGGTGGTCGCTAAGATCTTCATCCCGCCCCAGTTTTATATTACGGCTTATTTCTTTTACTTTTTTTGAAAAAAGAAAAATAGAAAGTAAAGAGATGGCAATGAATAATACCTGTTGAAAAATCTGCATACACCAGTGATTTCAGTAATTCGGTTTACTAAACTAATTAATTGTCCAGTTGAATATCCACTTCTTTAAAAACCAGCTTAGCGTTTTTATCAACGGCTGTAATCTTTACAGTGGCTGGTGTTAATACAGTAATTCCCGAAATGGTCCAATTAAAAGCAAACCGGAAAAAACTTACGTTACCCGTGGAATTTGATTGTTGATATAACACAGCACCTGAGGTTTTGTTCCTTATTTCAACCCTGGCAGTAGCCAGTCCGTCCGTATCAGTCATATCTCCCTCCACTTTCAGCAAAGAACTGTTGGTATAGATAGCGTTGGCGCTGGGTAAAGTAATATTTATCACCCCGGGAGTGTCAGTGGGGGTTGGAGTCGGGCTATCATCCTTGCCACAATTTGCAAAAGTTATCAGCATAGTCAGCAATAAAAAGGGAGGGATGTTTTTTTTCATATACCTTTTTTTGTAAAAATACAGATATTATGCATTCCCGAATGCTTCAAAAGGGTGCATTTCAAAAATATGCGAATGGATCTGTTTTAGAAGTGAATGGCATTCAGCCTGAACTTTCCATTAGAAAATTCCAGGGATGGAGTGGGAAATTTAAAAGCGCTTAAAACGGTCAGGATAAATTTAATGGCCCTTTTATCAGTTTTTATTTTGGTCAGGTCTATATCGGGCGCCAAAAACCACTGGCGGTATCTTTTAATATCCGTGCGGTTAAATGTAACCGTTCCGTTATTATCCTTTGCAATGTTCTCTGTGCCGCCAAAAAGGCCCTCTGCTCCATAGCCCACAGCAACCGAGAGCCAGGCGGGTAAATTATTTTTTGGAAAAAAGGAGTTGAGATTGATGCTCGCCCAATAAGTTTGTCCGTTATAATCTTTTAATAAGCGTTCGGCGGTACTTGTTCCAAACAGCACATTGCTGCGCTGGTTTAATTGAGGGTCGTCATAATTTTTTCGGTGAAAAGAAAATTTCAATTTTATACGTTGCTCATCCCAGGCCAGTTCCTGCGCCACTAATACGCCGCTTCCTAAAATATTGGCGCCAAAATCGCCCCAGCTCCATCCCCATTGGGAGCTATAGCCGTCAAGCACTTCGATGACGGTTTGATACACTGCGCCGCTCATGCCGCCAAGCCAGATTCGTTTTTTTCTGTCAATACCCGTCCAGCGCCACAGTTCCATACTGGCCCGGCTTTCAATATAGGCGCTGTACAGATGCCCAACTTTATCCACCTGTTTCCATTCGGGCAGATCATTAAAAGAATGCAGTTTGGATTTGGGATAGTCCTTGTACCATGCCGATGAAAGAGCTATCATTGTGCCACCGTATCCAATCACATTGCCGCCGGCAACTATCCAGATGCGTTTTTTCTTTGGTGGCTCCTGCAGCATTTTTGCTGTTACATGCATACCAGGCTCCTGCATCTTCCTTTTAGGTATTCCCATTTCCTGTACTACTATTACGGAGTCGGTTCGGATGCTGTCAGTTTGCGCAATAAGGTCTGTAGAAACAAAAAAAGAAACTATCAGAATGCTGAGCAGCGAACAGAACGATGAAGAGTGCGACGCAACAGGCGATGATAGTAGTAATGCCGATGGCTTCATAAAGTACAAATGTACGTTTCTTACCCGGATATGGATTGCAACGACGAAATTCAATAACTTAGGGCCAAATTTTAAAATTCTTTTATGGACGCAGCAATACAGGCAAAAATTGATATTTGGCTTTCTGGCAACTTTGATACCGCTACTAAAGAGGAAATTACCCGTTTACAACAGGATAGCGAAGGTGAACTGGCCGATGCTTTTTATAAAAACCTCGAGTTTGGTACGGGTGGATTACGTGGCTTAATGGGAGTGGGCACCAACCGTATGAATAAATACACAGTAGGCATGGCAACACAGGGCTATGCGAATTATTTAAAACAATGCTTCCCCTCAGGTGTTAGTGTGGCCATTGCACATGACAGCCGGAACAACAGCCGTTTTTTTGCAGAAACGGTTGCCAATGTATTTGCCGCCAATGGCGTAAAAGTATATTTGTTTGAAGCCCTTCGCCCCACACCAGAATTATCATTTGCTATCCGCCACCTCAAATGCCAGGGCGGAGTGGTATGTACGGCTTCGCATAATCCCAAAGAGTATAATGGCTATAAAGCTTATTGGGATGATGGCTCACAATTGGTACCGCCGCATGATAAGAATGTGATAAAAGAAGTGGATAAGATAGCTTCAGTAGATAATGTGAAATGGAGCGGGGGTGAAGCAAATATTACTCTTATCGGGGCTGAACTCGATAAAGTTTACATTAATATGGTGAAAGGACTGAGTGTGTATCCCGAAGTGATTGCCAAACACAAAGACCTGAAGATCGTATACACCCCGATACATGGTACAGGCATTACGCTGTTGCCCAAAGTGCTGAAAGAATTTGGTTTTGATAATGTGCATATCGTGGAAGAGCAGCGTGTGCCCGATGGAGATTTTCCCACTGTGGCTTACCCCAACCCGGAAGAAAGCGAAGCAATGAGCCTGGGATTGAAATTATCTGAAAAATTAGATGCCGATATACTCAGCGGCACCGACCCTGATGCAGATCGTATTGCGATAGGTGTAAAAGACAGTGCAGGTAAATGGGTGCTGATGAATGGTAACCAGACTGCCGTTCTGGCTTTCAACTACCTGATGGAAGCCCGGAAAGCAAAAAGCATTGCGCAGCCAAATGATATGGTCATCACAACCATCGTTACCACCCCCATGATAGATGCTATTGCCAAAGGTAATGGGGTGAATTGTTACCGTGTGCTTACCGGTTTTAAATGGATTGCCGAATTGATACGCCAGAAAGAGGGAAAGGAAAATTATGTTATCGGCGGCGAAGAAAGTTTTGGATTGATGATAGGAGATAAGATACGTGATAAGGACGGGATCAGTGCTGTGGCCCTATTATGCGAAATGGCCGCTTATGAAAAAGACAAAGGCCGCAGCCTGTACGAAAAGATGATAGACCTCTACGTACAGTATGGCTTTTATAAAGAACACCTGATCTCCATTACCAAAAAAGGAATGGACGGGCAGCAGCAGATTGCAGCCATGATGGAAAGCTACCGCAACAATCCACCTAAAACAATCAATGGCTCGGCCGTGGTGCAGTTGCTGGATTATGAATTGCAAAAGGGTTCTAATCCGCAAACAGGAGAAGGGTGGGTCATCGATCTGCCCAAATCCAATGTGCTGCAATTTATTTTGGCAGATGGTACCAGCATTTCAGCAAGACCA
Source organism: Chitinophagaceae bacterium (assembly GCA_031441485.1). Taxonomy (GTDB): domain Bacteria; phylum Bacteroidota; class Bacteroidia; order Chitinophagales; family Chitinophagaceae; genus JJ008. Next base: position 116,954 of record JANOEQ010000062.1, read on the forward strand.
AGTGGTACAGAACCGAAGATCAAGTTTTATTTTAGTGTGAATACAAAGCTGAATGCTGCATCATATTATGATAAGGTGAATGCGGAACTTGACGGGAAGATAAAAGCGGTGATTGGGGATATGAAATTGAGCTAAGAGATTAAAGAGTGAAGGAGGCAAAGAGAAATGCATAAATCCGGTCTGACCGTCCCGGTCTGACCATATAAATAAAAATGAGCATATAAAAAGGATAATTCTTAACTTTAAAGTGTGAATCTTCATCTATATATAACAGTATCGCCTGATGTTCAATTTGGGAAACCGGTCTTTAAGGGAACAAGGGTAACTGTGCAATCCCTTTTCTTCCACCTGGAGCAAGGTGTTAGCCTTGATGAATTTCTCGCAGATTTTCCGGGAGTTACAAAGGAACAGGCCGGGGCTGTGATAGAGTCTGCCGCATTACTTTTTCAATCTTCTAATTGGGAAAAAATAGATGAAATTATTGCTTGATGAAAACCTGCCGGTCAAACTGAAATTCAGGCTTTTTGAAAAAGGTCTCCCCACATTTACTGTGGCAGAAAAAAAATGGAATGCAAAGCAAAACGGAGAACTTTTGGAATTAATGCTTGATGAAGGGTTTACCCATTTGGTTACATTTGACAGTAATCTCTCTTTCCAGCAAAACTTTGTGAAGTATCCAATACCTGTTATCGTCATCATAGCACATTCAAATAACTACGCAGTAATTATGGATGTTTTTGATGATATTATCCCATGTATAAATAATTCTGCTGTTGGGCCTAACATTGTTATTCATCCTGACAGGGCAAATAAATAAAAGTGCAGTGCTTATATTGTCTGACCGTCCCGGTCTGACTATATAAAAGAGAAAGGAAGAATAAAAGTGTTTTCTCTTTTTCTCTTTTTTCTCTGTGCGATATTTTTCTTTTAGCCGTCAGGCTTTTTCTCTTTCCAACTCTTAGCCTATATTGCACCCTGCTTATGAGACCCACCGAAGATACTTACCGCCACAAAGGACTGCGTAAAAAACTGGTTGATACCATTAAAGGCAAAGGCATAACAGATGAAAAAGTGCTGGCCGCAATTAATAATATACCCCGCCATTTTTTCCTGGATTCCGCTTTTGATGAAGCTGCCTACGAAGACAAAGCCTTTCCCATTGGCGAAGGACAAACGATATCACAACCCTATACCGTGGCCTATCAGTCGCAGTTGCTGGAACTGAAGCCCTTTTTAAAAGTACTGGAAATAGGTACCGGCAGTGCTTATCAGGCTGTGGTACTGGCAGAACTGGGTGCACAGGTGTATACGGTTGAGCGGCAGAAAAAACTATTTGAATCGAACAAAGAATTTAAGTTCCTGAAAAAATATTTGTCCATCAAGTTCTTTTATGGAGATGGCTATGAAGGGCTGCCTACCTATGGCCCATTTGACAGGGTAATCATTACTGCCGCCGCACCTGAAATCCCCCCCAAATTAATTGAGCAATTAAAACCCGGCGGAATGATGGTGATACCGGTTGGTGCCGGTGATGTGCAGCAGATGATGCGGATAACTAAATTACCTTCGGGCGCATTAAAAGAAGAAGTGTTTGAACATTTTTCCTTTGTACCCATGCTGGGAGGGAAGAGGGGAGGAGAGTAAAGAATATCGAACCAGCCTTCAGGTATTTTTGTTCTCATGCCGGGCTTTTCAAGTCATAGACTTTCTGTCGGGTTGATATTTTGAGGTTGTGTAACCTTCCCTGATTCTGCAGACAATAACCAAAAACCCCCATTAATTGTTCTTAATGTTAGCTGTAGTAATTTTCTTTGAACCACAGTATGTCATAGATCAGATAGAAATACTCATACATGGCTATTCTTTGTGTGTATTTCTATGATTGCTATGATCTATGTGGTTCAAACTGAGACACTACCCAAAATTCAGGTTACGGTCAATAAGCGGGTGGCCGTCTGCTTCTGCAAAATCATTTATTAGCGGATACGGGCTTTTGGACATGGCGTACACAAACTTCAATCCTGAAGCCTGGGCATCTGTCATGCGAATGACCAGTTCTTCATCGGCATTGCCAAAAACAGAAGACGGATCATTATAATATTCCCAAACCCTTGGTGCTGTTGTATTGCTGCTGATTGGCCCCGGCATGGGATTGCCGTAGAATCGGCCGGCCAGTTCAATGCAATAAAGGTTTGCAAGGAATACACATCAAAGGGTGGTTGAAAGGCAGAATCAAGAATGCCTGTATATCCGAACTGAAATTTTTCGGTTACATAATAAGGTAATTGAGAACAGAGGTCATTTTCATTGGCGCTGCCGGCACAAAAAGAATTTTTGAGCAGTGACGTGGATGGATCACCTTCTTTCTTTTTGCTGTGATTGCGTGCAGGTAAAAACAACGGCACCACAAATAATGGCAGCTAAAATGTGTTTTTTCATTGTGGTATTTTTATAGTGAGTTAAAAAATGGATGTTTTTGTCCAGGCTGAATCCACCGATCCGTCAGGAGATACTTCATAAGCAGTTTCTGTTATCCTTCCGGCTGATAAGGTAAGCAGTGCAAACCCGTTTAATACCCTGTTGGTTTGCTGCGTATCGGCACCGGGTATGGGAGTGTGGGCATAATAATCTACGGCGGTAATGGGATTGTTCTTAGCATCGTGCAAATCATAGCCTTTGCCAAAAGGAATACTGCCATGTCCAATGCATCTGACCTCCGGATGTTTATTAAATACAGTTTGATATTTTTTTGTAACCGATTTATCATTGTACACAATGCCATTATGCGTATGTCCGTAATACCAGAAATCAGGATACCGTTTGTTTAAGGCGGTATACACAGCCCCAAAGAGATTGTTGGGGTTGCCCGCATTATTAATAGCCGACCCATCTGTGGTAATGGCTGTATGGTGGGTGAATACGATTACTTTTTTGGTGGCCGGTATTTGCAGTTGTTGTACAAATGATTGCTGCACTGCATCAAGCCCGCCGTGCATTACAAAAAAACTGGTATCATAATAAGCAGAATCAAGTGCAATCAATACCCAGTCCAGGTAATTAATAACAAAATAGCTGGTATTTTTTTGTGCGCTGAAGAGTGGGTCGGTAAGGGCAGCGCCAAAATAGCCATTGGCGCCATCATACATTTCATGATTGGAGTTGAGGGTAAAATTATACAGGCTGCCTGCAGGAAAACCGGACAGAAGATTAGCTGACTCCTCACTAGAGAGTCCTGAATAATATACATCTCCCAGGCGCAGGGTGATATCAGGCTTTAATCCGGAAATTGCTTTGGCCACCAGTAAAGACGGAGAGTTATAAGTACCATCTTTCCAGGAGCCGGAACCCCAATCGCCCAATACAGCAATGATAAGGGAGGATTTATTGCTGACTGTAATATTGGCCGGCGTAGTACCAAAAGGCGCTTTGGTGCCACCGAGGTAATAATAATAGAGATAAGATAGAGCTGCCAGTGTCCACCCGGTATCTAATTGAGCAAACCGAACAGTGCTTATCAGTGTTCCATCACCACCGACCACACCGGGGCCGCCATTTACCACTGCCTGCCAACTGTTCCAGGTGGCAGTGGAAATTGCAGAAGCCGGCATACCCAATTTAACCAGGAGCGTTTTCAGGAATGATAAACCGGCGGGGAAATCGTTATTGAGTAAATACAGCAGCGGACCATGTTCAATATTGCCTGAGAGGCTATCAGACGGTTTTAAATGGTCCATCAGTAATAGCAGTTTCGTTTCACTTTCCTGGAGATATATCCATAAACCCTTGAGAGTGCCCGTTTCCGCACCGGAATAAGTGGTTTCAATTTTTTTTGCAAGATCTGTAAAGGCCTGATCGTAATTAGCTTTGGTAAGCATAGATGTATTGAATTGTTTGAGTAACTAATAAGCACCGAAACAGGTACAAGATAAATGACCCCCGGCATTGACGCAATACTTAAAAACTAGTATTTATTGCTTCGGCGGGATAGAAAGCCATCAGATGTTTACACCCATATACATTCAATCTTCACTAAAAAACTGTTCATTGCTTTATTACCCCGCAAAAGCAAATAAGGACACAAAAAAAAGGCTTTGTAGCCTTCGTGGCCTTTGTGGGATAGCCTTTGTATTCTTTGAGGAGTATCCGGCAAAACGTGATTGACTTAAAACACCAGTAAATTCCACGAAAATCAATAGCGCCATCCCCACTTTGAGTGATAGTTGTACCCGGTTTTGGTGATTGCTGTGAAAATATGGTTACGATACTTTCATAATACCAAAAACACTCCTGTATGAAAAAGCTTTTTAGCACCTGCCTGCTTACAGTTTTCTTTCTAACTAATACGGTTGCCCAAAAAATATCAGTATTCTCCCTGATGGAAAGAACAGATTTACGGTTGACAGAGATCAGGGAACTGGCGATGAAGCAATTTGAAAAAAACGGTACGGGCAGGGGTACCGGGTATAAACAGTTTCAGCGCTGGCTCTATGAAATGCAATATCATCTGGATGAAAATGGCTATATACGGCCGGCCGATTATGACTGGAAAGAGTATCAAAAATTCAGGATGACCAATGCCGGCAGAAGTTTAACGGCGGGACAATGGACAGAATTAGGGCCTTTTACCTGGATACCCAATGCTCCCTACAGTGGTAATCCGGGTACAGGCAGGGTAAATGGTATTGCTATCCATCCGTCTGATACCACTACTATCTATGTGGCATCGGATGGTGGCGGCATCTGGAAAAGCAGCAACAGCGGATCATTCTGGCAACCGCTTACTGATGATGATAATACACAGGTGAATGTAAAATCTATTGCGATTGCCCCATCGGATAAAAATATACTGTATGCCGGAACAACCACCGGGATAATTAAATCTGCAGATGCCGGACAAAGATGGACCGCCACAGCTTTAGGAACAGGGTTGGCGCTTAAAATAATTATAGATCCATCGAATGTAAATACCGTGCTGGCTGCTTCATCAACAGGGATATTCCGTTCAGTGGATGGCGGCACTACCTGGATAAGAGTGCATACGCTTGAAAAAAGGGACCTGGAGTTTAAACCCGGAAACAGTTCCATTGTATATGCCACCGGATCGGGCAATGCTGTGAATAACGAAAGCCCTTTCTGGAAATCCACTGATAATGGACAAACCTGGAACGCTGTTACATCAGCCCAGGGAATTTTTATAGATGGAAGGACCCATGTGGCTGTAACTCCCGCCAATGCTGAAGTTATTTTTGTGGCACAGGCACATGACGATGATTTTGGAAGGCTGTACATATCCACAAACGGGGGAGCCAGTTTTAGTGTGCGAAGCAGCGGATTGCCTTCGGGTAAAAATTATTTCGGTTATTCTTTTGATGGAACCGGTGAAGGGGGTATTGCAAATTATGCCATGTCATTAAGTGTAAAACCAACGAATGTAAATGAAGTGCATATTGCATCTCCAAGCGCCTGGGCATCTTTTAATGCCGGGTTTACTTTCTCTCAATCATCTTACTGGCATTATCCCACTGCATTGGCAAATGGAACAGGGTATAACCATGCGGATGTGCATGACCTGGTGTGGGTGGGTAAAACATTATACTCCTGCTCAGACGGCGGGGTTTTTAAATCTGCTGACGACGGCATCACCTGGATAGATATTTCTGCGGGCATGGGAATTCGTCAATTCTATAGTATAGCCAACTCACACACCAACCCCGATATTATTGCTGCAGGTGCGCAGGATAACGGCCTTAGTGCTTATAATAACGGGCAATGGCGTGACTATTCCGGAGGTGATGGTTTAAGTTGCATTATAAGCCCGCTGAATTCCAATATCATAACGGGAATTGTAAATAGTGGTGGTTTTTGTCAGAGTACCGACGGAGGGCTTACGTCAGCATTTAAGCAACAACCGGCTGCCGGAACCTTTGGCACACCGCTGGCAACCGGCCCCAATTCAAAAAGTATTTACGGTGGGTGGAAATCCATTTATAAATCAATTGACAATGGTTCCAGCTGGACCAATATTTCATTGGTTGTGGCTGACAGCAATTTTCAACAATTGAAAGTAGCCCGGTCAGATTCAAACTTCATTTATGCAGCCCATCTTAAAAAATTATACGTTACCGGCAACGGAGGACTGAGCTGGTCAGTGCGAACAATACCGTTCTTTATTATTGATCTTGAAGTAAGCCCGTTGAACCCGCAAAAAATCTGGCTCTTGTTAAACACTACAGGCACTTCTAAAGTGATGAAGTCAACAGATGCCGGATTAACATTTACTGATATTGGTGGAAACTTACCTGCCATCACCCCCCGGTGTATTACAGTGGATGCAGGCGCAGCTGAAGACCTGTATGTGGGAATGAATGTGGGTGTTTATCACATAAATAATAATAACGCCACCTGGACCGAACTGACTGATAACCTGCCAAAGGTTACTGTATCGGATATTGAAGTGCAGCAATCAGCCGGCAAACTCAGGGTTAGTACATTTGGCAGGGGTGTATGGGAGATGCCGAGGCAGGCTATCTGTAATATACCAACAGGGCTGGCCGTTAGCAGTGTTACTTACAAGAGCGCAACAGTTTCCTGGAACCCGTTACCGGGTGCATTGAGTTATGACCTGCAGTATAAAGACCTTAATTCGCCGTTGTTCTTAACCATATCAGGTATTACAGGTACATCAAGAACAATAACGAACTTGCTGGAGCAAAGTTTTTACAGTGTAAAAGTGAGGGCACATTGTGATTACAGTAACAGTAATTTCAGCAACCTGTCAACCTTTATTACCCCGGCCAATCCTTGCGCAGCTCCATCTAATCTAACAGCAAATCCGGGTTTATTGGGGGCCGCCCTCAGTTGGGGAGCTGTGCCTAATGCATTATACTACCAGGTGCGGTACCGTCGTATAAATGAATCTCAATGGACCACCAGTACTACGCTTACTACAGCCACCAACCATATAGTAACAGGTTTGTCGCCCGGCACCACTTATATGATACAGGTAACAGCTGCTTGCCCGAGAGGTGCAGTGAATTTCAGCCAGGTTATTATAACTACCGACGGATTCTTTTTCAAATCAGGAGATATTACCGGCAATGAAAAAGATATACATGAACCCGGTACACAGAAAAAAATACTGCTGTTTCCCAATCCGGCTGTAAACACCGTGGCGGTCCATCTTCCCCGAAACGGAGAAGTATATGATAAGGTAACGGTGATGGATATTCAGGGAAGGGAAATAATAAGTGTACCGGTAAGCGGATGGAAAGTGCGTATTGATATATCCCGGCTAAAAGCGGCCATGTATTGTGTGCGGGCAACGGGCAGGCAAACTATCAGTTCGGGATTCTTTATAAAGCAATAGAATACAGATTGCCACAGAGGCACTGAAACACAGAGGTTACAGAGAATACAAATAAGTAAATGTGAATCCAACTACAGCAGGGTTTAACTTGTTGTATCAGTGTTTCAGCGTTTCAGTGACAAATAAACCAGCGGGTGTGTTGCAGGTTTTTGCAATCCCATATAAGTGGTATTGCCGGGTAAACTTAATAAAGCAATATTTGCAACCGTAAAAAGAAGCATTCGATTAAACCTTAACCAACCAAACACTTTTGTATGAAAAAACTTTCTTTACTCCTATTCTTTTTTCTGCCGGGTACTATCACAAGTCTGCAGGCCCAGCGAACTGAAATCAAGTATTATCCCAAAACGGCGAAAGCCGGGGAAGCGGCATTATTGATTTCGTATGGTGAATACAACAATGGTATTTCCTCCCGTGTATATATAGTGGATGTGCCGGGAACCGGCAATTATTTTTTAAATACACTTGCCAATTTACAAACAGGACAACAGGTGAAAGTGTATGTGGATAAACTGTCCGTTGATAAATTAGTACCCCATGCAAATGGATGGCAACTGGCTTCATTAAAAGAAACTCCACTGGTATTATTACCAGGCAAACATGAAATCCGTTTTGAAGGGATAAATGCGATGGTACCAATGGTGGATGAAATTTATTTATCCTCCACTTCAGGAAAAGCAGGTGTACCCGAATCGGTCAATACTTTTTTAAGCAAAATAGAAGAACTGCAGCAGCAAGCTGTTATTACATCTTCATCTGATAACGAAACAGCTAATATGGCCGGTAAAGTATTACCCAATCCTGAAGGAAATTATGGCCATGCTATTGATACGTCTTTCGCCTACAGCCATTATTCCAATGTATATCTTTCAGCAGGTTCTCATACATTTACCACCAGCGGTTCTACGGTAAACCGGTCGCTGACGGTATTCAATCCAACTAACTATGCCTATTCATGGTCTAATACAAATGGCGGGCCGGGTGGTGAATCCGGTTTGTATCTCTATGTGGGCCTCGCCGGTTATTATTCTGTAATGCTTCGGCCTGCCTCTAATGGTTCCGCAGGTACTGCCAATATTATTCTCGATGGCTCCACATTAGTATCCGGTGCTGTTATCGCCGGTAAAACATATTCCATGAGTACGACCAAGGGCGGGCCATTAAATTTCTTTACCTGCCGCATTACCGGCGGGGATACAAGGATGATGGTGAGTACTTATTATTCCAGCAGTGTGAGGGGGTATAATGATGACTATTACGGTGGCGGAGGTGATTTTAACTGGAGCCTTGCTTCCCGTATCAAAAAAGATTTTGCAACCGACCTGGTGCAATATGGTTTTGTATGTGCCTATAGCCCTACCAGTACCGGTGTATGTGATATTTACCTTGGTAACAAGAACAGCAATGTGTATGCTGCTAACTATCCGGAATTTCCGTTGCTGAAAGCAGATGATGTAATTGAGGCAGCGCCTTCTTCCGGCACTTATAATTGTATTTCCTGGAGTGGCGGTGTTACATCTGCCTGGATATGGCCGCCCAGCGAGTATTCAACCTACAATTGCACCAGTACAGCCGGTGATATAAGCTGCTTTGATAATTTTTATTATAATAATCCTGTCCGTTATCCCGGAGCATGGAATTTTACAAGAGCTTTTGCCTCGGTGAATAATGCTGTTGTTGATCTTTGGAAACTGGGTACAGGCTTTACACATGCATCTGTACGTAAGCCTGGCAATAACCAGCCGCATGGGTATGATTGGGAAAGTAAACCCGGTGGCCTTACCCGCACATTTCATCCAAGAAATGCATTGACCAATAACAGCTTTGGTTACGGCGCTGTAAGCAACTATTATCTTGCTACCGGTACCTATGCCCGTAATGCAGGTGCTGTCAATGGTATTGAAAGCGATGTGGATGCGGTGAAAGCAGGGCTCGCCATTTTTGATGTGGCAAAACTGACCGGCAGTGCTGATAGTAAGTTAAGAACATTGATGAATAAAGTGGAGCCTTCCTTTGAGCACCAATTTAATGAGCGCTATGAAGCCTGGAAAAAAACATGGGCAGCCAATGCCATGTACAGCGATCCTTCTATGTACTGTAAGAATGCTGAGTTTGAAGCGCTGGCAAATTTGTCAGGGAAGAACAGCCGTCATGCCATGCTGCTGGTGTTTGACAAATTTGTAAATAACGGGGATCATTTTATCGGGGACCTGATGTGGACATTGACAAAAGAAAAGTATTCTTATTTACTGAAAGAAGTAAAAACAGAACGGGCTGCTAAACCAAATGATGATGCGGGAAGATACCGGATACATGGCGACCATGATAACGGTGTGTTGTATGTGGAAAAAATACTGCGATTACTGGAAGCGGACACTGATGTACTTGTAATAGCTGATGCTATCCATGTAACCGTTTCTCCCAACCCTGTTAAGGACAGGCTGACTGTGCAGGTAACTACAGATAAAATGGCGAGGGTAAGTGTAAAGGCCGTATCTGCCCAAACAAGATTAACGAAAGTGCTGCAGGTCGAAACCGTATTGCAGGCAGGTACGCATCGCTTTACGATGGATGTACAGGGATTTGCACGCAACACCGGTGACATTATTGCTGTGCAGGTGATGGTGGACGGACAGTTGAAAACCGTGAAAGTGCTGATAACGAAATAATGGGTTTTGCCCCTGGGTAAATAAGGATCGGACCGCCTAAAGGGCATCTCTAAAAACCTATCTTTCATTTTGACCGCTGTTTTTAATTACTCTCCGAAGGAGAGGATAAGGAAGATTTTTAGAGATGCCCTAAAAGGTATTTTAGGGCCAGATTTATTTATTTCAATTCAACACCTTATTCACCTGCCCGATCATATACCCGTTATGATATACCTGCAGGTTATAATTTCCCTTCTGGTATTCGTCCGCATTGAGGGAAAAGATTAAGCGTTTGGTTTCACCTTTCTGGTATTCAAATTTTACTTTGCGGGTATAGCGTTTTTTGCCTTCGCTATGGGTGTCAATTGAGGAAGCAGATTCCCAGGCATCATTGGTAAGCAGTTTGCCATCGGGTTGTGTTATCACTACAAATATTTCTGCATTGTCTGTTTCATTGATATTGTTAAGCAGGGTAAAAGAGATGACGAATTTGCTTGTTTTTTTTGCGGAATTTGTTTCCTGCTCCTTGTCATTCTTCAACGCCACCGGCAACAATTTTAATTCTGATGCCATAAAAGTTGAAGCCTGGTTTACCTTCTCCGTCAGTACTTTATTTTCCTTGTCCAGCTGCTGGTTATTGGCTTCCAGCCCTTTTACCTGTACGTTTACTTTTTCCAGTACGCCGGCTATCTGTTGTTTTTCTTCTTCAATAGTGGTATTGCGACTTTGCAGTTCTGCCACCAGTTGCTGCAACTCCAGCGATTTGCGGCGGGCCAGGTCCAGGTCTTCTTTCTTAAAGTTATTTCGTTTCAGGATGGCAGCAATTTCTGTTCGCAGCCGGTTTATTTCTGCCAGTTTATTACCCAGTTCACCTTTCAACTGACCGGTGGTATTTTTGGCAGAGTCCAGTTCAGTACCCAGGGTACTGATGGTTTGAGAATAAATTTTTTGCAAAGAGTCCTGCACCCCCTGTGCTACGGCAATGGAATCTTTAATGTACACTTCTGTACGCCGCTGGCTGTATTGGGTCTTATCATAGAGATGATAGATCCAGGTACCCACCAGGCCCACTGACAGCATCGTTAATAAAAGGATTTTTGTGTCTTTCAATTCGTCAGGCTAATAGTTGATTAAGCAACAGTGTAAAAAAGATGGTATGTGGTAAATGAAAACTTATTTCTCCAGGTTATCATCCACATAAGCCGATACCCAACCCACTTGCCCGTTCTTTACAAGATAAAACGCTTTGGTTTCAAAAGCTGTGGCAAACTGCCGCATGATCTTCAGCAATAAACCGGTACCCGCCATTAGTGCTTTTTGATCAAACACCTGCTGTACCCTTTTCACTTCTTTCATGATGCTCTCTTTTTCCGGGCCCCTGTTTACATTGGCCGAGAGGAATGAAGGGGTAAAGGCATCCATGTTTTTATACAGCTTCTCGCTGAATTTTACCACTTCATCATAACTCACCGATACGATTGGGTTGTCCGTTAATTCGGGATGTGTTAATGTGGCCACCGCCCAGGCAATACCACCACTGATGGCAATATTATCACTAAGTGAATAAGCGCCACTCGCATTTACTGCATAACTAATCTCAGTGTTTTCAGCGCCTGCCAATACACGAAAAAGTTGTTTATTATAATTGGCCAAGCCCTTATCATCTTCCATCCTTTTATCGGTGGCATTGGCCACACTTTTGGTACCCCAGTTTACCTGGAAGAGTTTAAAATCTTTGGTATTGCCATACGGGAAAAAACCACCTTTGGTATTGCCACTGCCAATGTCTATCAAAAAAGTAGTGTACCGTCTCGATTCCGGTACAATGCCAAGGTGAGATAGTTTGGCTTCTTTCATCACATCCACCACTTCCACTATCCGTTGCGGCTCATTTATTTTTAACCGGAAAGAATCGATCAGGTTTTGTATCCATATATTTTTATTATCTTTTTCAGCCTGCATTTTTACCCCGCTGCTTATAACGGTAAAGATGCGTTTGGAAGGCAACTGGTAATCTTTGGTGGCTGCATTGAAAAGGCCTGTAAAACTATTCAGGGTGGCAGAAAAAGTAGCGGGTGAGAAGGAAATAAAATCGGTATTGACAGAAGTGTCTTTGACAATAAGAAAAGCCCCGTTGCTCCGGGCATTTTTGCCAATTTCAATCACACTCATCTTCACGCCCTTGGAACCAACCTCAATGCCGGTATACAATGTGGAATTGGCATATTTTGGTTTAAGCCTGTTCTGTGCAGTGGCAGTCGAAAAAAATACCAACAGCACACAGACAGGCAATACCAAACGGCACAAATAATTCTCAGGCATGAGTAAGTAATTTTTCTTACTGCAAAATTACTGTAATGTGCTGCCAGTTTAGCGTTTATAAAAGCAGTGTGTGAATAATGTGCAAAAGATGTGGTTAAGTAGGGAGTGGCCACGAATTTCACGAATGGCACGAATGAATACAATTAAATACAAATTATTCGTGTCATTCGTGCGATTCGTGGCAAAAAAAAACGCCTTGTCAGTATGACAAGACGGAGCTGCTGCAGCCCCTAAATCCCTCAAGGAGGACTTAAGTCCCTGCCATTTTAATAGTCATATCAATCTGTACGAATCGGTGGTTAACTACTTTGCCGCAGGCAAATAATCTGTATTTAATTATTCGTGTCATTCGTGCAATTCGTGGCAAAAAAAAAACCGCCTTGTCAGTATGACAAGACGGCTTCTCTATGCGTTAGTTGAGAAGTATTAACCAAATATTCCACCTTTTTTAAGGTTTCTCACACCTTCACCAATTTTGAAGCCATTGTGATAAATTTCAATTTTATAATCCCCTGTGGTAAAATCATTTTGCTTAATGGGAAACTGAACAGGTTTACGGGTGCCCTGCTCATAGTTCACCGGTATTTTAGCAGTAAAATTCTTGTCACCATCTGTACGGGTGTTTAATACACTGGCACCATCAGTTATCACTTTACCGTCAGGCGCAGTTACAATCAGGTACATATCAGCCAAACCAGATTTGGCGATACGGTTTTCCACATCAAAAGACACTACCAATTTATCCACCCGCTTGGCCTTGGTTGTATTTTTTTCTTTACCGCTTTTTCTTTCATCTACCGGTACCACGTTTATATTTGAAGCGCTGAATGTTGAAGCCACATCCACTGTTTTTTCCAGGCCTTCTTTTTCGGTTTTAGTAGTGGCCAGGTTTGTTTCAAGGTCAGACTTTTCCAATTTCAAGGTACTGTTGGCCACGGTCAGTTCCTGGTTTTCTCCAGTTAGCCTGGCCACATCAGCTTCCAGGTTAGTAATGGTATTATTCAATTCAGCAATCATTGTTTTTGCTTTTGCCAATTGGGATTGGGTGGCATTTTTATCATTCAGGATTTTGCGGATCTCAGCTTTTTTGGCTTCAATGTCTTTGTTGTACTTGGCCTGTAAATCTGTTTTTTCACCGGTAAGGGTATTGTTGGCGCCTGTTACAGAATCTAAGCGGGCCAATGCATTATCAAAGTCACGCTGAATATCCGTGTTTTTGGTGGTCAGGCCGGTATTCTGTGTTTGCAGGTCGGTAATTTTTTCTCCCGACTTGTTCTTGTCCCACAATAAATAACCCCATGAACCCAGGAGGCCGGCGGCAAGAAGACCAATAATGATATTTTTCGTCTTCTTGCTTTTTGGCGGCTGGCTTTGCGGAGGTGTGGTGGCCGAGGGATAATTAGTGTTTGTCATAAAAAATGGGTTTAAAATTCTTGTTAATATAAAAAAAGATATTGGAATTCAAAACTTCTGCAAGGTAGCACGCAGGTTGCATCCGGTGTGTCTAAATCCTGTTAAAAATTCCTTTCGTGACACCAAATTCCGAAAATCGTGCCAGAAATAGTGAATTGTAGTTCACATACGTGGATTTCTTGCCTGCCATGGCTTGGTGAAAGCCTGTATCTTAGCGGCTTATGAGTGTGGAAAAGATAATTGCTGACTGGAAGAAAGGTTCTTTCAAACCATTATACTGGCTGGAAGGGGAAGAGGACTTTTTTATTGATAAGGCCGTGGATTATGCTGAGCATAATATTCTGTCTGAAAGCGAATCTTCTTTTAACCTGTCTGTTTTTTATGGTAAGGATGCAAACTGGGCCGATATCATCAATGCCTGCCGCAGGTATCCCATGTTTGCCGAACGGCAGGTGGTGCTGCTGAAAGAAGCGCAGCAGATGCGGGATGTGGAGAAATTAGAAACCTATATCGAAAACCCGCTAAGCTCCACCATTTTTGTGGTGTCGTACAAAGAGAAAAAACTGGATGCCCGTAAAAAATTTACTAAACTGGTCAGGGAAAAAGGGGTACTGCTCACTACCAAAAAAATGTACGACCGGGAATTGCCGGAATGGACCCAAACATTAATTCATTCCAAAGGACTGACGATAAGCCCTAAGGGACTGGCCCTGCTGGTGGATCATATCGGTAATGACCTGACCCGGATAGAAAATGAAATTGATAAGCTATCCATAAACCTGGGCAAGCGAACGAATATTTCTGAAGATGATATAGAACAGTACATCGGCGTAAGCAAAGAATACAATGTATTTGAATTGCAATCGGCCCTGGCTGCTAAAGACCTTACCCGCTGTATCCGCATCATCCGGTATTTTGAAGGCAATCCCAAAGCAGGGCCGATTCAATTGGTATTGCCATCACTCTATAGTTTTTTCAGCAAAGTCTTTATGGTATTTGGTGCCGGCAGCAGCGACGAAAAATCCGTGGCAGCCACTATTGGGGTCAATCCCTATTTTATGAAAGACTATATGCAGGCCGCTAAATTATACACCTACCCGGGTGTGGAGAAAGTTTTGTTATTGCTTCATCAGTACAACCTGAAAAGTGTTGGAATAGGCAGTATCAATACTGATGATGCATCCCTGCTAAAAGAAATGGTGGTAAAAATATTGGCCTGACCCAGCCTGTTACCTTTGCGGCATTTGCCTTTTCGTTGTGCAACGAATAATCCAACTCATTGGATGCATTTCAAATTGTCGCAACTTAAATCTTTCAGGGCCCGCAAACAAAATACTGAATAGCCGTATAAAAAGACTTTGCCGCCCTTCGGGCTGGGGCCAAAGCCGCTATTTAAAATGCACCCCAATTCATCAGTTAAACACAAAAATTTATACATGAAAAAAATAATTTTATCCCTGTTAACTGCCAGCACTATTTTTCTTACCGGTTGTTTTTAAACCACCCAGGAAATTACCCTGAACAGCGATGGTTCCGGCCTTCATTGCCGGGGTTTAGAATAAAGTATTAAGTGGTTGCATCCGTGCTGCTGACTTTTTTGAACCACATAGGACATAGAACAGATAGAAATACACACATAGACAGCTCAAATAATAATTCTATGTGTGTATTCCTTATGATTGCTATGCTCTATGTGGTTCAAAATGCACTATAAGCATCTGTAAATCAAATAATAATTCTATGTGTGTATTTCCTATGATTGCTATGCTCTATGTGGTTCAAAATGCACTATAAGCATCTGTAAAAAAAATGGAGTTTCTTTCGTTGCAGAATTTCTTAGTAAGCGCAAGGCCTAAAGCACAGCCAAACTATCAATCTTATCCTGGTCTATTTGTTTTACCAGCGCTTCCAGCCCGTCAAATTTAATTTCTTCCCGCAGGTATTTTTTTATATACACTTTCAAAACCCGGTCGTATATCTCTTTGTTGAAATCAAATATATTTACTTCGATTACTCTTTTTTTACCCCCGACCGTCGGCCTGAAACCAATACTCATCATCCCTTTCATACGTGAATGGTGAATGGTCAATGGTGAATTCCCTGTACCCGTATTGATAACATTTTCATCAACAGGCTCTTTATTCACCATTGACCATTTACCATTGACCAGTTCTGCATACACCGCATAAATGCCATTGCCGGGAGATATCTTTTCCTCGCCAATTATTTTCAGGTTGGCAGTAGGGTAGCCCAGTTGCCTTCCCAGTTTGTCCCCATGCACCACCTGTCCCGAAAAGAAAAAATCATAACCGAGCAGATTCGTTGCTGTAGCAATATCATTATGCAAAATGGCTTCCCTGATATTGGTGGAACTGATGGAAATATCCTGCAGAATATGTTTGGGAATTTCTTTTAACGAATACCCGAATTCAAGGGCCTTTTTCTCCAGCAGGCGGTAATCGCCCAGTCTGTCGCGGCCAAAGCGGTGATCATAACCGATGATAATAGTATGCGGTTGAAATTTTTTGATCAGGAAATCTTCCAGATATTCTTCTGCCGGCTGGTTGGCAAAAGCTTCGGTAAACGGCACCACCACCAGGTGATCAATACCCAACTGGTCAAGCAGCTCAATTCTCTCGGTCAGCGTATTGATAAGCCGTATACCCAATATGGCCGATGACACTACTTTTCGCGGATGCGGATGAAAAGTAATGATAACGGTTTCCCCATCGTTGGCGGTTGCTTCTGCTTTCAGCTTATCAATAATCTGGCGATGGCCTGTATGTACGCCGTCAAAAGTACCAATGGTAACAATGGCATTTTTAAATATGGGCAGCTGGTCAATATCGTAATGTACTTTCATAATTAGAATGGGCAAAACTAAATGATAATTCATAATTGAGCATTGCGAATTGCGGAGTAGATTTGCCGGGTAAAAATGTATCTCCCGCAAACCTGCCTGTCGGCAGACTGGGACGTAAAGGCCACAAAAATTCCACCCTTTTTTGCCGGCCTTCAGATCGCAGACTCTGTAAGACCCTGTCAGCAGGCAGATTTGTGTTCTTCGTGCCTTTGGGGGATTTTTGTAACAACATTTCAAACCTGATTTCGCACTATGAGTCTATACAGCAAAAGGGGGGTCTCCGCCCAGAAAGAAGAAGTACATGCCGCCACTAAAAACCTCGACAAGGGGCTTTATGCAAATGCATTTTGTAAAATATACCCGGATGTGCTTTGCGGTGATGATGCCTGGGTAAATGTAATGCATGCGGATGGGGCCGGTACCAAAAGCATCCTGGCATATTTGTACTGGAAAGAAACCGGCGATATTTCCGTATGGAAAGGCATAGCACAGGATGCTATTGTAATGAACCTGGACGACCTGCTTTGTGTGGGTATTTATGATCAATTGCTTTTCTCCTCCACCATCGACCGGAATAAAAATGTAATACCTGTAGCCGTACTGGAAGCGGTGATCAATGGTACACAAGAGTTTTTTGATACCATGAAGACCTTTGGGATAAACATCAGTTTTATGGGTGGCGAAACAGCCGATGTGGGGGATGTGGTTCGAACCATTGCAGTAAATGGTACGATGACTGCCCGCTGGCCTAAATCAAAATTGATTATCAATGAAAAAATAAAACCCGGTAATGTGATAGTGGGATTGGCAGGCTTCGGACAGGCCAGTTATGAATCCACATATAACAGCGGCCTTGCCAGCAACGGGCTTACCAGTGCCCGGCATGATGTATTGCATAAAACTTATGGGGCCCGGTTTCCTGAATCCTATGATACTTCATTGGATGAATCGGTAGTGTATATCGGCCCGCACCAGCTCACGGATGAAATTGCGGCCAGCGATATGCAGCCAGCGATCAGTATCGGCAAATTACTGCTCAGCCCTACACGCACATTCGCACCGGTAATGAAGGAATTGCTGCAAAACCATTTTGAAGCTGTAAACGGACTGGTACATTGCAGTGGCGGCGGACAAACCAAGTGCCTGAAATATGTGCCGGAGAATATTCGTATTGTAAAAGACAATTTATTTGTACCGCCGGTTATTTTTCAACTGATACAAAAAGCCAGCGGATCAGATGACCGGGAGATGTACCAGGTATTTAATATGGGTACACGCCTGGAAATATATACCAATGAAAAAGACGCTGCCCCGATAATCAGCATCGCAAAAAAATTTGGCGTGGATGCACAGGTAATTGGCAGGGTGGAGGAAAGTGAGAAGAAGGAATTGGTGATAAAAACCGCGGATGGTGAAGCGCTGTTGTTTAATTAAATGAGCTTTCCCGGACGTTTTTCAATCCCAACTGTTCATTTGTCTTTTTCTTTATTTTTTTTGCTTTATGAGAATGGTTATGCTCATTTCGCCAACTCTATCCGGTAAATGCGATACTATTCATTGAGATTAGTTTTTACACGAGGATAATTATCTTTTACATAGAAAATTCAACTGTCAAACAAATGTTACAAGATATTATCAGAACGAAATAAATAAAAAAAAATCACTTTATCCGCCACATCTTTCTTTATTTTGCACCAAACCCACTTAGTAATGGCCGAATCAATTATCGAACTGCGCAATGTAAATATCTACCAGGGTAGTAACCTTGTGCTGCAGGATGTAAACCTAACCGTAAATAAAGGAGAGTTTGTATACCTGGTAGGCAAAACTGGAACCGGTAAATCGAGCCTGCTGAAAACCCTGTATGGGGAACTGGAACTTACACAGGGAGAAGGAACGGTAGCCGGTTTCAACCTCCGTGACCTGGACTGGAAAAAAGTTCCCTACCTCCGCCGCAACCTGGGTGTCGTTTTCCAGGAATTTCAGTTACTTACTGACCGCAACGTAAACGAGAACCTCAAATTTGTACTGCAAGCTACCGGATGGACAGATAAAAAATTGATGAACGAAAAAATAATGGATGTACTGGACAAAGTAGGACTGAAATCAAAAGGATTTAAAATGCCGTTTGAACTGAGTGGTGGCGAACAACAACGTATTGATATTGCACGGGCTTTGCTCAATTCGCCCAAACTGATACTGGCTGATGAACCTACCGGTAACCTGGATCCTGAAACATCTGATGAAATCATGACACTGCTGTTCCAGATATGCAAGGATTATAATACTGCCGTAGTAATGGCTTCACATGATTATATCGTGGTGCAGAAATTTCCTGCCAGAATGATCCGTACAGAACGGGGAAGGGTGCTGGATAATGCTACCATAAGTGTTGAATAAGCGCCCTGGTATTTTTTTCATTATTGTAGGTATCTGCTAATAATTTTTTTCGCAACACTATTTCCTCATGGGTAAAAGGCTGGTGATATAATTGTGCTATGATAGAGGCAAATGCATTGGCTGTAGTTCCTGTATGACAAGCCCCTTCCAATCCCGTTCCTTTTACCATCGGTTCATTTACCACACAATGCCGTCCTTCAAACAGTACATGTAATAATTTCAGCCGGATGCCGGTAATATTCTTATTAAAACTGGGTAATACATTGATATGTGCCTTCCGTATCAGATCGTTCAGTTCAGATTCAGACGGATCGGCCACCAAACAGGTATGTTGAAACAAATGCGCCATCTTTTCCAGCCGCCTCGAAGGGTTTTTACCAGCTATTACAAACGGGTTTCTGATTTTACTGAATACATTTTTCAGCAACCACAAAGCCGCTTCTTCATTTTCCGGCACCGACAGGTTGCCATGATACAGGCATAGATTACCCATTCCTTCCTCTCCGCTTACTTCCTGCCAGGAAGGAAAAGTTGGAAGAAATTTTGTATGATGCAATTTATAATCATGCTGCAGTTTTGCCACATCTGATTCAGAAACACATTCATAGGTACACGCATCGGGTAGCTGCCGGTTGTATTTTTCAATAAGCCTGCTTTCCCGCAAGAAATAAATTTTTTTGAAAAGGGAGGATTCAGCCCTTGCCAATTCTTTGTAATAAATACTTTCTTCATTATGCATTCGTACTGCCACCTTTCTGCCGGAAAGGTTCAATTGTGAAAGGATGCCGGTGCAATGGAGGCCTTCGAGCAATACAGGATGATTATCTTTTAAAAGATTAGCCACCAGTTCATCGCTCATCCGGGAGGAAATAATATAGGGGAGCGTGGATAACAAACCTGTATACCCCTTTTTTCGCCGGTATACATGAATGCTTTCGCAATACTGGTTCAATTCATTGGGGGTTCCCCTTTCATTATAACTGAAATAGTGAAGGTGGATATCAATACCGGCCTTTTTCAGCATAATGATGCGGTTCATCATATCTATAGCGCCACCGTAATCGGCAGGCCAGGGCACATCCAGGCATACAATATGTAAATGACGGCTCAATAGTTAAATACTGAATGGTAAAAGGTGAGTAATTTTTTTTCTTCCTGCTGCCAGTTTAATTCCTGCCTGGCTTTAAGACAATTTATTTTTAAAGTACTATACAGAACATTGTCAGCCAGTAAATTGTTTATGGCGGCAGCAATTATTTCCGGGTTAAGGTCATCAATCAGTATGGCTACATTATATTCACGGTTTAATACCTGGTATTCCGGGTAGTTCATTGTTATCTGCGGCAATCCGGCATGAATATAATCAAAGAATTTGTTGGGCAGGGCCAGGTATTGGTTCAACCCTTCATTCTCAGCCTGGGCTATGCCAATATGGGCTTGTTGCGCCACTGCCCATAATTCATCCGGTGTCATCATCCCCTTCAGTTCTATCTTTTTTTCCAGTTGATACCGGCTGATTAATTGTTTAAGCTGTGTCATAAAATTTCCATCTCCGCAGATCACCAGTTTACAATTTACCCATTGCATGGCTGGTATCAGCTGTTCAAATCCCCTGGCTTCATTCACAGCCCCCTGGTACAAAATAAATTTTTCTCCACCCGCTGCCTGTTTCAGTTCTTTCAATACCGTGATATTTCGGATGGTGGCATACTGCACACCATATCGCCGCTTGAATTCGGCAGCTATACTGTCGCTTACGGTATAGCCCAGCCGGAATTTTGGAACCTGTTTTCTCTCGATCCGGGTCCATATTTTATGAATAAGGGGCCTCGTTACCACTTCTTTTAATTCAGTAAACAATTCATGCGCATCATAAATACGGGGGATATTTTTCCATTTTGAAATATACAGGCCGGGGAGAATCGTATCCAGGTCAATAGCGCAAATAGCATCCATTTTTTTGAAAAGGAGAAAGAAAAACAGGCGGATGTTATATTCAGCATAAAACGATTTTCCCTTATTAAACAGGCAGCGTATTCTTTTCTGGCTAAATCTTTTTTCCGTCAATGGGAGGGAAGTGGATAGTTTTCTGCCTACCAGGGTAACTGCATAGCCGTTTTCTGCCAGTGAAGTGCAGATGCGGTGCATACGCTGATCGTATGTAAGGTCGTTGGTGACGGTAAAATAGATTTTCTTCAAGTGATTATTAATAAACAGAAAAGAAAAAAGGCTCTGCAAATATGCAAAACCTTTTTTCTTTCAGCGATTAATCTTTTAAAATAGTTATTGTCCCATGTTCATACCGTCCATGCCGCCATCACCAGGGTTCTTATTATTTTTCCGCTTGAATAAGTTGGCATCGAATTTTCCAAAGCGCCAGTTGAAGTTCAGTCGCAGCACCTGTGGGTCGCGGCGGCGGAAAACTTCCTGCACAAAGTAATTGGATTCAGAATAAATATTCTGACGACGGGTCCTGAAAATGTCATTAAAATTAAGTGATATAGATGCTTGCTTGTTTTTAAGGAATTCATACCGCAAGCCGGCATCCACATAATAGTTGGCTTTGGAATAGCCCTGTGCAGCGCTGGATTGGCCAAACATGCCACCACCGCCAAACATGCCGCCACCACCACCCCGGCCACCTCCACTATTGCCACCGCTTCCGCCGGGAGGTAATATTGTCTTTGACTGATACTCTCCGGATAGTTGAATGGTGAAATTCTTTGGCAGCTTGAATGTATTATTCAATTTACCAAACCAACTGGCAAACTGGTCCTGCTCCGGCTGTGTGGGATCATTCAGGTTAATTTTTGAAGTAAAGAGGTTCAGATTAGCAGTCAGGTCCCACCATTTAGCTAATTTATTTTTAGATACCAGTTCCATGCCGGTTACATAGCTGGAACTTGCATTGATATAGGTATTCACCAGCATATCCTTGCCATTGGAAGGATTTATTTCTTTTACCTGGTAACGGGTAATAAGGTCAGTTGTATTTTTATAATAGAGCGATGCAATAAAATTGTCTTTATTCTTAAATGTTTTCTGGTAAGACAACTCCAGTGAATTGGTGAATTCTGGTTTCAGGGTGGGATTTCCACGGCTGATATTCAGCGAATCTGAATAATCGGTGAAAGGATACAACTGAAAGAAATTTGGACGGTTTATTTTTCTGGTATAATTTAATTGCAGGTCCTGGTCAGCCTTCAGCTTTTGGTTCAGGAAAACACTGGGGAAAAAGCTTATTGGAAATTTTATATTAAAAACCTGGCTTTTATCAGGAAGGTTACCCTTGTAGTCGGAACTTTCAACCCGCAAACCCAACTGGTATCCAAACTTTTTTAATTGATTGGAATAAGTGGTGTAGGCCGCATATACATTGTCGGTATTATTATAATTAATGGATAACTCAGGATCATACACCGGGCTGCCGGTGGCATAAGAATAAAAATTATTCTTCGTTTCTGATTTCCGTATTTGAAGTCTTACACCCATTTCCAATTTTGATTTTTCAGTTAAGGGTTTGGTGTAATCTGTCTGTGCAGTAAAGTTCTGGTTACTTCCATTGCCTGTTTGTTGTTGTTTGAACTGGCTTAAGAACGTATTTTCAGGAAGTTTATAATAATTGGTGGATATAATATTGTCATTGCTGCTTTTACTGTTGTTAAAAGTCAGATCTGCAGTAAGTTCTTCGCCCTGCTTTGGAAAATTATGTTTAAAATTAACAGAGACTCCGGCATTATTGAATTTGCTTTTACTGTTAGAAAGCCGTTCATTCATTGAAGACTTAATGGCCGTAAAAAGTGAATCAACCTGGATATCACTTTCAGAATATGGTTTAAATTTTCCACTTACGACATTACCAGAAACCGAAATGGTATTGCGGTTATCCAGGAAATAGTCAAAGCCTGACCGTAGAAAAATAAACTGCCCCAGTGATACACTACGGTCAGTTTGCTTCAAAAAGGTATTGGGAATGCCGATTAAAGTGGTGCGGTCAGTAGTTCCATTGCTGATGGATTTACGTTGGTTGAAGTTGCCACTCAAAAAATAATTGATTTTATCCTGCCGCACATTAATATCACCGCCCAAGCCAATACGGGCCCTGGAATCAATATTAGTACGCACACTGCCGCTGTATCCCACCCGCTTATTTTTCTTCAACACTACATTTAATATGCCGGCTGTACCACCTGAAGCATCAAATTTGGCAGAAGGATTGGTAATTATTTCCACACTTTCAATTGCATCGGCAGGAATCTGGTCCAGGCTCATGGTGGTGGGCCTGCCATCTACAAATATCTGTGGTGTATTATTGCGCATCGTAACATTTCCATCAAGGTCAACCGTTATCGAGGGTACGTTTTTCATAATGTCCACTGCCGTACCACCTGCTGATACCAGGTTCTTATCCACATTAAAAACTTTGCGGTCAATACCCAATCGGAGACCGGGATTGGAGGAAGTAACCGTTACATTATCCAGTGTTTTTTCTTCAATATCAACTTTTATATTGCCGAGGTCTTTATCCATTGCGCCCATCATTGCGCTCACATCACCACCCATTTTGATATTAAACGATACAGTTTGCTCATAAGGTTTAAATCCCACTACAGACACTTTTAGTTTATACTGACCAAAAACAGGCACATTTTCCAACAGAAATTCCCCGTTTGCTTTGGTAAGCATACCGGCCACCACCACATCTCTCCTTTTTTTGGAAACAGAATCAAACCTGTTTTGAATTAATTGTACAGAAGCAAATTCAATGGGTTTTGTACTTTTGGCTTCAATTAATTTTCCATAAAAACTGCCATTAGGCATTTGCCGACCGCCGGCACCGCCCCTGTTTCCAGCACCGGGCATTTGGGCAAAAAGGGTATAACCTATTAAAAATGAAGCTAAAAAGAGAGTTATTTTTCTCATTACACTGATTTAATTATTAGACGGCAAAAGAAGCCCTAACCTGCTGACAGTTTAGTGACAACTTGATGAATGGCATGATTACAACTATAAATGGAAATAGTTCAAAACAAAGCAGCTATTTCTGCGCTGCTAGGTGGTAAGAATGGTTATAACAACCTGTAATGCACCGATTATAAAACCAATAACGGCACCGATAAGTTCAACAAAACGGAACTCTTTTGACATGATCTGAAAAAGCACTTCCTCCAGTTTATCAGAAGAAAAGGCCGATACTTTTTTTATTACTATCTGTTCAAGATCAAGCTCTGTTTTCAGATTGGCTGCATATTGTTTCATCACTTTAGGAAAAAGGGTTTCTATTTCCTTCATAAATGCCTCTTTCAGCTTGGAGATTGTCTTATCGCCAATAAACATGCTGATAACGGGCATTTCTGTGCTTAACCTGATTCGTAAAAAATCATCAACATGATTTTCTATCATCGGCATTATCTTTTTTAGATTTTCCGGGTTGCTTATTTTTTGTTCAATATCCTCGAAGGATAAAAATTCTGCACTCACCAGCTTTCCAAGCTTTTCGGCAAACTGTTGCTGCCGCTTGGGGAAAATTCCATGGAAGGTGATACCCAGAATTTTTTTTGGCTCGCGGGGGTGAAACAACATTTTAATGGCCACCCAATTAGTAACCCATCCGATAAAGGCAGAAATAACAGGAATAAGAAGAAGCCAGTAATTCATAATTAAGGTAAAAGGAGTGCAAAGAAACTAAAAGCAGTGCCGTATTCAAAATATGGTTTTGGCAGCGGGATTCAATTGCAGCCGGAACCACGGAATAGGCAGGGGTAACGCACCTCCATGCAGCTATAGGACTGATTTTTTCAAATTCTCTCCATTACCTTTTGGCATAAGACCTGATTTTCTATATTTTTGCAGTTCGCAAAACGGTAGCCATAGCTCAGTTGGTTAGAGCATCAGATTGTGGTTCTGAGGGTCGTGGGTTCGAACCCCATTGGTTACCCTGCCTTAAAAGCTTTCCGATAGTTATCGGGAGGCTTTTTCGTTTGCCGCCATTCATCAAAAACCTCTGTTAAAAGACAATAAAGGCAAGAAAAACAGCTTTTTTGCGTTATTTTTGGACTATGCAACAAGCAATTAAATACCTTTTGAATATGAAAAGACTCCCGATAGTGATAATGATGTTGGTGGCAGGTTCATTTCTTGCCTTCAAAACGATGGGAACTGGAACTAAAAATCCGTCTACCCCTCCTACAAAGTATGAGCAGATCTTGAAATTAGTGGGCCAGATGCTTTCCGAAGCACACTACAGCCCGCAGGATATCAATGATGCTTTTTCCCAAAAGATTTTCAAGAAATTCATCGGTGACCTGGATCCCGAGAAAAACATGTACCTGAAAAGTGATCTCGCAGCCCTGAAAAAATTTGAAACAAAAATTGATGAAGAAATTAAAGGGGCACCCGTTGAATTTTTCCTGGCTGCAGGTAAATCATTTAACACCCGTATGGAAGAATCTGCAGCTATTTGTGCAGAATATCTAGCCAGGCCATTTGATTTTACGGTAAATGAAGAGGTGTTGCTGGATGCTGATAAACTGGAATATCCTGTTACAGAAGCAGAAAGAAAAGACCGCTGGAGAAAGAAAGTGAAATTTATGACACTGGAACGTTACGCTGACCTGCAGGATGTCCGCGAAAAAAATAAAGGCAAAGAAGGTTTTGTAGTAAAATCAGATCAAGAGCTTGAAAAAGATGCCCGTGACAGGGTAAAGAAAATACTGGACAGGTCTTTCGAAAGATTTCGTTTCAAATTCAGTGACGATGATAAGTTCAATTTATTTGTGAACGCCATTACCACTACTATGGACCCGCACACTGAATTTTTTCCTCCGGTAGATAAAAGATATTTTGATGAAGAAATGAGCGGCCGTTTCTTTGGAATAGGTGCCTCGCTGCAATATGATGATGGAAATATCAAAGTGGCAAGTGTATTATCAGGCAGCCCGGCTGCTAAATCAGGCGAAATACAACCAGGGGATGTTATTCAAAAAGTGGCCCAGGGTAGTGAAGAGCCTACTGATCTTACCGGCTTTGTAGTAACCGATGCGGTGAAAGTGATAAGAGGTAAAAAAGGAACTGAAGTAAGGCTTACTATCAAGAAAGCAGATGGTATAGTAAAGGTGGTAACCCTTGTACGTGATGAAATAGTACAGGATGAAACATTTGCCCGCAGCGCTATCGTTGATAATAATGGGGCTAAGATTGGTTATATATTCCTGCCGGAATTTTATGCCGACTTTGATCGTCCCAATGGCAACCGCAGTTTTGTGGATGTGGCCAAAGAAGTTGCCAAACTAAAGGAAGAGAAAGTAGACGGCATAGTTATTGACTTGCGTAATAATGGCGGCGGGTCATTATACGATGTGGTGCAGATGGCCGGCCTTTTTATAGATGAAGGCCCTATCGTACAGGTAAAAGACAGGGAGAATAAAGCGAGTGTATTAAAAGATAAAGACAAATCAGTTTTATATACCGGCCCATTGGCAGTAATGGTAAATGAATTCAGCGCTTCTGCCTCTGAAATATTTGCAGCTGCTATACAGGATTATGGACGTGGTGTTATCATTGGCAGCACATCTACTTATGGTAAGGGAACAGTGCAGCGTAATATCGGCCTTGACCCTGAAAATGGTTTTTCAGCTACCAACGCTGACCTGGGAACAGTGAAGCTTACCCTGCAGAAATTCTATCGTATCAATGGGGGCTCTACTCAATTGAAAGGGGTGTATTCAGATATCGTATTGCCAGACAACCTGGAATACCTGAAAGTAAGAGAGAAAGATGATCTGGATGCATTGCCCTGGGATGAAATAAGCAAAGCGCCTTATAACAACTGGTCAGCCGGGTATAATCTGAAAACCATCCAGGACCTGGCAAGCCAGCGTATTGCAGCTGATCCCTCTTTCAGACTGATAAAAGAAAGTACAGAGTGGCTGTCCAGACAAAATGATAAACAGTATTCATTGAATATCAATAAATACAGGGAAGAGCAGAAAGCTATCCGCACCACAATCAAACAGATGGAATCATTGCTGAAACTGAAAGAAGAGTTAAGTGTGAATGCATTACCCAAAGAAGTAAACCGCTGGGCAGATGATAAGAACAAGCAGGACCGTTTCAATCAATGGCTCAAAAATTTGCAGAAAGACATCTATCTTGACCAGGCAGTGAAAGTGATGAATGATATGATTGGCCAGCAAAACCTGGTGAAGTCGAAGACAGATGCTGAACCGGTGAAGAAAGGGTTTTAAGGGTCCTGACTGTCACGTTAATAATTGATTTTAAATATTGCCCTTCCAATTTGGAGGGGCTTTTTTTGGATAAATAGGTCAGTGGTGGTTTTCAGGTATTTGGATACCAAAAAAGAAAGAGTAAATTTGTCTTAAATATAAACATATGTATTCGGAAATAAGGAAATTTCATCTAATTGAAGAAATGCTTAAAGTAACCAGTGAGGATACACTGACCAAATTGGAAGGAGTGCTGAAAAAATCAAAAAAAGCTGTTTCCCCGAAAAAAAAACTTAGTATTTATGATTTTGTCGGAATACTCTCAAAAAAAGAATCAGCTACCATGAAAAAAGCGATTCAAGAAACATGCGAAACAATTAATCCTGATGACTGGAAATAGGTTTTTATTGGATACAAATATTGTGATTGAAGTTTTTGAAGGCAATAATGAAATTGCAGAAAAAATCAACATCCTCCCGGAGTTTTATATCTCTGTGGTGGTATTAGGAGAGTTATATATCGGAGTGAACCGTGTTGTAAATAAAGCAAAGCATCTTAAGAAACTGGAGGATTTTTTGGAATTATGTACTGTTTTGAATACCGACAATGTTACAGCGAGATTTTATGGTGAAACAGTAGCAAGGTTATACAAAAAAGGAAAGCCACTGCCAGTAAATGATATATGGATTGCTGCCTCCGTTATGCAGCATGGTCTTACCCTAATCACCAGAGATAAACATTTTGATGAAATCGAAGGCTTGAAAATAAAGGCCTGGTAAATAAGTATATTCTCTTCTGCCTTTAAAACATCAATTCAAATACCTTTCTTTCAACACTCCTACATGGTGATTGATATGGCCCACAATAGTAAAGGCAATACCCAGCACATAAACTGGCTTTCCACTGGCTGTGCCGGTACTGTCTAATTGTTTTTTATCAAAACTGCCTAAAAGTATGGCAGTGGATTGGCGCACCGCTTTAAATTCTTCTATCAGCTCTTTCCAGTCACGTTTAGCAGCTTTTGAGTTATCAGCATAAGTGTTCTCATCAAAACCCGGGAGGGCAGAAGTATCCTGGCGGGCAATACATAAAGCCCTGTAGGCAAAGATCCGTTCGGTATCAATTATATGCAGCAGCATTTCTTTGATTGTCCACTTGCCCTTTGCATACCGGTAGTTTATTTTATCGGCAGGTATCTTCTTCAAAAGTTTCAGGAAAGAAATTGTTTGGTTTTGCAATCCTGTCATCAGGTCATTTTCGGGTACCTGGTTAATATAACGGTGATAATATTCAGGTACTCTTGATAAATCAGGGCGGGGCATAACAGATAGTTTTAAGTTTAACAGGTTTGTGTATAAAGATCGTTTTTTATTTTTAAATAATACTGGCTAAAATTAAAAATAATCCCCGGCACATTTTTACTGGTGTTGCCGGGGTTTATTATTTTAGGGCATCTCTAAAAACTCTTATTTTTTCCGACCTCACCTTTAATTCCTCTCCATTTAGAGAGGAAAAGGTGAGTTTTTAAAGATGCCCTTTATCAGGCTATTTGTCTTATCCTATCTTCCTGGGAGCAACGGTTGTTTTTGCCTTTACCGGTGCTGGTTTTCTTTCTCCCTTAATAGTAGAAGCTAATTTAATGGCTTCATAGGCATTGATAATCCCTCCGGTCCGGCTAAGTTCACTTAATTTAACCATCTTATTATTACCACCCGGGTTCTTAACATCTGCTGCTGGTTTTTGTGAGGATTTTTCTATCACCATTTTTACCTGGGCAGCGCTCAGGTTAGGATAATATTCAAGGATCATTGCTGCAAGGCCCGCCACTACCGGAGAAGCCATACTGGTACCCTGCAGGTCCTTGTATGTATTACCACCGGGCACAGTAGCATATATCTTTACACCGGGTGCAAATACATCCACTTCATTTTTACCATAATTAGAGAAGCTGGCAGTAAGTCCACCGGCTTTGGGGTCGCCACTGGCACCAACTGTAATCCAGTTATTGGGCTTTGTACCGTTTAGCAACAGAGGAGAGGGGTAGTTAAATGTGCTGTCAAGATTTTTTGCATCATTGCCGGCGGCATGCACCAGCAGTACGCCTTTGCTTTCTGCATATTTCACCGCATCATCCACCCACATTTTTTCCGGGGAAAAACTTTTGCCAAAACTCATATTGATAACCTGGGCGCCATTATCCACTGCATAGCGGATGGCCAGGGCAATATCTTTATCATGCTCATCACCATCAGGAACGGCACGTAACATCATTACTTTTACATTGTCTGCAATACCATCCATGCCCACTCCATTTTTGCGGGAGGCGCCAATGATACCTGAAACGTGGGTGCCATGCAAGGCCGATTTGGCACTCACCATCACATTATTATTGCCGTAGAATTTATCATTGAAATCGCTGTAATTATCTTTAATTACATCATTTCTGTAAGCTATAGGCGGTGTATTGGCCGCATCGGCTTTCTTTTCTTCACTGCTTACATATTCACCAAATCCTTCCAAAAATTCCTGATTGGTGGTTTCCAGTGCATCGTTTTGTGACATCAACCCGTACATGTTGTTTTTTGCTTTCTTCACATCACCTGCATCAGATGAAAATTCACCCAGTTCCTTGCCAGTGTATTTTTCTTTGCCAATAGCTTTGCGCAGTATGCTGTCATTCTTCATGCAGGTGGTATAGGCCCTTTTCACTAAAATAAGTTCTATGCCACTGTTCTTATTATCGCCTGCTATTTCTTTTTCAGACCGGGCCCACATTTCATACTCAAACAATTCGTCTTTAGGTAATGAAGAGGGATTGATTTCCTTACCCGCATATTTACTTTTATACTGATGATATACCCTGGATGCCTCATAAGAGTCCTGGTCCACATTCTGTCCATCCCTGCCACCCAGGAAGTTCCATCCGTAAATATCATCTACATACCCGTTCTTGTCATCATCAATACCATTACCGGGTATTTCTTTCTTATTTCTCCACATCACTTTTTTAAGGTCTTCATGTGCCGTATCTATTCCGGAATCAATAACCGCCACGATAACGGTTTTACTTTTTATCTTTTTGGCTTTTACAAAATCATAAGCTTTGTCTACGCTGATGCCATAATAACCGGTAGCGGCTTTGTCGAGCATATGCCATCCTTTGGGTACTTCATCTTTTTGGGCCAGCAATGCGGTGGATAAAAATCCACACAGGGCAAATAAGGTGGTACGTTTCATTAAACTTGTCATTTGTGTTTATTTATACTGCAAAATTGGTGTAAGCGTAAAAATACTGATTACCATTCATACATTTTACATAAATAAAAGCCTCTTTCGCAGAGGCTTTAGCATTTTTTTGACGGACGGTATGGCAATTTAGTTGCTCAGTTTCAGCTCTACACGCCGGTTTTTAGCTTTTCCTGCTGAAGTCTTATCATCCGCCACTGGTTGGGTAGGACCAAATCCTTTGGCTGTAAGCCTGGATTCATCCACACCTTTTGACAACAGGTATTTTTTAACTGATGCTGCGCGGTCTTCAGATAGTTTCATATTATATGGCAAACCTCCATCGGCGCTTGTATGCCCTTCAATCAGCAATTTGATGTCCGGGTTCTGCTGAAGCAATGAAGCCACTTCGTCAAGCTCTTTTAAAGAGCCAGGCGTTAAAATAGCTTTTGATGACTGAAATTGAATCCGCCTGGCGGCATAATTCACCTTTTCTATGATCTCTTTCTTTATTTCTTCAGGCGGGCAGCCATTATTTTCTTTTTCTCCTTTTACAGTGGGGCATTTGTCATTTTCATCATTTACACCATCGCCGTCTGTATCGGGCACCGGGCAACCATTATACCGTGCATGACCTGCTATGGCCGGGCATTTATCTTCCTCATCATTGATGCCGTCTTTATCTGTGTCGGGTATCGGGCAACCATTATATTTTGCAGTACCAGCCACATCAGGACATTTGTCGTCTGCATCATTTACACCATCATTATCTTTATCCGGCACAGGGCAGCCATTATTTTTGGCAGTACCTGCCACATCCGGGCATTTATCGTCTTTATCGGCTATACCGTCACCATCTTTATCAGGACAACCATTGGTAATGGCGGGACCTGCAGCAGCAGGGCAGCCGTCTTTATCATCCGGTATGCCGTCATTGTCCCTGTCCTTTGGTTTCTTTTCAATTTTTACCGGTTGGCCTAAGAAAATACCAAGTGTGCCGCCTATTACCTGGTGCTTAAAACTACCATTGTATCCGATGGCCTGGTAAAAATCACTTAACCCGCGGCTGTAATTAGCTGTGATAAATACCCGCCCTATCTCAATTCCTGCCAAACCATTGACCCCATAATCAAATACTTTGTACTGGCCTGGCTTATCACCTACAGGCAGATCTTTATTTTCGCTGGAAGCCGATATACCTGTTTGTGTAGTTGTTTGTGCTGTTTCAATACCATTAAAGAAAATAGAACCGTAAGGCCCTCCGCCAATTATGATTTTTGTTTTTTTACCAAACTTCAGCACCAGATTTAGCGGCACATCTATATAATTCACATACTGGGTACTTTTCTGGTTGGTAACAGCAGCTGCCGGAGGATTGAATGTTTGTGAGAATTTTCTTCCTTTATGATAAAAAATAACGCCGGGTTGAAAGTAAACATGCGACCTGCTGCTAAAAGGTATATCTGCTATAAAGCCCCCATGGATACCGATACGGCCGGAATAATTGCCTTTGAGCGAATCCCAGTTGGGCAGGTTATTTTCCTCAATTACGGTTGATTGATGGCCTCCTGCCACGATGGCCACTCTTATCTGGGCCAGCGAAACAAGGCTGCTGAATGCTGTCAGCAATACTAATACTGTTTTTTTCATGGGATTGAATTTGTCGCTATTAAGGTGTAAAAATTGGAAAAATTCTTTAGAATTCAAAGTGTTTGTTGATGTAGCGTCTGACGGTCCCCGTCTGACGCGGATAAGACGAAGCACCTCTGAACCGGATAACTTGTCAGACGGGGACTGTCAAAGGATGATGTTTGATGTCTGACGGGGACCGTCAAAGGATGACGTCTGATGTCAGACGGGGACCGTCAAAGGATGACGTCTGATGTCAGACGGAGACCGTCAAAGGATGATGTCAGACGGAGACCGTCAAAGGATGATGTCAGACGGGGACCGTCAAAGGATAATGTCAGACGGAGACCGTCAAAGGATGATGTCAGACGGAGACCGTCAAAGTTTGATGTCAGACGGAGACCGTCAGACATCAAACTTTATTCCCTGCGCCAATGGGAGGGAAGTGCTGTAGTTAATGGTATTTGTCTGCCTGCGCATATAAGCTTTCCAGGCATCACTGCCGCTTTCACGACCGCCACCAGTTTCTTTTTCGCCACCAAAAGCGCCACCTATTTCTGCACCGGATGTACCGATGTTTACATTGGCAATACCGCAATCGCTTCCGGCTTGAGAAAGGAACTGTTCTGCTTCCCGCAGGTTTAATGTCATAATAGATGATGATAAACCCTGCGGCACTTCATTTTGAATGGCAATGGCCTCATCAATGGTTTTGTATTTCAATAAATAAAGAATGGGGGCAAAAGTTTCATGCTGCACTATGGCAAATCCGGGTTTTGCTTCTGCAATGCAGGGTTGCACATAACAGCCACTTTCATATCCCTCGCCCTGAAAAACATGGCCATTCACAATAAAATTTCCGCCCTCGGCTTTGCATTTTTCAATCGCATCGAGGTACATTTTAACGGCATCGGTATCTATTAGCGGGCCTACATGATTTTTTTCATCTAACGGGTCACCTATGTGCAGTTGTTTATAGGCAGAAACTAATTTCGCTTTCACTGTATCATACACATTTTCATGTATGATCAGTCTCCTGGTGCTGGTGCAACGCTGACCGGCAGTGCCAACAGCCCCGAACAATGACCCAAGGATAGCAATATCGAGGTCGGCATCTTTAGAAATGATAATGGCATTGTTGCCGCCGAGCTCCAATAATGCTCTTCCCAGTCTTGCGCCAACTGTTGCTCCCACTGCTTTTCCCATTCTTGTGGAACCGGTGGCAGATACCAGCGGGATTCTTGTATCGGCAGCTATCCATTCACCCACTTCACGGCCACCGGTAATTAAACATGAAACTCCTTCAGGAACATTGTTTTTTGCAAAAACTTCTGCTATTATATTTTGACAAGCCACTCCACACAGCGGGGTTTTCTCTGAGGGCTTCCATACACAAACATTTCCGCATACCAATGCCAGCATTGTGTTCCAGCTCCATACTGCTACGGGAAAATTAAATGCTGATATGATTCCAACAATACCCAACGGATGATATTGCTCGTACATGCGGTGGCCGGGACGTTCGCTGTGCATGGTCAGTCCATGTAATTGCCTTGACAGGCCAACCGCAAAATCGCAGATATCAATCATTTCCTGCACCTCACCATAGCCTTCCTGCAGGCTTTTTCCCATTTCATAGGAAACCAGCTTGCCAAGGGGTTCTTTGTAATGCCTTAATGCTTCGCCAACCTGCCTTACAATTTCACCACGTTTGGGTGCGGGCATTATCTGCCATACTTTAAAGGCTTCTTCTGCTTTTTTGATCACTGCTTCATAGCTGTTTTTGTCAGCCGTACTCACCCTGCCGGTTAACTGACCATTTACAGGGGAATAACTTTCAATATTAATCCCGCCGGTGTTTACATTTTGTGTACCGGTAGAAACGCCATGATTAATTTCAGTAAGCCCCAGTTTGTTGATATAATCCTGCATACAATAGTTTTTATAAAAATTTGAGATTTGCAAAGATATGGTAGTGTCTCTGTTTGAACCAACACTTGTCCGGCCATCCGGGAATAGGTAATAGATCAGATAGAAATACACACATAGAGTTATTCTATGTGTGTATTTCTATGATTGCTATGACCTATGTGGTTCAAAATTATGAGAAAGATATTCAAAATTTAAGCTGAGACAGTCTAAAGATATTTCTTCTGAGGACTTAGCAGCTCTTTTTGATTTATTACCTATTTTTGGGCGCAACAATTAATCAAGTATGATACGGAATAACTGGACGAAGGAAGATATCCTGGTAATTTATAACAGGCCGTTGCTTGATTTGATGTATGAATCAGCCACTATTCACCGAGACAATAATGATTACAGCGAAGTGCAAATAAGCAGCCTTATTTCCATTAAAACGGGTGGTTGTTCAGAAGACTGTTCCTATTGTCCGCAGGCAGCCCGTTATAATACCGGTGTGGATGTGCAGGCACTGATGAAGCTGGATGAAGTAATAGATGCGGCTAAAAAAGCAAAAGAAGGTGGTTCATCCCGCTTATGCATGGGCGCCGCCTGGCGTGAGGTAAGGGATAACCGGGATTTTGACCGGGTGCTGGAAATGGTAAAAGAAGTGAATGCCATGGACATGGAAGTTTGCTGTACACTGGGGATGCTCACTTATGAGCAGGCGGAAAAATTAAAAGAAGCAGGATTATATGCGTACAATCATAACGTGGATACTTCCCAAGACAATTATAAAAATATTATCACCACCAGAACTTATGAAGACAGGTTGCAGACGATTCATAATGTCCGCAAAGCAAAACTTACCGTTTGCTCCGGGGGTATCATCGGTTTGGGCGAAACGATAGAAGACCGGATAGGGATGTTACATACATTGAGTAACCTGGCACAACATCCGGAATCAGTTCCCATAAATGCATTGGTGGCTGTAAAAGGAACCCCGCTGGAAGACCAGCCAAGGGTGTCTGTTTGGGATATGGTAAGAATGATTGCCACCACCCGTATCATTATGCCAAAGACAGTGGTTCGGTTATCTGCCGGGCGGTTGGAAATGAGTTTGCCAGAGCAGGCCTTGTGTTTTATGGCAGGCGCCAATTCTATTTTTGCGGGGGATAAATTACTGACCACTCCCAATCCAACTTTCAATGAAGACATGGCCATGTTTGAAATACTGGGATTGCGGCCAAGAAAAGCATTTAAGAATGAAGAAAGAAATGCAACTGCCAGAACCATTTCAGCGGTCACGGCATTATCAAATGTGTAGCGTTTAAATTTTTTTAGTGGAAACGGTTACTAATAATATACAGGATGCGCTTCAGCAAATGCTTGATAAAAGAGAAGAGGAGTCTTTATACCGTTCGCTGCAGGTGCAGCATGGTTTGATTGATTTTTGTTCCAATGATTATTTAAGTTTTGCCCGGTCCGTGTCTATTGCCCGGCAGGCCCGCAACTATTTTGCCGCAGACACATACACTTCAGGCGCCACCGGCTCCCGATCTATTTCAGGCAATACTGTTTTAGCAGAAGAGCTGGAAAAATTTATTGCTAATTTTCATGAAGCGGAAGCAGGGTTGCTTTTTAATTCAGGGTATGATGCTAATGTGGGACTGTTCTCCTCCATTGCAAAAAAAGAGGATACGCTTATTTGTGATGAATTGATACATGCCAGTATTATTGACGGCTGCAGGCTGAGCTATGCCAATCGTTTTCGGTTTGCACACAATGATACGGAGGACCTGGAGAAAAAATTAAAAAACACCGGCAAAGGGAATGTATTTGTGGCAGTGGAATCGGTTTATTCCATGGATGGGGATATGGCCCCGCTCAATGATATTGTGGCCTTATGTAAAAGATATGAAGCAAATTTAATAGTGGACGAAGCCCATGCCACAGGCGTTTTTGGCAGGCAGGGCAGG
This sequence comes from Chitinophagaceae bacterium, assembly GCA_031441485.1. Taxonomy (GTDB): domain Bacteria; phylum Bacteroidota; class Bacteroidia; order Chitinophagales; family Chitinophagaceae; genus JJ008. The sequence goes on from JANOEQ010000062.1 coordinate 152,926, forward strand.
GGCCTTGTGCATGAATTGGGTTTACAGGCTGATGTTTTTGCACGGGTACATACATTTGGGAAAGCTATTGGCAGTCATGGTGCTATTATAACGGGCAGCAAAACACTGCGGAATTATTTAATAAACTTTGCCCGTTCTTTTATTTTTACCACCGCATTGCCCGCTCACTCATTACTTACCACCAAAGCTGCATATAACCAACTGTTATCAAACGATTTTGATAATTCTCATCTGTACCATTTAATAAAATATTTCAAAAAGGATTTGGTCTTTGGAAATGGAATTTATTTAATAGAAAGCAGCAGTCCCGTGCAAAGCCTGGTTATTCCAGGAAATGAAAAAGTAAGATCGGTGGCATCTCAATTACAGCAAATGGGTTTCGATGTAAGGGCAATTTTAAGCCCCTCGGTTCCGGCAGGAAAAGAAAGATTGCGGATAAGCCTGCATATACACAATACGATAGAACAAACAGAACTGTTGAAGCAGGCACTTATAGAAATTCTGAAAGCATGAAAAAAATAGTGGTGGCAGGAATTGGTACCGGGGTCGGCAAAACGCTCATTGCAGCCATTCTTACTGAGGCATTAACTGCAGATTACTGGAAACCGGTACAGGCAGGTAATCTTGATTTCACAGATACTGATTTTGTAAAGAAACACATCTCCGGTACAAAATCCTTTTTTCATACGGAGCGGTTCAGGTTAGCAATGCCCATGTCGCCACATGCCGCTGCAAAAACAGACGGTATTGAAATTGATTTGCAGGAACTGACTATTCCAGAATCTGCCAATACGATAGTTATAGAACTTGCCGGTGGCCTGATGGTCCCGTTGAATGAAAAGCAATTAAATATTGACCTGCTAAAGCAATGGGATGTACCGGTAATACTGGTTTCTCAAAATTACCTTGGCAGCATTAATCATACGTTGTTATCTGTTGAAGTGTTGAAAAAATATGAAATTGATTTCCGGGGGATTATTTTTAATGGAAAAGAGAACCCCTCTTCGGAGGATTTTATTCTTAATTATACCGGTGCTCATTGTGTGGGCCGGGTAAATGAAGAACCGGAAATAAATAAAATCATAGTAAGGCGGTATGCCGGTGAACTGCGGTTAAAACTGAACGGGTTATTGCAATGAACCTTTCTGAAAGAGATAAAAAAGTGATCTGGCACCCATACACACAGATGCAATTGGCTGATTTGCCAATAGCAGTTGTGCGGGGTGAAGGGGTTTACTTATTTGATGATAACGGCAATAAATATATTGATGCAGTTTCTTCCTGGTGGGTAAATCTTCATGGACATTCGCATCCTTATATTGCCGGAAAAGTGGCAGAACAATTAAATACGCTGGAGCATGTAATTTTTGCCGGCTTTACGCATGAACCGGCAGTAGAACTAGCAGAACGGTTATTGAAGATACTTCCGGCCAATCAGTCAAAGGTTTTTTATTCTGATAACGGATCTACCGCTGTTGAAGCAGCCATAAAAATGGCTATTCAATATTGGCAAAATAAAGGAATTGCCAGGAAAAAAATAATTGCTTTTGAGCAATCGTATCATGGAGATACTTTTGGTGCTATGTCTGTAAGTGCGAGGGGCAGTTTTACCAGGCCATTTGCCGATTTACTTTTTGAGGTAATACATATTCCCTTTCCGGGAAAGGGAAATGAAAATAGTTCTGTGCAGCAACTAAAAGAACAACTGGCCATTGAAAAAGATAATATAGCTGCATTTATTTTTGAACCACTGGTATTAGGGGCCGGGGGAATGATGATGTATTCTGCCGGTGTATTAGATGAGTTGTTGAAAACCTGCTCTCATAACCGGGTTCTTACCATAGCAGATGAAGTAATGACAGGTTTTGGAAGAACAGGTAAGTATTTTGCATGTGGCCATATCAACAGTCAGCCGGATATTATTTGTTTGTCAAAAGGGATTACCGGTGGCACCATGCCGCTGGGTGTTACTACCTGCACCGAAAATATCTTTGCAGCTTTTCTCTCTGATGACCGGTCAAAAACTTTTTTTCATGGTCATTCTTACACTGCCAACCCGGTAGCCTGCAGCGCATCCCTGGCAAGCCTCGAACTGTTGTTAAAAGATGAATGCTGGCAAAGTGTTCAAATGATCAGCGAACATCACCAGGCATTTGCTAAGAAAAACAAAGACAGTTCTTTTATAAAAAATATAAGGGTCACCGGTACTATAATGGCAATGGATATAGTAAACAAAGAAGATACCTCGTATTTTAATTCCCTGCGTGACAGGTTATATTCTTTCTTTTTAAGCAAAGGGGTATTGCTTCGCCCACTGGGAAATACGGTTTATATAATGCCGCCTTATTGCATCAGCAGTGATGACCTGAAATATGTTTATTCCGTTATAGAAGAGTCAGGAAAATATTTACAGGGTTAGTACTGTTCAGTTTCGTTGGGAAAATCTTTTGATTTTACATCGCTGATATATTGCTGTACAGCTTTGGTGGCCTGGTTATGAATGTCCAGGTATTGACGGAGAAAGCGTGGTGTAAACTCGGTATTGATGCCCAGCATATCATGCATCACCAGCACCTGCCCATCACAATTGCCTCCGGCGCCGATGCCAATAGTGGGTATAGAAAGGCTTTCTGATACTTCTTTGGCTAATATGGCGGGTATCTTTTCTAGTACAATAGCAAAGCAGCCTGCTTCCTGCAACAGCCGGGCATCATTCCGCAATTTATTTGCTTCCTCTTCCTCTTTGGCCCTTACAGTATAGGTGCCGAATTTATAAATGGATTGGGGAGTAAGTCCCAAATGTCCCATAACGGGTATGCCTGCTGATACAATTTTTTTAATACTGTCCAGGACTTCTTCACCACCTTCCAGTTTAATAGAATGGCCACCTGTTTCTTTCATGATGCGGATGGCAGAGGCCAATGCAATATCTGAATTGGACTGGTAGGAGCCAAAAGGCAGGTCCACCACCACTAAGCATCTGTCCACGCCCCGGATAACGGACGAAGCATGATAGATCATCTGGTCCAGTGTGATGGGCAGCGTGGTTTCATGCCCCGCCATTACGTTGGAAGCAGAATCACCCACCAGGATCACATCAATACCTGCTCCGTCAATTATTTTGGCAAAAGAAAAATCATAAGCGGTAAGCATGGTGATCTTTTCTCCCGCTGCCTTCATTTTCAGGAGGGTGTTGGTGGTTACTTTTTTTATTTCTTTATTGACTGACATATAGAACAAAGATTGAAAGGATTAAATGTGAAATCAGGTAATGTTCAGCAGTATAATGAAAGCGGTTATCCGCAAATAAAATCAAAAAAATCTTACTCCCTCTATATCTCGATATCTTTCAACCGCACTTCTTCATAAAGGGTATGCACCAATCCATCCGCCAAACCTATCTTGGGAACAAAAATTTCTTCCGCATCTGCCCAGCGCATTACGTTAATGTAAATGAGTAAGGCAGGCACGATCACATCGGCCCGGTCTTCCCGCAATTTGTGCAGGCTTATCCGTTGGGAAAGGGAAAGGTTGCTGAATTCTTTATAATAATCCCGCAACAATTCCAGGGAAAGCGGTTTGCCGTCCTTTCTTTTTGAAATGGAAAATATTTTATTGATATTGCCGCCTGTACCGATGGCCGTAACATGATGATGGCCTTTTGTTTGCTGACGGATAAACTCTTTCATCTCATCCCAGGCAGCTTCATCCACCTGGTTTTTCAACATGCGGATGGTACCGATATTAAATGATTTTTTAAACACCATTTTCCCATCACTGAAAAAAGTAAGTTCAGTACTTCCCCCGCCTACATCGATATAGAGATAGGACTCATCACTGTTCATATTATCGGCCACATGGTTTTCATAAATAAATGAAGCCTCCTGGTCGCCGCTGATTACCTCTATAGTAATGCCTGTTTCGGTTTTTACTTTTTTGATGATATCCGGGGCATTGGATGCATCCCGCATGGCGGATGTGGCACAGGCCCTTATATGTTTTACTTCGTATACATCCAGCAATAACTTATAGGCCTTTATTGTCTTGATGATTTTTTCTACTTTGCCTGCAGATATTTCCCCTTTATCAAATACATCAAAACCCAGCCGGAGCGGCACCCGTACCAATACTGTTTTAATAAAAACAGCTGCACTCTTTTCACCAATCCCTGCAGGCGGGCCTGGAATTACATCTGTTATCAATAATCTTGCTGCGTTACTACCGATGTCAATTGCTGCCAGTCTCACGTTGTGTCTGTGTTTTTTTGTACAGGTAATTATAAGTTTCTAACTGCGACCGGATCTTCTTTTTGGTTGTTCTTACATACTCGTTGCTCAATTCATTGTCCAGCCATCTTGCTTTCACATTGTCTTCCAGTTGTATCTGTAAAATATCCATCAGTTCCTGTTTCAGTTCCTCATGCCAGATGGGACAAGTGGCTTCCACACGGTGTTCAAGGTTTCGTACCATCCAGTCTGCCGAAGATATATAAACTTTCTCTTTACCCCTGTTGTGAAATACCCACACCCGTGCATGTTCCAGGTAAGCATCCACAATACTGATGGCCCGTACCGGCTTATCAAATTTTTTATTTTCCGGCAACATGCAAAAAATGCCGCGGATGATAAGTTTGATCTGCACACCTGCCTTTGCTGCATCATACAATTTCATTATCATTTCATCATCCGAGAGCGAATTCATTTTTAACGTAATTGCAGCGGGTTTTTTCTTTCTAGCCTGCTTTATTTCTTCATCAATCAGCCGTATCATTTCTCTTTTTGCAAACAGAGGGCTTGGCAGAATCACTTTGCAATCACGAAGAAAATTCATTCCGGTTTTCGGCTGCTCCAGATAATTGAAAATGCGGTTTACATCAGCCATTATTTTTTGATTGGCTGTAAGCAGGCAATGGTCGGCATAAATTTTTGCTGTTCTTTCATTCAGGTTGCCGGTGCTGACGAAACCATACAACAGGAAATTATTATCCTTTGTGCGCTTCTTGATCACACAGATCTTGGAATGTACTTTCATGTTCGGTATCTCTATCAGCACTTTAGCGCCTTCCTCTTCAAGCCGTTCTTTCCATTCCAGGTTGGCTTCCTCTTCAAATCTTGCCCGCAGTTCCAGCATCACTACTACTTCTTTGCCATTACGAACAGCATTGATCAGCGCATTAATAATTTTTGATTGCTGTGCCAGCCGGTAGCAGGTTATTTTGATGGTGGTCACATCCGGATCAAAAGCGGCTTCCCGTATCAGATCAATCAGTGGAAGAAAGGAGTGATAGGGAAAATGAAGCATCACATCTTTTTCTAAAATAACATCACTTACCCTGCGCACCGTAAGCAGGGGATGATCAAAAGGTTTTTTCCGTTGCCTTTTTTCTTTAAATACCTGCTCCGGAAAATCCATAAAGTGGCGGAAGTTGTGAATACGGCCGCCGGGTATCAGGTTATCACGTTTAGAAAGATTCAGGCGCCGCACCAGGTATTCCAGCAGGCCCGAATCCATTTCTCTGTCGTATACAAAGCGAACCGGCTTTCCTTTACGGCGGTTCTTAATAGCTTTTTCTAATTTCTGGATAATATTGGTGGATACGTCTTCATCAATATCCATCTCCGCATCACGGGTTACTTTAAAAATATGAGATTGGTACTGATCGTATCCGAAATAAGAGAATATATCCGGCAGGTTGAAACGAATAATATCTTCCAGCAAAATGATATGATGTTCCTCCGGTATGGGGGAGGGCAAGATGGTAAAACGGCCCAGGGCACGGCTCGGGATTTCAATCAGTGCATATTTTTTTTTCAGTGCACTTTCTTTTTTCCACATCACCACTGCCAGGTAAATGGATTTATCCCGCAGGTTGGGAAATTCAGGGATGTTTTCTATCATCAGCGGAATCACATCAGAACTTACTTCTTCTTCAAAATGGTTGCGGACAAAATTTTGCTGCTCTGCATTCAATTCTTTTTCTGTACGAAGAAATATTTTCTGCTCATTCAGTTTTTTCAGCACCTCCTCCCAGATGCGGTTAAATTCTCCCTGCTGATTGAGTACTGTCATTTGTATCTCATCAATAATTTGCTGGGGATCATTTTCGAGATGCATATTGGCCTTGTTGCCAAACTGTATCATTCGTTTCAAGGTGGCCACCCGCACCCGGAAGAACTCATCCATATTATTGGAAAAAATGCCGAGAAAACGGATACGTTCCCGCAACGGAACTGATGAATCCCCGGCTTCCTGCAACACCCTTGCATTAAATGAAAGCCAGCTTATATCCCGTGCAATTGTTTTACGTTTTGGATGGGCCATAGTAGTGAATAGTGAATGGTGAATCCCTGCTTTGCTGATTTATACGTCAAAGATAAAATTAGTGAACCGGCGGAAAGTCAAATATTAAGTTTTGGAATAGCCGGTCGTTTTTATTTCATCTATTATAGAGGTGGTTGAAAACCCTTCTTTAATTGGATTAATAACCACCCGCCCGCCAGCTGCAATTATTTCTTTGGCACCGGCAATTTGTTCTACCGTATAATCGCCACCTTTTACCAGCACATCCGGCATTATTGATTGTATCAAAGCCAGCGGTGTGTCTTCCTCAAAAATAACCACAGCATCCACCATCACCAGCGATGCCAGCAGTAATGCTCTTGAATCATGGTTGTTGATAGGCCTGCTTTCACCTTTTAACTTTTTTACGGAAACATCGGCATTTACTCCCACAATCAAATAATCCGCTTCAGCCGCTGCCTGAGATAAGGAAAATATATGCCCCTGGTGCAGCAGATCAAACACACCATTGGTAAATGCAATTTTTTTTCCCGGCAGTTTCCATTGTGCAGCATGCCTGACAATCTGTTCGGGGGTGAATATTTTTTGTGGTATAAGATCAGCTCTTTTCACTTCTTGTTTTTCTTTTATTGTACCAGGGAATGGCTACAAAACTAATTAAACCCCCGATGAGTATTACAACAGTTTGTGCCAGCCATAAGATCCAGCCAAAGGCAAGGGATATGCCTGCATTTAAACCGTATACTTCCATAGTTTTTTGCAATAGGTAAGCATACGTGCCAATACCGCCCGGGGTGGCTATCATACCTATACTGCCGGCAGACAAAACCGTAAATGCCTGTTTAATACCAAAATGGTCGGTTTCCTGTAAGGCCATGAACCCTATGTATCCGCCTGCCAGGTATAATGTCCACATACTGATGGTGAGAAAAAGAAACCACCATCTTCTTTTGAGATGGCGGATGGTGCTTACACCCTGCCAGATGCTTCGCCATATTTTTTTAAACAATCCGAAAAGATCGCCAACCCCTTTCTTATTTTTTATCATCCAGAACAGAATACCCACAATTATCAATCCGCCAATAATGGCCATTACAAGTGTTGAGGATACAGATTTTGCATCGCCCTGTTTTTTAGTATTAAAAATGGTGTCAATAAGCTGGGAATAAATATCCGGCTGTATGGCCAGTGTAATGCCAAATACGATCAGCAAAGTAATTGCATCAATTACCCTTTCCAGTATAATAGTGCCAATTAATTTATCAGCAGGCACTTTTTCATAACGGGCCAGTACCGTGCATTTCAATACTTCTCCCAGGCGTGGCACGGCCTGGTTGGCCAGGTAGCCTATAAACACTGCGAACACCGTATTAGTAGTGGACGGGTTGTATCCCATGGGTTCCATTAGCAGTTTCCATCGAATGGCCCGGATAAAATGGCTCAGAAACAAGATGCCAAATACAGGAATGATAAGCCAGTACCGGGCTGTTTTTAATGCCAGCCTGATCTGGCTTTTATCGTTCGGGGTAAGGTCTTTTACCGACCACCATACCAGGAAAATGCCCAACCCGAGAAAAAATGAATATTGAAGTATGGTACGCAGGCGTTTGTTCATGGAAGTAATTGGAATGACTGATCTGTTTACAGTAGATGGTATTTTTTAATGCTTGATATACTTTTGGTAAATGTAAACCGCCAAATCAGCAATTCCCAATTCCGGCTATCTATTTAGTTTACTATTATATTGTCAATTAGTCTTACTTTATTTAAGAAGGCTGCTGCCAGCAGCACCAGTTTTTGTTTTCCATCCCAGTCATGTACAGGCAACAGGTTATTGGCATTGGCAATTTCCAGGTAGTCTACCCGGAAACCTGGTTTTTCAAGTATAGCCAGGGCCTGTTTTTTTAAGTCAGTGGTGCTTCCTTTTTCAAGATGCAGCTGAATATAACGGAGAGATTGATAAATGGCTATGGCTTTTTCCCTTTCATCTGCATCTAACCGTGTATTGCGGCTGCTCATGGCCAGGCCGTCCGGTTCACGCAGGGTAGGGCATACGGTAACGGTGATGGGCTGGGGCAGTTGTATTAATTCCAACAGTTTTTTGATGACCATGCATTGCTGGTAGTCCTTTTGTCCGAGGTATAAATTATCGGGCAGCACTATTTCCAACAGGCGGTGTACCACCATGCATACGCCCTGGAAATGCCCGGGCCGAAACTTCCCTTCCAGCAGTGTTTCCAAAAATCCAAGTCCATATTCCCTTTTGGCTTTTATTCCGTCCGGATACATTTCAGCTACCGAAGGCAGGAATAATACACTGCATCCGGCGGCTTCGAGCAGGGTAATGTCCTTTTCAATAGTTACCGGGTATTTTTCAAAATCGGCCGGATCATTAAACTGGGTGGGATTCACAAAAATGCTGCAAACGGTACTGTTACTGGCTTTTTTGGATTGTTCTATAAGTGAAATATGTCCGGTATGCAGAGCACCCATTGTTGGGACAAAGCCAATAGTGCAGCCTTTTTTACGCTGACTTTCAACCCATTTATGAAGGTCTGTTGCTTTTTTTAATAAGATCATTTTATTGATTCGTTGTAGCTGTATTGTTGGTAGTGGTTCAAAATTATGAGAAAGACAGTCAAAATTCAAACTGACCCACTCCCGTATTGTTTATATCTATTCTATTTCGGTGTAAAATGGCTACCTTCGCCCGCCTTCTGCGATTTTGGACGGAGGGATGCACCTTACCGGTGTAAATTAAACGGGAAGCCCATGTCTGCAAAAAAAAGAATTTTATTTATTGCTAACGAGATGTCGCCCTACCTGGAGCTGACAGAATTCTCAGAAATTGTAAATAAACTGGCTATTAAGTCAAATGACAATAACCTGGAGGTTCGTTGTATTATGCCCCGGTTTGGAACTATCAATGAGCGCCGCCACCGCCTTCATGAGGTGGTAAGGCTTTCTGGAATCAATGTTACTGTGGACAACGATGATATGCCTCTGCAAATTAAGGTGGCTTCATTACCCAGTGCCCGCCTGCAGGTGTATTTTTTGGATAATGAGGAACTGTTTAAGCGAAAATTCGTTTTTCATGATGAAAATGAGAAATGGTTTGAGGATAATGACCTGAGAACCGTTTTCTTTTGCAAAGGAGCATTGGAAACAGTAAAGAAATTTGGCTGGCCTCCTGATATCATTCATTGCAGTGGCTGGATGACAGGACTGATACCTGCCTACCTAAAAACAATTTACAAGAAGGAACCTGTATTTGCACACAGCAAAATAGTATATACAATCGGACAGAATACATTTAATGAAAAACTGGGTCCGGATTTTATTAAAAAAGCGCTAATCCATACCACTTTAAAGGAAAAAGACCTGGACGTATATAAAGAAGGCACTAATACAGCTCTGTACAGGGGCGGGGCCACTTTTGCTGATGCCATTACTTTTGGCGCTGAAAAAATAGAGAAAAAACTGGTAGATGAATTCTCTAAAGTGCGGGGAAAGAAGACTTTATTGTACAATGAGGGGGGAGATTTAACAGACTATTTACAACTGTATAGCGACCTTGCAGGCAAATAATCTTACCCATCATCACCCTTGCCTTCTACATTGATGCAAAGGGAAATGACTGGGAGACTTTGACTAACCCGAACATAAATTTACTTTGTGAAGAACAGAAAAATCGTTTTATCTTTTATAGCAATCGTAGCTACGGTTGCTATTCTATTTTCCGCCTGCAGAAAAATAAATGAAGCAACAGACCTGGGAGGCGGGCTTGTACCCCCGGTTGATAATATCACAACTTTTGACACCCTGGTGGATGTACAGGCTTACAATGATACATTTGGATTGGTCAATGATTCCCAGTACCTGGCCAGGTCGGAAGAACATTTTATCGGCCTGATCAATAATGATCCTTTTTTTGGCAAAACAGATGCCCGGCTTTTCCTGGAATTGAAGCCCACTGCGTATGGAGTATATCCTTTTGCCCGTAAAGACAGTGTAAAAATTGATTCCATTGTGCTGGTGCTTGACTACCTGGAGACCTACGGCGATACCAATGTAGCACAGATGCTGAAAGTGTATGAAATTGATAATGCCAGTAATTTCCGGTACGATTCTGCTTACCTGATACGTAAGGAAAACGTAACTTATAATACAGGTTTTCCTTTGAGCAAGCCGGGACAGTTTTTTACACCAAAAAATCTGAATGATTCTGTAAAAGCATTCAGGGATACTACCAAAAACCAGCTGCGGATACATTTAGATACCAGCTTTGCCCGAAGGCTGTTCAATTATGACACGGCTGATGCCTATAAAACGGATTCGGCTTTCCGGTCAAAATTCAGAGGTTTTGCTATTCGGTCAGAAGCAGGTGGTAACGCCATTATGGGATTTGACCTGGGCGGGTTTAATACCAAGCTTGCTATTTATTATCACAACCCTAAAAAATCAAATAGCAATGGGGGGCTTTTAAGAGATACCACAGTCAATTATTTCTTCTTTACACAATTCTCTGCGGCAGCTCAATATGTAAAGAGGGATTATAACGGCTTCCCATCTTTAGCATCACTAAACAACGGACCAGCCCCTGATCCAATAGTATTTATTCAAAATTCGCCGGGAGCTTATGCCAATCTGAAAATACCAGGATTAAGTACCATGAGCAACCGGGTGGTACACCGGGCTGAGCTGATTGTAGAGCAGTTGTATGATGTTTCCGACAGCACTTTCCTGCCTCCGAATAATTTATACCTGGATGCCTTCGATAATACAATAACTTCCAACAAGAAATTCAGGGCCATCCCGTATGATCTGAGCTTCAACTTTGACCAGCCTGCCAACCTGGCCCCTTTTGGTGTAATACCTGCCATTACCATTGATGGTTTTGGTAACAGGATAAGAACCTGGAAATTCAACATCTCCCGGTATGTGCAGCATGTGTTTACCAAAACAGCAACCTCTTATGATTTGAGGTTGTATGCGCCTTTCACTGTATCAAACAAGTATATTTTGCCTGCACCTTCCAATGACCCAAGTTCCATTTTCAATCTGAATCCAACCGTTGCCAAAGGAAGGATCAGGTTAGTGGGAAATACGGGGCCGGGTGATACCAATCCCCGGAGGATGCGGTTACGGATTATTTATTCAAAACTGTAGATAGTTATCAAGATATGTTTACAAGTCCCCGGATTTAGCCCTGGGGACTTTGTTCTTTTATAACCCTCCCCTTATCTTTGCACCCGCCTGCGCCGGGCTTCGGCGTATAAACTAAAATATTTTTATTCATGCCTTATTTATTTACTTCTGAATCTGTTAGCGAAGGACATCCTGATAAAGTAGCAGACCAGATATCGGATGCACTGATTGATAATTTTTTGGCGTTTGATCCACAATCCAAAGTAGCCTGCGAAACATTAGTTACCACCGGCCAGGTAGTATTGGCTGGTGAAGTAAAATCAAAAGCTTACCTAGATGTGCAGGAGATTGCCCGGGGCGTTATCCGTAAGATCGGGTACACCAAGAGTGAATATATGTTTGAGGCAAGCAGTTGCGGTGTGTTGTCTGCCATTCATGAGCAGTCAGCTGACATCAACCAGGGCGTGGATAAAAAGAAAAAAGAAGAACAGGGTGCCGGTGACCAGGGAATGATGTTTGGCTATGCCACCAACGAAACGGAGCATTATATGCCACTGGCCCTTGATCTGGCCCATAACCTGTTAATTGAACTCGCCGCCATCCGCAGGGAAAAGAATTCTAAAATGCCTTACCTGCGACCTGATGCCAAGAGCCAGGTTACACTGGAATATGATGACAATAACCAGCCGGTACGTATAGATGCGATTGTAATATCAACGCAACACGATGATTTTGACAGCGAAGCCAAAATGCTGGCAAAAATTAAAAGCGATGTGATCAATATTCTGATACCAAGAATAAAAACTAAGTACAAGAAATATGCAAAGCTGTTCAACAATGATATTAAATACCATGTAAATCCAACCGGCAAATTTGTAATTGGCGGCCCGCATGGTGATACCGGATTGACCGGCCGTAAAATTATTGTGGATACTTATGGAGGCAAAGGCGCCCATGGCGGTGGCGCATTCAGTGGAAAAGATCCTTCTAAAGTGGACAGGTCTGCTGCGTATGCCACCAGGCATATTGCCAAGAATTTAGTGGCTGCAGGAGTATGCAGTGAAATTCTCGTGCAGGTATCTTATGCTATTGGAGTGGCACAGCCTACCAGTATCAATGTTAACACTTATGGTACTGCCAATGTAGGCCTTACCGACGGGGAGATCAGTAAAATAGTGGAAAGCGTATTCGATATGCGCCCTTATTTTATTGAGCAGCGATTGAAATTGCGCAATCCTATCTATAGCGAAACAGCTGCTTATGGACACATGGGCCGCAAATCAGAAATAGTGGAAAAAACATTTACTTCACCTGATGGCAAAACAGTAACAAAGAAAGTGGAGCTGTTTACCTGGGAGAAACTGGATTATGTAGGAAAAGTGAAGAAAGCATTTGGTTTGAAATAAAGCCTCATCTCCCTGTGCTTCAGAGGTAGAAAATGTATTTGCAAAGGCCCTGTTGGTTCCAAAAGCCAGCAGGGTTTTTAGTTTTCAGGTAATATAAATTCAGCGTTTCAGTATCTCAGTGGCAAAACATTTATTTTTGACAAGTGAAAAATTTCAGACAACAACATCGACCCAAAAAGAATACGCTGGTTATTGGCCGCCAGGCGGTTATTACCGCCTTGCAATCCGGTCAGCAATTAGACAGAATCTATCTTGATACAAGGGCGCAGGGCCAGGACATTAATGAATTAAAAGGATTGGCTTCGCAAAATGGGGTGCCAATAAATTATGTGCCTGCTGCAAAGATCGATGGTTTTAATATCGGCAATCATGATGGTTGTGTGGCGCAGATAGCCAAAGTACAATACCAAAACCTGCAGGATGTTATATCATTGGTAATTGAGAATGGCGAAGTGCCGTTGTTTCTTATTCTTGATGGAATAACGGATATCAGGAATATTGGCGGCATAGCCCGTACAGCGTATTGTACCGGTGTGCATGCTATTATTATACCTGACAAAGGGGTGGGGGCGTTGAATGAAGATGCGATACTTACTTCGGCCGGTGCATTGGAAAAAATCCCGGTATGCCGTGTAAGCAGTTTGATGAAAGCTGTGGATGAACTGCACCTGAACGGTATTAAAGTATTTGCCAGTGAAATGACGGCGGATAAAAATATTGGGGATGTTGATTTTACCGTTCCCGCTGCAATAGTAATGGGAGGTGAGGAAAAAGGAGTTTACCCGGCACTGATGAAGGTATGTGATGAGAAAATAAAAATCCCCATGAAAGGGGATTTTGAAAGTTTGAATGTAAGTGTGGCGGCAGGGATGATATTGTATGAGGTGGGGAGACAGCGGGGGTAAAATTAAAATAGAAAAAGAGGGTTGCTATTTTAGGGAAATGTAATCCCTGAGCCGCAGCCTTGCTTATTAGCAGTGAAATTGAACCTATTATTTCCATTGCCAATTACTACCTGGCATTCAGTAAACCAAAGAGGTGTCTGAACTTTTATTTTCCATGTCCCTGCTTTTAATCCGCCGAAAATATCCGAAAATATGCACCACCATTCAGCAGGACCTGTGTTTGTTTCAAGAGCCTCATAATTTTTGGTTATTACAAAATGGAGGGCAGATCCACTGGTACCTGTAAGCTGAACAGGAGTGAAACTCCAGGTGATAGGGCTTGTGCATCTTCCCGATGTACTACTAATTGGATAAGGTCCGGTTCTTACGAAACCATTTATTTGTCCGGTAACAGGTGTGGAAGGGGTTGTGGTTGCCCACTTTAAATTTGGCCCCCATGTTCTATCTCCATAGATCATATAGCTGCCATTATAGGTATTAAATAATGCCACAGTTGCGCTGCCTGGCACCGGGTTGCGATTGGGGTTGCCGGGTGAAGTAAGATAAGAATTGTCCCGTATCTCCCATTGAAAAACTGGTGTGCTTGAATAGCAAAGGTTTATCCCGTAAGTTCGTCTGCAATAGTATAGGTAACCGCCACGATTTACATGTATGGCAATTTTTTCTCCATACTTTATGGGGCCTGTGCTGTTTCCGGAACGTACAAATTTTATATTACGGTAATTCAGGTTCTGGTTAAACGCAAGATTGATTCCCCTGTTTCTTGAATAGTAATCGAGATAACTTCGGTTTGTTTTACAAAATAATTTGTAAAACGTGTTGGTGGTTACCTGCGGCAGTACGCCAGGTATAATCTCCCAAACCAGCACGTTGTCAGTTGCCTTTGAAGTTACAGGCAACAAATTGATGCCAAACAAAATGGCCAGTGATAAAAAAAATTTCATAAAAAAGAATTTATTTCTATGCCTACTCTGTCCCAGGTTTTCGGCAATCCCTGTTATTAATTAAAAGACTATTACATCGCCGCCACCGCCCACAAGAACGGTATGGCATTTATTATCACCCGCTTCTATTGTGAACATCCGGGTAAAGTTGCTTGCATACCCTCCGGTACCCTGCCTTATGGGATCAAATCCAAAAAAAGTAATAATGCTGTTGATAAAATTTATAATCGTACCACAGTTTATACCAAGGTATGTGCAGGTTGTTTTTACATTTGCTGTTTTAATGATTATTTTACCATTTTCGCAACTGAATACCAGGTCAAAGTCGACATCAATTTCAGCATCAGGACTGCTTGAAATAGCATACTCAAGATCGAGATCAAAGTGCAGGGTGGTGCTGTTTACATAATGGCCCTCTACCCAGTCTCCCCACACCGTATTTTTATCATCTGTGCCACCCCATTGCAAATTGCTGTATCCACTATGGTGTATTTGATTTCCAACCATACTTTCAATAATGGATTTTATCGTGGCAAATTTAACTGGTACCGGCAGTGCAGTCAATCCCCGGTTCTGATTAATACTGAGCCAGCTCAGGTTTGAACGCAAATCGGCGGATGAAATAAGGAACTGATCATGCTGCCCCTGCCTTTTATTGATCACCACCTGGGGGTTGTATGTTTTGCTAAATACGGGTTGAGGTGAATTATTCAAATACAATTCAACTTTCTTAATGCCCCATTGGTCATTATTCTTTACCCCAAACCTGATAAAACTAATATCCCTGATTGTACGAATATGCTCACTGATAATATCAAATCGCTGATCTGCATTTCGATTAAAGTCGTCCCGCCCATAATCAAGAAAATAAATGGCATCGTTACTGTTTAATTGTACATACACTTTATTGTCGGTGCCATCCCAACTGCCGCTTGCCGTAACCAATCTTAATTCAATACGGTAGACAGGGATGCTCTCATTTACTTTCAGGTAAATACTGTCTATTGTGGATACTTTTGTATCCTGGCTTCTGGTCTCGCTTAGGAAGACAAAAGCCAGTAATAATAAAATGATACTTTTCTTTTTCATAATTCAAGTGTTTAGTGGTTATTAGGCCTACTCTTTTTCAGATTTTCGGCATTCTCTGTTAATTTATTTTTTTTAGTAAAATCGCTTAACAAAGATGATAAGGATCCAGGCTGAAGGCAATGGGTATAGAACGGAGTTTAGCAGATTATTAGCGGGAAAACATTTCCGTTAATTAACGGATAAGATTTTTTAACTTTCATAGTACTTTTAGCAAGCCATCTGATTTATTAATTAAAATTATCTGTTATGAAAAAACTACTTATAGCATCAAATATCCTGTTGCTGGGTATTATAGGGTTTCAGGTTTTTAATCAGGGAAACGATAGCAATAATAACATGACATTAGATGGTAAACTGGTTTATCCTGGTGATTCCTGTTTGGCAAGAATTTGTTCAGGATTTAATTCAAATGATTTTTCGGGGCAGATCAGTTTTGAACTGGCCGCTAAGATGTCCAGGGATTATAATGCAGGCATTGGTAAAAATTTTATATGGAAGGGAACTCAGATGTCAAGGGTTGAGGATGCCAGTTCTGTAGTATTTGATCTGGAAACACTAAAAAGATATATTTGGTACATTGAGAGCAATGTTTGTAAGAGGGGCTGCAACAAAAAAGATTTGAAATTAGGAATCCGTTTTTATTACGCCCAATATCCCAATGAATTTATGATGAGAACAAGTGCTTATCTTAAGACACTCGATATCGATTATGCGAATAAACATACGCTTTTTATGGTACCCGTATACAGATTTACGTTATCAAAAGGGTTATACAAAAATTTTAATCCGGCGGCTGTTCGGGGTTGCGAGTTTCCCTGGGATGGATTGGATTCAGTGCCTGTTCCGGTTAATATAGCTCTTGGTGGTGATGACCCAAACGAGCAAAATCATGGAAGTCTTCGCCCGCCTCCTGCAGGGACCGGTGTATTCCCGGAAAATTAAAATTCTGTAAGTATGGATATCTATGATAAATTAAGAATAGCAATATACTTGTCAGAGATTATTGCAACCATAACAGGATTTCTGGTTTGGAATAAGATAAAGAACAGTTACTGGAAATGGTTTCCGGTATTCCTGCTCACGATTTCTATAATAGAAATAATGACAGAATCCATGTTCCGCTTATCACATAACCAAGTATTTAACATGAATATTCATGTGTATTTTGGAATACCCTTGCAATTCATTTTTTATCTGCTGCTTTTTTATAAATATTTTCAAGGAAAAAAAGAATCCCGGTGGGCGCTAATGGGTGTTTTAATTTATGTTCTATTATTAATAGTCGATATGGTATATGTCCGGCAGATGAATTATTGGTTTCTTTCCTTTTCGTACACATCTGGTAACATTATCCTATTAGTACTGATCATCCTTTTTTTTATTAAGCTGGTATCCAGTGATGAGCTTATGAATTTTAAATCACTTATGATGTTTTGGGTGTGTGTGGGGTTACTTATATTTTATCTTGGATCATTTCCTTTGTACGGCATGTACAATACACTTGCCAATAGGTATCCCCGGGTTTTTAATAATTATTGGATAATTTCCTCTGTAATGGATTGTATTATGTATTTGTTTTTTACGCTGGCATTTATATGGGGGAAACCGAAATAACTATATTTATCATACTGGCGACGGCAATTCTATTGATTTTTATCAGTGGGATTGTAGTATTTGTTTTTCGATACCGGGCAAGAAAAATTGCTTATGAGGCAGAAAAGAGCCGGATGAATGAGCAGCATCAGTTAGACCTTTTGCGAATTCAACTCGAAAGCCAACGTCAAACCATGCAATTCATTGGCCAGGAAATCCACGACAGCGTGGCCCAAAAACTGACCCTGGCTTCGATACATACACAACGGATGGAATTTGAAACACAAGCACCGGTAGAGCAGGATAAGCTGGCAGGTGTAAGTAAAATAATAAATGACTCGCTGCTCGAACTAAGGCAGCTTTCAAAGAGCCTTACCGATAATACCTTACAGAATGCCGGCCTTGATGAACTGATTCGTATGGAATGTGAGCAGGTAAATGCAACAGGTCTGTGTATCGCCTCCTGCGAAATCACAAATTCGCCTGTTATTGATATTGCCACAAAAAGTTCTTTATTCCGAATCATACAAGAGTTCATTCAAAACAGTATCAAACACTCAGGTTGTAAAGAAATAAAAATTAGACTTACTGTTGCGGGGAATGAACTTGCTATGACACTGGCTGATGATGGGAAAGGGTTTGATACTGTTGAAGAAAAACATAATGGAATAGGGTTGGACAGTATCCGACGCCGGATTCAGCAACTGGGAGGAAACTATAACTTTGAGAGTGAAACAGGCAAAGGTGTCCGGCTAAATCTAACTATACCCATGAATAACACCGCAAAGACAAAATTATGAAACAAACCATTGTAATTGTAGACGATCACCTGCTTATTGCGAAAGCTATTTCCTCTATCATTGAGCAGTTCAGGAACTACGAAGTATTATATGAAGCAGAGAATGGAAGCAATATGGTGGAATTATTCAGAGTAAAAAAAAATATACCGGATATAGTGTTACTCGATATTTCCATGCCGGTGATGGATGGTTTTGAAACAGCCGCCTGGATAAAGCAGCAGCATCCGGCTGTAAAAATAATGGCCCTTACCATGCAGGGAGATGATGAGTCGCTGATTAAAATGATCAAAGCCGGGGCTACCGGCTATCTCAATAAGAATGTTCACCCAACAGAACTGGAAAAAGCACTTGATGCAATGGCTCAAAAAGGATTTTATTATCCCGACTGGGCCACCAGCCGGGTAATGCATGCATTGGCCAATGATAGTAATACGGATGACCATAAAATTAAATTGACTGAACGGGAAACAGAGTTTCTTAAGTACAGTTGTACAGAACTTACTTACAAGGAAATAGGGGAAAAAATGTTTTGCAGTGCAAGAACTGTTGAAAGTTACCGGGATTCACTATTCGAAAAATTGGGAGTAAAAACCCGGGTGGCACTGGCGCTGTATGCTGTAAAAATTGGCTTACACAAATTATAGGTAAAGGCCCGTTATCTTTGTTACATGAATCTTAGCCTCCTAAAACTCATCGAATGTCCCCGTGATGCCATGCAGGGATGGAAACGGTTTATCCCAACAGAAAAGAAGATAGGGTATATCAATTCATTACTGCAGGTGGGCTTTGATACTATTGATTTTGGCAGTTTTGTATCACCCAAAGCCATTCCCCAAATGGCTGATACGGCCGATGTGGTGAAGCAACTGGACCTGTCTGGCACCAGTACTAAACTATTAGCCATTGTGGCCAATACCAGGGGGGCGGAAGAAGCCAGTGTGTTTGACAATATCAGTTATCTCGGTTTCCCCTTTTCTATTTCTGAAACTTTTCAGCAGCGAAATACTAATTCTTCCATTGAACAATCGCTGGAAAGGGTGGAGGAGATACAGAACCTGTGTATTAAAACAGGCAAACAACTGGAGGTATATATCTCCATGGGCTTTGGAAACCCCTACGGAGACCCTTATGATGAGGAAATAGTTTTTGAATGGGTGAATAAACTGGTGGCAATGGATATCGGCATCATTTCATTGGCCGACACCGTGGGAGTGGCCGATGCCGGACAGGTGTATGATATGACCAGTTACCTTGTAGATTCACTGCCAGGTGTTGAAATAGGAGTGCATCTTCATTCCACACCGCACAACTGGAAAGAGAAACTGCAAGCTGCTGTAAAAGCGGGTTGTAAGCGATTTGATGGCGCATTAAAAGGCATTGGCGGCTGCCCCATGGCTGATGATGAACTGGTGGGAAATATGAACAGTGAACTGATGATTGAGTATTTTGAAGAACAGTGTTTATTAACAGATTTGAATAAAGAGGCCTTGACAAAAAGCCTGCAGCTGGCAGAGGAAATATTTAACCTCAACCCCTGACGCGGCTGTCTCAAAAGTTTTTAAAATTAATTTTCCCGCAAAGACGCAAGGTCGCAACGCTTGATTTTCAGTTGTTTTATACTTTGCGCCGTAGTGTCTTTGCGTGATTTTCTGACTTTTGAGACAACCTCTTCAGAACGCTAAAGCTAGTGTCGTGTCAAGTCTGATATGACGGAAACAATTATCCCACAAAGACACAAAGAAAAGGCTTTGTGTGCTTCGTGGTCTTTGTGGGATAGCTTTTGTATTCGTTGAGAGGTATCCGATAAAACGTGATTGACTTAACACTAGAGATTTTTTTATGGATTTAATGGTGAACATTGATTTGAAGAAATTGCCCCGGCCTATTACGTACAGGGATACAATTTTATTGATGGGCTCCTGTTTTACGGAGCATATAGGGAATGCGTTAAAGGACGTAAAATTTTCTGTATTACAAAACCCTAATGGTATTTTGTTTGGCCCTGACAGCGTTTGTAAAAGTCTTGTATCCTATATTGAAAATAAAAAATATACAGCGGAAGAACTATTTCAATTGAATGAAGTGTGGAATAGCTGGCAGCATCATTCGCGGTTTTCTCACATTGATAGCCAGAAAGCTATTGATGCAATAAATATCTCACAGGAAACTGCTCATTCTTTTTTAAAGAAAGCTGACTGGCTCATCGTTACGCTGGGTTCTTCTTATTCATACCGCTTAAGCAATGAAGCTGATTTGGCAGGCAGCACTTTGGGGGAAGGGGTTGCCAATTGTCACCGGGCGCCGGCAAAATGGTTTGATAAGTACTTGTTGGAAATAAATGAGACAGTAGCCATGCTGAAGGATTGTTGCAACCGGCTAAGGGCTTTCAATCCGTCATTAAAAATCATTTTTACTATCAGCCCTGTCCGGCATATACGGGACGGTGTGGTGGAAAATAATCGCAGTAAGGCCCGTTTAACAGAAGCTGTGCACCAGGTGATACACAACTGCAAAGAAGCTTATTATTTTCCCGCCTATGAACTGGTGATAGATGTATTAAGAGATTACCGGTTCTACGATATTGACCTGGTGCATCCTAATTACCCGGCTACGGAATTTGTACTGGAAAAATTTGCCGAAAACTGTATTGACGATGATTCCCGGCAACTGATACAGGAAATAAAAAAAATTGTGATTGCCCGCAGGCACAGGGCTTTTCAACCCGAAACAAAAGCACATCAGCAGTTCTTAATAGCGCATTTCGAAAAAACAAAGATCCTGCAGGACAAATATCCGTTTCTTGATCTGAAGGAAGAGCTTGTTTATTTTTCTCAAACATAACCGCTGCGTTGTCTTTTTGAACCACAATAGGCCATAGAACAGATAGAAATACGCACATAGATATTTTAAATAATAAATCTATGTGTGTATTTCTATGATTCCTGAGTTCTATGTGGTTCAAAAAATACAGGCATAAAAGAAGATAGAATGCAGATGAAATGCAACATAGTATAAAACAAATAAAAAATAATGTGGTTTGTAACAATCCTGTTCTGGCTGCAGGCATTTGCAAGTCCTGTTATCCTGTCCGGGTTAATAGTTTTATGGACCGGTCCATCCGGGCGTACCGCTATTATTATATTGGTAATAGGCGGAATAACAGGTATTATAATAGCTGAATACATCCGCCGGAAAATTGGCCTCGATACTTTTTTTGCCAGACTATACGGCCCCAATGAAATGGATAAGCAATTAAAAAAGAAGAAAAAGCAGTAAGGCTATAATTTATAGTTATATGTTTCCTGCAAAAAAACTTCAAGTGATTGCAGCAAAAGCAATTGATTCCTGGCCCTGTCAAAATTCTGTTCAGTGTGCGTTGTTTTATAATAAACATCTCCATTTAAGTAATCGATAATAAACCGCAGAGATTGCATATAAATGATCAGCAGGCCGGCATGATGGATATATTTTTTTTCGGATGAAGTGAAAGAAGCTCCCATTATCTCCATATATCCGGTGAGAATAGCATCATAATATTCTTTGCGGATGCTGATGCCTTTTTCATTTGTGCTGTTCTCGTTTTCGCCGCAGGCCATAGAGCGGATCATATCACCAAGGTCGGAAAAGAAGTATCCGGGCATTACTGTGTCATAATCTACGGGACAAATGACCTTCCCTGTTTTTTTATCAAAAAGCACATTCGCAATTTTCGCATCATGGTGCATCACCCGCAGCGGAAATTCACCAGATTCAATGATGAGATCATAAAAATGAATATAACGTTCCCTTGCTTTAAGCTCATTGATCAGCGAAAGGGCTATTGCCATTCTTTCATACAATTCTGTATTCAGCGCAGTTGAAAACTGCTGATACCGGAGTGAAAGGTTATGAAAATCCGGGATCACGGTTTTCAGAAGATCAGTGTTCATGCCTTCGTACACAGCAGTAAATTTTGCAAATGCCTTTGCCGTGGCTTTTGCCTGTTGAGGGTTTTTTGCAACAGGTGTTGTTACTGTATCATCAATAAACTCAAAAGCCCTCCAGCAGCCCCCGTTCATATCTGTGTAAAGTGTGGAGTTGGGCCCCCAATATTGTGGTGATGGTAGCCGTAACCCGGTAAATTCAAATTCTGCATATTCCCAGAGGGTTATATAATTATTCTGCACATCTTCAGGATGGGCAAACACATTTTTATTAATTTTTTGTAGAAATAAATCCACTTTTAATTCGCAGTTCACTTTATAAGAATGGTTGATTAGTCCGTCACCAATTGGTTCAACAGAGATATCTCCCGCAGAATGATCCGGCAAATCCGGCGAATAACTGGTAAATGCTTCTATCACTTCTGGTGGTATTTCCTGCTTCATAATTAAATTGAAATTATGGATTCGTTTTGATTTAACGGGTTACAATCGATTGCGTTTATTTTGGGTAAGAGATTTACGGGGTTGAAGGAGGGAAAGAGTTAATGCAGGATTTCTTTAAAATTATTTTGAGGTTTAATTTACGGGTAAAAGATCCGTAATAAAGTGTTGAACTGTAAAAAAACCTCTTTATCTCTTTCCCTCCTTCAATCTCTTAGCTCAATGTATTCTATCCCCCCGCAGTTCTAAATTTTGTATCACTGCTGCTTCATAAGCCAGCCATTCAGCCCAACGTTGCCTCACTTTTTCTTTATCAATATATGTTTCGGCCAGCTCAATAAATAATGTGTAATGTCCCGCTTCACTTTCCATAAAGCGGCGATAAAATTTTTGCATGTACTCATCTTGCAGTCCTTCGCTCAGTCTTTTAAACCGTTCGCAGCTGCGGGCCTCTATCAGCGCCATTGTTAGTATTTGGTCGAGGAAGCGGTCGTTGATATGGCCTCCCTTGCGCTGAAAGAGCAATAAAGCATTTACGTACTCATCTTTCCGCTGTTTGCCCAGTTTCAGGTTTCTTTTATGCAGTTCAGCCAGTACCAGCCTGAAATGTCCCCATTCTTCGGTAACGATGGAGGAGAGTTCAACCACCATTTTTTCTTTGTCGCTATATCGTTGAATAAGGGAAATGCACGTAGTGGCAGCTTTTTGCTCGCAATAGGCATGGTCGGTAAGGATTTCAGCCATTGACTTTTCAGCCAGGTTTACCCATCGTGGGTCGGTGGGGAGCTGCAGGCCAAGGATATTTTTTGTGTCTTGGGAAAATTCCATGTACAAAAATATAATTATGCCCTGAAAATCAGGCTACAGGGGTTAAATTTGCTTTAAAAAAAGCTAAGCAAAACCCTTGCTGTTCGCATTTTCTACCTTACCTTCGCCGCCTTAAATACATGATGAAAAAAATAGGATGAAATTTTAAAATTTAAAAGATGCCTCTAACAAAAGAAAAAAAAGCTGCTGTTTTAACCACTTATGCTGGTGCTGCCACCAACACCGGATCAATTGAAGGTCAGGTTGCCCTTTTAACTGAAAGAATCAGCCAGATCAGCGGACACCTGCAACAAAACAAAAAAGATTTTTCTACTCACCGCGGATTGATGAAGATGGTTGGTAAGCGTAAAAGTTTGCTTAACTACCTGCAAAAAACCAACCTTACAGGTTACCGTCAGTTGATCGAGAAACTTGGATTAAGAAAATAACCCAACCCCGATTCCTCCATTTGGCGGGCGCTGGGAAAGTCATTAATTCTGCCGTTTCATATCAGTACGAAATGTAAGATTTTATATACGCTATTCCCAATGTCTTTCAGATGTTGGGAATAACTGTTTTTGGACTATCAATCTATTTGATGTTTTTATGTGCTTCGAAAATGCCCGGCAGCGTTACAGTACGGTGAAGTGAGCGGCACAACAGGCGATGATAGTCCGCAGGGTTCAGTGGGTGGCAATACAGCTGGCCGGCAATCATTTGTTTAGCTTCGGGGTTTAAGTAATGATCATTTACTAAAAAGGTTGAGCGTTTAATAAAACTTAAACCTTCAACTACAAAAATTAAAACGTATGCTTTCACAACCATTACAATCAAAATTTAATATACGGGATGGCCATGAGGTCATTATTGAAACAGGCCGTTTAGCCCGCCAGGCTGATGGCTCCGTAACTGTTCGCCAGGGCAATTGTATTATCCTTGCCACTGTTGTAGCTAATAAGGAGCCTAAAGAAGGCCAAAGTTTTTTCCCGCTTTCAGTTGATTACCAGGAAAAATTTGC
Organism: Chitinophagaceae bacterium; assembly: GCA_031441485.1. Taxonomy (GTDB): domain Bacteria; phylum Bacteroidota; class Bacteroidia; order Chitinophagales; family Chitinophagaceae; genus JJ008. The sequence goes on from JANOEQ010000062.1 coordinate 177,300, forward strand.
TTCTGCAGGTCGTATTCCAGGTTCTTTCTTTAAAAGAGAAGCCCGGTTGAATGATTATGAAATCTTAACGAGCCGATTAATAGACAGGGCCCTGAGACCGTTGTTCCCGGAAGATTATTTGTGCGAAGTACAAGTGCTGGTTACGTTGATAAGCAGCGACCCGGAAATTATGCCTGATGCACTTGCCTGTTTAGCTGCCTCTGCTGCATTAGCAGTTTCAGATATTCCGATCCAGGAAATTATTTCTGAAGTGAGGGTGGCCCGTATAGATGGAAAGTATGTGGTAAATCCATTCCGCAGTGAATTACTTACGGCTGATTTTGAATTTATCATAGCAGCCACCAGCAAGAACATAATGATGGTAGAAGGCGAGGGCAAAGAATGCCAGGAAGAAGATTTGATAAAGGCAATAGAAGTTGGTCATGAAGCTATCCGTGTGCAGGTAAAAGCACAGGAAGAATTAAGAGCTTTAAAAGGAATTACCTCCAAGAGAGAATACGCCAAGCCGCTTCATAATGAAGGACTACGGGAGAATGTAAATGCTTTTGCAAAAACAAAAGTATATGACGTAGCAAAAGGCGCTTTGGCAAAGCATGAGCGTTCAGACAAGTTTGCAGCTATTCAGGAAGAATTAATGGATCACCTGAGAAAAGATTACATTAAGGAAGAAGGTGGAAGCCTGCCGGATGATGTAAAAAAATGGGCGAAAACTTATTATGCCGACCTGCAATACTATGTAGTTCGGGATATGATTTTGAACGATAAAATCCGTTTAGATGGCCGTAAGCTGGATGAGGTTCGCCCGTTGAATATGGAAGTAGATGTATTGCCTTCTCCACACGGAGCAGCATTATTCACAAGAGGTGAAACTCAGTCCCTTACAACTGTTACTTTAGGAACACCATTAGATTCTACTTTATTGGAAAGTGCAGCTGTTTCTGATTATTCTAAATTCTATTTACACTATAATTTCCCGCCTTTTTCTACGGGTGAGGTAAAGATGATGCGAGGTGTTGGCCGCAGAGAAGTGGGACATGGAAACCTTGCCATGCGTTCATTGAAAAAAATGATGCCGGGTGGAGACTTCCCATACACTGTACGTGTGGTGAGTGATATTCTGGAATCAAACGGTTCTTCTTCTATGGCTACTGTTTGTGCCGGTTCTCTGGCGTTGATGGATGCGGGTGTGGCTATTCCCAAACACGTATCCGGAGTTGCGATGGGATTGATCAGCAAAGGGGAACAATTTGCAGTACTCACCGATATCCTTGGAGATGAAGATCACCTGGGTGATATGGACTTTAAAGTAACGGGTACCCGTGATGGTATTTGCGGTGTTCAGATGGATATTAAAGTTGACGGGTTGAGCATGGATGTAATGCGTAAAGCCCTGGCACAGGCCAGGGAAGGCCGTCTTCATATTTTAGATGCAATGTATGCCACCATCCCTGAGGCCAGGAATGATGTGAAACCACATGCACCACGCATGGTGAAACTGTTCATTGATAAAGAATTCATTGGCGCTGTAATCGGGCCAGGTGGTAAAGTGATACAGGAAATACAACGTGAGACCACAACTACGATCAACCTGGAAGAGAAGAACAATATGGGTGAAATCAGCATTTTTGGTACTAAGAAAGAGGGTGTTGATAAAGCAGTGTCCTGGATTAAAGGAATTACTGCTGTGCCATCTGTAGGTGATGTATATGAAGCGGTGGTAAAATCAATAATGCCTTTCGGAGCGTTTGTCGAATTTATGCCCGGTAAGCAGGGATTGGTACATATTAGCGAAGTAAGCTGGAAGCGTTTAGAAACACTGGAAGGCATCGTGAAAGAAGGTGATGTAATGAAAGTAAAGCTAATTGGTACAGATCCTAAATCCGGGAAGTTTAAATTATCCAGGAAGATTTTGATACCTAAGCCGGACGGGCAAGGGCAGTCAAGACAAGAAGACAGTCAGAACTAAACAACAAGCCCCTTGCGCAGTATCTTACAGGGTCTGCAACTTTCAGAAAAGGGGCTTTAGACTCCGATAATGTATAGCCTCAGTTCCGGGGCTATTTTTTTTGCCACGAATTACACCAATAACACGAAAAATACAGAAGCTCAAATCCCCAACCCCCAAAAATCAGCTATTTGCTATTTAATTGCATTCCTTCGTGCCATAGTTCCGGGGCTATTTTTTTTGCCACGAATTACACCAATAACACGAAAAATACAGAAGCTCAAATCCCCAACCCCCAAAAATCAGCTATTTG